>NZ_CP026031.1:655416-1310833 GCF_003726095.1 Niallia circulans
GTGGAATAAGCGCAGCTCAATTACTACATAATTTAGGTGCCTTTGTAACAGTAAATGATAGTAAGCCATTAGATGAAAATCCAGAAGCACAAGGCTTATTAGAACAAGGAATCACGGTTATCTGCGGAAGTCATCCTATTGAATTGCTGGAGGAGGGTTTCCAGCTGATCGTAAAAAACCCTGGAATTCCTTACTTTAATCCAATGATTAAAGGGGCAGTGGAGCGTGGCATTCCTGTAATCACAGAGGTAGAACTAGCATACAGAGTGTCCGAAGCTCCTTTTCTTGCAATCACTGGGTCAAATGGGAAAACAACGACCACAACCTTATTGTTTGATATGTTAGAACTTGATAAGAAAAAGCCTTTGATAGCGGGGAATATTGGAACAGTTGCTTCTAATGTAGCCCAAGTTGCAGAGGAAGATAATAAAATAGTGATTGAATTATCCTCCTTTCAATTAATGGGAATTGAAAAATTCAAGCCGAAAATTGCGATCATTACAAATATTTATGAGGCACATTTAGATTATCATGGGACACGGGAAGAATATGCGAAGGCAAAAGGAAACATTACGAGAAACCAAGATGAAAGTGACTATTTAATTGTGAACGTCGAACAAGAGATTGTCATGGATATCGCGAACAGAAGCAATGCAACGATTATTCCTTTTTCTGCAAAACGTGAACTTGAGTTTGGGGCCTATATAAAAGATAATATTATTTATTTTAATGATCAAAAAATTATGGCATTATCAGATATAACGTATTTAAGTGCATTAAATTTAGAAAACATCCTTTCATCTGTTGCAGCAGCAAAATTATCAGGTGTAACAAATGAAAGTATTTTTGCCGTATTAAGTACCTTTAAAGGGGTTAAGCATCGTCTGCAATTTATTAAAGAAATAAACGGACGGAAATTCTATAATGATTCGAAAGCAACAAATATCCTGGCAACACAAAATGCCCTTGCAGCCTTTAATGAACCGGTTATTCTGTTAGCTGGTGGACTGGACCGCGGAAATGAATTTGATGAACTCATTCCATCTCTTAAAAATGTAAAAGCTATGATTACTTTTGGACAAACTGCTGAAAAAGTGGAGAAGGCAGGCAAGCTTGCAGGAATAAAAACCATTAAACGCGTCGATAATGTGGACAAAGCAGTACCTGTTGCCTATGACTTATCAGAAAGCGGAGATGTTATTCTTCTTTCCCCAGCATGTGCAAGCTGGGATCAATATAAAACTTTTGAAGTCAGAGGAGACATTTTTATCAATGCGGTGCATATGCTTAAATAAGGGCTTGTCTGTAAGTAGGCGTTGAAAGAAAATTTAAGATCTATATGGATAGAAATAAAAAAGTATCCATATAAAATACTTACTTAAAAGTAAGCTCTGTAAATGATAACAAGGTTAGTAGAAAAAGGCTAAAGGTTTCATTTCATCTAAATTAGGGTGGAAGGAACGCTCTTTTCCCTTATTCCTAGTTTAACCGATAATTTACAGAGCTTTCTTTTTTTATCCGATTCCTCAGTAGTATACAAAGAAATCTGGGTATAAATCGCTTTTCTTTGTTGCAAGCCCTTAATCTTGCAGGTTCGAGGTGTTAATGGTGCCATCAAAAAAAACGACTCCAGATATAATTCTAATGATTATTACATTTACGTTGCTAGCGATAGGGTTAATCATGGTGTATAGTGCTAGTGCTGTAATGGCTGAACGAAATTTAGGTGATTCTTTTTTCTTTGCTAAAAGGCAAATGCTTTTTGCAGGAGTCGGAATTGCAGCAATGTTATTTATTATGAATCTTGATTACTGGATATGGAGATCTTGGGCTAAACCGATTATTATTGTTTGTTTTATTTTACTTGTCGTTGTTTTAATTCCTGGGTGGGGTTAGTTCGAAATGGTTCGCAAAGCTGGATCGGAGTAGGTGCTTTTTCTATTCAGCCCTCTGAATTTATGAAAATAGCAATGATTCTTTTCTTGGGAAAATTTCTATCAGAAAATCAAAAGCATATAACCTCCTTTAAAAAAGGGTTACTTCCCTCATTAGGTCTGGTATTCCTTGCCTTCGGAATGATTATGCTTCAGCCGGATTTAGGTACTGGGACAGTTATGGTTGGAACTAGTATTGTCATGATTTTTATTGCTGGTGCTCGCATTCGTCACTTTGTTATATTAGGTCTTATTGGGGTAGCTGGTTTTATCGGTCTGGTTGCATCAGCTCCTTATCGGATTAAAAGGATAACATCCTTTCTGGACCCATGGTCAGATCCATTAGGAAGCGGATTTCAAATAATCCAATCTTTATATGCAATTGGTCCAGGCGGTTTATTCGGTTTAGGACTTGGGGAAAGCAGACAAAAATTTTTCTACTTACCTGAGCCGCAAACCGATTTCATTTTTGCGATTCTGTCAGAAGAATTAGGCTTTATCGGCGGTTCGCTGATTTTATTATTATTCGCGCTTTTACTTTGGAGAGGCATAAGAATTGCATTAGGAGCTCAAGATTTATTTGGGAGCTTTGTGGCAGTCGGGATCATTTCCATGGTTGCAATTCAAGTTATGATTAACATTGGGGTGGTAACAGGGCTAATGCCAGTTACAGGGATTACACTTCCGTTTTTAAGCTATGGCGGCTCATCGCTGACACTTATGTTAATAGCAATAGGCATCCTTCTAAATGTGAGCCGATTTTCGCGGTATTAAATGCAGCCTCATTGCTAGGAAATTTTTTGATGAAATTTATAGAAACCTAGTGGAGAGAATACGTTCTCTTTACTAGGTTTTTTTGTGGAGAGCTAAAGAGTGTTTATCATGGTAGTCTCTGTTTCAGAGGGAAGAAATGTTGTAGAATACAAAAAATTTATTTTTTTCACACATATGATAAATCCTTTTCAAACATGACAATATGACATGTAGGAAGACGAAATGTATTACATTTCATTATCATTTTCAAGATATTCATAAAGCAAGTTTAAAATATAGTACAATAAGGTATCTATTATTTGGGAGATGACGGCAAAGCTAAAAAATATCTAAAAAAATAGCAGAAGATTATTTTTGTTTTATGTTATTTGAAGCTATAATGTAAAAGAGAAGAAAACCACGTTTTTTTCAGGAAAAGTAGAGATGAGAAGTATTTTGAGGTGGAAAGAATGAAAATAGTAGTAAGCGGCGGAGGAACAGGGGGACATATATACCCTGCATTAGCATTGATTCGCGAAATAAAAAGAGAAGTGAAGGATGCTGAATTTCTTTATATCGGAACAGAGCAAGGGCTAGAAAGTAAATTAGTTAGACGAGAAGATATTCCATTTAAAACAATACATATCACAGGGTTTAAACGAAAACTTTCCCCAGAAAATGTGAAAACAGTTTGGCGATTTATTGCAGGTGTACAAAAAAGTAAAGCGATTTTAAAAGAATTTAAAGCAGACGTTGTCATCGGGACAGGCGGATATGTTTGTGGTCCGGTTGTATATGCGGCAGCTAAGCTTGGAATACCGACTATTATTCATGAACAAAATAGTGTTCCAGGGTTAACCAATAAGTTTTTAAGTAAATATGTCGATAAAGTAGCGATTTGCTTTGAAGAAGCGGCTTCTTTTTTTCCAGATAAAAAAGTAGTGATGACCGGGAATCCAAGGGCATCCGAAGTGTTAAATCAGGATGGAATAAAAGGTCGCTTATCAGTCGGATTAAAATTAAAAGAACCCGCTGTTCTTATTGTTGGCGGTAGTAGAGGAGCAAGACCGATAAATGATGCTGTAATTGCAGCTTTACCACAATTAGGGGAGAAAGCTTATCAAGTTCTTTATGTAACAGGAGAGGTGCACTACGAAGCGGTAAAGAAAGAAGTAGAGCGTGTCGGCAATCCAGAAAATGTTATTATTAAGCCATTTGTCCATAATATGCCTGAAGTATTAACGAGTATTGATTTAACTGTTGCAAGAGCTGGCGCAACAACACTAAGTGAGCTAACCTCGCTTGGTATTCCGAGCATTCTTGTGCCAAGTCCTTATGTAACGAATAATCATCAAGAAAAAAATGCGCATGCATTAACGAGTAATGGAGCAGCCAGAATGCTTCTTGAACAGGATATGAATGGCCAAAAATTGATAGAAGAAATGGATGCAATCATGCTTAATCCTGTTTTGCTAAAGGAAATGAAAGAGACTTCCAAAAAATTAGGTATTCCTGATGCGGCAATGAGGTTGTATAATGTCATGAAGGAAGTAATCGATAACAAGAAAAAATAAGATAGCAAATAGAAAATTTGTTTGTTAGGAAAAGGTGGACAACCTATTGAAATGTTATGTACTATTTCCTTATTTAATAATACCGGGGTGATTTTTTGGAAAAAGGGAAGGTAGTTTCTTTAGAAGATAGAATTCCAAAATTAAAAGAGCAGAGACGAAGAAAAGCAAATCGTCGCCTTATTTTCCTTCTCCTTCTATTCTTCCTAATCATCGTTTGCGTTATATACTTCCAATCGCCTTTAAGTCATGTGAAAAACATCGAAATTACGGGTAATCATTTATATTCTTTTGAAGACTTGGAGAAAATGAGTGGAATTGACAGCAAAACAAATATTTGGACAATCAAAAAAGACAAGCTCACAGAGAAATTAAAAGACTCAGGCGGGATTAAATCTGCTAAGATTTCTATTGTTTTTCCAAATACTGTTCATATTGACGTAAAAGAGTATAGGAAGATTGCTTACTTTGAAGTAAAGAATGAATTTATTCCACTTCTTGAAAATGGGGAGATGCTGCATGACAGAGCTATGACCAACAGTCCCTATGATGCTCCAATTATTAAGGATATAAAGAGCGAAGATAATAAAGTAATCAAAAAAATAGGGGGAGAACTAAATAAACTGTCAGCAGAAGTGTATAACGCAATTTCTGAAGTAAGGTATACTCCTAAAAATACAGATAAGTGGCGTGTTACTGTATATATGAATGATGGAAATCAGGTATTAGCTTCTTTATCCTCTTTTTCGGATAAGCTGCAGCATTATCCATCCATCATTTCCCAGCTGAATACAGATAAAAAAGGCGTTATTGATTTAGAGGTAGGTTCTTATTTTAAAGCTTTTGATTCGGAAGGGGAAAAGAAGGGTGAAGAATAATAAAAGAAGAAGAAATGTTATCTTCTCCTTAGTTTTTCTTGTACTTGGATTTATGATCTCTTTTTCCTATCAAAATACAAAAAAAGATGAAGGGAAAGCAGTGAGTGAGAGCCAATTTGAAAGAGATTTGGATTTGCGCAATGAGCTAATTGAGCAGGAAGAAAAGAACAATAAGTTGTATAAGGAGTTAAAGGAAAACCAAAGGGACTTGCTTCAATTAGAGAAGAAACTTTCTAACGAAGCAGAGACTTATTATAACTTGGCAGAAGATGCGGAAAAATACCGGATATATTTAGGAAAGGTTGCAGTAAAAGGGGAAGGGGTACAAATTGCTTTGGAAGATGGTGAGTATAATCCAAAGGAAGATAATGTGAATAATTATTTGGTTCATGAGCATCATGTATTTAAAGTGATCAACGAGCTTTATATTGCTGGTGCAGAAGCGATTAGTATCAATGGACAAAGGCTAGCACATAATTCTTATATCCTTTGCAATGGTCCAGTAATTGAAATTGACGGTTATCAGCACCCAGCCCCATTTGTTATTACGGCAATTGGCGATAGCGATGTGTTAGAAGGCGCAATAAATATAAATGGTGGCGTAAAGGATTTGTTAGTAAATGATAATGTAAGATTTACGCTTGAGAAAAAAAGAATGATCCAAATGGATCCTTTAAATGTTAATTAACGATAAGTATGATTTAGAAAGTATGATGCGCTTTGAATAAGAAATTTATAACGATGACGGGAATTACACTTATTGCAGGGTTTATGATAGCAGTTCAATTTCAGACAATAAAAGAACCTGTTGTACGAGACACGAGAGATACTTGGGAGTTAAGAGAAGATCTTATCCATGAGAAAAAATTAGAATTAAAGTTAATAGATGAGATACGTTCGACAAATGGAAAGATAGAAGAATATGAGAATGAAACCCCAAGAAGCAAAGAAGCGGTATTGAAAGAGACTTTGGCAGAATTAAAGCAGGAAGCGGGCTTAACAGAAGTAACGGGAAATGGAATTGTCTTAAAGATTGAGTCTGTCAGTACAGAAATGCTTTTAGGTGAAAATCCTGGAGTAGTTACCTCTGAATTATTACAACGGTTAGTAAATGAATTAAATTTATATGGTGTTGAGGAGATAGCGATAAATGATAATCGTTATGTAAATACAACTGTTATCCGTGAAATTAACAATGTGTTAAAAATGGATGGGAATCCCCTAAACCAGCTGCCAATTGAAATAAAAGTGATAGCGAAGGATGCTAACACTGTTGAAAAACTGTTTAATTACATGAAGGTTTCAAAGTCAGCAGATGAATTTTTCTTATCTAATCTGTTATTGAATGTCGAGATGCCAAAGGAACCAATCAAAATACCAGCATATAGCAACCCCATAAATATCCATTATATGAAGCCCGTAAGTACAAGTAAAGGAGGAGATTCTTAATGTGGCTTCCTATATTTGGGCTGATTGTTGGGATTGTATTAGGATTATTAACCGATATAAAAGTGCCAGACGAATATGCTAACTATTTATCAATTGCTGTTCTCGCTGCACTGGATACTTTATTTGGAGGGATTCGTGCTCATCTGCAAAATATATTCGACGAGAAAGTATTTGTAACTGGGTTCTTCTTTAATATTGCTCTTGCAGCAAGTTTAGCTTTTCTAGGTGTACATCTTGGTGTAGACTTATACTTAGCGGCTATTTTTGCATTTGGTGTTCGACTATTTCAAAATATAGCTGTCATTCGCAGTATTATCTTAAAGAAATCAAATACGCATTCTCTTGAAAAAAATGAAAAAAGTTGACAGAGAAAAAAGGGAATATATTAGTTTTGGCGAATAATTTAAATATTAATAGATATGTGGAAGTGAATTACGATATTTCCTTGTGAAATAAGTAATTAGTCCTATTTGTAGTAAAAAAGACCAAAATTGTATTGACACTTTGCGAAAACTTAGTGAAAATATGGTGTTGCCTGGTATACAATAGAATAGTTGTGAAGATTATATTATGTATATCAAAAAACTATGTAAATAGCAGACGTTACTTCTGATAAAAAAAGTTGAATTTTTTGACTGTATGACATAACTTGTTGTTCACATTATTTAAAATGCAAAAGGAGGTGCCCGAGAATGAACAGCAATGAACTTTATGTGAGTCTAGACATCGGTACATCCAGCATAAAAGTAATCATTGGAGAAATGATTAACGAATCTTTAAATATTATTGGTGTAGGCATCGTCCCATCAGAAGGTTTAAAAAAAGGTTCAATTGTGGATATAGATGAAACCGTTCATTCTATTCGACAAGCAATAGAGCAAGCTGAAAGAATGGTTGGGATGGAGATAAAGCAAGTAGTTGTTGGCGTTTCGGGAAATCATGTTAATCTGCAAACCTCACGTGGGGTAGTTGCAGTTTCAAGTGAAAATCGCGAAATTACAATTGAAGATGTAATTAGGGTAAAGGATGCTGCACAAGTAGTTTCCATTCCCCCTGAAAAAGAGATTATTGATATTATTCCTAAACAATTTATTGTCGATGGATTAGATGAAATTACTGATCCCCGAGGAATGATTGGTGTACGATTGGAAATGGAAGGTACTATTATAACTGGAAGTAAAACCATTTTACATAACACCTTAAGATGTGTGGAAAGAGCAGGACTTGAAATTCAAGATATCTCCTTGCAACCACTTGCTGCAGGATCTTTTGCGCTTTCAAAAGATGAGAAAAACTTAGGAGTGGCGTTAATAGATATAGGCGGAGGATCTACAACTATTGCTGTATTTGAAAATGGATTCCTTAAAGCCACTAGCGTTATTCCTGTAGGTGGAGATCATATTACTAAAGATCTATCCATTGGTCTTCGAACTACAACAGAAGATGCCGAAAAAATTAAAATAAAGTATGGTTATGCTTTTTATGATCATGCTTCTGAAGAGGAAGTATTCAGCGTTCCTATTATAGGAAGCGATCAGCATCAGCAATTTAATCAATTGGAGATTTCTGATATTATAGAAGCTAGATTAGAAGAAATCTTTGAACTTGTTGGTCATGAACTAGCTAGACTAGGAGTATATGATCTTCCAGGAGGATTTGTATTAACTGGAGGAGTAGCTAGTACGAAAGGAATTTTAGAATTAGCGCAAGATATTTTCCAAAGCCGAGTTAGAATTGCTATTCCTGATTATATTGGAGTTAGAGAGCCACAATATACTACTGCAGTTGGTTTAATTAAATTCTCCTATAAAAATAGTAAACTTCAAGGTGGAAATATCCATAACCCTGTTGCTGTTCCTGCTGAAACAAGGGAAAAAGCTCAGAAAACAGCATCCCAAAAACAAGCTTATGAGAAAAAACAAGTGGAAAAAGAACCTTCAAAGTTTAAGAAATTTATGGGATATTTCTTTGATTAATGAAATGTCTTAATAGAAAAACATAATTTTGATAAAAAAGAACTTCGAGAAGGCTGAGAGTCGTTTAGGGTCAGTCTAGGTATTAAAATGGTATGTTACTCCATATCACCAAGACTTGAGATGCGGACAGTTCGATACTGCTGAATATCGACGAATTAGGAGGATTTGTCATGTTGGAATTTGATACAAATATAGATTCACTAGCTGTAATAAAGGTTATAGGTGTAGGTGGCGGTGGAAATAACGCTGTTAACCGAATGATTGAGCATGGCCTACAAGGGGTAGAGTTCATTGCTGTAAATACAGATGCACAGGCATTAAATTTATCTAAAGCAGAAATCAAAATGCAAATTGGTGGAAAACTTACAAGAGGATTAGGGGCAGGTGCAAATCCTGAAGTAGGGAAAAAGGCTGCTGAGGAAAGCAAAGAACAAATTGAAGAGGCATTAAAAGGAGCAGATATGGTCTTCGTTACGGCAGGAATGGGTGGCGGAACTGGAACAGGTGCTGCACCAGTTATTGCTCAAATCGCCCACGACCTAGGCGCCTTAACAGTAGGGGTAGTAACAAGACCTTTTACTTTCGAAGGAAGAAAAAGATCCACACATGCTGCAAGCGGGATTACAGCATTGAAGGATGCTGTCGATACATTAATCGTTATTCCAAACGACCGCTTACTTGAAATCGTAGATAAATCAACTCCGATGCTTGAAGCGTTTAGAGAAGCGGATAATGTATTACGCCAGGGTGTACAAGGTATCTCTGACTTAATCGCAACACCAGGGCTGATTAACTTAGACTTCGCTGATGTGAAAACAATTATGGTGAATAAAGGTTCTGCACTTATGGGGATAGGTGTTGCAGCAGGGGAAAACCGTGCAGCTGAAGCAGCGAAAAAAGCAATTTCTTCACCACTTCTGGAGACTTCCATTGATGGAGCACAAGGAATATTGATGAATATTACCGGTGGAACGAATTTAAGCTTGTATGAAGTACAAGAGGCAGCCGATATTGTGGCATCTGCTTCCGATCAAGATGTAAACATGATTTTCGGTTCTATTATTAATGATGATTTGAAAGATGAAATTGTTGTTACGGTGATTGCTACTGGCTTTAACCAAGATTTATCGCAGCTCCAGCCAGATAGACCTGGATTTGGCGGCTTAAAGCCAAATAACAATAACGCAAACCCTGTCAACAATCCGGTTAACAATAGAGAAGTAAAACGTGAAGAGCCGCATGTGCAAAAAGAACAACAACAACCAAGAAGCAATGCGCAACAACCAGAAGATGCTTTAGATATTCCGACATTCTTAAGAAATAGAAACCGCAGAAGGTAATTATTTCTTTAGCAAAAACCTTTCCATTTTTTCATAATGGAAAGGTTTTTTGTTTTATCTTCCAGGAATAAAGTAATCTCCCCTTTTATTTAGAGTAAAACTCATCACTTCTTTTATTCTTCCCTTTTTATTCCTTTGAATTAGTAAAAAAACTGATAATATTTCGCTAGAACTTAAAGTTTTTAACCGAGGAGATATAGTGACAAAAACCGTTAGAAATAGAGCAAATTTCTGATATTTTGATTACAGAAAGTGACAGAATTTCAAGAACAAGTACGTTATACTTTTTCGTAACAGATTAGTAGAGAGAAGATTTACTTCTTTTGTTGCTTTTATGAAGGAGAGGAGGAATTACATGCTTGGCCATTTATTTAGATGTGATATGGCTATTAAATTTTTTGTTTGACAGTTTATTACTATATTTAACAGGCATTCTATTAAAGAAAAAAATTATCCATTGGCGAATATTGCTTGGAGGGTTAATTGGTTCCCTTATTATCCTTTTTTCGATAACGCCGCTTAGTCCCTATACTAATCATCCCATATCGAAACTTCTATTTTCTATCGTGATGGTAGCAATGGCTTTTGGATATAAGCGATTTCGTACCTATATCCAAGCATTAATGATATTTTACTTAGCTACTTTTTTAATTGGGGGAACTTTGATAGGTGCTCATTATTTTATTCAGTTTGATTTCAATCTTTCTTCTTCTGTCCTTCTTGCAAGCATTAAAGGCTTTGGTGACCCGATAAGTTGGCTTTTTGTTTTGTTAGGATTTCCGATTGCTTGGTACTTTTCGAGAAGAAATGTGGAAGGGATGGAAGTGACAAAGATTCAATATGAACAGATAATCGACGTTATTTTTCAAGTAGGGGGAAAAGAATTTTCTATCAAGGGTTTGGTGGATAGTGGTAATCAAGTATATGATCCCATTTCCCGCCTTCCCGTAATGTTTGTATCTTTGAAAAATATAGAAAAGGATATGCCAGCAGAAATAATTCGTCTCACGGACCAGCCAGAAGCTATTATCTATGGCAGTCAACCAATCGCACCAGAATGGGAAAGCAAGATGCGAATTATTCCATATAAGGTAGTCGGCAAGGACCACCAGTTACTTATTGCTGTGAAACCAGATTCTTTGTTTTTAAAAAAAGAGCAGGAAGTAATTGCAGTGGAAAAGGGATTAATCTCGTTTACCAATCAAGTTCTATCTGCTGAGGGCATATTTGATTGTATTGTTCATCCAAAAATGCTCTTAGGAAAAAAATCAATCGAAGAAAAAGTTAGTTAATATACTATACTCACGAAAATCATCGTTTAGAAGGAGGAAATGCACATGAGTAAATGGAAGCTTCGCTTATCTTATTATTGGTACAAATTACTGATAAAACTTGGACTGAAAACAGACGAAGTATTTTATATTGGTGGAAGTGAAGCACTGCCTCCTCCGTTAACGAAAGAAGAAGAGGAAATCCTTTTAGAAAAACTTCCAAAAGGAGACCAAGCAGCTCGTTCGATGCTGATAGAGAGAAATTTACGCCTTGTTGTTTATATCGCAAGAAAGTTTGAAAATACTGGGATTAACATCGAAGATTTAATCAGCATTGGCACAATCGGATTAATTAAGGCGGTTAATACGTTTAATCCGGAAAAAAAAATAAAACTGGCCACATATGCTTCAAGATGTATTGAAAATGAAATTTTGATGTATTTGCGCAGAAATAATAAAATCCGTTCAGAGGTTTCATTTGATGAGCCGTTAAATATAGATTGGGATGGAAATGAACTTCTTCTCTCCGATGTTATGGGCACAGAGGATGATATTATTACGAAAGATTTAGATGCAAGTGTAGATAAAAAGCTATTAGTAAAAGCACTTCACCAATTGTCTAACAGAGAGAAACAAATCATGGAATTACGGTTTGGTTTAGGAACGGGAGAAGAAAAAACGCAAAAAGATGTAGCAGATATGCTTGGGATATCCCAATCGTATATTTCTCGCTTAGAGAAAAGGATTATTAAAAGACTACAAAAAGAATTTAATAAAATGGTCTAAAAAATTTTTTCGTTCGGAAAGCCTTGTCCCACATAAATTGAGTTGAAATTAGCGTAAATTGGAAATTTAACAAAAATTCATCCCATGCATATTTTTCCTTCTCGGGGAGATACTGTTTTTTGTACAGCAGCTCCTGTGAGGAGGGAAATAGATTGACTCGAAATAAAGTAGAAATTTGCGGTGTGGATACATCAAAGCTTCCAGTATTAAAAAATGAAGAAATGAGATTGCTCTTCAAGCAAATGCATGAGGGAGATACATCCGCAAGAGAAAGTCTCGTAAATGGGAATCTCCGCCTCGTACTAAGTGTGATACAACGATTTAATAATCGAGGAGAATTCGTGGATGACTTATTTCAAGTGGGTTGTATTGGTCTAATGAAATCTATCGATAATTTTGATTTAAGTCAAAATGTTAAGTTTTCCACCTATGCTGTTCCGATGATTATTGGAGAGATTCGTCGTTATTTACGCGACAATAATCCAATTAGGGTTTCCAGATCTCTGAGAGACATTGCTTATAAGGCATTACAGGTCAGAGAAAGGTTGATGAATAAAACATCAAAAGAACCAACAGCTGAGGAAATTGCCAAAGAGTTAGACATTCCACATGAAGATATTGTCTTTGCATTAGATGCTATTCAAGATCCAGTATCGCTTTTTGAACCAATCTATAATGATGGTGGAGATCCGATTTATGTAATGGATCAATTAAGTGATGAAAAGAATAAGGATATACAGTGGGTGGAAGAATTAGCATTAAAAGAAGGAATGCGCCGATTAAATGATCGAGAAAAGTTGATATTGCGAAAGCGGTTTTTTCAAGGGAAAACACAAATGGAAGTGGCAGATGAGATCGGCATCTCACAAGCGCAAGTCTCAAGATTGGAAAAAGCTGCTATTAAACAAATGAATAAAAACATTCAAAGCTAAATAGGAATAAAACAGGTTAGACTTCTTAAAGTAGGTACTTTAATGATTGTCTAGCCTTTTCTATTGGTAAAAAGGGAGAGGAATGGCAGGTTAGAAAAGAGCGAGTTTCGAATTTCATAAAATGCAACCTTATTTCTACAGAAAAATATGTTTTTCTGTGACCAATGACAGCTCTATATGGTAAACTAAAACAAAAAGATGGGGTTAGATAATGGAACCTTTTATTTTAAGAAATAAGCAGTTTTTCAATCTTGATTTATGGGAGCAGCAGTTTCCGAATCTAATAGCTGGTTTCACAACAAAAAATGGTGGGAAAAGTAAAGGCGATTATGCAAGTTTAAATATGGCGTTTCATGTAAATGATCAAAAGGATACAGTGGTTGCAAACCGTAAGGAACTAGCACAAAAATTATCTTTCCCATTAGAGCAATGGGTTGGTGCTGTGCAAACACATCAAGTTAATATTGTGGAAGTAACACAAGCACATTTAGGTATGGGTGCAAGCGATTATGATAGTGCGTTAAAAGATACGGATGGTTTGTTTACTTTTGAAAAAAATATATTATTAACTTTATGTTTTGCAGATTGTGTTCCTTTATATTTCATTCATCCAGCTACAAAAGCAGTAGGTATCGCTCATGCTGGATGGCAAGGAACCGTAAAAGGCATTGCCGGGGAAATGATGAAAGTTTTTGCTTCTCATAAGATACCAAGAGAAGAAGTGCTCGCCATTGTTGGTCCTTCTATCTCAGAGCGCCATTATGTCGTGGATGATCGTGTTATTAATGAAATAGAAAAGGCAATACAATCAGAACACAAGCCATTTACGACTATTTCTCCAGGACAATACAGACTGAATTTACAAGAAGCAAATAAGCAGATATTGTTAGAAAGTGGTATGCTCGAAAGTAATATTCATCTAACCGACTATTGTACTTACGAAGATGATGCATATTTTTTCTCTCACAGAAGAGATAAAGGGAACACTGGGAGAATGATGAGTTATATTGGATGGAGAGAGGAAGACGAAAATTAAATGTTAGTGAAAGATAATCTTAATGGAATAAAACAAGAAATAGTAGCAGCATGTAAAAAAGTGAATCGTCAGCCAGAAGAGGTTACGATAATTGCTGTCACAAAATATGTTACAATAGAGCGAGCAAAAGAAGCACTCGATGCTGGCATTGTTCATTTAGGAGAAAATCGTGAAGAAGGATTATTAGCAAAATATGATGTTCTTCAAGACAAGCCTATATGGCATTTTATCGGATCATTGCAGACGAGAAAAGTAAAAGGTATTATAGATTATGTAGACTATATTCACTCATTGGATCGACTTTCTCTAGCAAAAGAAATACATAAAAGAGCGAATCGAACCATAAAGTGTTTTGTACAGGTTAATGTTTCCAATGAAGAGTCAAAGCATGGAATGAAGCCAGAGGAAGTTATCGATTTTGTTAAACAGTTGTCCGAATATCCTCATATTCAGGTAGTTGGATTAATGACGATGGCACCATTTACAGATGATAAAGAATTCTTGCGTGAGTGCTTTCAGAATTTAAAAAGCATTCAAGAAGATGTTAAAGGACTACAATTACCATATGCTCCATGTACAGAGCTTTCTATGGGAATGTCAAATGATTATTCTATTGCGATCGAAGAGGGAGCAACGATGATAAGAATTGGAACTGCTTTAGTAGGAAGCGAGAATTAGGAGGCAAGTGAAATGAGCATAAAATCAAAAATTAAAACGTTTTTCTTTTTAGAAGATGAAGATTATGAAGAAGAGCAAGTAAACTATCAAGAAGAACCAAGCGAGCCGGCAAGGAATTATAAGCAGCCTGTACAGCATACTCACAGTCAGCATAACCATAACCATCATATTCAGCAGCAACAACCGAAAAACAGTCAAAATGTTGTGAGTTTACAAAGTGTACAGAAGTCATCGAAGGTATTTTTAGTGGAACCTCGTGTGTACGCAGAAGCACAAGATATTGCTGATCAATTAAAAAATCGTCGTGCAGTTGTTGTGAATTTACAGCGCATCGAAAAAGACCAAGGAAAGCGTATAATTGACTTCCTAAGTGGCACTGTTTATGCTATCGGTGGCGATATCCAGAAAATCGGTACGGATATATTCTTATGTACACCAGATAACGTAGAAGTTTCCGGGAATATCTCGCAAATCCTGCAAGATGCAGAATACGAAAATACGAGGTGGTAAAATCGAATGACGTTCATTATAAGTATTTTAGCTAATGCTTTAACCATATATTCTTACGCGCTTATTGTATATATATTAATGTCATGGATTCCGAATGCTCGCGAAACATCTATAGGTGTTTTTCTGGCAAAAATCTGTGAACCATATTTAGAGATGTTTAGAAGATTTATTCCGCCTCTTGGCATGATCGATATTTCGCCAATTGTTGCAATCTTCGTATTGAATCTAGCAGGAAGAGGGATTGGACAATTATTTTATTGGTTCTAAGTAATTTTATAAAGGTCTATACTGAACAAAGGTAGAAAGAGGCAGGGACAATACAAAATATATAATGCATAAAGACGAACAATCTCTAATTAAGTAGTAAAACCAATTCGTTCCATTGCGCTACAGACCCACGATGCGCCGGGGAGCAACCTAAGTCTCCTCGGCTAAAGCCTGTGGGGTCTTAGGTTTTGCTCTACTTCCCGCAGGAGTCGAGGGTCCTCCGCTCCATTCCACTCCGTTTTTAAAGGTTGTTTCGTTCCATTATTTTTTTTAAAAGAAAATATAATTATTAGGAAAAACGGAGCAGATTGAATACATGTAGACTCCTATGGGATCTGCGAGAAAGTCCGAGACCCTGCAGGCGAAGCCGAAGCGGCTCGGCGCTCGCCCCATGGAAAGCGAAGTGTATTCAGTCTGCGGTGACTAACCATAAAACCCATTCAGAATGAAAATAACAAACAATTATACGAGAATTTGATTAGCATCTCCATATAATTGTTCGGATTTATATTTGGTTGGAATACTTTTGTCCCAGCCCTTTTTCTATGCCAAAAAGGAGTTACAAAGATGTCAATTTATCAACATTTTCGTCCAGAAGAAAGAGAATTTATCGATCAAGTGCAAAATTGGCGAAATTATGTCGCGGATACTTATGCGCCGAAATTGACTGATTTTTTGGATCCGCGTGAACAAAAAGTCCTTAGGATGATTATCGGAGAAAATCAGGAAGTAAAATATGCATTTTTTGGCGGACATGAACAGGCGGAAAGAAAACGAGCTATCCTTTACCCTGAATATTATCAACCGATGGAAGCAGATTTTAATTTAGCCTTATTAGAAGTGAATTATCCCAAGAAATTTGTTACGATAGAGCATCCTCATGTTTTAGGAAGTTTAATGTCGCTTGGATTAAATAGAAGTAAATTCGGAGATATATTCGTTCTTGACGGGGATATTCAAGTTGTCGTTGCTGGTGAAGTTGAGGATTATGTAAGACTTCAACTTGATTCTATCGGAAAAGCAAAGGTAACACTTGCTGCTGTACCTTTAGAAAAAATAATTTTAACAGAGGAACACTGGACAGAGATGACTACGACTATTACGTCGCTTCGACTTGATGCGATTCTTGCTGCTATTTATAATTTTTCAAGAGAAAAAGCAAAAAACTATATCACCCAAGGCTTAGTAAAAGTTAACTTTACTTTAAATGAAAACGTCGCTTTTATGTGTGAAGAAGGGGATGTATTCTCAGTGCGCGGAGAAGGCAGAGCGACGATTAAATCGATTGAAGGCAAAACAAAAAAAGATAAATGGAGGATTGTAGTAGGTAAATTGAAGTAGAGAATCGAAAATGAAGGAATTCCCAGAATTTCTATTTCAGACAAAAAACATAGTTTTTTTATTGTATATATATGATACAATATTTTTTAGCAGCATTATTTTTCATGTTTCTTCTTATTTTTTAAAAATAATGCAGGAAATCCGATAATACTGTCGAAATAAGGATGATACATAAAGAAATTGAAGTTTGGGAGGTGGCTTTATGCCATTAACGCCGTTAGATATTCATAACAAGGAATTTGCCAAAGGCTTCCGTGGTTATGATGAAGATGAAGTAAATGAATTTCTTGATCAGGTAATTAAAGATTATGAAAATATTATCCGCGAGAAAAAAGAACTGGAAGAAAGATTAAACGAGTTAACTGACCGTATCGGCCACTATAATAATATTGAAGAAACATTAAATAAATCAATTGTTGTAGCACAAGAGGCTGCTGAGGAAGTTAAACGTAATGCACAAAAAGAAGCAAAACTAATTATTAAAGAAGCGGAAAAGAATGCAGATCGAATTGTGAACGAATCACTATCAAAGGCGAGAAAGATCGCGCTTGAAATTGAAGAATTGAAAAAGCAGTCAAAAGTGTTCCGTACACGTTTCAAAATGTTGATTGAAGCACAATTAGATATGTTAAACAACGATGATTGGGATCATTTATTAGAATATGAATTAGATGCATCAGAGTTAAATTCCACAAAATAAAGACCATAGTCTTGACGATAAGGTAGAATTGCAATATAATTTTTCACAAATATATATTCATGTAGCGTTGATAGGGATAGTAGATTGTCAAAAACTTATGAAAAGCGAATCAGGGATGGTGTAAGCCTGATATAAGTTGGCAATTGAAAATCACCCTGGAGTCTTTTTCTGAAAAGTTAAGTAAGAAAAAGCGGTTCATTGCCGTTAAAAAATGTCTAAGTGGATAAAAGTTATTTTTATCTATAAGGGTGGTACCGCGGGAACCTAATGGAAAAACCTTCTCGTCCCTTTCGTGGGGATGAGAAGGTTTTTTGCTGTCTATACTGAATTAGAGAATATTGGTTAGATGGAAGTATACATGAAAAAAGAGAATTAAGTTGGAGGAAGAAAATGGAATATAAAGATACGTTGCTCATGCCAAAAACAGCATTTCCGATGAGAGGAAACTTGCCTAATCGTGAGCCTGAAATTCAAGCGAAATGGAAAGAAATGAACATCTACGAAAAAGTACAGGAACGTACTCAAGGTCGCCCAATGTTTGTTTTGCATGATGGACCTCCATATGCAAACGGAGACATCCATATTGGACATGCGCTTAATAAAATTTTAAAAGATTTCATTGTTCGTTATAAATCAATGACTGGCTTTCAAGCACCATATGTGCCAGGATGGGATACACACGGTCTGCCAATCGAACAAGCTTTAACCAATAAAGGGGTTAAACGTAAAGAAATGACGATTGCTGAGTTCCGTAAACTATGTGAAGAATATGCATTAGGGCAAATCGACAGTCAACGAGAACAATTTAAACGCTTAGGAGTTCGCGGAGATTGGGAAAATCCTTATATTACTTTAAAGCCTGCATATGAAGCACAGCAAATTAAAGTGTTTGGAGAGATGGCGAAAAAAGGCTATATTTACAAAGGTAAAAAGCCAGTTTACTGGTCTCCAACAAGTGAATCAGCTCTTGCTGAAGCTGAAATTGAATATAAAGATAAAAAGTCTGCTTCCATTTATGTTGGCTTTAAAGTAAAGGATGGCAAAGGGGTTCTAGAAGAGGATGTACAAATCGTTATCTGGACAACTACTCCATGGACAATTCCTGCTAACTTAGGTATTTCTGTTCACCCTACTTTAACGTATGTTGTAGTGGAAGAAAAAGGCAGCAAATACTTAGTAGCACAAGACTTACTGGAAAGTGTTAAAACAGAAATTGGCTGGGAAGAAGCGAAAGTAGTTCAAGAATTGAAAGGGAAAGACTTAGAGTATATTCTAGCTGCACATCCAATCTATGGCCGTGATTCTTTAGTAATGTTAGGAGAACACGTAACAACAGATGCAGGTACTGGATGTGTTCATACTGCTCCTGGACATGGGGAAGATGACTTCTTAGTTGGGCAAAAATACGGATTGGAAGTTCTTTGTCCTGTTGATGATAAAGGGGTTATGACAGAAGAAGCACCTGGATTTGAAGGGTTATTCTATGATAAAGCGAATAAGCCGATTACCGAAAAACTGGAAGAGGCTGGAGCATTATTAAAGCTGCAATTTATCACTCACTCCTATCCACATGACTGGAGAACGAAAAAACCAGTTATTTTCCGTGCTACCGCACAATGGTTTGCTTCTATTAAAGACTTTAGAAATGAACTATTAGATGCAGTTAAAGAAACAGCTTGGGTTCCGGCATGGGGCGAAACAAGATTATTTAATATGATTCGTGATCGTGGAGACTGGTGTATTTCAAGACAACGTGCATGGGGAGTGCCAATTCCTGTATTTTATGCAGAAAACGGTGACAGCATTATTACGGATGAAACGATTGAGCATATTTCTAATTTATTTAGAGAAAATGGTTCAAATATTTGGTTTGAAAAGTCTGCGAAGGAATTATTACCAGAAGGATTTACACACCCTGGAAGCCCTAATGGAGAATTTACGAAAGAAACAGATATTATGGATGTATGGTTCGACTCTGGTTCTTCTCACCAAGCTGTATTGCTAGAAAGAGATGATCTGCAGCGTCCTGCTGACTTATATCTAGAAGGTTCTGACCAATATCGCGGCTGGTTTAACTCCTCTTTATCTACAAGTGTAGCGGTAACTGGTAAAGCACCTTATAAAGCTGTTTTAAGTCATGGCTTTGTTTTAGATGGAGAAGGCCGTAAAATGAGTAAGTCACTAGGAAATGTAATGGTTCCTGCAAAAGTTATGAATCAATTAGGTGCAGATATTTTACGCCTATGGGTAGCTTCTGTAGACTTCCAAGCAGATGTACGCGTATCTGATGCTATATTAAAACAAGTAACAGAAGGATATCGTAAAATTAGAAATACATTCCGTTTCTTATTAGGAAATCTTGCTGATTTCAATCCAGAAACAGATGCACTTTCCTACGATGAATTACGTGAAGTTGATCAGTTTATGCTGATTAAATTAAATAAATTGATTAAAAACGTAACAGAATCCTATGATAAATATGACTTCTCTACGATTTATCATAATATTAATAATTTCTGTACACTGGACTTAAGTGCATTCTATCTTGATTTTTCAAAAGATGTACTTTACATTGAAGCAGCAAATAATAAAGAAAGAAGAGCGATTCAAACCGTTCTTTACGAAAGCTTAATCAGCTTAACAAAATTAGTTGCACCAATCTTACCGCATACTGCGGATGAGGTATGGGATCATATCTCTTCTGCACAAGAAGAAAGTGTACAGCTAACTGATTTCCCAGCATACACAACATTTGAAAATAGTGATGTGTTAGAAGAAAAATGGAATAAATTCTTGGTTGTACGTGATGATGTGCTGAAAGCTTTAGAAGAAGCACGTAATCAAAAAGTAATCGGTAAATCACTTGCAGCGAAAGTAACATTGTATGTAAATGAAGAAGTAAATAGCCTTCTAAATTCCATTCAAGAAAACTTACAGCAATTATTTATCGTATCAGGTTTTGAAATTGCTGGTGCATATAATAGCGCACCTGAAGATGCTTTAAAACTTGAAAATGCAGCTATTGTTGTTACAAAAGCAGATGGTGAAACATGTGAAAGATGCTGGACTGTAACAACAGATGTCGGTAAAGTGGAAGCACATCCAACACTATGTGAACGATGCGCACATGTAGTAGAAGAAAATTATTAATAATTTTTTATATGAGGCTGAAACATAAACTTTCAAGCCGAAGTTAACCCCAAATAAGGATACGAAAAAATATTTCGTATCATTTGTTTGGGGTTTTTTTGATAAAAGGAAAAAAGTTTTGGAAAAGCCTTTTATTGGGAAAAGAAAACAGAAAAAGTGATTACATAGTGTGAAAAACATTCCTGGCTATTATCATAAAGCGGAGGGGATTTTTTATACATGTGAAAAGAAGTGAAATACTTCCACCTCCGTTAATAGTTGTTATGCCTGTTAAATCTTTAATCGGTTTTTGTCTCCCTCAATGGAAATGCTAAAAATAATTAAAGAAACGGAGGTAATGGAATTGAATTCTACTATTGAAAAGCTTTATACAGAACTCCGTATGACACAAATTGAATTAGTAACAACGTTAAGAGTAAAAAGAGATTCAAAAATAAATAAATATATTGAAGATGAACTAAAAGATGTAGAAGAAACGATGCAAAAGTTAGAAACTGGTAATTTTGGAATGTGTGAAATGTCAGGTGAATTGCTGCCATTTGATTTGTTGGAGATGATTCCGACAATTAGGACAAAGGACGATATAAACAGCATTCAATCCTATTATCGAAAGTCAATCCACTGATTAATACACTAGCTTCAAATAGAAATATGCGGCCAAGCTATCGTTTTCATCTAGTTTATGCTAAAATGCTAAAGGAGACTCGAGAATGGAGGAAACTTTAGTGTTTTATTACATAATTGCAGCTATTATTATTATTATTGATCAATGGACAAAATGGTTAGTTGTAAAAAATATGGAGCTGGGAGAAAGCATCGAGGTAATAAAAGATTTTTTCTACCTAACATCTCATCGTAATAGTGGAGCTGCATGGGGCATGCTGGAAAATCAAATGGTATTTTTCTATATTATCACCGTCATTGTGGTGATTGGGTTAATTTATTTGATTCAAACTGGTACAAAAGGAAAAATGCTGTATGGCGTTTCACTTGGTCTAATTTTGGGTGGTGCGCTTGGTAATTTTATCGACCGGGCCAGACATCAATATGTAGTCGACTTTATCAATACGTATATCTTCAATTATGATTTCCCTATATTTAATATTGCAGACTCATCTTTAGTAATTGGTGTTATTTTATTAATCCTAGTGATGCTGAGGGAGGATAGAGACGCAAAGAAGGAGAAGAAACATGGAGAAAAAGGAACATATCATTCAAAGTGAACAAGTAAATGAACGAATCGACAAGATTGTTTCCACAATTAATGCAGATTGGTCCAGAACGCAGGTTCAACAATGGATAAAAGACGGTCATGTAACTGTTAACGGACAAACTGTCAAAACAAAGTATAAAGGTGTTTTAAATGATATAGTAGCTATTGAAGTACCAGAAGCAGTGGAGTTAGATGTAGAAGCAGAGGAAATGGATTTGGATATTTATTATGAGGATCAAGATGTTATCGTAGTAAATAAACCAAAGGGAATGGTTGTACATCCAGCACCTGGCCATGTAACAGGAACATTAGTAAATGGTCTGATGGCGCATTGTAAAGATCTTTCTGGGATTAATGGGGTGATGAGACCAGGGATTGTCCACCGAATTGATAAAGATACGTCTGGTCTGCTGATGGTTGCTAAAAATGATGCTGCGCATGAAAGCCTAGTGAATCAATTAGTAGCAAAAACGGTAACGAGAAAATATAAAGCATTAGTACATGGTTCTATTCCCCATGATTATGGGACAATTGAGGCACCGATTGGTCGTGACACGAAAGACAGACAAAGTATGGCTGTTGTAGATAAGGGGAAACACGCGGTTACTCATTTTCACGTGCTAGAAAGAATAGCGGAATACACCTATATTGAATGTCAATTAGAGACGGGACGTACCCACCAAATTCGTGTGCATATGAAGTATATCGGCTATCCGCTTGTGGGAGATCCTAAATATGGACCAAGAAAAACATTAGATATTGGCGGTCAGGCACTTCATGCTGGCTTACTAGGATTTGAACATCCACGAACAGGAGAATATCTAGAGTTCGAAGCACCTTTACCTAAAGAATATGAACAGCTTTTAGATACATTACGAAATAATCGTTGACAAGAGTTCTATCTTATATTAAGATAACTTTAGTTGAATAAGTCCTTTAAATCAATCCCGTGAGGTTGAGAAGGTAACGGATTATAGCTATTTTAAGTAATAGCTATCTTAGTATACGTATATCCTCTCATCCAAAAGGGTGAGAGGATATTTTTTTTAAAGATTGAATTCACAGCATGGATGGTGATCGAGATGTCAAAAAAGGCACTTGTACTAGACGATCAAGCAATAAGACGAGCATTAACTAGAATCGCTCATGAAATTATTGAAAAGAATAAAGGGATAGAAAATTGTATTCTAGTTGGCATTCGGACAAGAGGTATCTATATTGCAAACCGTCTTGCCGAAAAAATTGCCCAAATAGAAGGAAAGCCAATCGAAGTTGGAGAGTTAGATATTACGTTATATCGAGATGATTTAACGAAGAAAACAAAGAATGAGGAACCATTAGTAAAAGGATCAGATATTCCAACAGATATCCAAGGCTTAAAAGTCATTCTGGTAGATGATGTGTTATATACAGGTAGAACTGTTCGTGCCGGAATGGATGCACTGATGGATTTGGGAAGACCAGCATCTATACAGCTTGCGGTTTTAGTGGACAGAGGTCATCGAGAACTTCCGATAAGAGCTGATTATGTAGGGAAGAACATTCCAACTTCCAGTTCAGAAAAAATTGTAGTCGAGCTTGATGAAGTCGATGGACATGATGAAGTAAATATATTTGAAAATTAAATAGATCCCTTTTAAAAGCAGTCCTGTGAGGCTGAAAAGGGGAGTTTTTCTAAGGTTTCTTTAAACCTGCTTAAAACCCCTTTTTGCTGCGCAGAAAAGGGGTTTTATTTTTTCAATAGGGGATATTAATAACTTACTCAATTTTTTAAAACAGAAAGAGGAGACAGAAATGAACGAAACAAAACCCTTATTAGGAATTAATGATAAACCAAGTGCTCTTCAATGGATTACCTTAAGCTTACAGCATTTATTCGCCATGTTTGGCGCAACTGTATTAGTACCATTCTTAATTGAATTGAGTCCAGCGGTCGCTTTAGTCTCAAGTGGAATAGGTACACTCGCATTCTTAATCATTACACAATTTAAAGTACCTGCATATTTAGGCTCCTCTTTTGCTTTTATCGCACCCGTTATCGCGGCGAAGACAATGCCGGGCGGCGGGCCAGGCGCAGCAATGATCGGAACCTTTATTGCCGGAATTGTGTATGGAATTGTTGCCTTAACGATTAAAAAAGCAGGATATCGTTGGATTATGAATATCTTGCCACCGATCGTTGTCGGACCTGTAATCATGGTAATCGGATTAGCGCTTGCTACAACTGCGGTTGGACAATCAATGTATATGAATAATGGAGCTGAGAATCAAGAATACAGCTTACTTTATATCTCTGTAGCATTAGTGACATTACTTGCAACCATCCTTTTCACGATGTTTGGCAAAGGAGTATTCAGCTTTATCCCAATATTAGCAGGTATCGTAATCGGCTATGTCTATGCCCTGCTTGTAGGAGTGGTTAACTTTCAAGGAGTCTTGGATGCCAAATGGTTTGCAATGCCAGACTTTATCTTCCCATTCGTAGATTATCCTGTAACAATAAACCTTGCCCTACTAACAATTTTTGTTCCAGTGGCAATCGTGACACTAACGGAGCATATCGGTCATCAGCTTGTATTAAGTAAAGTAGTTGGAAAAGATTATATAAAAGATCCTGGCCTTCACAGAAGTATTTTAGGAGATGGAACTGCAACGATTATATCTGCTTTAATGGGTGGACCTGCAAAAACAACTTATGGAGAAAACATAGGGGTTTTAGCAATAACGAGAGTGTATAGTGTATATGTTTTAGGAGGAGCAGCAGTATTAGCAATAGGTTTTGGCTTTATCGGCAAAATTGCGGCCCTTATACAGTCTATCCCAACACCAGTAATGGGAGGCGTATCTATCCTTCTTTTCGGAATTATTGCATCATCTGGATTAAGAATTATTGTAGAAGCAAAGCTTGATTTTAATAAAAACCGCAATTTAGTTATTGCATCTGTCATCCTTGTAACTGGAATAGGCGGATTCTCGATTCATATGGGAGAACACTTTAAACTAGAGAGAATGGCTTTTGCTGCAATCCTCGGAATTATTTTAAACCTAGTATTGCCTGGTAGAGAAAAAGCAAAAGAAGATTTATTCGAAGAATCAATCGCAGTAGATGAAACTAAATAAGAACACCTTTTAAACAAGTACAGAGAGACTTATAAGGGTGCCAAAAACGATGCATAGATTATAGCCGCAGGTTTACTTTGCCTAAATCTATGCAAAAGTGAAATTTTTGACGCCCTAACGAGTATGTTAGGGCGTTTTTTTTGCGAAGTGAAGTTAGTAAACAGCAGCAAATCACGGGAGGTAGTATCATGGAAAACTTATTAACGACGACTGAGTTAACCGTTACAGAGATTCAGGAAATCTTAAGAGATGCACAAAGATTTGCAGATGGAGAAATATGGCGGCCGGCAAATCAATGTTTTATAGCAAATCTTTTTTTCGAAGCTAGCACGAGAACAAAAAGCAGCTTTGAAGTAGCGGAAAGAAAGTTAGGACTTGAAGTGATTCCTTTTGAAACGACAACCTCAAGTGTTGTGAAAGGAGAAACACTATATGATACTGTTCGAACGCTGGAATCAATAGGAGTAAATGCTGTAGTCATAAGGCACGAAACTGACCGCTACTTTGATGAGTTAGTCGGAAAAGTAAATATACCAGTCCTTAATGCAGGAGATGGCTGTGGTCATCATCCTACTCAATCATTGCTTGACCTTCTAACCATACAGCAGGAATTCCAACGCTTCAACGGCTTAAAAGTAAGTATTATCGGTGATATTAGCCATAGCCGTGTCGCTAGATCTAATGCAGATGCTCTGACAAGGCTAGGGGCAGAGGTTGTTTTTTCCGGACCAAGAGAATGGTTTGATGAAACAGTCTTACAAGATGCAAATTATGAAGATATTGATACAGCGATTGAAACATCCGATGTTGTGATGCTGCTGCGTGTCCAACATGAAAGGCATGGCGATGAAAGAGCTGTTTTTGACAAAGAAAGCTACCATAAGCTTTATGGATTAACAATAGAAAGAGAAAGAAAAATGAAGCAAGGAAGCATTATTATGCATCCTGCCCCAGTAAACAGAGATGTTGAAATTGCCGATGAACTTGTGGAATGCGAACGCTCCAGAATTTTTAAGCAAATGGAGAATGGTGTGTTTATCCGCATGAGTGTACTAAAAAGATCATTAGAAAATATCGGAGGGAGAAATGAACATGTCAATACTTATCAAAAATGGCCAGTTGCTTAATACTACAGGGGAATTAGAACAGAACGACATTTTGATTGAAAATGGAGCAATTAAGATGATTGCAAAGGAAATCAATGTAACTGCAGAGGAAGTGATTGATGCAGCTGGAAAAGTGGTTGCGCCAGGCTTTATTGATTTGCATGTTCATTTAAGAGAGCCAGGCGGCGAAAAGAAAGAAACGATTGCAACAGGGACAATGGCAGCAGCTAGAGGTGGATTCACAACGATTGCGAATATGCCAAACACTAGACCTGTGCCTGACACGGTCGAAAATCTACATAATTTAAATGAAAGAATTAAAAAAACAGCAAATGTAAATGTTTTACCGTATGCCTCCATTACAATTAGACAATTAGGGACAGAGCTTACTGATTTTAAGGCACTTAAAGAATTAGGAGCATTTGCCTTTACAGATGATGGCGTAGGAATTCAAGAAGCTGGCCAAATGCTTGAAGCAATGAAGCAAGCTGCTGCGTTGGATATGGCAATTGTCGCTCACTGTGAAGACAACAGCCTCATTAATAAAGGTTGTGTCCATGAAGGGGAATTTTCGAAGGCGAACGGTGTAAATGGAATACCAAGTGTTTGTGAATCAGTCCAAATTGCAAGAGATGTTCTTTTAGCAGAAGCAACAGGCTGTCATTATCATGTTTGCCATATCAGTACAAAAGAATCTGTACGTGTTGTAAGAGATGCGAAAAAAGCTGGAATAAGAGTGACTGCAGAGGTATCACCACACCACTTACTATTAGCAGATACAGATATTCCTTCCCTTGACACGAATTATAAAATGAATCCTCCTTTAAGAGGAACAGAGGATCGTGCTGCTCTAATCGAAGGGCTGCTAGATGGAACAATTGATTTTATTGCAACAGATCATGCACCACATACAGCAGAAGAAAAGGCACAGTCGATGCAGCTTGCACCATTTGGAATTGTTGGTTTAGAAACAGCATTTCCGCTCCTTTATACGAACTTTGTAAAAACAGGGGTCATGACGCTGCAACAGTTAATGGATTATCTAACGGTAAAACCAGCTCAAAGCTTTAAATTGGATACGGGAACATTAGAAACAGGAAAGAAAGCGGATATCGTAATACTTGATTTAGAAGAGAAAAATAAAATTGATCCTGAAACATTTTTATCAAAAGGAAGAAATACCCCATTTGCTGGTTGGGAATGTCAAGGTTGGCCAGTTACAACAATTGTTAGTGGAAAGATTGCTTGGAGAAAGGAAAGTGTACACGCATGAAAAAACAACTAATTCTTGAAGATGGCACAGTATTTATCGGGAAAGGCTTCGGTGCCGATACAGAAAAATTTGGTGAAATAGTATTTAACACAGGTATGACAGGCTATCAGGAAATTCTATCCGATCCATCCTACTGTGGACAAATTGTCACACTTACGTATCCTTTAGTGGGGAATTATGGCATCAATAGAGATGATTTTGAATCGATAACGCCTGCTATCCATGGATTTATTGTCAAAGAAGTGTGTGATTTCCCTTCAAACTGGCGAAATGAACTATCATTAGACGAATATTTTAAACAAAAGAAAATTCCCGGAATTGCAGGAATAGATACGAGAAAATTAACCCGTATTATCCGTCAATATGGAACGTTAAAAGGCGCCATTTGCAGCATCGAAGAAAATGCGGAAGAAGTAATTGCAAAATTAAAAGGTATTACATTAAGTGCAGAACAAGTAAAGCAAGTTTCAACAAAGAAACCTTATCCAAGCCCTGGCCGTGGAAGCCGCGTAGTGTTAGTAGACTATGGCATGAAGCATGGTATTTTACGAGAATTAAATAAACGAGATTGTGATGTAATCGTTGTTCCTTATAACACTACAGCAGAAGACATTCTAAATTTAAGTCCAGATGGTGTGATGTTATCTAACGGACCTGGGGATCCAAAGGATGTACCGGAGTCCATTGAAGCAATTAAAGGAATTATTGGGAAAGTACCGTTGTTTGGAATCTGTCTAGGTCATCAATTGTTCGCACTTGCAAGTGGGGCAAACACGGAGAAAATGAAGTTTGGTCATAGAGGATCAAACCACCCAGTGAAGGATTTATTAACAGGGAAGGTTTCGCTGACATCGCAAAACCATGGCTATACAGTAGAGGAAGAATCTATTAAATATACAAACTTAGAAATAACACATATTGCTTTAAATGATGGAACAATTGAAGGCCTACAGCATAAAGAATATCCAGCATTTACCGTACAATATCATCCAGAAGCTTCACCTGGACCAGAGGATGCCAACTATTTATTCGATCGTTTTATGGAAATGATACAATCTCACAAACAGGAAGGTGCCGCATATGTCAAAGCTTAAAAGTATTAAAAGTATATTAGTAATCGGATCAGGACCAATCATCATTGGGCAGGCAGCAGAATTTGACTATGCAGGAGCGCAAGCATGTATCGCTTTAAAGGAAGAAGGCTATCGTGTTATTCTAGTAAACTCCAACCCTGCGACCATTATGACAGATACAGAAATGGCAGATAAAGTGTATATAGAACCATTAACACTTGAATTTGTCAGCAGAATTATCCGCAAAGAGCGACCAGATGCTATTCTCCCAACATTAGGAGGGCAAACTGGCTTGAACCTTGCTGTTGAGCTTTCCGATGCTGGTGTGTTGAAGGAATGTGGAGTTGAAGTACTTGGAACAAAGCTATCTGCCATTCAGCAAGCAGAAGATAGAGACCTTTTCCGTAATTTGATGAATGAATTAGGTGAACCTGTACCAGCTAGTGATATTATCCACAATATGGAGGAAGCAAAAGCTTTTGTGGAGAAAATTGGTTATCCGGTTATCGTCCGACCTGCTTTTACACTAGGAGGAACTGGTGGAGGGATTTGCCATAATGATGAAGAATTAGAAGAGATCGTAACAAGCGGCTTGAAAAATAGCCCAGTTACACAATGTTTATTAGAAAAAAGCATCGCGGGCTTTAAAGAAATTGAATACGAAGTAATGCGTGATAGCAATGATAACGCGATTGTAGTATGTAACATGGAAAATATCGATCCAGTTGGGATTCATACAGGTGACAGTATTGTCGTGGCACCAAGCCAAACATTAAGCGACCGTGAATATCAATTACTAAGAAATACATCTTTAAAAATTATCCGTGCCTTAAAAATCGAAGGTGGCTGTAACGTACAGCTTGCCTTAGATCCAGATAGCTTTCAATACTATATTATCGAAGTAAACCCAAGAGTAAGTCGTTCATCTGCCCTTGCTAGTAAAGCAACTGGCTATCCAATTGCAAAGCTGGCGGCAAAAATTGCAGTAGGCTTAACATTGGATGAGATGATGAATCCTGTCACTGGAAAAACTTATGCAAGCTTTGAGCCAGCCCTTGATTATGTTGTAAGTAAAATCCCACGCTTTCCTTTCGATAAGTTTGAATCAGCAAAGCGTAATTTAGGGACCCAAATGAAAGCAACTGGGGAAGTAATGGCAATTGGCCGTACTTTTGAAGAATCTTTACTAAAAGCGATCCGCTCTCTAGAAGCAAAAGTATATCATTTCTCTCTAAATGCAGCAGATGAAACAAGTGATGAATTACTCGAGAAACGAATAAGAGTTGCCGGTGACGAAAGATTGTTTTATATAGCAGAGGCACTTAATCGGGGCATAAGCATAGAAACCATTCATGAGTGGAGTAAAATTGATCTCTTCTTCCTTTTCAAACTGGAAGGCATTATTAAGTTTGAGAAAGAGTTAGTTAACCATCCATTTGATGAGGAGTATGTAAAAGAAGCAAAAGAAAAAGGATTCGCTGATATTCAGCTTGCAAAGCTTTGGAACACAACAGAACTTGAAATATATAACTGGAGAAAAAAGAAAGGCATTGTACCTGTCTATAAAATGGTTGATACATGTGCTGCTGAATTTGAATCAGAAACACCATACTACTATGGAACATATGAAGAGGAAAATGAATCCATTGTCACAGATAAGAAGAGCATTGTTGTCCTTGGTTCGGGTCCAATTCGTATCGGTCAAGGAATTGAGTTTGACTATGCAACGGTTCATTCTGTTTGGGCAATCAAGGAAGCAGGCTATGAAGCAATAATCATCAACAACAATCCAGAGACTGTTTCAACAGACTTTAGTATTTCAGATAAACTTTACTTTGAGCCACTTACAATTGAAGATGTCATGCATATCATTGATTTAGAAAAGCCAGAGGGAGTAGTGGTTCAGTTTGGCGGACAGACAGCCATCAACTTAGCTGGTCCATTAGCAGAGCGTGGCATCAAAATTTTAGGAACATCTCTTGAAGATTTAGATCGTGCGGAGGACCGTGATAAGTTTGAACAAAGTCTTCAAGCCTTGGGTATACCACAGCCAGACGGAAAAACAGCGTTAACAGTTGAAGAAGCAATTGTCGTTGCACAATCAATTGGCTACCCTGTACTAGTAAGACCATCTTATGTATTAGGTGGAAGAGCAATGCAGATTGTTTATAAAGAAGAAGAGCTGGTTCCTTATATGGAGAATGCAGTTAAAGCAAGTCCGGGACAGCCAATCTTAATTGATCGATATTTAACAGGGAAAGAAATTGAAGTGGATGCAATCTGTGATGGCACTGATGTAGTAATTCCAGGAATTATGGAGCATATTGAGCGAGCGGGAGTACACTCAGGCGATTCGATCGCAGTCTATCCGCCACAAAGCTTATCTGCAGAAATCAAGCAAACATTAGTAGATTATACAACAAGGCTGGCAAAAGGGTTAAAAATCGTTGGTTTGCTGAATATCCAGTATGTTGTATCCAAAGGCGAAGTTTTTGTACTAGAAGTAAATCCTCGCTCTAGTAGAACAGTACCTTTCTTAAGTAAAATTACGAATGTGCCAATGGCGAAAATAGCTACTAAAGTTATTTTGGGTACTTCCTTAAAAGAACAAGGCTATCAATCCGGCTTAGTAGTAGAGAAGTCTGGTGTTTATGTGAAAGTTCCAGTATTCTCTTTTGCAAAATTACGAAGAGTAGATATTACCTTAGGTCCTGAGATGAAGTCAACAGGAGAAGTAATGGGGAAAGACATCACTCTTGAAAAGGCTCTTTATAAAGGGTTAATTGCTTCAGGAATGAAGATTAAAACATTCGGAACTGTTCTGATGACAATTGGCGATAAAGATAAGGAAGAGGCTTTACAGCTTGCAAAAAGATTTACGAATATCGGCTATAGCTTAATGGCAACAAGTGGAACAGCAGCTTTCCTTGAAAGCAATGACATTCCAGTAAAAGTGGTTGGCAAAATCGGTGGAGAAGGCCATACATTAATTGATGTCATCCGCAATGGAGAAGCACAATTTGTCATTAATACCTTCTCCAAAGGCAGTCAGCCAGCAAGAGATGGGTTCCGTATCAGACGTGAATCTGTCGAAAATGGGATTCCGTGTTTAACTTCTTTAGACACAGCAGAGGCGATCCTGCGAGTAGTTGAATCCATGACGTTCTCTACAGAGGCAATGGAGCCAAGCAAAAAGCAATCGGAGGCAGTGTTAATATGATCAAAAATGAAATCTGTACAGTAGTTGATCAGAAGGAAATCGCGGAGAATATTATGGAGCTCACCTTAACAGGTGGGCTTGTCTCTGAAATGAACGAGCCAGGTCAATTTGTTCATATCAAAGTAAGTGATCATTCTGCACCGTTATTAAGACGTCCAATTAGTATTTGCCACATTGATCAGGAAAGAAAAACATTTACGATGATCTACCGTGCAGAAGGAGCTGGCACCAAGCTTCTTGCCAAAAAACAAGCAGGAGAAGCTATTGATATCCTTGGTCCATTAGGAAATGGTTTCCCAATTGAAGAAAGTAAGTCAGGGCAGACAGCATTATTAGTTGGTGGAGGAATTGGAGTGCCGCCATTATATGAATTAGCCAATCGTCTAGTTGCCAAAGGAGTAAAGGTAGTGGCTGTATTAGGCTTTCAAACAGAATCCGTTGCTTTTTATGAAGAAAAGTTTGCCAAACTCGGGATACGTATATCGCTACAGTAGATGGTAGTTATGGTACACAAGGATTTGTGACAGATGTTATTTTTCAAGAAAAACTAGAATTTGACGTATTATATTCCTGTGGACCAACACCAATGCTTAAAAATCTAGAAAAAACATTTCCAGATAAAAAGGTGTTCATTTCTTTAGAGGAAAGAATGGGTTGTGGGATTGGTGCGTGCTTTGCTTGTGTATGTCATACAGCAGATGATCCAACAGGGTTTAGTTATAAGAAAGTATGTACAGATGGACCAGTATTTAGAACAGGGGAGGTTGTCCTATGAACCGACTTCAGGTAAAGCTTCCTGGATTAGAGCTTAAAAACCCGATTATGCCTGCTTCTGGCTGTTTTGGATTTGGACGGGAATACAGTAATTTATATGATTTAAGCAAGCTTGGTGCTATCATGATTAAAGCGACAACTGTGGAGCCTCGCTTTGGCAATCCTACACCAAGGGTCGCAGAAACTACTTCTGGGATGCTCAATGCTATCGGTCTTCAAAATCCCGGTCTTAAAAAAGTAGTTGGGGAAGAATTGCCATGGCTAAGTCAGTTTGATGTACCAATTATTGCAAATGTTGCTGGATCCGTTGAAGAGGATTACGTTGAAGTGGCGAAAGAGATTTCCAAAGCTTCGAATGTCGCCGCATTAGAATTAAACATTTCTTGTCCGAATGTAAAAACAGGAGGAATTGCTTTTGGAACAATCCCTGAGGTTGCAAAGGAATTGACGAAAAAGGTAAAGGAAGTATCAGAGGTTCCGGTATATGTAAAGCTATCTCCCAATGTGACAAATATTGTGGAAATGGCAAAAGCAGTGGAAGCAGGAGGGGCAGATGGGATTACCATGATTAATACGCTTGTTGGCATGCGTCTGGACTTAAAGACAGCACAACCCATTCTAGCGAACAAAACGGGAGGCTTATCTGGACCAGCTGTTAAACCTGTAGCAATTCGAATGATTTATGAAGTAAGTCAAGCGGTAAATCTGCCGATTATCGGAATGGGCGGTGTATCGTCGGCTGAGGATGTCCTAGAGTTTTTCTATGCTGGTGCAAGTGCAGTAGCAGTCGGGACAGCAAACTTTGTGGACCCATTCATTTGCCCAAAAATAATCGAAGAATTACCTGAGCTTTTAGATAAATACGGATTTGAACATATTTCAGAAGTAACTGGAAGGAGCTGGGGAAAGCATGAACAATTCGCTTATCATCGCGCTTGATTTTGCAACAAAGGAAGAGGTGCATTCCTTTTTGAGCAAATTTAATGGAGAATCTTTATTTTTAAAGGTAGGAATGGAACTTTTTTATAAAGAAGGACCAAGCATTATCAAGGAATTAAAAGAGCAAAATCATCAAATTTTCCTCGACTTAAAATTACATGATATCCCTAATACCGTTGGAAGTGCGATGAAAAATATTGCTAGCTTAGGCGTTGATTTAGTAAATGTCCATGCAGCCGGCGGAGTGGACATGATGGCTCGGGCAGTGGAAGGACTTGAAGCAGGGACACCATCTGGAATGAAGCGAGCAAAATGTATTGGAGTAACTCAGCTAACAAGTACGTCTGAAGCAAGCATGCAAAAAGAGCAGTTAATTTCAGTACCTTTAGTAGAGTCTGTTTTACATTATGCAACGATTACGAAAGAGGCTGGATTAGATGGCGTTGTTTGCTCCACATTAGAAGCTGGGGCCATTCGTGAACAATTAGGAGAATCGTTTCTCACTGTAACACCTGGCATTCGATTACAAACAGATCAAGTACAGGATCAAGTACGCGTTGCAACACCTCAAGTTGCCCGTGAGAATGGTGTATCAGCAATAGTTGTTGGTCGTTCGATTACAAGAGCAGAAAATCCATATGAAAGTTATACATTATTTAAATCAGAGTGGGAGGGCATTATGCTATGAAACATGAAATTGCTGAACAATTACTAGAGATTAAAGCTGTTTTTTTACAGCCAAATGATCCATTTACTTGGTCTTCAGGATTAAAATCTCCAATCTATTGCGATAATCGCTTAACTTTGTCTTATCCTAAGGTGCGTAAAAATATTGCGACAGGGTTAGCTGATTTAATTAAAGAAAATTTCCCCGAAACAGAAGTAGTGGCTGGAACAGCGACAGCAGGTATTCCTCATGCTGCTTGGGTAAGTGATATTTTAGATTTACCAATGGCATACGTCCGCTCAAAAGCAAAAGCGCATGGAAAAGGAAATCAGATTGAAGGAAAAGTGGAAAAGGGCCAAAAAGTAGTCGTCGTCGAGGATTTAATTTCTACTGGGGGGAGTGTCATCACAGCTGTTAATAGTTTACGAGAAGCAGGTTGTGAGGTTCTTGGTGTCGTTGCGATTTTTACATATGAATTACCAAAGGGCAAAGAACTCCTTGGGGACGCTGAGATTACAGCCTACTCATTAACAGACTATTCGAGCTTATTAGATGTAGCACAGAAACAAGGCTATATTCAAGAAGGAGATTTGGCAAGCTTAAATGCTTGGAAGGAAAGTCCGGAGAATTGGGGATAGATTAAGGAGTGAACAGCACTTTTATGTAAAGTGCTGTTTTTTAGTTTGAGTAAAAAAGTTTGTTATTGTTTGGGATTTGGTGAGAAGAATTGTTCATAAGAGGGATGAAAATGGAAGGGTGAAGGGGGGTTGGCGAAAAGTAGCGTTTATAGGGATGGTGAACGCCAAAATGGATGCAGGAAGTAAGAAAAATGGTGTTCATAGAAGGGATGAACGCCAAAATTGGAGTGAGATGGAGGAGAAGTGGTGTTCAAAAAAAGGATGAAAACCAAAATTGGAGCGAGATGGAGGAGAAGTGGTGTTCATAAAAAGGATGAAAACCATAATTGGAGCGAGATGGAGGAGAAGTGGTGTTCATAAAAAGGATGAAAACCATAATTGGAGTGAGATGGAGGAGAAGTGGTGTTCATAGAAGGGATGAACGCCAAAATTAGTGCAAGAGGAAGAACAATGGTGTTCATAAAAGGTATGAAAACCAAAATTAGTGAGGGAAGTAAAAAAATTGGTTTTCAGACGGATTTACCATAAGCTCCATGCATAATTAAACAAAAACGAGAGGCAGCTAAAGACCTCTCGTTTCAAACTATTTAGCTTTTTTTCAAGCGAATAACCGTTTCTTCATCTGGAGTAACATAAACAGTTTGCTGATTATCATATATGACAAAGCCTGGCTTTGCGCCACTTGGCTTTTTCACATGACGTACTAATGTGAAGTCAACGGGAACAGAGCTAGATTGGCGTGCTTTACTGAAATAAGCTGCTAATATTGCTGCTTGCATGATTGTTTCCTCGGAAGGCTCTTTGCTGCGAATGACAACATGGGATCCAGGAATATCCTTTGTATGCAGCCAAATTTCATCTCTAGCTGCAACTTTATTTGTTAAGTAATCATTTTGTTTATTATTCTTTCCGACGATAATTTCTGTGCCATCGGACGAAACATAGTAGTCTAAGACAGGCTTTATATTTTGCGGCTTTTTATTTTGCTTTTTCTGTCTTTCTCTAAGGTAACCTTCTTCCACTAACTCTTCGCGAATTTCTTGAATATCCTTCGGAGAGGCAGCAAGAATTTGCTGATATAGTGTTTCAAAGTATCCATATTCTTGGTCTGCTAGTTTAATTTGTTCCTTAATAATATCAATCGAATTTTTTGCTTTTTGATATTTTGTAAAATATTTTTGCGCATTTTCAGAAGGCGACAGTCTTGGACTAAGCGGAATCTTAACGGTTTTACTCTCTTCATCATAATAATTGATTACTTCTACTTCTGACAGGCCTTTTTTAACCGCATAAAGGTTTGCTGTCAAAAGTTCACCAAGTAATTGATATTGTTCTGCATTTTCAGCTTCCGACAAAGAACGTTCTAGTTTTTTATTTTCTTTTTATTTTTATCACGTTCATTTACAATAAACCGTTCTAAATCATTGCTTTGCTGTTTCACACGGTCTCGTTCTGCTTTTCCGAAATAATAGCGATCGAGCATTTTACTTAATGTAGGAAAGGACTTCACGTTTCCTTTGACATGCTCCATTGATAGGCAGTAAAAATATTCTTTCTCTGGAGTATCCATAATAGAAGGAGCATAATTGCCATTTTTTATTGGCTCCATTACCATAAGAAAAGCTTTTGGCAAAGTTTCACGGTTGGCAAGACCTGCCTGATAGACCATTTCTTTAGCAACTAGTGGAGATAATCCGGCAAATTGCTGGACCAGCTGTTTGTCCAATTTTCCGCTATTAAAATCAATAGCTCTTAGAATATCTTCTTCTGTTGCAGTATAAGGATCTTGTTTTTCTTGTTTTGGCGGTGCTAAATACTCATAACCAGGAAGAATAGCTCTATGACTATTAACAGCATACGAAATATGCTTAATGCTATCTAGAATAGTATTTTTATCGCGGTCAACCAAAATGATATTGCTGTGTCTCCCCATTATCTCGATCATTAGTTTTTTATAGGAAGTATCGCCAATTTCATTTCTTCCCCTAATTTCTAAAACAATGATTCGTTCATTGTCTATTTGATAAATGTCTTCTATAAAATAACCTTCTAAATGCTTGCGGAGAAGCATGCAGAACATTGGTGGTTCTTTAGGATTTTCATAATTTTCTTCCGTAATTTGAATGCGGGCATAGCTAGGATGAGCAGATAATAGCAATTTTTGATTTTTTCCATTAGCTCGAATGGATAAAATAATTTCATTGGTAAAAGGCTGTTGAACTTTATTAATTCGGCCTCCTAGTAAAAGCTCTTTTAATTCAAGAGACATTGCGCGTGTAAATAAACCATCAAATGACATAACTAACGACCTCATTTATAATAATTTCCCTCTTTACTCTATCTTTATTGGGGAAGAAATACAAGGATTTGGGTTGAAAATGCTTGTGATTTTGCTATAGATGCAAGAATAACGAGAAGTGGAGGCAGCCTTCGATAAGTTTTAATTTGTAAAAAATAGATGAGATCTAGGCATATGGTATTTTTTCTCATAATAAATAGGAATTAAATCTCTATCCTTAGCATTTTTTCGGCCAAGCTTGAATATGATTCTCTTAGAGTGGTGTTGGGACAACTATGTATGTTAGTAAGTTGCTAACTTTTGTTCAAAACAGCTACGAATTTCTTCGCTGCTACTATAGCGAACGGTGAATGAAAAAGGGGGAAGTGAGATGGCCGGATGAACTATCATGAAATGAACGAAAAAGAAGTAGAACAAACATTGAATACTGATTTTTCGGCTGGGTTATCAGATGAAGAAGCGGAAAAGCGACGAAAGAACTTTGGATACAATGAATTAGAGGAAGGAGAAAAGCAATCACTCCTGCTTATTTTCTTCAGTCAATTTAAGGATTTTATGGTACTCGTTCTTTTAGCTGCCACGCTTATTTCAGGTTTATTAGGCGAATATATTGATGCAATTGCGATAATTGCAATCATCATTCTCAATAGTTTTCTTGGATTTTTTCAAGAGATAAGAGCAGAAAAATCATTATCTGCATTAAAAGAATTATCACAGCCTCATGTTCAGGCACTTCGGAATGGAGAATGGGTTAGTCTATTATCGAAGGAGCTAGTTCCTGGTGATGTCATAAAATTCGCGAGCGGGGATCGAATAGGAGCAGATGTCAGAATTATTGAATCAAGAAGCCTGGAAGTGGAGGAATCTGCGTTAACCGGAGAATCTGTGCCAGTTCCTAAAACAGTATCTGCAATCAAAAATAATAATCTAGCACTTGGTGATATGGAAAATATGGGTTTTATGGGAACAATGGTATCCCGTGGAAGTGGTGTCGGGGTTGTTATTGGGACAGGAATGAAAACAGCAATGGGGCAAATTGCTGATTTGCTGCAAAATGCAGATTCTGTTACCACCCCGCTGCAAAGACGTTTGGAGCAGCTAGGGAAAATTCTCATTGTCACAGCATTACTATTAACCGTATTAGTTGTGGTGATTGGGGTTCTTCAAGGGAATGATTTATACACAATGGTACTAGCCGGTGTATCATTAGCGGTAGCCGCGATTCCAGAAGGGTTGCCCGCGATTGTAACGATTGCTCTATCTCTTGGTGTTCAGAAAATGATTCGCAAAAATGCTATTGTCAGAAAGCTTCCTGCTGTCGAAACTCTTGGCTGTGCTTCAGTCATTTGTTCTGATAAAACCGGAACATTAACGCAAAATAAAATGACAGTAACCAAAACTTGGATTGGCGGAAAAACATATACGGTAGATGGAACCGGATATGAGCCGCAAGGGCAATACTATGTAGGTGAACAATTAGTAAATCTAGCAAAGGATAAGGCACTACAACAGCTTTTAACCTTTGGAATGCTTTGCAACCACGCCGAGATTTTGCAAAAAGATGATGATTATGTTTTAAATGGGGATCCGACGGAAGGCGCGATTTTAGTTGCCGGGATGAAAGCGGGATTCACTCGTGCTCAATTATTAAATCAATTTGCGATTGTCAATGAATTCCCTTTTGATTCTACAAGAAAAATGATGAGTGTTGTGGTGAAAGATCCAACTGGACGTCAATTTGTTGTTACTAAAGGTGCACCTGATGTCTTAATTGGTCAGAGTAAATCAATACTTTTCGAAAATCGTTCGCAAGCTTTAGGAAATAAGGAAAAGCAAGTGGTTCAAGATGCGATCAATGGCTTAGCTTCCCAGGCGCTTCGTACCATTGCGATTGGCTATAAGGAAATTTCACCAAATACCCTTATTATGCATGAAAGAGAAGCAGAAAAGGATTTAATTTTCATCGGTCTCCAAGGAATTATTGATCCGCCAAGGCCAGAAGTAAAACAAGCTGTAAAAGAATGTAAAGAAGCTGGTATAAAAACAGTAATGATTACAGGAGACCATGTTATTACTGCAAATGCTATTGCGAAACAGCTAGGCATTGCCAATAATCACTCTAAAGTAATGGAAGGGAAAGAGCTTTCAGATCTAAGTTTAAAAGAATTAGAGGATATCGTTGAAGATGTTGCTGTATTTGCACGAGTTTCGCCAGAGCATAAATTGAAGATTGTTCAGGCGTTTCAAAATAGAGGGCATGTAGTTGCGATGACTGGGGACGGAGTAAATGACGCTCCAGCGATAAAGAAAGCTGATATCGGAATTGCAATGGGAATCACAGGCACGGATGTCGCAAAGGAAGCATCTTCTTTAGTATTGATGGATGATAATTTTGCGAGTATTAAATCTGCTATTGTAGAAGGAAGAAATATTTATGAAAACATTCGTAAATTTATCCGCTATTTACTTGCTTCAAATGTTGGGGAAATACTGGTGATGTTATTTGCGATGCTATTAGCACTTCCTTTGCCGCTTGTTCCTATTCAAATTTTATGGGTGAATTTAGTAACAGACGGTTTGCCAGCGATGGCCTTAGGCTTAGATAGACCGGAAGATAATGTTATGAAAAGAGGACCGCGTAGTCCGAATGAAGGTGTATTTTCTAGAGGATTGGGCTGGAAGGTTATCTCTCGCGGGTTCTTGATCGGTGTTTCGACTATTCTAGCCTTTATGTTTGCCTATAACAATAATCCAGAAAATCTTGAATATGCCCAAACTGTTGCTTTTATAACATTGGTACTTGCCCAGTTAATTCATGTATTTGACTGCCGCAGTGAAAAATCCATTCTTTCAAGAAATCCATTTGGCAATATGTACTTAGTTTGGGCTGTGGTTTCTTCCTTAGTATTGGCACTTATTGTTATTTACGTGCCAGGGCTGCAAGAAATCTTCCATACACTGCCAATAGCAATGAAAGATTGGCCAATGATCATCGGATTCGCCTCCGTACCAACTTTTTTACTCGCAGGATCATTTTTATTAAGTAAATCAAAATAAAATATGTTATAATCCAAAAGGTAGTAGAGATCACTCTATTACCTTTTATTTATTTGATGCTGTTTTTAATGCTGATTTCTAAAAGGTTAGTAACTATATAATGTATAATGAGAAATGATCGAGTAATAAAGCAGCGATTAAACTTTGTGGAAAAAGCACAAGCAACATTAATTCGCACATTTTTTAGAAAACGGATGTGTCAGTATAATGAAAAGCATGACTGGATTTGGAAGAGCAACAAAACAATATCACCATTCAACACTTCATATCGAAATAAAGTCGGTCAATCACAGGTTTAGCGATCAGATTATTCGGATGCCAAAGCAATTTCTATATTTGGAAGATCAAATAAAGAAAATTATTTCAAACTATATACATAGAGGTAGAATCGAAGTATTTGTAACATTAGAGGATGAAGACAAAAAAGGTCAAGAAATTATAGTGGATTGGCCATTACTTGATCAATACTATCAATTGCTTCACCAATTAAAAGACAAATATTCTATCAAAGAGCCCATCTCCCTTCGTGATTTATTAAATCAAGAAGAGTGTTTTCAAATAGTAGAACGAGAGCTTGATATGGAAGAACTATCAGAAGTGTTGCTTGCTACAATGGAAGAAGCGGTTGTCCAGTTAAATAGGATGCGCACTATTGAAGGAGAGGAATTATCCAAAGACTTAGAAAGCAACCTTAAGCAGATAGAAAAGCTAGTTGCGAATTTACAGTCATTGGCTCCAGAAGTGATAGCACAATACCGTGAAAAGCTCAAGGCAAGAATAGAAAGTTATTTAACGGAACCGATTGATGAAGCACGCCTTATTACAGAAGTGGCGATTTTTGCAGATAAAGCAGATATTAATGAGGAATTGGTTAGATTACATAGTCATATTAGACAGTTTTATCAAATTATGGAAGAAAATAACCCGATTGGAAGAAAGCTTGATTTCTTACTTCAAGAAATGAACAGAGAGGTTAATACCATTGGCTCCAAAGCTAATTCAGCTGATATTGGAGCAAATGTGGTGGAGATGAAAAGCTGTTTAGAAAAAATGAAAGAGCAAATTCAAAATATTGAATAATAAGGGTTTAGAATAAATCTTCCTAGTTAAAACTAAAAATAATAAGATTGGAGAAGACGAATGTCCATAAAATTAATCAATATTGGTTTTGGAAATATAGTTTCTGCAAATAGAATTATCTCTATTGTCAGTCCAGAATCTGCTCCTATTAAACGTATTATCCAAGATGCTAGGGATAGAGGATCCTTAATAGATGCAACGTATGGACGAAGAACAAGAGCTGTTATTGTGATGGACAGTGACCACGTTGTTCTTTCAGCAGTTCAGCCAGAAACAGTTGCACACCGTTTAAACGATCGTGATGAGATCATAGAGGAAGGGTAGGAGAAAAATTTGGTAGAAAAGGGACTTTTAATCGTTTTATCTGGACCTTCTGGTGTAGGGAAAGGAACAGTGAGAAAGGAAATCTTCTCACAAAAAAATACATCCTTTGAATATTCTATTTCCATGACAACCAGATCACCGCGCGCTGGTGAGGTAGATGGAGTAGATTACTTCTTTAAATCAAGAGAAGAATTTGAGAATTTAATTGAACAAGGAAAATTACTAGAATATGCAGAGTTTGTTGGAAACTACTATGGTACACCTGTTGACTATGTAAGAGAAACAACATTAAAGGGCAAAGATGTCTTTTTGGAAATTGAAGTAGAGGGTGCGAAACAGGTTCGTGAGAAGTTTCCAGATGGATTATTTATCTTCTTGAGCCCGCCGAGTTTATCAGAGTTAAAAAATCGTATTGTGACAAGAGGAACAGAGTCAGAAGAGATTATTAACAACCGCATGAATGTGGCAAGAGAAGAAATAGAAATGATGCACTTATATGATTATGTCGTAGAAAATGATACAGTAGAGAATGCTTGTGAAAAAATAAAAGCAATCATTGTTGCAGAGCATTGTCGCAGAGAAAGAGTAGAACCAAAATACAAAAAAATGCTGGAGGCTAATTAATCTATGTTATATCCATCTATTGATAAATTAATGACAAAAATCGATTCCAAATATTCATTAGTATCTGTTGCTGCAAAAAGAGCAAGAAAGCTACAAACAAATGCGAAACCGCAATTAGCAAAATATGTTTCTCATAAAAATGTCGGGAAAGCATTAGAAGAAATCAACAAAGATCAATTAACTTATCGTGTGAATACACCCAATGGCGCAAGCGAGGAATAATTAATATTTAATCAATATAGTACGGAATAAAAGGCTTAAGTAAAAGGAATGATTCCATTTACTAAGTCTTTTTTCATGGACATAATGATTATTTAATTATATGCTAACAATAATAAAAGAAATGCAAATCTTACATATGGCTGAAGTTTAAGCATATTGATTCTAACAAAGTTGGGGGAATTTCTGTTCAGGATTGCTCACATTTTTTATGAGCAACTTGCTTCTTTAATTCAATAGCCTTATTCATAAACAAACAATATATCTTATTCTTAACGAAAAAAAGATTCATATAAGTCTGACAGATACAAATGGTTCAACTAACCGGTAAGAGAGGGTGAGGGACAACTTCTCTGACTGATGATATGATCATAAACTTTAGAATAAAAAGAAAGGAAGTAGGCACATGATGTTGAATGGCAAGAAGATTCTTCTGTGTGTAACAGGGGGAATTGCGGTATATAAGGTATGTGCTTTAACTAGTAAATTAACGCAAAAGGGTGCAGATGTGAAGGTTATCATGTCGGAATCGGCAATGGAATTTGTGAATCCATTAACCTTTAAAGCCCTCTCTAAAAACGAAGTATATACAGACACCTTCGATGAAAAAGATCCAAAAGTGATAGCACATATTGATTTGGCTGATTGGGCTGATCTAATTTTAGTGGCCCCAGCAACGGCCAATGTGATTGGAAAGATTGCAAACGGTATTGCGGATAATATGATCACAACAACTTTGCTTGCAGCAACAAGTGACGTTTGGATTGCGCCAGCGATGAATGTACATATGTATGATCATCCTGCTGTTATTAAAAATATTAACACGCTTCATGACTATGGTTACCGTTTTATCAACCCAGGTGAAGGCTATTTAGCATGTGGCTATGTTGGAAAAGGAAGATTGGAAGAACCGGAAATGATTGTTCAGCATATGGAGGACTATTTTTCCGATAATAACAAGAACAAAATCCTAACTGGAACAACCGTCCTCGTGACTGCTGGACCAACGCGTGAAAAAATTGATCCAGTTCGTTTTATTTCTAATCACTCCTCTGGAAAAATGGGATATAGTATTGCTAAAAAAGCAATTGCGTATGGGGCAGATGTTATTTTAGTATCTGGACCTACGAATCTAGCTCCACCAAAAGGTGCTCAAGTTATTTCAGTGGAAAGTGCGGAAGAGATGTATAACGCTGTAATGACATCCAGAGAAAAAGCTGACATTATTATTAAAACAGCTGCGGTAAGTGACTATAAACCCACGATTGTTTATGACCACAAAGTGAAAAAGCAAAGTGGTCCCGAAACAATTGAATTCACGCGGACCCAAGATATTTTATCCGAACTTGGAAAAAGAAAAGAACAGCAGATTCTCATTGGCTTTGCAGCAGAAACGCAAAATATGGCTGAATATGCAATGGATAAATTAAAACGGAAAAATGCAGATATGATTGTGGCTAATAATGTAAATAGACAAGATTCTGGCTTTGGAACCGATACAAATCTTGTGACGATGTACAAGAGAGATGGAACTTCTATCGAATTACCGCTTCTTTCTAAGGATGAAGTAGCGGAAAAAATCTTGGAACAAGCTATGTTGATGAAGGAAGCTGTTCAAAAATGACGGTAGCCAAAGTAATTGTCGATGTACCGGCAAAACAAACGGACAGACCCTTTGATTATCTAATTCCAGAAGAATTGGAAGATGTTATTCAACCAGGAATGCGCGTAATTGTTCCATTTGGTCCTAGAAAGGTGCAAGGTTTTGTGGAAAGCATAGAAGAAACCTCAAGCTTTAAATCATTAAAAAAAATCATAGAACCGATGGACTTAGTGCCCGTTTTAAATAAAGAACTTTTATCTCTTGCTGACTGGTTGTCCCATTCTACGCTCTGTTATAAGATTTCTGCTTTTCAAGCGATGTTACCACCGGCTTTAAAAGCTAAATATGAGCGTAAAGTAAAGAAGGTATCTGGGGAAGAAGAGAAGATGGCTGAAGGGGTAGCCGCTCTTTTTACGAAAACGGGAGAAGTGGTTTGGGAGGAAGCGTTAAAGAATGTATCTCTTTCTTCCTTACAAAAGGAAGTGAAGAAAGGAACAATCGAGGTTTCCTATGAGGTACAATCAAGAGGCAAGAAGAAGAAGGTAAAACATATTTATCCTCTTCTAAATAGGGAAGAATTACTTCATTATGAAGACTCGCTGAATAAAAACGCTAAAAAACAAAAAGAATTATTGGTTTATTTTAGTGAGCATCCAGACCCAATCGAACAAAAGCAACTACTTACGAAATTGAGTATTTCAACAGCTGTAATAAAAGGCTTAGTCGAAAAAGGGCTTCTTGCAGAAATGGAAAAAGAAGTATACCGCGATCCTTATCAAGAGCGGGAGTTTGAAAGAACATTTGCCTTGCCTTTAACCGATGATCAGGCGAAAGTGGTGGCGCCGATTCATCAAGCGGTAGAACAAAATCAGCATGAAGTTTTTCTGTTGTATGGTGTAACCGGTAGTGGGAAAACAGAGGTATATTTACAATCCATTGATAAAGTGCTGGCAAAGGGAGAAGAAGCAATTGTGCTTGTTCCGGAAATAGCGCTGACACCACAGATGGTCAATCGCTTTAAAGGCCGCTTTGGCGATCAGGTTGCCGTTCTCCATAGTGGGTTATCGGTGGGAGAAAAATATGATGAGTGGCGGAAAATCCAAAGAAATGAAGTAAAGGTGGTAGTTGGAGCTAGATCTGCTATCTTTGCGCCATTTACAAATCTCGGGCTTATCATTATTGATGAAGAGCATGAAATGACATATAAGCAAGAGGAGAATCCTCGCTATCATGCTAAAGATGTCGCGATCGAGAGAGGGAAAAAGCATGGCTGTCCGATTATTTTGGGTAGTGCCACGCCATCTTTAGAAAGCTTTGCAAGAGCTCAAAAAGGTGTATATTCTTTACTGTCCCTTCCAAATCGTATGAATAACCAAGAACTCCCAAAAGTGGAAATTATTGATATGCGAGAAGAATTGAGAAGTGGTAATCGTTCCATGTTTTCCGAAGTGTTGCTGGAAAAACTAAAAGATCGTCTAGAAAAGAAAGAGCAAACAGTATTGTTTTTAAATAAACGGGGACATTCCTCCTTTGTCATGTGCCGTGATTGCGGTTATGTGGTGAAATGTCCAAATTGTGATATTAGCTTGACCTATCACCGTTTTCAAAATCAGATGAAGTGCCACTATTGTGGATATGAAACGTATACGCCTACCACTTGTCCAGAATGCAGCAGCGAGCATATTCGATATTTTGGCACAGGGACGCAAAAGGTAGAAGAAGAGCTGACGAAAATTTTGCCTGAAGCAAGGGTTATTCGCATGGATGTCGATACAACAAGTCGAAAGGGAGCCCATGAAAAGCTGCTGCAAAAATTTCAAGAGGGAGAAGCAGATATTCTATTAGGCACCCAAATGATTGCCAAAGGACTAGATTTCCCAAGAATTACGCTAGTTGGTGTACTGTCAGCTGATACAATGCTTCATTTGCCAGATTTCCGCTCATCGGAGAAGACCTTTCAATTACTGACACAAGTAAGCGGAAGAGCAGGCAGACATGAATTGCAAGGCGAAGTAATTTTCCAAACCTATACGCCAGAGCATTATAGTATTGAGCTTGCGAGCGAACAGGATTATGACCGTTTTTATGAAACAGAGATGATGATTCGCAGACAACATGCTTATCCTCCCTACTATTTTCTTACGATGATTACGATTAGTCATGAAGAGCTAATGAAAGTAGTCGGGGTTGCGGAAAAAATCACGCAGATCGTCCGAAATAGATTATCACCGCAAACGGTTATTTTAGGACCAGTCGCTTCACCAATTGCTAGAATAAAAAATAAATATCGCTATCAATGCCTAATAAAGTATAAACAAGAACCAAACTTAGAAGAAGTTTTAAAATCAATATTAGATCATTACCAAACAGAAATAAGCACAAACGGCCTACAGATTTCGATTGATGTTAATCCGTTTATTTTGATGTAATGTTCTGTAGAGTAATCGAACTGTTTGATCAGATTGTAACTAGTAAGACCATAGTATTAAAAAAACATGGGTAGGGTCTCAGTCAATGACCTTACCCATGTTTTTTCTTTCGTTAATTATTTTCCTTCTCCAAATAATAAATGCCAACCTGAATATTTTGTTTATGGTTCCCGAAATGTTCCCCGAATATAGTTAATCCACCAACTCTTTCAGATTCCTCTTCGACCGCAATTCTCAGAGTGAGGAAAGGAGAGCTCTCAAGCTGTAATTCATTAATCGTTACGCTCGAAAAGGGTTCGCCATCAATCCCTGTATCGATTTTATTCACTCTGATCGTTTTTAACAAACCGTACTGACTAAATTTATCATTCCACCATTTTGGTGTATAGCGACCTCTCACATCAGAAAAATTACCGGGAACAGTGTATGTACCGAGCTTTACATTATTTAAATAAAATGTTATGTCACTCGGCCAAACATTATTGGAAAGTGGGAATTCAGAAGCAAGCTCCAGACTGATTTCTACCATTTCTGGAATTTCATTTGGTCCTAGTAAGTTAGGGATTTTATACTCTACAAATCCTTGAGACAACCATAATAGCTGGGCGTCCACTCTTTGGCTGTCCATAAAATATTTTGGATCATCTGCTTTCCCGATTATTTCTTTTTCTGTTGCGATCCCACAAGTAGGCTTTACAGAAAAATCTGTATAATGGCCAATTTTTAAATCAGTTTCGTGTAGTTGATATTCTTTAAATATTTTTCGTGGAAAATGAATTTCAATATTGTCTATCGCTAAATAAACAATTTTTTGGAGTCCTGATTTTCCAGGGATTCGTTCCGATTTAACAATCCCTGCTTCTTCTAGCTTTTGAATATGACGGGTAACAATGGCGGCGCTTATGCCTAATTGTTTTGCTAAATCAGAAATATTCATGTTGTTTTTTGCGAGAATTTCTATAATCTCTATTCTTGTTTCACTAGCAAGGGCTTGATAAATATGAAAATAGTCTTTTGAAATTTGTATTTGCATAGCAATCTCCTTTAACTTTATGGTTAAAAAGTAGCTTGTCTGTTTATTTTATCATTCACAGTGTTTAACTACAATAGAAAACACTAAAAATATTGTTTAAATAAGATTGACAACGCTTTCTTATGTTGTTAAATTAATAGTGTAATAAGAAGTTGTGCAATTACTTTAACTTTTTAGTTAAAGATTTTTATTAAGTGGTAAGTTAAATAAAAGGAGGAATTAATGTGGGGGCAAAGAGCAAGCTTTGGAAGTATGTTGGTGTGATTGGACTCTCAATCAGTATTTTAGCAGGCTGTGGCGATTCAGAAGCAAGTAGCAGTGCCAAGAATGAAATAACGTTTTGGAATCCGTTCACAGGTCCAGATGGAAAAAATATGCAGGCGATGGTAAATGAATATAATAAAACAAATCCCGAGTACAAAATCAAAAACGTCTCTTTAAAAGAAGGAGATATGTATACGAAAATTCCAACGATTGTAAACTCTAAAAAGAATATTCCAGATTTAACAATTGTCCATGCAGAACGAATTAAACAGTTTAAAGATAATGATATGCTGACTTCTTATAATGACTTGCTTGCAGATTTTCCGGAAATTAAAGCAGATAACTATGTAGCAGAAGCTTGGAAGATTGGAGAACTAGATTCAGAGCGTTATAGTATCCCGTTAGATATTCATACTTTCGGTCTTTACTACAACAAAGATTTAGTTGATCAGTATTTGCCGACAGCATTGGATGACAATATCGTTACATTTGATGAAATTAAACAAGTTGGCGAGAAAGCCCAAAAAGATAAAATCAGAGCACTAGGGGTAACGTGGCTAAAACCTAATTTCTTGTCCTTGTATGCACAAAATGGTGGTGAGTTAACAGAAGATGGTATTCAACCAACTTTAGTTAACCAAGCAGCAAAAGATACTTTTAATCTATGGAGAGATTATGTAAAGGCTGGTTATACAACAAAGGATGGAGAAGATCCGACCCAAATGTTCTTAACTGGAAAAGTTGTCTTTCTTCCTGAAGGAATTTGGATGCAAAACCAAATTAAAGAATCAAAGGTAAATTGGGGTTTAACTAATGCGCCTCAATTATCAGATGATCTATCAAAAGCGGTCAACTGGTCTTCTTCTCACCAATTTGTCATGTTGAAAGATGACTCACGTACGGAGGAAAAAGAAAAAGCTGTTGTGAAGTTTTTAGACTGGGTTCGTGATAATTCAATGGAATGGGCAAAATCGGGACAAAATCCAGCTACGCTTGCGCTTTTAGAAAATGAAGAATATAAAGCAATGCCACAATCCTTCTTCTTGGCAACACCTGAACAACAAGCAACATTAAAAATCTTTGACTATAAATACAATGGTTATGTTTCAGAACTATTAGATTCTAAAGCTGGGGATGTTGTATTCTCCAAAACAGAAACAGACAAAGCATTAGCAGATATGGAAAAAGAAATATCTGCTAAGGTAGAAAAAGATAATTCGAATTAATGTTTGCCAAAAAGTAAAAACGCTTACTTATAGAGTGATTGGAGAAGCCGCTGACTTTAAAAAGGTAGTGTTTACTGTTGTGGAATATTATTATGCGAATTCTTATTGAACTTTATCCTAAACAGCTAATGGAATAAAAAGCAAGCAGCCTAAATATAGAAACAAAAGTGCAGCAGGAAATCGAAGTATTTAGGCTGTATGCTCAAACTAGAATAAGATTAAAATCTTATTCTAATAGAAGCGAGAGGAAAGGAAGTAGGGCGTATGGAAACTGTTCCCGCTACGAAAAATGTAAAACAAATGAAATTAAAAAACTCCAGAAGTACATCCTTTGCACCATGGCTATTTTTAGCCCCTCATTTGATCATTTTTGGAGTGTTTTTTCTTATTCCAATCTTTTTTGGAATTTATATTTCTTTTACAGAATGGGATTTAATTAGTTCGCCAATTTTTGTTGGATTGGATAATTACAAAGAATTATTACTTCAACCAGACTCCGTCTTTTATGAACAACTTCATAATGGGTTGAAAAATACCTTTTTATTTGTTCTATTTACTGTCCCATTTTGTATTATTGTACCTCTGCTTCTTGCAGCAGCTTTGAACACAAAACCAGTTCTATGGAAAGTATTTCAGTCTTTATTCTATTTACCATCATTGTTTGCAATTTCTGCTGTCATCATTATTTGGGGGCTTATGTTTAATGTAACATATGGTCCAATTAATAATATTTTCAATCTGGAAACCGTTTGGACTGGTACTCAGCCATATGCATGGATTGCATTGGTAGCAGTAACAGTTTGGTGGACGATTGGAGGAAATATGATCATTTACCAAGCGGCATTGAATGGTATTCCGAAAGATTATTATGAAGCGGCAGATATTGATGGCGCATCTCCTTTTCAGAAGTTTATGAAAATTACCCTTCCGAGCATTAGAGGTCAAATTCTATATACGGTTGTTATTACAACCATTGCTCAATTTAATGTTTATGGACAGCCGTTGATGTTAACAGGTGGCGGTCCAACAGATTCAACAAGGGTGTTATTAATGGATATTCAGCAAAATGCCTTTGGTTCAGGTCAATCAATTGCGGGGATCTCGTCGGCGATGGCTGTTATTCTTGGACTTTGTATAATGGTTGTTGCATCATTACAATTCTTTTTCTTGAGAGAGAAGAAGAATTAATTAAAGGAGGAAGAGTATGAGCAGTAAAAGAATCAATCCACTACCTAAAATAATCGGGTTTGCCTTTTTGCTTATCATGGCTGTGATTTGGATTATTCCTTTATTATGGGGAGTTGTAACCTCCTTTAAATCAGAGATAGAACTACAAACAGTAGGCTTTAAATTTCTTCCCATTGAATGGGTACTGACAAATTACACGACTTTATTAGTTGATAATACAAGTACACCATTGGTTCGTTGGTTTACAAATTCAGTTGTTATTTCTGTGTCACACACATTATTAGTATTAATTGTGGTGACATTATCAGCCTTCGCTTTTAGTAGATTGAATTTTAGAGGGAAAAATGGTTTGTTTGCCTTTTTAATGGCAACGATGATGTTTCCTGGTGTAGTAAATCTTATTCCTCTCTATAAAATCATCGATATTCTTGGTTGGGTAAATTCTCCGATTGCGATGATTGTTCCAGGCGCAGCAGGTGTATTCAATATTTTTCTAGTTAGACAATTTATGAATAATATTCCTCTCGAATTTGATGAAGCAGCTCGTATGGATGGGGCAAGTGATTTTCAAATTTTAGGTAAGGTAATTTTGCCTTTGATCAAACCGGTTCTCCTTGTTGTTGCCTTATTTTCCTTTACAGGATCATGGAATGACTTTTTATGGCCATCAATTGTTTTTAATGATATAGAAAAAATGCCGATCACACCGGGGCTGCAGCTATTGCAAGGGATGTATCAAGCACAGCCAACCTTATTAATGGCAGGCGCATTGGTTGCGATAATTCCCACCTTTATCCTGTACCTATTCGCACAGAAATATTTCTTAGAATCAATGTCCTTATCAGCTGGAGTGAAAGGATAATGAATAGAAAACTAGAAAGAAATTTAGTGAGAATAGTAGGCGTTTGGCAAATCGTTGATGGACTTATTACGATCCTGCTATATGGAACAGTAAAAAAGGTAGAAGGTGCTAAGCTTGTGGAGGACTCGGCTTTTGTCTATATAAAAGCGATGGAATCTTATGTTGGAAGTATCTATATATTCATTGGTATGTTTGGGGCTTTATTAATTGGTCTAGGATTAATAAATTTAGTCTGTGCCAAGAAATATATGATAGATGATCAAGTTCATGTAAAGGTTGCCGTATGGCTGTTTGTATGTGGAGCACTATCCTATATCATCATGGATATTATCAGTCTAGTTTTATGTATGTCAGCGGGTATTTTAGTTTTAGCAAAAAATAAATCTATTCGAAAAATAAATAGGACAATAAATAAACGAGTCGGAGGTATAAATTAATGAATGTATTGCATCCAAATCCTCAGTTTCACAGAGTGGAATGGGTTTCTTTAGATGGAAAATGGAAATTTGCGTTTGATGATAAAAAAGTGGGAGACAAAGAGAGATGGTATGACTCTTTTCCAGAAAGCCAAACAATCAATGTGCCGTTTACTTATGAGACGAAAGCGAGCGGCGTCAATCAGCAAGAACATCATGAAACAGTATGGTATGAAAGAACAATCGTAATCGATGATACAAAGAAGCATCCAATTGTCCATTTTGAAGGAGTAGATTATGAGGCTTTTATCTATGTAAATGGGAATCTTGCCACGATCCATCAAGGAGGTTACCATGGTTTTTCTGTGGATGTAACTGACTTTGTAACAACTGGAGAGAATAAACTAACTATTAAAGTCAAAGATTCAAAGGATTGTGCACAACCAAGAGGAAAACAGCGCTGGCATGATGAGAATTTTGGCTGCTGGTATGTTCAGACAACAGGAATATGGAAATCCGTTTGGTTGGAATATGTAAATGAGTTTCACTTAAATCATGCGAAAATTACACCATTATTTGATGCCCAACAAGTAGCGATTGAAGTAGAAACAAAAGGAATTCCGCTAACGGCAGATGGCTATAAAATAGTGGCATCCATCCAATTTGACGATAAAGTAATCAATGAATTAACAGCTAATATAATTGATAATGCAGCGTCCCTTACTGGAAGTGTATTAGAAAGACTGGATCCATGGACAATGAAAGTATGGAGTCCAGAAAGCCCTAAATTATATGATTTGACGCTTAAATTGTACCACCATGATGAATTACTGGATGAAATTCACTCTTATTTTGGTATGCGCAAGATATCTATTGAAGGAAATAGAATTCTTCTTAATAATAGAGAGTTATATCAACGCTTAATTTTGGATCAAGGCTACTGGGAAGAATCAGATTTAACACCACCAAGTGTTGCGGCGTTGGAAGAAGATATCGATAAAATATTAGAGTTGGGATATAACGGAGTTCGTAAGCACCAAAAAGTAGAAGACAGCAGATTTTTATATTTAGCAGATAAGAAAGGGCTTCTTGTCTGGCTGGAAGTTGGTTCAACGTATGGCTTTAGTGACAAAGCAGTCCGCAATTTTACCCATGAATGGCTGGAAATTGTGAAGCAAAATTACAACCATCCGAGTGTGATTACATGGGTGCCATTTAATGAATCGTGGGGCATTGGCGATATCCATCATGATAAGCAGCAACAAGCTTTTACGGAAAGTATCTATCATTTAACTAAAGCGTATGATCGTAATCGCCCTGTTATCACAAATGATGGCTGGGAACATACTATTTCCGATATTATCACCCTTCATGACTATGAGGAATATGGAGCGTTGCTTGCAAGTAGATATAAAGACAGCGACAAGTTAATGTCAAATGGCATCCAGTTCAATAAAGGTTTTTATGCTTTTGCAGATGGTTATCCGTATAAAGGACAGCCAATAGTTATTTCAGAGTTTGGCGGAATCGCTTTCCAAACAGAGGAAGGTTGGGGCTATGGGAATCAAGTGAAGGATGAAGAAGCGTTCTTTAAACGTTTTGAAGACATCCACCATGCAGTTCAGGATTTAGAATACGTATGTGGTTATTGTTATACACAACTAACCGATGTCCAACAAGAAGTAAATGGCTTACTTACAATCGATCGGAAGCCAAAAGTTTCTGTAGAGAGAGTAAGACAAGTAAATACCCGAAGATTATAATCATAGGAGTGTATACGATGACGAGACAAGAATATCCCCGTCCGCAGTTCGTACGTGACCAGTGGATTAACTTAAATGGAACTTGGCAATTTCAGTTTGACGATAAGAATGTTGGTGAACAAGAGCAATATTTTAATAAAGAAACACTGGATAAAGAAATACAAGTACCGTTTGTTTACCAATCTAAGTTAAGTGGAATTGGGGAAAGAACCATTCATGAATATGTATGGTATAAGAAAGAAGTAGTGATTCCTAAATACGCAGATAAACGAACGATCTTGCATTTTGGTGCAGTAGATTACTATTGCAAGGTATACGTGAACGGAAAATTTGTGGGAGACCATGAAGGCGGGCATACTTCATTCTCATTTGATATTTCGAATTATATATTAGACGAAAACCAAAGTATTACTGTTAAAGTCTATGATCCTATCAAAGATGAAACCATTCCACGAGGGAAGCAGTTCTGGGAAGAAGAACCAAGGGCGATTTGGTATACGAATTCTACAGGGATTTGGCAGACGGTCTGGGTGGAACAAGTAAATAATGATTATCTGGAAAAAGTTCGATTTACTCCTGATCTAGACCGCGGTGTCGTCTGGATGGATTTTGATTTAAATAAAGAAGCAGAAATATCAAAAGCGAATTATTATGTGAAATACAAAATAAGTTTTAAGAATATTTTAATTGCGGAAGATCGAATTAAAATGAATAATCTTGCGGAAAAACGTGCGGTTGATATTATCCAAAATAAAATCTTTCGCACAAATTTTCACGATAGCGGCTATACTTGGTCACCGGAACACCCAAATGTATTTAACGTATCTATCGAACTTTGTGATGAAAAAGGAATCGTTTTAGATAAAGTACAATCTTATTTCGGCTATCGAAAAGTTCATACAGAAAATGGTATGGTTTATTTAAACAATAAACCATATTATCAAAAGCTGGTTCTTGATCAAGGTTATTGGCCAGAGGGGCTTTTAACGGCGCCGAAAGCAGAAGATTATAAAAAGGATATAGAATTAGCGAAAGAAATGGGATTCAATGGCTGTAGAAAGCATCAAAAAACAGAAGATCCTCTCTTCATGTATTATGCAGATACATTAGGTTTTCTAGTATGGGGAGAATGTGCATCTGCTCCTGTTTATACAAAAGAAGCGGCGACAAGATTAATGAAGGAATGGATGGAAATAGTCGATCGTGACTATAATCACCCTTCTATCGTTACTTGGGTTCCCTTAAATGAAAGCTGGGGTATTCCGGATATTCATCATGATAAAAAACAACAGCATTTCTCTACAACCATGTATCACATGCTCCATGCTATTGATGGTACACGTCTGGTTATCTCAAATGATGGCTGGGAAGCAACCGTTACAGATATCTGTGCGATTCATAACTACGGTCATGGAAATGCCGATGAAAAAGCGAAGTATCAATACTTCAAAGAGTCCATATCTACAGTTGATAATTTACTTACACATTCACATAGTAAATGGGAAGTGTATGCAGAAAACCACTCCCACCAAGGAGAACCAATCCTGTTAACAGAATTCGGAGGCATCGCCTTTAAAATCGGCGAACAAAGCGGTTGGGGCTACACTTCTGTGGAGAACGCAGAAGATTATATAACAGAATACCGCAAAATCATGGAAGCAATCTTTCAATCAAAGGGATTATGGGGCTATTGCTATACGCAGCTGACAGATGTTGAACAAGAAATTAATGGGATTTTAACGTATAATCGGATTCCAAAATGCGATTTATCCAAGATTAATGAACTGAATAATCTCTTCTTTCCCGAGCGATTGGCGATTAAAGGGAAGGCGGCTAATGGAGGCATAAACTAACTAGATAATCTGTAAAGACCAACAATCTCTCATTTAGCTATTAGCTAATGGTTATTTTCTAATGCTGGTTGTTGCTGGTTTAAATGTAGTCATGTTTAAAAACTAATTTGTTCCAAACTATACTTATCAACAGTAATATGTTAAAATGTTCAAGGCTCATGACAGCGAAAATGATGGATGGTTTCAAGTTATCCTGAGTTTCCTGACATGGGTTTTTATTTTGTCCGCTCAAAAAATAGTAACGAACGAATTAATTTCCAAAAGGAATACATAGCTATTTAGTAGCAGGGTTTGATAAAATACAAAAAGGAATGAGTTTTAGCATAGGCTGTTTGTCTGAACAATAATGGCAAGACTGTCTTCGATTAATACTAGCAAACCTTTAATCGACTATCTCTCTTAACGTTTGGAGGAAATAATGTGGCAGTAAAACAAATTGTAATGTACCCGGATCCGGTGTTAGAAATACCATGCGCGGAAGTTACAGTCTTTGATAAAAAATTAGCAAAGTTATTAAACGATATGTATGATACAATGATTGAATTTGACGGAGTAGGACTAGCTGCTCCACAAATCGGTATATCGAAACGCATTGCTGTAGTAGATATTGATGATGATATGGGTACACTGGAATTAATTAATCCCAAATTATTAGAAGTAAATGGCTCTCAAGTTGGTCCCGAAGGATGTTTAAGTTTCCCGGGATTATTCGGAGATGTCGAAAGACCATTGTCTATTACAGTAGAGGCGCAAAATAGAAAAGGAAAAAAATATATAATAGAAGCAGAAGAATATTTAGCACGAGCAATTTTACATGAAATGGATCATTTAGATGGAGTGCTATTTACATCAAAGGTAATTCGCTATCTAGAGGAAGATGAGCTAGAAGGAGTGGAAGCAAATGACTAAAGTAGTGTTTATGGGAACCCCGGATTTCTCTGTTCCTGTATTACAAAGATTATTAGAAGAAAAGTATGAAGTAATTGCGGTTGTGACACAGCCTGATCGTCCTGTGGGCAGAAAAAAGGTGTTAACCCCGCCGCCAGTAAAGGTAGAAGCTCTAAAACATGATATCCCTGTCTATCAACCAGAGAAGATTCGTCAATCAGACGAGCTGAAAGCTATTATCTCTTTGAACCCGGATATTATTGTGACTGCTGCGTTCGGTCAAATTTTGCCAAAAGAGCTATTAGATGCACCAAAATTCGGCTGTGTGAATGTTCATGCGTCCTTGCTTCCTGAATTAAGAGGAGGAGCTCCAATTCATTACAGTATTTTACAAGGAAAAGAAAAAACCGGTATTACGATTATGTATATGGCGGAGAAGTTGGATGCTGGTGATATTATTTCAGTTGCGGAAGTGGAAATTGAAGAAGAAGATACAGTAGGGACACTGCATGATAAATTAAGTCGTGTCGGAAGTGATTTATTAGCGGAAACTTTGCCTAAACTGTTAGCAGGAGAAATTACACCAATTCCGCAAAATGATGAGGAGGCGACGTTTGCGCCAAATCTGAAGCGTTCGGACGAACAAATTGACTGGACTGTTTCTGGAGAAGAAATTTACAATAAAATACGTGGACTAAATCCTTGGCCAGTAGCTTTCACTCTTTATCAAGGAAAGGTGATGAAAGTATGGGCGGGGAAGAAAGTGGCGAAAAAGAAAGATGCCGCTCCTGGAACGATTGTCGACATAACAGATCAAGGTCCAATTGTGGCAACAGGTAATGACACATACATTCAATTAACAGAAGTACAACCAGCGGGCAAGAAGAAAATGGACATCAGCGAATTCTTACGTGGGGCTGGCAGTAAAATGCAAGTAAATGAGATATTAGGAGTTACGAATGAAGAAAACTAAAAAAAATGTGCGAGAAGCAGCATTAGATATTTTGGAAGCTATTCAAAAAAATCAAGCGTATAGTAACTTATTGCTAAATACGACGATTAAGAAAAATGAGATTCCATCTAAAGATATCGGTTTGTTAACAGAAATTGTTTATGGAACGCTGCAACGAAAAATGACCCTTGAATTTTATCTACGTCCTTTCCTCAATAAAGGAAAGAAAATAGAAGAGTGGGTTTATATTCTTCTGCAGATGACTGTCTATCAAATTGTTTATTTAGATCGTATTCCCGATCATGCTGCCATAAATGAAGCAGTAGAAATTGCTAAAAAAAGGGGTCATAAAGGAATAAGCGGCTTTGTAAATGCTGTACTAAGAAATATGCAAAGACAAGGCTTGCCATCCTTTCATGAGATTCAAGATGAAATAGAACGACTTTCCATTGAAACAAGTCATCCAACTTGGCTTGTAAAAAGATGGGTCGAGCAGCTTGGTGTAGAAGAAGCGAAAAAAATGTGCGAAATTAATCTAACAGCACCGATGCAAACTGCAAGGGTTAATACAACAAAGGTTTCTGTAACGGAATGTATAGAACTTTTAACAGAAGAAGGATTTCAAGTAGAAGCAAGTGAGGTAATTCCAGAAGGGATTAAAGTTTTAAAGGGAAATATCGCTCATTCATCTGCTTATGAAAAAGGGCTGCTGACGATTCAAGATGAAAGCTCGATGATTGTTGCTTATGCACTAGATTTAGACAAACCTTATTCCGTATTGGATGCTTGTGCAGCTCCAGGTGGTAAATCTACTCATATTGCAGAGAAGATGAATAAGGACGGCAACATCCTTTCTATTGACCTTCATGACCATAAAGTAAAGCTGATTAAGCAAAATGCAGACCGCTTAAATTTACCAACGATTGAAACGAAGGCAATGGATTCAAGAAAGCTGGACAAAAGCTTGGAGCAAGAAAGCTTTGATCGAATTCTGTTAGATGCACCATGTTCAGGGTTTGGCGTAATGAGAAGAAAGCCAGATATGAAATATACAAAAACAGAAGCAGATGTCGATCGGCTGCAGAAAATTCAGTTGGATTTACTAGCATCTGTTTCCCTGCTTTTAAAAAAAGGTGGAATATTAGTATATAGTACCTGTACCATTGATAAAGCAGAGAATGAAGAAGTGGTGGAGAAATTCTTAGCTGCCAATACGCAGTTTGAGAGAGATAGTACATTGGCAGATCGTCTGCCTCAAGATGTAAAGAATTACGCAGAAGGAAATGAATTACAGATATTACCGCAATATTTTGGCTCAGATGGCTTTTATATTGCAGCATTAAGAAAGAAGGTGCAATGATGGAACAAGTAAAAACATCATCAAGAAGAAGACAAAAAGCAGAACCAACTATTCCCTCGATATACTCAATGGAATTGCAAGCACTAAAGGATTGGCTGACAGCGCATAATGAAAAGGCGTTTCGTGCGGATCAAATTTTTGAATGGCTATATAAAAAGAGAGTAACCTCTTTTGAAGACATGTCTAACTTATCGAAAAATTTACGTTTAATGCTTCAGGAAAATTTTACGATTACAACATTAAATACGCTTATTCAGCAAACATCAAATGATGGGACTATTAAATTTTTATTTGAATTACATGATGGATATTCCATTGAAACAGTTTTAATGCGCCATGATTATGGTAATTCTGTTTGTGTAACAACCCAAGTTGGCTGTCGAATCGGCTGTACTTTCTGTGCTTCTACATTAGGTGGATTAAAAAGAAACTTAGAAGCAGGAGAAATCGTTGCACAAGTCGTAAAAGTACAACAGGCATTAGATGAATTAGGCGAACGTGTAAGTTCAGTTGTTATTATGGGAATTGGGGAACCATTTGATAACTTTACTAGTATGTTAAGTTTCCTCAAAATTATTAACCATGAACAAGCATTAAATATTGGAGCAAGACATATCACTGTGTCAACCAGTGGGATTATCCCGAAAATTTATGAATTTGCGGATCAAAATATGCAAATTAATTTCGCGGTTTCCCTGCACGCGCCAAACACAGAGTTAAGAAGCAGACTAATGCCAATTAACAGAGCGTATAAATTACCTGATTTAATTGAAGCTATCCGCTACTATGTGGATAAAACAGGTAGACGTGTAAGTTTTGAGTATGGTTTGTTTGGGAACGTAAATGATCAAGTTGAGCATGCGGAAGAGTTAGCTGAGCTTGTGAAAGGAATCAAGTGTCACGTAAACTTAATTCCTGTTAACTATGTACCAGAAAGAGATTATGTAAGAACACCGAAGGATCAAATCTTTTTATTTGAAAAAACGTTAAAGAAACATGGAGTAAATGTAACAATCCGTCGTGAGCAAGGTTCAGATATCGATGCTGCATGTGGACAGCTTCGTGCGAAGGAGAGAAAAGAAGAGACGAGGTGATCACCTTTGAGTCAAATTTTTATGACTGATAAGGGGAAAGTTAGACAACATAATGAGGATAGTGGAGCAATTATTAGAAATAAAAGCGGTCAACGCCTTGCCATCGTAGCTGATGGCATGGGTGGACACCGTGCAGGTGACGTTGCAAGCTCACTCACTGTTGAGAAACTGACAGAACTTTGGACAATGGTAGAGGAAATTAAAACAGCAGATGAGGCAGAAAACTGGTTGGAATCCAATATTTTAGAGGTCAATCAATATGTTTTCGATTATGCTTCCACCCATCCAGAATGTGAAGGCATGGGTACTACTATTATAGGGGTAATCAGTACGGAAAATTTTGCGACGATTGCTCATGTGGGAGACAGTCGGTGCTATCTTTATAACGAAGATGGCTTTAAACAAATTACAGAAGATCATTCCTTAGTAAATGAATTAGTTCGCATGGGCCAAATTTCGAAAGAAGATGCAGAGCATCATCCCAGAAAAAATGTTGTTTTGAGAGCGCTTGGAACAGATGCTCAGTTAAATATTGATGTGATGACCATTATATTTGAAGAAGGCGACATCATATTTATTTGTTCTGATGGACTATCGAACAAAGTAACGGATCAACAAATAAAAGAGATTCTTGAAAAAGAGATTACATTAGAAGAAAAGGCTTCTACTTTAATCGAAACTGCCAATATAAATGGCGGAGAAGATAATATTACGGTCGTTATTTTGGAGTATGGGGATGGTCATCAAGCAGGTGAAGGGCAATGATGATTGGAAAAAGAATAAGTGGCCGTTATAAAGTCTTAGAGATGATTGGCGGAGGTGGAATGGCAAACGTCTACCTTGCGCATGACATGATTTTAGATCGAGATGTAGCAGTGAAGATGCTAAGACTCGATTATGTCAATGATGAGGAGTTTATTAAACGATTTCATCGCGAGGCGCAATCTGCTACAAGCTTAGCTCATCCGAATGTCGTCAATATATATGATGTAGGAGAAGAAGGAGACATCTATTATATTGTTATGGAATATGTGGAAGGCGATACACTGAAACAATACATACATAAAAACTCACCACTTTCTGTAGAGACAGTTATCGCAATTATGCAACAAATAACATCAGCAATCGCACATGCACATCAAAATAATATAATCCATCGCGATATAAAACCGCATAATATTTTAATAGATAAAGAAGGAAAAGTAAAAGTAACCGATTTTGGAATTGCGATGGCGTTAAGTGCGACAAGCATCACGCAAACAAATTCTGTGCTAGGCTCTGTTCATTATTTATCACCAGAACAAGCTCGTGGTGGAATGGCGAATAAAAAATCTGATATTTACTCTCTTGGGATTGTAATGTTTGAATTATTAACAGGGAGATTGCCTTTTTCTGGTGAATCAGCTGTTTCGATTGCTTTAAAGCATTTGCAGTCTGAAACTCCTAGTGTTAGAAGATGGAATGAAGCGATCCCGCAAAGTGTGGAGAATATCGTCTTAAAAGCTACTGCGAAAGATCCTTTTTATCGGTATAATAGTATGGAAGAAATGTCAGAGGATTTGCAAACAGCTTTAAATTTAGAGAGACTAGATGAACCCAAGTTTGCAATACCAGTTGATGACGAAGCAACAAAAGCAATTCCGGTTATTACAAATGATGGTTTATATAAAAATTTTGATGAGACGATTATTCATACAAATGAAAAAGAAGATCAAGGAAAAACCTTGGTAAAGGAATCTCCAAAAAAGAAAGAAAAGAAAAAGAAAAAGAAGAAAGCTAAGAAAAAGGGAAAGAAAATTGCTGCGATTATTATTTCAACCTTTCTCGCCTTGCTATTAATAATGGGACTAGTATTATTTCTTCTGCCAGATTTACTTGCACCAGAAGATATAGTTGTTCCTGATGTCGCTGGTTTAGAATTAGATAAAGCAAAGACAACGCTCGAAGAAAAAGGCTTCGTAGTGTCTGATACTATTACCTTAAATAGTGATGATGTGGAAAAAGGTCATGTTATTAAAACAAGTCCTAGTGCAGGCAGCGCGCGAAGAGAAGGGACAGAAATTACTATTTATGAAAGTCTTGGAAAAGAGACGGTCGTTCTCAGTGATTATGTAGGAAGAAAATATGATGATGTGGTGAAACTATTAGAATCAGAAGGATTCGATTTTAAAGATATTGAGCCTATCGAAGTATTTGATGATAGTGAACCAGGAACAATATTAGAACAAAATATTAAGCCAAAAGAGGAAGTAGTACCAAGTGAAACATCATTAGAATTTACAATTAGTAAAGGTGCACAATTGATTAGTGTCAAGGATTTATCGGATTATACGAAAAAAGAAGTAAATGACTATGTGGACGATGTTGGTTTAACGGTAACTTTTAAGGAAGAATATAGTGACACAGTGGAAAAAGGTCTAGTCATTTCTCAAACGCCTGAAGCTCGTACTAATTTGAAAAAAGGAGCAGAAATTACTGTTGTTCTTTCTAAAGGAAAAAAAGAAGTCCAACCGAAAGAAGTAATGAAAGAAATATCTATTCCATATGAACCGACGGAAATGACTGCTGATGGGAAGCCGGTCGAACAAACAGTAAGAATATATATTGGTGATTTTAATAATAGTATGACAGAACCAGCTGAAACATTTAAGATTACCGAAAATACTAAAAAGACAATCTATCTGCAAATTCCTGAAGGGCAAAAAGGATATTATCGAGTGCAGATTGACAGTGTGGTCATTATTGATGAAGAGGTTCCTTATCCTAACTAGTAATTGGTTTGAATTAAGCAAGAAAGGGAATGCTTTTTAAGTAGCTAGTTTCTAATAAGCTGTCGTTTTTTTAATAGTTTTTAGAGACACGCAAGAACTTTTATAAGCGAGTTGAAGTAAGTAAGGAGCGTTATATTTATGCCTAAAGGCAAAATTATTAAAGCGTTAAGTGGATTTTATTATGTATTAAGTGAGGGGCAATTAATACAGTGTCGCGGTCGAGGCGTTTTTCGAAAAAATAAGATAACTCCTTTAGTAGGTGATGAAGTCGTTTTTCAGGCAGAGAACACAACAGATGGCTACATTCTAGAAGTAAAAGAAAGAAAAAATGAATTAGTTAGACCACCGATTGCCAATGTGGATCAAGCAATTCTTGTCTTTTCTAGTGTGGAACCTGATTTTAGTACTGCATTATTAGATCGTTTTCTAGTATTAATTGAATACAATAGAATTGATCCGGTAATCTGTATGACAAAAATGGATTTAGCAAGTAGTGAGGTGGTTGAAAAGATGAAGGAGTACGCAGCACAATATGAAGCTGTGGGGTATCCTGTCATTTTAACCTCTTCTGAAACCGAAACGGGTATAGGACAGCTGCTGCCTTATTTAAAGGATAAAATATCGGTATTTGCCGGACAATCGGGAGTAGGAAAGTCTTCTTTGTTAAATGTAATTAGACCTGATTTAGACTTAAAGACAAATGAAATCTCCTCCAGTTTAGGAAGAGGAAAGCATACAACAAGACATGTAGAGCTTATCTCAATTGGAGATGGACTTGTTGCAGATACACCTGGCTTTAGTTCACTGGAGTTTCTAGAAATTGAAGGAGAAGATTTGAATTATTGTTTTCCTGAAATAGAAAAAACAAGCGAAAACTGTAAGTTTAGGGGCTGTCTACATCTTTCAGAACCAAAATGTGCAGTGAAAGAAGCGGTAGAAAATAATGAAATTCCAACTTATCGTTATGAGCACTATAAAGATTTCTTACAAGAAATTAGAGATCGAAAACCGAAGTATTAGTTTTTTCTGATTAGGAGAGAATTCTATATTCCATTTTGGGAGCTTGGGCAGAGATGAGAAGACCGAGCATATACACCTAAAAACGATTGAATTCTTGGAAATCACATCTCAATAGACTTTTACTTATTTTGTATTTACAGCCTTAAAGCAGATTCTTTCTATATAGCCGTTTGGACTATTTATCTGGATTGATTAGTAATCAAAGTAGATAAAGAAGACAAAGGCATATAAAAAAGGATCTGTATTTTTGTATAGAAAAGTAATAAGAGGAGGAGAAATATGATTGTTCATATTATGGCTGGAGGACCAAAGCAGTATATTCCTAATTTAGATAACTATTCAAAAGATATTTGCTGGATAGGTGTGGATAGAGGTGTTATGTATTTAATCGAAAGATCCTTGCCGATTTATGCTGCTTTTGGTGATTTTGATTCTATTTCGGAAACAGAACTGCATGCGATGGAGGAAAAAACAGGGATTATTAAACGTTTTAAACCAGAAAAAGATGAAACAGACATGGAACTTGCTCTTTTATGGGCTATTAAAGAAGGTGCAACGACTATTCGGTTATTTGGTGCGACAGGGGGAAGACTCGATCACACAATCGCAAATCTGCAGCTATTACTACGAGAAGCGTTAGACAATAAGCATATTCAACTAGAAATAATCGATAAACAAAACAGCGTATCTGTTGTACAAGCAGGAGCTTATACGGTAAAAAAACTGGAGGAATATAAATATATTTCATTTTTCCCATATAGTACAAAGATTGTAGGTCTATCTTTAGAAGGTTTTAAATACCCTTTAGTAAGGAGAAATCTTCCTGCTAGCAGCACATTGTGTATTAGTAATGAACTAATTCGAGAAACTGGTACTTTTTCCTTTGAAGAAGGCATATTAATGGTAATAAGAAGTTGTGATTAAAATCTGATAAATGATTGTACTAATAATTTTTATCTTAATAGGAAATGTGAGTGCTAGCGATGTTTATTGATTAAGGAGGGACAGTATTCATGAGATTTTATACCATTAAATTGCCGAAATTTTTAGGAGGACTTGTCCGGGCGATGTTGGGGACCTTTAAAAAGGATTAACAACGGATTCTGCGAATTTTTTTAGTAAAGACAACCATTCGCGATATTGGCGGGAAATTTCAAGGACTTACGGTACTTATACGACTTGCCTATTGTAGTTTGGAGACAAAATAAAAAAGGACATGTAACATGTCCTTTTTTATTGCGATCTGATTAAACACGTTCTACTTTACCAGATCTTAATGCTCTAGCAGAAACCCAAACACGTTTAGGTTTACCGTCTACTAAAATACGAACCTTTTGAAGGTTAGCTCCCCAAGTACGTTTGTTAGCGTTCATTGCATGGGAACGAGCATTACCTGTAGTTGTTTTTCTTCCAGTGATAACACATTTACGTGGCATGTATATTTCCCTCCTTATTACAGAAACTCATTAAAATGAGTTTGAAAAGTCATAGATAGCAATTTACTTATAGTCTGCTAAATAATCCTCGTTACAGATACCTTAATAATTTATCATACAACTTAAATGAATGCAATAGTTGGATGAAAAGCTTTCAAGAAAATTTCCTTGACATGTCTTTCCTTATTAAACAAATCCGTTTATCTCAAGACTTTATGGGAATAGTAAAACAAGTAGGTGTTTTCTGAATTTATCCCAATGCTTTAATAGAAGGGTTATTTTGTTATATAATAATAATAAGCTTTTTAACTATAGCTTTCAAAAACGTTTTGATTATAGTAAAATGTCAGTAGTCAAGGAGCAATTCCAAAGGGGGAAAACTCATGTCCATTGAACTAAGAACGAATTTCGGACAAATTGATATATCTACAGAAGTTATCGCTACAATCGCAGGTGGGGCAGCAGTAGACTGCTACGGTATCGTTGGAATGGCGTCGAAAAATCAAATTAAAGACGGTTTAACAGATATTTTGCGAAAAGAAAACTTTACACGTGGTGTAATCGTTCGAAAAGTTGAAGAAGAAGTACATATTGATATGTATATCATTGTAAGTTACGGAACGAAAATCTCCGAGGTTGCGCACAATGTTCAATCGAAAGTAAAATACACACTCAATAAGACAGTTGGACTTGCCGTTGACTCGGTTAATATTTACGTTCAGGGAGTTCGTGTGACGAACCCGTAGTAGAGGAGGAAACACAGTGTCAATTACAGTTTTAGAAGGAAAGCGATTTGCCGAAATGGTAATCCAAGGAGCAAACCATTTGTCCTCTAATGCTAAATATGTAGATGCGTTAAATGTTTTTCCAGTGCCAGATGGAGATACAGGAACGAATATGAATTTATCGATGACTTCAGGTGCAAAGGAAGTTCAAAAGAATATTCAATCACATATCGGTAAAGTTGGAACCTCATTATCGCGAGGTTTATTAATGGGAGCCAGAGGGAATTCAGGGGTTATTCTTTCCCAATTGTTTCGAGGATTTTCCAAACATATTGAGCAAAAAGAGACAATAACTGGAAAAGAATTTGCTAATGCTTTACAATTCGGTGTGGAAACAGCATATAAAGCAGTAATGAAACCTGTAGAAGGGACGATTCTTACAGTTGCAAAAGATGCTGCAAAGAAAGCGGTTCAATCTGCCGAAAAAAATGATGATATCATTGTTATCATGGAGGATACAGTAAAAGAAGCAAAAGCTTCGTTAAACAGAACACCTGAACTACTGCCTGTGTTAAAAGAAGTAGGCGTTGTTGATAGTGGTGGGCAAGGACTAGTATTTGTATATGAAGGGTTTCTTGCGGAGCTAAAGGGTGAAAAACTTCCAGACGCCGTGCAAAATGTTGTTTCCATGAATGAATTGGTAAATGCTGAACATCATAAAAGTGTTCACAGTTATATCAATACAGAAGATATTGAATTCGGCTATTGTACAGAATTTATGGTTCGTTTAGAACAAGAAAAGTTAGGAAATAAGCCGTTTTCAGAAGATGACTTCAGACAAGCGTTAAGTAAATATGGAGATTCATTACTTGTTATTGCGGATGATGAAATTGTGAAAATTCATATTCACTCCAATCAGCCTGGTGAAGTATTAACATTTGGACAAAAATACGGTAATTTGGTAAAAATGAAGATTGAAAATATGCGTGAACAGCATAGTAGCTTAGTGGATGCAGCTGAAAAAGAGGAAGTAAACAATACTCATTCTGTGGAAGAACAAAAAGAGTATGGGGTTGTAACAGTTTCGATGGGAAGCGGAATTGCAGATCTTTTCAGAAGTATCGGTGCTCATTATGTTATTGAGGGCGGTCAAACAATGAATCCAAGCACGGAAGACATTGTTAATGCTGTGAGACGTATCAATGCGAAAAAGGTCTTTATTTTACCAAATAATAAAAATATTATTATGGCAGCAGAACAAGCAGCTGACGTATTAGAACAAGACGTTGTGGTTATCTCTTCTAAAACTGTTCCACAAGGAATGTCAGCATTACTCGCTTTTAATCCTTCTAGTGATTTAGAAACAAATGAGAAGAATATGAAAGCAGCGCTTGAACATGTGAAAACCGGCCAGATTACGTATGCAGTCAGAGATACGAGTATTGATGGCCTAGCGATTGAAACAGGCGACTTTATGGGACTTGCAGAAGGAAAAATTATTGTAAAAAGTAAAGATAAAACAGAATCTGCAATGGAACTTTTAAAGTCAATGATCGATGAGGATACAGAAATTGTGACGATAATTAAGGGAGAAGAAGCGACAGAAGAAGAGGTTGAAACGCTTGTATCTTTTATTGAAGACAATTTTGAAGATGTGGAAGTAGAAGTCCATGACGGTAAACAACCACTGTATTCTTTTATTTTTTCTATTGAATAATAGTACTTTTAAAAGGGTGTGCCTGTATATATGGAGGCATGCCTTTTTTATTTTATAGAGAGTCGAAGGAATGGAGCGGTCCGTCTGTTATTTGTTCCCTTTTTCGGGAGAAGTAGAGAAAAAGGGAACAGAGAGACGTCCTCTGTCCTCGTATAGCGTCAATGACTATATATATGTCAAAGAAAAAAGGAACGAATATACCGTAACAAAAGTTATGCAGGAAGGAAACTTTCGACATAATTCCCTTCAAATTTTCATACTTCCCTAATCTAAATTAGCTATTTTCTATCGAACAATAAGAATTAGAACCATATATTAATATAGTATGATATTATATAGTGTAATCATTTTAAACACAGTATTATGTTAAAGAAATATCAATTCCATTTTTGGCCATTAAGGAGAGACAAATCCATGAAATTTAAAAGCGTTTTTGATATTATTGGTCCAGTCATGATTGGTCCATCCAGTTCTCATACAGCTGGTGCTGCAAGGATTGGCAGAGTGGCGCGTAATCTTTTTGAAAGAGAACCAAAATGGATAAACATTCATTTTTATGGTTCATTTGCCGAAACATATAAAGGCCATGGAACAGATGTAGCGATAATTGGAGGGATTCTTGATTTTGATACCTTTGATGAGCGAATTAAAGAATCCTTAGAAATTGCAGAACAGCATGGAATCCAAGTTAAATTTCATATAGAAGAAGCGATCCCGGAACATCCTAATACAGCAAAAATTCATTTAGGGGACGACGACGGAGAAATGGAGCTTGTTGGTATTTCTATTGGCGGCGGGAAAATAGAAATTATCGAGTTAAATGGCTTTCAATTAAAGCTTTCTGGTCATCATCCTGCAATATTAGTTGTTCATAATGACCGATTTGGTGCCATTGCGAAAGTGGCTAATGTATTGGCTAAACACGAAATTAATATTGGTCATATGGAAGTTAGTCGTAAAGAAAAAGGAAAACTGGCTTTAATGACAATTGAGGTCGATCAAAATATAGAAGAAGCGATTTTAAAAGAGCTTGAACAGTTAGATTCAATTGAAAAAGTTACAACAATCGTGGAATAAAGGGAGGGGTAAATATGTTTCGTAATGTAGCAGAATTGGTAGAAATAGCAACAACTAGAAGTTTACCGATTTCCGAAATAATGATAGAACAAGAAATGCAAGTAACAGGAAAAACAAGACAAGAAATTATCGGTCAAATGGAAACGAATCTTCAAGTAATGGAGCAAGCGGTTGAAAGAGGGTTAAAGGGAGTTGTATCCCATTCTGGATTAACTGGTGGAGATGCGGTGCTTCTCCAAAACTATATTAAGAAAGGTCAATTTCTTTCCGGAGAGATTATTCTAGATGCGGTAAGTAAAGCTGTTGCAACAAATGAAGTAAATGCCGCTATGGGAATGATATGTGCAACACCGACAGCAGGGTCAGCAGGAGTGGTGCCTGGTACGTTATTTGCTGTACAAAATAAACTGAATCCTACAAGAAAGCAAATGATTGCATTTCTTTTCACATCTGGTGCATTTGGATTTGTTGTGGCAAATAATGCTTCCATCTCAGGTGCGGCAGGGGGATGTCAAGCAGAAGTTGGCTCGGCTGCCGGCATGGCTGCAGCAGCAATTGTAGAAATGGCAGGAGGAACACCAGAACAATCAGCACATGCTATGGCCATCACGTTAAAGAATATGCTCGGTCTTGTTTGTGATCCAGTTGCTGGATTAGTGGAAGTTCCTTGTGTAAAACGAAATGCAATGGGTGCAGCGAATGCGATGATTGCTGCTGATATGGCTTTGGCTGGTATTAAAAGTCGTATCCCCTGTGATGAAGTAATTGATAGTATGTATCGCATTGGTCAGGCAATGCCTACAGCGCTTAAAGAAACAGCACGGGGAGGGTTGGCAGCAACACCGACAGGTCGCAGGTTAGAAGCTGAAATCTTTGGTAGTGCAGCTGCCGCAAACAAGTGAGTGAGTCTTTACAACTATCCGTTGAACATATAAAAGGGGTTGGACCCGAAACAAAAAAACAGTTAGAAGAAATGAATATTCATAAGATTAATGATTTGCTAGAATATTTTCCTTATCGCTATGAGGATTATCGTCTGAAAAACCTCGAAGAAATAAAGCATGAAGAAAAAGTGACGGTAGAAGGGAAGGTTCATAGTGAACCATCCCTTATTTTTTATGGAAGAAAGAAATCTAGATTAACTATAAAGCTATTAGTCGAACAGTACTTAATTACGGTTGTGTTTTTTAATCAGCCCTATTTAAAAAGTAAATTAGCTGTGCAAGAATTGATTACGGTAACAGGGAAATGGGATCAGCACCGGCAGACCATAACAGCAAACCATTTGCAAATTGGCAGTAATCAAAAGGGGCATGTATTCGAACCAGTCTATGCTGTAAAAGGGAATATGACCGTAAAAAGTTTACGTAAATATATATCCTCTGCTTTAAATCAATATGGAGAATTAATCGAAGAGAATTTTCCCCCTTCGATGTTAACGAAGTATCGTTTGCTGCCTCGAAAGGAAGCACTCAAGATTATCCATTTTCCTGAAAAGAGAGAGGATCTAACGCAAGCTAGAAGACGTTTTGTGTATGAAGAATTTCTTTTGTTTCAATTAAAAATGAGTGCCTTAAGAAAATACGAAAGAGAACATTCTGGTGGCAAAAGCCAGCAATATTCCCTTGAAAAACTAACCACTTTCATTAAGGAGCTTCCTTTTCCGTTGACAAATGCTCAAAAAAGGGTAGTAAACGAAATTCTCACAGATATGAAAGCAGATGTGCGAATGAATCGTTTACTGCAAGGGGATGTAGGATCAGGGAAAACAATTGTTGCTGCGATTGTGTTATATGCTTCGATCCTTTCAGGCAACCAAGGTGCGCTAATGGCACCGACAGAAATCCTGGCAGAGCAGCACGCAGATTCGCTGCATCATATTTTTTCAGAATTTGGCGTAACATGTGGTTTGTTAACAAGCTCTGTTAAAGGTAAAAAAAGAAAAGAATTACTAGCCCAACTAAAAGAAGGGAAAATCGATATTTTAATAGGGACACATGCATTAATCCAAGATGATGTAGTATTCAAATCATTAGGATTAGTCATTACAGATGAACAGCACCGCTTTGGTGTGGAACAAAGAAGAGTACTGCGGGAGAAGGGGGAAAATCCAGATGTTCTGTTTATGACTGCGACCCCAATTCCACGAACGCTTGCCATCACGGTATTTGGTGAGATGGATGTCAGTATTATCGATGAAATGCCAGCAGGGCGAAAAAACATCGAAACATATTGGGTAAAGCATGATATGTTAACAAGAATCCTGCAGTTTATGGAAAAAGAACTCCAGCAAGGAAGACAAGCTTATGTAATTTGTCCGTTAATCGAGGAGTCCGAAAAACTGGATGTTCAAAATGCGATCGACGTGCATGCGATGTTATCTACCTTTTTCCAAGGCAGATACAATGTAGGGCTTATGCATGGAAAACTGCATCCAGAAGAGAAAGATAATATGATGAAACAGTTCAGTCAGAATGAGATCCAAGTGCTTGTAAGTACAACGGTTGTTGAAGTTGGAGTTAATGTACCAAATGCGACATTTATGCTCGTATATGATGCAGAACGATTTGGGTTATCACAGCTTCATCAGCTAAGAGGGAGAGTAGGGCGAGGGGATGCCCAGTCTTACTGTGTATTAATCGCAGATCCGAAAACAGATGTTGGCAAAGAACGAATGAAAATTATGACGGAAACAAGCGATGGGTTCGTGTTAAGTGAGAAGGATCTAGAATTAAGAGGACCAGGAGATTTCTTTGGGAAAAAACAAAGTGGTCTACCTGAATTCAAAATGGGTGATATGATACACGATTATCGCATCTTGGAAACAGCAAGAAATGACGCTGCTATCCTAATCGAGTCAACTGCATTCTGGCAAAATGACGACTACAAAGCGCTAAGAGATTCTCTCGAAGAAACAGGAGTCCTTAACGGAGAAAAGCTAGATTAATCACAATATATTTTCTAGTAAATAACAAGTTTAAGTATGTTGACATCTTTTTTATAGAGAGAGTTTAGGAATCATAAAGTAGCTTGAATAACCGCAGATAACATAAGAATAGTATAGCCCCTTATCGTACAGCTGGAAAAGATAGGGTAGGGAATTCAGGCTGAGGTTTATGTTTTTATTCACTAGCGGAGAACAAAACTTCGGCTTGCAATCCCATTGTATAAATTATATACTACTATTAGTACCTAGTCTTAATAGTGCGGTGGTGTGAATAAATGAAGAGGAACAAAAGAGAACGTCAAGAGCTTTTAGTGGAGACAATCAAGGAAACTCCATTTATTACAGACGAGGAATTGGCGGAAAAATTCTCTGTTAGTGTACAGACGATAAGACTAGATCGGTTAGAACTATCCATTCCAGAGCTTAGAGAGCGCATTAAAAATGTCGCCAAACAATCACTTGAAGACGAAGTGAAAGCATTGCCTATCGAAGAAGTCATTGGTGAAATAATCGATATGGAATTAGATAGTTCAGCTATATCTATCTTTGAAGTGAAAGAAGAGCATGTTTTTAAAAGAAATGGTATTGCAAGGGGGCATCATCTCTTTGCACAAGCGAATTCTCTTGCGGTAGCCCTAATTAACGATGAACTAGCACTAACGGCAAAAGCCAGTATTCATTTTACGAGATCGGTTAAATTAGGTGAACGAATTATTGCTAAAGCAAAAGTAAAGCATATAGATAGTATAACTGGCAGAACAACAGTAGAAGTGAATAGTTATGTGAACACAGAATTAGTTTTTAAAGGTGAATTTGACATGTACCGTGCCAAAAGATAAAGGAGTAATCAATATGATGAAAATTGCAATGGATGCAATGGGGGGAGACAATGCCCCAAAGGAAATAGTTATTGGTGCCCAAAAAGCAATTGAAACTTTTTCAGACCTAGAGATACTTCTTGTTGGGGACGAAAAACAGATTCAAGCTTCTCTAACCAATAAAGAACGAATCAACATTTTACATACAGAAGAGCAAATTTTAGCAACAGATGAACCAGTAAGAGCAGTACGCAGGAAAAAAACAGCTAGTATGGTCCTTGGTGCTACAGAAGTAAAAGAGGGAAGAGCAGATGCGTTCATATCAGCAGGAAATACAGGTGCCTTAATGGCAACTGGATTATTCGTTGTTGGTAGAATGGAGGGGATTGACCGCCCAGCATTAGCACCAACCTTGCCGACGATTGGTGGAGAAGGATTCCTTTTACTTGATGTTGGTGCAAATGTAGACGCTAAGCCAGAAAACTTAGTTCAATATGCCATGATGGGGAGCATCTATTCTGAAAAAGTAAGAGGAGTTGCTAAACCAAGAGTCGGCTTATTGAACATTGGAACAGAAGAGAAAAAGGGAAATGAGTTAACAAAGAAAACCTTTGAACTTCTCCAAAATACCAATATTCATTTTATCGGAAATGTGGAAGCACGTGATTTGCTTGAAGGAGTATGTGATGTTGCTGTGACAGACGGTTTTACAGGAAATATGATTTTAAAAACGGTTGAGGGAACAGCAATGTCGATGTTTAAAATGATTAAGGCCGAGTTAATGAGCAGCTTTACTTCTAAAATGGCTGCTGCTGTCTTGAAGCCTAATCTAAAGCAGATTAAAAATAAGTTAGATTATTCAGAGTATGGCGGAGCTGCCTTATTCGGTTTAAATGCCCCTGTAATCAAGGCCCATGGTTCGTCTGATAGTCAAGCGGTTTTTAGTGCAATCAGACAAACAAGAGAATTTGTGCAATCAGGGGTAGTCGCTCAAATTAAGGATGCAATGGAGAATAAATAGAGACAGATATAGTGAATTCCACTTCTAATGGGAAGAAAAGGAGAGTAAAAATAAATGAGTAAAATCGCTTTTGTTTTTCCAGGTCAAGGCTCACAAGTAGTTGGAATGGGAAAAGATTTATTTGAACAATTTGAACCGGCAGCAAATGTATTTAAAAAAGCGGATCAAAAATTAAACTTTTCTTTGACGGACTTAATTTTTGATGGACCAAAGGAAGAGCTTACGCTTACCCATAATACACAGCCAGCTTTACTTACAACAAGCATCGCCATTTTAGAACATTTTAAGCAGTTTAATATACAGCCAGATTTTGTTGCTGGTCATAGCTTAGGTGAGTATTCAGCGTTAGTAGCAGCAGGTGTGCTATCTTTTGAAGAGGCTGTATATGCGGTTCGCAAACGTGGAGAATATATGCAAGAAGCTGTTCCAGCAGGCGAAGGAGCAATGGCCGCTGTGCTTGGATTAGAAAGAGAGAAATTAACTGCGGTCACACACGAGATTTCAGATGCAGGTAATTCTGTACAGTTGGCTAATCTTAATTGTCCTGGACAAATTGTAATCTCAGGAACAACAAAGGGTGTTGAATTAGCGGGAGAAAGAGCGAAGGAAGCAGGTGCAAAGCGTGCAATTCCTCTGGAAGTAAGTGGTCCCTTCCATTCTGAGTTAATGAAACCAGCAGCGGAAAAATTTGCATCTGTATTAGATGGATTGCAATTAACAGATGCAAAAATTCCTGTCATTGCTAATGTAACGGCAGCTCCAATTCAAGATCACGCAGAAATAAAAACAAAGCTGGTGGAGCAATTGTATTCATCTGTCCTTTGGGAAGATTCCGTTCGCAACATGCTTGATTTAGGGGTAGATACATTTATTGAAATTGGACCTGGTAAAGTTCTTTCCGGTTTAATCAAGAAAATTGATCGAAAAGCAAAAGTATATGCTGTAAATGATATAGAAACAAGTAGTAAAGTTGCAGAAGAATTAAAGGGGGATATGTAAGTGAAATTAGCTGGTAAAGTTGCTGTTGTCACTGGAGCATCTCGAGGAATTGGCAAATCGATTGCACTTGAGTTAGCAAAGCAAGGTGCAGACGTTGTTGTTAACTATGCAGGAAGTGTAGAGCGTGCCAATGAAGTAGTGAAGGAGATCGAAGCTTTAGGAAGAAAAGCAATAAGCATTCAATGTGATGTATCAGATAGTGATGCTGTAAATGCGATGATGAAAGAAGTGTTAGAAGCGTTTGGCAGTCTGGATATTTTGGTGAATAATGCTGGAATTACAAGAGATAATTTGCTAATGCGTATGAAAGATTCAGAGTGGGACGATGTTATTAATACCAATCTTAAAGGTGTGTTCCTCTGCACGAAAGCAGTCACAAGACCAATGATGAAGCAAAGAAAAGGCAGAATAATTAACATCACCTCCATTGTTGGTGTGACAGGAAACCCTGGGCAAGCCAATTATGTTGCAGCAAAAGCAGGTGTGATTGGTTTTACAAAAACAACTGCGAAAGAACTTGCTCAGCGTAATATTACGGTAAATGCGATTGCTCCTGGATTTATTACAACAGATATGACGGATAAATTGACAGAAGAAGTGAAAAATGGCATGCTTACGCAAATTCCGTTAGGTCAATTTGGTAAACCAGAAGATATTGCTAATGCTGTTGTCTTTTTAGCTTCTGATGAGAGCAGCTATATCACAGGGCAAACATTGCATATTGATGGTGGAATGTATATGTAATCTTTCCTAAACAAAGGGAAAAATGCGAATAGTAAGAGAATAAACATCAGATAAAGTTCTCATTTATTATTTCGTTAAAATACTCTATAATGCATTTGAGGGGAGGTGAAATAAATGGCAGATGTATTAGAGCGTGTAACAAAAATCGTTGTAGATCGTCTTGGCGTAGAAGAATCAGAAGTAACTTTAGAGGCTTCTTTCAAAGATGATTTAGGGGCTGACTCTCTTGATGTAGTTGAACTTGTTATGGAATTAGAAGATGAGTTTGATATGGAAATTTCTGACGATGATGCTGAAAAGATTTCTACAGTTGGTGATGCTGTGAACTACATAAGTAATCGCTAATCAATGTTTAAAAGCTCCGTTATAACGGGGCTTTTAATTTTGTATGTTAGCGATGATTTATGTATATTCTATGATTGTAGAAATATCAGGGAAATCCATTATGAAAATGGCTCTAAGAATAGATGACAATATCTGTTTGTTTGATGTATACTAATAACTAAATACCTATTATTATAGGCAAAATATTAGTTGTTGGACGGATAGATAGCGATTCGTGCAAATGAATAACAAATACAGCGTTTATTGACGCATAAAAGGATAGAAATAGTTTTTCTTATGTGAAGTGGGGTTAGCCCCCTAGTGGTAGCCCGATTTCTGTAATAGAAAAGGCTTGGAGAGAAAAAACTTTCCAAGTTTCTTTGCGTTTTTTATCTTTTTTACTTAAACTTGAAATGAATTGTAAACTTAGTGCTAAGGTGGATGCAAAATGCGAGGCAATCGAAAAGACAAAAGAACTGTTCGACCAAATGAGAAAAAAATGAAAGAACTCCAAGATAAATTGGGGATTCATTTTACGAATGAAAAACTATTAAAGCAAGCTTTTACCCATTCATCATATGTGAATGAGCATCGAAGAAAACCACATGAAGATAACGAAAGATTAGAATTTCTTGGGGATGCTGTTCTGGAATTAACGGTTTCTAAATTTCTTTTCAATAAATTCCCGATGATGAGCGAAGGTGAGCTGACTAAATTGCGAGCTGCAATCGTTTGTGAACCATCGCTTGTTTCCTTTGCTAATGAACTTTCCTTTGGTAAGTATGTGCTCTTAGGTAAAGGAGAGGAAATGACTGGGGGAAGAACTAGACCAGCGCTGCTTGCTGATGTATTTGAAGCGTTTATTGGTGCTTTATATTTAGACCAAGGATTAGACTCAGTGGTAGCATTTTTAGAGGAAGTTATATTCCCGAAAATTAATAACGGTGCTTTTTCTCATGTGATGGATTTTAAAAGTCAACTACAAGAATATGTACAAAGAGATGCTGTTGGAACAATCGAGTATAAAATATTACTTGAAAAAGGACCCGCACACAATAGAGAGTTTATTTCACAAGTCTTTTTAAATAATCGAGAACTTGGAACAGGTATGGGGCGTTCCAAGAAAGAAGCAGAGCAGCAAGCTGCCCAAAAATCATTATTAATGCTAAAGGCGGAAAGTGAAAACTAAATGCTCAAGAAAACAAACGAAGAAAAACAACTAGAGGAAAACAAGGAAGAATCGGGGTGAGGTCATGTTCTTAAAACGGTTAGATGTTATCGGTTTTAAGTCATTTGCAGATCGGATTTCTGTCGATTTTGTGCCAGGTGTGACAGCAGTAGTAGGACCAAACGGAAGTGGAAAGAGTAATATTACGGATGCAATTCGTTGGGTACTTGGAGAACAATCTGCAAAGTCTTTGCGTGGAAGTAAGATGGAGGATGTTATCTTTTCAGGTAGTGACTCAAGAAAAGCGGTTAACTTTGCAGAAGTAACGTTAACTTTAGAAAATGAAGATCATTTCCTGCCATTGGATTTCCATGAAGTAAGTGTGACGAGGCGTGTATATCGATCAGGAGATAGTGAATTTTTAATTAATAAACAATCTTGTCGTCTAAAAGATATTATTGATTTATTTATGGACTCGGGGCTTGGGCGCGAGGCATTTTCGATTATCAGTCAGGGAAAAGTCGAAGAAATTTTAAATAGTAAGGCAGAAGATCGCCGGTCTATCTTTGAAGAAGCAGCAGGTGTATTGAAATATAAAACTCGTAAGAAAAAAGCAGAAGGCAAGCTTGTAGAAACACAAGATAATCTGAATCGTGTAAATGACATATTACATGAATTAGAAAGTCAGGTTGAGCCACTAAAGATTCAAAGCTCAATGGCTAAAGAATATCTACATCATCGTGAAAATCTTGAATCGATTGAAGTAGCCTTAATGGTTCATGATATCGAAGAAGCGCATGAGCGATTTGAAGCTATTTCAAAGCAATTAGAAACATATAAACAAGAAGAACTAAAACTATCCTCCATGCTGCAAAATAAGGAAGCGAAGATGGAGGAAGTGAAAAATGAAGTTGCCGCTTTAGATGAATCGATTGATGATCTTCAACAAGTACTTCTTTTAGTGAGTGAAGAATTAGAAAAATTAGAAGGTCGAAAAGAAGTATTAAAAGAGCGAAAAAAGAATGCAACACAAAATCGAGATCAGCTTGAAAAGAGCAAAGTGGAGCTACAAGAAAGAGTAGAAACCCTTGTGTTGCAAAAAGAAGAGCAACAAAAGCTTGTTCATGAATTGCAAGCAGAGTCGAAAGCGATTGAAGAAACTTTAAAAGCTAATGAAAAAAATCTTGCTCTTTTTAATGAAAACCTAGAAGAAAAAATTGAGATGCTAAAAAGCGACTATATTGAGATAGTGAGTAATCAAGCAGCGGCAAAAAATGAATTGAATTCGGTTATTCAGCAACTAGAAAATCATGAAAAAAGAACGTCGCAGCTTGATGAAGAAAATGCTAATTTTACAAATGAACGTATGCATATTCAAGAAAAAAAGACTAAGTTTATGGAGAAATTAAAGGAACTTTCTGATGAACTGGAGAAATGGTCTAAACAATGGCAGGAAAAGCAAAGTCATTTTCAAGGAATAGAAGCAAAGGTTCAACAAGTCGAGAAGGCACTATATCAATCATACCAATATGCACAGCAGGCGAAATCACGTAAAGAAATGCTTGAGGAATTAGAAGATGACTATTCTGGATTTTTCCACGGAGTAAAGGAAGTACTTAAAGCTAGAGGGAAATCCTTACAAGGGATCAGAGGTGCAGTTGCGGAATTAATGCAAGTGCCAAAGGAATATAGTGTGAGCTTAGAGATTGCATTAGGTGGATCGATGCAGCATATTGTGGTGGAAACAGAACAAAATGGTCGTGAAGCAATCGCTTTTTTAAAAAAGAATGGGTTTGGACGAGCTACGTTTTTACCAATGAATGTGATTAAGGGAAAAACGCTTGCTGATTCCCAACTCCGATTAATTCAAGGGCATCCATCCTTTATTGGGGTTGCGGCAGATTTGATTAATTATGACAGTCAATATCGGGAAATTATCCGCAGTTTATTAGGAAATGTTGTGATTACGAAGGACTTAAAGGGCGCCAATGAGATGGCAAAAATTCTTCAATATCGTTCCCGCTTTGTAACGTTAGAAGGGGAGATAGTTAATCCTGGTGGGTCGATGACTGGTGGAGCGATGAAGCAGAAACAAGCTTCGATCATCACTAGAAAAGGCGAATTAGAAGAGCTTAAGAAAAAGATTTTTGAAATGGATAAAACATCTTTAAAGCTTGAGGAACAGCTGAAAAAAGGAAAAGCAGCATTGCAAGCAGAAGAATCATCGATAGAAGAAGCGCGCTTAAAGGTGGAAGATCTTCGTTTCCAAATTCAAACATGGAAAGATGACTTAAAAGAGGTGGAATTCGAAGAAAGAGCAATGAATGATAAATTGTCTCTATATGACCGCAATAAGGCCGATTCACATCAAGAGCAAGAGCTTCTGCAGCAAAGAAGAACTGTTTTGCAAGAAAAACTGGAACAGCAAAGTAAAAAGTTATCTGAATTGGATAAAGAGATTGCTTTAGTTACCGAGCAAAAAAATAAACAAACAGTTTCAAAAGAATCAGTCGTAAATACAATTAGTGATTTACGAATTCAATCGGCAGCTAAAAAGGAACAGCTCCGCCATGAAAAGGATAAGTTAGCAGCTATCATTCAAGAACATGAATCAACTGAAGAAAAGTGGGAGCTTGTCAAAGAGGACTTACGCTTGCTTTCTTCTGAAATGAGTAATTCTCATTCAGGGGAAGCGACATTAGAAGAAGCAGCAGAACAAAAATTGCAAGAAAAGCAAGAAACGATCCAGCTTATTTCTTTACGCAGAGAGGAAAGATTGCAAAAACAAATGCGCTTAGAAGAGCTGGAGCTGGAAACAAAGGAGCAGCGCAGGCTTCATAGAGGGATTGTTCAGGCACTAAAGGATGAAGAAGTTAAATTAAACCGTGTAGACGTGGAATTAGATACACGATTAACGAATCTACGCGAGGAATACTTATTAACGTATGAAGGGGCTAAGCTTGATTATCCTTTAACATTAGAAGTCGAAGAAGCCCGAAAAAAGGTAAAGCTCATTAAATTAGCTATGGAAGAACTAGGAACTGTAAATCTTGGGGCCATAGAGGAATACGAGCGAATCTCGGAAAGATACGAATTCCTTCTTGAACAAAAAACAGATTTAGAAGAAGCGAAGGATACTCTTTATCAAGTAATCGATGAAATGGATGAGGAAATGAAAAATCGATTTGAGCAGACTTTCGAAGGGATTAAAGCTCATTTTGAAACGGTATTCCAAAGCTTATTTGGCGGAGGAAGTGCCGATTTAGTCTTAACAAATCCAGAAGATCTTTTAAATACAGGAGTAGAGATCGTAGCCCAGCCGCCAGGGAAAAAACTTCAAAATCTAAGTCTTTTATCTGGTGGAGAAAGAGCACTAACAGCAATTGCTTTATTATTCTCTATTCTAAAAGTAAGACCAGTTCCTTTCTGTATTTTGGATGAGGTGGAAGCGGCATTGGATGAAGCAAATGTATTCCGATTTAGTTCCTATTTAAAACGCTACAGCCATGAAACACAATTTATTGTCATTACTCATCGCAAAGGGACAATGGAAGAAGCAGATGTTCTTTATGGGGTAACTATGCAAGAGTCAGGTGTTTCAAAGCTAGTTTCCGTTCGATTGAGCGAAACAAAGGAATTAGTTGCAAATGGATAATTCTTTTATAGTTAGTTAGAAGCCTAATACGCTTTAAAAAACACTATTTCTTATTTCAATTCCGAGGCCTATTACTCTGTAAAGTTAAGGCCTTGGAAACTTTTAATGTTTACTTATAAAAAGTTTTTACATGTACATAACCATATTTTGTAACGAAAGAGGGGATAATAATGAGCTTTTTTAAAAAGTTAAAAGAAAAAATGTCTCAGCAGACTACAACTGTAACGGAGAAGTTTAAAGAAGGTTTATCGAAAACGAGAAATAACTTTTCCGAAAAAGTGAATGAACTTGTGTCACGTTATCGAAAAGTAGATGAAGATTTTTTTGAAGAGCTGGAAGAAATTTTAATTGGAGCAGATGTTGGTTTCGAAACAGTTATGGAACTAATTGATGAGCTAAAAAAAGAAGTAAAAAGAAAAAACATCCAAGATCCAAAAGAAGTACAAGATGTAATTTCCGAAAAGCTAGTTGCTATTTATCAGAACGGGGAAGATCAATCCTCTACGATTAATATGCAAGCAGAAGGATTAACTGTGATCTTGTTTGTTGGCGTAAATGGAGTAGGGAAAACAACGACCATCGGTAAGCTTGCTCATAAGTATAAAGAAGAAGGAAAAAAAGTTTTGCTTGCTGCAGGCGATACCTTCCGTGCTGGAGCAATCGAACAGCTGGAGGTATGGGGAGAGCGCGTCGGTGTGGATGTCATTAAACATACAGAAGGCTCTGATCCAGCAGCAGTTATGTTTGATGCTGTACAGGCTGCTAAGTCTCGTCAAGCAGATATTCTTCTTTGTGATACAGCTGGAAGATTGCAGAATAAAGTCAATTTAATGAAGGAATTAGAAAAAGTAAAGCGAGTAATTGAACGAGAGGTCCCAGGTGCTCCGCACGAAGTTTTACTCGTGCTAGATGCAACTACTGGACAAAATGCATTAGTGCAAGCTAAAACATTTAAAGAAACAACAAATGTAAGTGGCATTGTGCTAACAAAATTAGACGGAACAGCAAAGGGTGGAATTGTATTAGCAATCCGAAACGAATTACATATTCCAGTTAAATTTGTTGGTTTAGGTGAGAAAATGGACGATCTCCAAAGCTTCGATCCAGAAAAATATGTCTATGGTTTATTTTCAAACTTAGTAGAGCAAAGCGAAGAGTAACAGTGAGTAGCTTGGAAAGATGTCGTTAAGGAAGCTTTACGACATCTTTTTTTGTAAATGAATGTTAAATTATTGCAAAGACGTAATAAAAATAAGGATAAGAAGAATAATAAAAGTAATATCTTTTTTTTCGGAGGGAAAACGTTTGATTATTCAAAGCGTTGTTTTGCTTATTCTTATTGGAGGCGTTGTCTTAACAGTAAAAGGCCATCTTGTTCAGCATCATGCTTATGCTCGACTAGGTGATTCCTTGCCAGCAAAAAAATTCACAGAAGCAGAAGGAGAAAATCTGCTCACGATAGAAGAAGAAAACCTATTTTTAAGCAGCTTATCAGGCCTGCGCATGAAAATAATTGGTGCAATTTTAATAGCGATTCCATCCAGTATCCTTATCCTTTTTCATTTAAACTAGCATATGTTCAAAGTTAGTTCAATTGCCTTTAAAGATTGAATGAAAGCGAAATGAATATTTTACAAAAATACTAACACTGATAATTATAAAACAATATTAAACTCAAACTTCTGTTAAAAGGTTAACAGAAGTTTTTTTATGCTTCCAAAAAAATAGCTTCCAATACATAAAACAATTCTAACAGTCTCTTCGTCTAATGAAGGAGAGGCAAGTATTAAGTAATATCCAAAAAACATATGTATAAAATGCTCTAAATAGTGTAAAATTACATTATAATATTTTTGGTATTTACTGTAGGGAGGAAACCACTGCCAATCGTTAATTAATTAGAACCAAAAAATAGAAAATGGGGGAAACAAAGTTTGCGAAAAGTAAAAAAAGTGATAATTATATGTTTTATCTTGTTATTGGCCACTACTTTTATTGTCAAAGAAGCAAATGCCGCTTCTACTGACACCATAAAAATCACAACAGAGGCTGGATTTGCTGGTAAGGTAATGGATGGAAAAGGATTTCAATTAAAAATTATACTGGAAAATAGTGGAGAAGACTTTAAAGGAGATTTATTAATTCCCTATTCTCCAAGCTATGAAGCGGGAGGACAAACATTAGTATCTGTCGATATACCGGCAAATAGTAAGAAGACCTATATGGCCACAATCCCTGGGATTTCTTCTGATACAGACTATGCTAACAAAAAGATGAAATTATATCGCGGAAGTTGGCAGAATGGCGATGAAGTAACTTTTACTGGAGTAAAAGAAGTGAGGGTAAATCTTATCCCTGAACAGGCTTTAGGTATACTTACTGATCAATATGATAAATTTAAAGATTTAAGAAAGCTGCCTAGTAATTCCATTTATACAACGGAAATGATCAAAGAAGAAATACCTGATCAGGCATTAGCGCTTGAAACAATAAGCTATCTGCTGGTTGATCAATTTTCACTGAGTGAATTAACGGATGAGCAGCAGCAAGCAATAAAAAAATGGATTGAAAATGGAGGTATTTTGATTACTGGTGCACAACCAAATGGAAAGCAAGCATACGGTCAGTTAGAAACATCGATGCCGCTAGCACTTGGCAAAAAAGAAGCTTTTTCCTTGGCGGTTCTAGACACAAAAAATAAACAGCAAGCGAAAATAGATGGTTATCAATCTACCTTAATAGAAGGCGCAGAAGCAATTGTTTTACATAATGACCAGCCGATTATGGCGAAAAAGGAGCTCGGTGAAGGAAAAATTATACAAGCTTCCTTTTCACTTAGTGATCCCAGTTTTCTTGGCTGGTCCGGATTTAATAGTTGGGTAGAAAAAATACTATTAGCTGAAAGTTCGCAGCATGCCAATAATTCTCAATATAACAGTAACCCGATTGGTGATCTTTATAATAGTTTTGTGCAGGCAAATGAATATTTCGAGAGCTCTACTATATCCACAAGTATCTTATTAATTATTTTGGCAGGTTATTTGCTCGTTATTGTGCCGATTTTATACGTTGTGTTAAAAAGAATCGACAAACGAGAGCATGCTTGGTGGATTATTCCGAGCTTATCGATTCTTTTATCGATTGCAGTGTTCCTAACGGGTGCAAAGGATAAAATAAGAAATCCGCAATTTAATGAAATGGGTGTCTATCAATATAGCAATAACTATTTATCTGGATATCAAGCTACAACTCTTTTATCGAATAAATCTGGTGATTTTACGTTAATGTATGATAAAAATTTGTATACTCCTATTCCTTTTGCAGGATATGGAGAATTACAGATGAAGGCCGTTACCAAGGAAAAAGTAAAAAAGAATGAAATGATTTTTCCGGATGTAGAGTATTGGTCCAGTCGTACTATGTACGGCAAGTCCAGTATCCCGGTAGAAGGTGGATTCAGTCATAAGTTTGAAACAACAGAAAAAGAGATTACTGGTTCCATAACCAATCATTTTCCATATGCTTTCTCCAACCTATTTATATGGTCGGGAACGGAAAAAATCGAATTAGGTTCGCTTGCTGCTGGAGAAACAAAAAAAATTAAGGTTTCTCGTAAGCATAAGTATTTTTCTAAACCATCTGATTCGAATCAAGGTTCCTATGTTTATGATTACAATGGAAATGATTTAAATGAATATAGAGAATTAGTTGCTTCAGGATTGGTGTTGAATACGGAGTATTTTAAGACTGTGACAACTGGAGATCCATTATTAATTGGAATTACAAATGAGGATATCATTAAGGTTGGTTTAACAAGTGGAAAGGTAACAAAGAACAGCACTAATTTAATAATGGAGCCTCTTACAATAGCCAATAATTTTCCTGGGCCTTTTACCTTGAATGAAGGAGATATGTACCAGAAACTAGCAGTAATTAAAGGAACTGTCTATAATCAGAATTTCCAAGAAAATGATTTTACGTTAGAAGATGGGGAGTATCTCTATACACTTGGAATTCCGAAATCTTATGAAGATAGCTCGATTGCTTTTGAATCTATTACGATACAAGCAAGCGGAACTCCAGGTGTGAAATACAGTATTTATAATAAACGCACAGGAAATTATGAAGAAGTAAAAAATCTTTTCAAATTGGAGAAACAAAAGATTGCCGACTATTTGGATGGAAATAGGAAAATTACGCTGAAGGTGAATAAAGCAACAAATGGTGACCCATACATGCAATTGCCATCTGTTAAGGTGAAAGGAGAGATAAAAGAATGATAGAAATTAAAGGTCTTTCCAAGAAGTATGGAAAGTTTACAGCACTTGAACCATTAGATTTACAGATTGAAGCAGGATGTGTGTTTGGGTTTGTCGGCCAGAACGGAGCTGGTAAATCTACGACCTTCTCTATTCTTGCTACTTTATTAGCACCTACTTCTGGAACAGCAACGATAAATGGGGCTGATATTATTAAACAGCCGAAAGAGGTTAGAAAACAGTTAGGATATATGCCTGATTTCTTTGGTGTTTATGATCAGTTAAAAGCAGAAGAATACTTAGATTTTTATGGTGCTAGCTATGGAATTTCAGCTGCGCAAAGAGAAAAGTTAATTCCGCAGCTGTTAGAGCTAGTAAATCTTTCTCATAAGCGAAAAGAATATGTTGATCTTTTATCGCGAGGAATGAAACAAAGACTTTGTCTTGCGAGAAGTTTAATCCATGATCCAGCAGTTCTTATTCTAGACGAGCCAGCATCTGGATTGGATCCACGGGCACGCATTGAAATGCGGGAGATTTTAAAAGAATTAAAGAATATGGGAAAGACTATTCTTATCTCTTCACATATCTTGCCAGAACTAGCAGAAATGTGTGATGTCATTGGAATTCTGGATCAAGGAAAATTAGTGGCACAAGGAACGGTTTCAGCTATTCAACAGCAATTACAGAGTGAAAAAATCATTAGTGTAAAAACATTTGATATACAAAAAACGATTGAATTTTTGGAGGAAAGTCCACGAATTTCAAAGATAGAAGTGCTGGAAGATGGCAAAGTAATTCAGTTCCTCTTTAAAGGTGGAGATAAAGCGCAGCAAGAATTATTAAAAACAGCGATTCAAAAAGAAATTCCGATTATTAGTTTTTCAGAAATGGAGAGCAATTTAGAGGATGTCTTTATGGAGATTACAAAGGAGGTTGAATTCTCTTGAAAGCTTATTTCATGAATCCAGTATTAAATAAAGAGTTAAAGCTACGTTTTCGTTCAGGAAAAACATTTGTCGGAATTCTGTTTTATCTACTTGCGCTTACCTTGCTGATGGTTGCTTTAATGTATGTACTCAGAACCTCGAGCCCAAATGGATTTTTTAAGCCGCAGGAGAGCCGCTTGATGTTTATGTTTTTGGCGTTTGTTCAATTAGGATTAGTTTTATTTATTACACCAGGACTGACAGGTGGGGTGATTAGTAGTGAAAGGGAAAGACAAACCTTAAGTATTCTTTTAACAACCACTCAAAGCAGCTTTACGATTATTCTCGGCAAATTGCTTTCGTCCATTTCGTACTTAGTACTATTAATTTTAGCAAGTCTTCCGATATACAGTTTTGTGTTTTTATATGGGGGGATTTCGCCAACGCAGTTAACACAAGTATTTTTCTTCAGTTTATTTACAATGCTTGTCATTGGCAGTTTCGGGGTTTTATTTTCAACCCTCATACGCAAAACAATTGTTAGTATGGTGACAACCTATAGTGTTGCGTTATTTATTGTGGCTGGAACGGCAGTTATTTCTCTTATTCTTTTTCAAATAGCGAATATTCATGCTGCTTCGACTCCTGCAAAAGTACCTTCTGTATACTTTAGTGCCATGTTTAATCCTGGTATTGTGCTAGCAGATATATTTGAACCAACTGTTTCTGAACAAATTAAAGAATTGACAGGCATTAAGTTTCCGATTTGGGCTGCCCATCTTATTACTTATTGTATTGTGATTGCATTGTCATTAACAATTAGTGTTCGTAATTTACGTGCTAATATGAAAAAGGGAAGTTGATAAGTTTATGGAAAATCTTCAGCAGTATAAGGAATTGCTCAAACCAGTAAGAAAATCTATTGCTAGAGAGTTGCTTGCAAAAGAGCTATGCCTATTACTAGCACTTTTAGGAGGAGGATTTCTCCTCCTTTCCATAATGGCGTATCTTTTTATTCTGCCTTTTTTGTTGTACTATCTCTTCGCGGTGTTTTGTGTTGGTGTTTCCATCTTTCTCATTCGCTTATGGAGAAAATGGCCAACAGAAAAACAAGCGGTAAAACTATATAATCAATTTGTTGCCGATGATTATGCAACGACGGCCTTTTCCTATCTACATAGTGAAGGTGCGGTCGAACAAGTAGTTGTAAAACAAGCGATAGCGCAAATGACAGAGAAACAATTAGCTGTATTAAGCCGAAAGAAAAGATATATTTATCCGAAATTTATTCTTTCAGGAATGGTATGTTTCATCATTTGTCTACTGTTACAGTTTTTTCCATCAGCTAATATGGAAGCTGCCAAGAAAAAAGAGAATGAGATAAAAACGATCGCTAAAGCGGAAAAGGAATTAGAAAAAGCGATAAAAAAAGAAACAGATAAACAGGTGAGAAAAGAGCTAAAACAAATCCAAAAGCAATTAGAAAAGAAGGAAACGGTAGAAAAAACCTTTGCAGAATTGGAAAAACAAGCGAAAGAGCTTCAGCTGCAAAAGAGAAAGATCCAAGAGAAAAGCAAGGAACGCCAACAGATAGAATCGATGCTGAATGAGACTGGTTTGAAGTCTCTCTCTAAGGCTATCTCAGAGAAAGATAAGGAAGCAGTACAGAAGGAATTACAAAAAGCAAACGAACAATATAAACGATTAACAGATCAACAAAAAGATGCTCTCAATCAATTGACAGGTGCAAATAAGCAATTATCAGAAGAGCAGTTTCAACAGCTATTAAAGCAAATGGATGAATTGCTGAGTAATGAGGAATTGCTGCAACAATTAGAAACTGTGCAAACAGAACTTGCTCAGGTTGGGAAGAAGCTGGAGGATGAAAGTCTAGCAAATGGAATAACGATCCCTAAGTCTCGTACGGTTGCCAAAGGCTCCAGTAATAATGATACAACTTCCTTAGGAGAGACAACTACCAGTGGTCAGCAAGGGAAGAATGATAAGGGCAATTCAACAAATGGAAATAATGATTCTTCCAGCTCAGGCAACGGTTCAGGCAATAGTAATGGATCAGGATCAGGCTCTGGAAATGGCTCTGATTCCAGTTCAGGTTCGGGTTCAGGTTCAGGCAATGGTGCTGGTGGATCAGGGAATGGGAATGGCTCAGGAGCTGGATTCGGAAGCGGTAGCAGAGAGTTATTAACAGTACCGGAAAAAGTGGTTGGAAAAGATAATGTCGAAGTGGATTCAGGTAAATTAGGCAATGGCAAGCAAGGTCAGATGACAGAAGGGGAGGGTCCAGTTTTAAAAGGGAATATTCGTCCGTATGAACAGGTATTTTCAGAATATGAAGCTTCTTACAGGGAAAGTACTTCAAGATATAAATTGCCAAATGACTTAGAAAATATTGTAAAGAACTATTTTACTGATATCAAACCAAATGAAAAGTAGGGGAAAAGATGGAAAAAGAACTAGTGGAACAGGATTTTATCCAAGCAGAGGCTTTGCTTAAAAAGGTGAAAGAGGAGATTGGCAAATTCATTGTCGGACAGGAAAAAATTACTGATGAGGTACTTTGGTGTATGCTGGCAGGTGGACATGTACTTTTAGAAGGGCTTCCAGGTCTTGGAAAGACGATGATGATTCGAACTATTTCGGAAGTCTTGGACTTATCCTTCGCGCGAATTCAGTTTACGCCAGATTTAATGCCGGCAGATATTACTGGTACGATGGTGCTGCAGCCTGATAATAAAGGAAAACAACAATTTCATTTTCATGAAGGACCTTTATTTAAGCATATTGTTCTTGCAGATGAAATTAACCGTGCAACACCGAAAACGCAAAGTGCTTTATTGGAAGCGATGGGGGAGAAAACAGTCACCATTATGGGGGAAACGAAAAAATTAGCAGCGCCATTTTTTGTTTTGGCAACACAAAATCCCCTTGATATGGAGGGAACTTATCCATTGCCGGAAGCTCAGTTAGATCGGTTTCTATGTAAATTGCATGTTACTTATCCGTCAAAAGAAGAACTAAAAGCCATTATTAAAAAGACTACTGGAACGGAGTCAACTGTATTAACGCGTGTTGCCTCTGTAGAGGATATTCTTCATTTACAAAGTCTTGTCAAACAAATTCTCGTTGCGGATGATATTTTAGACGTTGCTGTTAATATTGTTTCTGCCACTCATCCTGGTTCGGAGGATGCGACAGAATTAGGAAATAAGTATATTCAGGCAGGAAGTGGTCCGAGGGGACTGCAGTCCTTAGTAACCATGGCAAAAGCAAGAGCATTAGCTTCTGGAAGACTGCATGTCTCCATGGCAGATTTGCGTTATGCGGCACTACCAGTGTTTAGACATCGAATTTTGCTTAATTTTGAAGGGGAAATTGCGGGCGTTACGACTGATCAAATTATGGAAGATATTTTGGAAAAAACATTACGCATTGAAGTAGGGAAGGGACGATGAAGAACTATCATTCCTTATTAGCAAGAATGAATCGAAAAAGACTGCAAGTTTCGACGAAGGGTGCAGGAATGCAGAATGGTCGAAGAAAATCTCATATTCACGGAACCTCCTTGGATTTTGCTGATTATAAAATCTATCATCCTGGTGATGATATTCGCCAAATCGATTGGAATGTATATGGCCGAACAAATAAGCCATATATTAAAAGATTTCAAGATGAAAAGGAGATATCAGTTAGTATCTTCCTTGATGGGACAGCCTCAATGAAACAAATACCTTCCAAGTGGGAGCTAGCAAGAGAATTAGCGGCAAGCTTAGCTTATATCACATTATCACATGAGGATAGACTGAGTTTTTCTGTTGTTTCTACAAAGCATTCCTTTCATCGCAAAGGTTCGGTTCATAATAAACGAACCTTTTATGAGATTGTTGATGTGAAGGAGCAGACGATTAATGAAAGCTTCACACAATCATTAAGCAATTCTATAAAAGCGCCGACCCAAATGATTATTTTGATAACAGACGGTTTAGAAGCTTTGTCATTATTTGAGGAAAGTTTTAAACGGTTAAAATATCGCAATCAGCAAATATGGCTGATTCAATTACTAAGTGAGAGCGAGATTCATCCGAATCTATCTGGTGACATACAATTAGTCGATAGTGAAAATGGAAAAACCGTGGATGTAAGTCTAAATAGCTCGATTAAAACACTTTATAGAAAAAGACTCGATCAGCATAATCAAGAACTAGAAGTTCTTTGTGCCACAAATGGTATCCGTTATTGCCAAATCAGCGATAAACTAGATATCCAAACGATTATTTTACGAGAACTGGCGTTTGCTGGATTGGTTCAATAATTCTTTTTCATTACGAGCCAAAAGGAGAGACAAAATGCATTTAGCACAACCCTATTATTTTTTGCTGCTAATTTTTATTGGATTATTCATCCTAATATATTTTTTTCGCAAAAAATATACAAAACAAACTATCCCCTCCAATTTACTTTGGGAGGAAGTTCTTAAGGAAATGAGGGCATCCTCCTGGTTTCATAAATGGCAAAATAATGTTCTATTCTGGCTGCAGCTTCTATGCTTGCTACTCTTGATGTTTGCATTAGTAGGACCATATTTTGCTAAAGAAACGATGAAAGGGGAGCAAATCATATTCTTATTTGATACCTCGGCTTCGATGGCCGCGAATGGTAGTAGCTCTAACCGTTTAGAAGATAGCAAAAAAGAAGCACTCGAAATGATGAAAAGTCTTCAGAAAAATCAAGCTGTTACGATTTTAGAGGTAAATGATCGTCCTCAAATTCTTCTGCATAATGAGTCAGAGCGCGATAAAATAAGTGCTGCAATTAAAGGGTTAGAACTTTCCTATACACATGAAGACTGGCAAAGTGCAACAGAGCTGACGGCAAGTCTAGCGAAAGAGGGTAAAACGGCCATTCATATTTTTTCGGATGGGCTGGAGAAGGAAAGGATAAAAAATATCGATTCTTTTTATGTAAAAGTACATAATCAAGAGCAGGAAAAAGCAGAAAATATTTCGATTTTATCTTTTGGTGTATCAAAAAATGCCGATAAAGTAGCGGGTGTTGCAATGGTGGAAAATCAAACTGATTCCCATAAAACCATACCTTTTCAAGTTGAAAGTGAAAAAACAGTACTTTATCAACAAGATATTGAATTAAAGCCAAAGGAAAGAAAAGTAATTGCGATAAACGAGCTTCCTGAGAAATCTTATTACGATGCTAAACTTAATGCTTCAGATGATTTTGCAGTTGATAATATGCAAACCGCTGTATTAAATAAACAGGCAACAACTATTTATACTGATAATGAAATGAATCCTTTTTTGGTAAAAGGATTTGAGGCGATTGGGCTTCAAGTTATCCAAATGGAGAATAAAGAAGATTTTCTCACCAAAAAGGATAGTATTTTCCTATTATCTGGGTCTGCGTTACCCGAACACATCGAAGGTCCATTTGTTTTCTTCTTTACAGGAGGAAAAAAAGAAGAAGTGCAAACAGTGATAGAACCAAGTGAGGATGAACTACTTTTACATGTCGATATGAAGGATGTTTTTATCGCAAGTGCAATGAAGCAGACAATGAAAACGATGAAACCTATTGTTAAAAGTGGAGAACTGCCGTTAATTCAAAAAGGCGAATGGAATAATCAGCCCGCAATAGCTATTCAATTTGACTTAAAAGATAGTGATTGGCCATTACATCCAAGTTTTCCGATCTTTTTATATAATATGTATCAATGGCTTTCTTCTCAATCCAATTATGTAGGTGATTTTCAGCCATTAGAATCGCGGACCATTCATTTAACAAGCAAAGAAACAGAGTGGGATATTTATAATGAAAACGACCAATTAGTGAGAACCTTCTCGTTGGATGATGGTTTTCAAGCACCTAAGCTGCCTGGTGTTTATCAATTGACAAATGGCTCTGAAATTCTATATTTTTCCGTAAATCTCGATGATCGAGAGAAGACGACTGCTACGCAAAAGTCGTTTGTTCTAAATGAAGATAAACTAATAGGCAATGAAATGACAAAAAAGCAGAATGATTGGTTCTGGTATATTTTATGCTTGCTTGCGCTGATCATTTTATGTATGGAATGGGAGGTGTACCGACGTGCAGATAGAGTTTAAATACCCATTCATTCTATTAATCTTTCTACCTATTATCTTTCTTCTTTATCGATATTGGAAACAGTCAAGGACGATGTCAAATAGAAAAGAAAGACAAGTTATTCTCTTTTTAAGAAGTTTGATTTTTGCTTTATTAATCCTTGCGCTTGCCATTCCACAAATAGTTCTGCCGCAAAAAGAAAACCAAGTTGTTTTTCTGATGGATCGCAGTGCAAGTGTACAAGATGCAGGAGAGCAGCAGTTTGAATGGCTGGAAAAAAGCTTGCGATATAAAAAGGAAAAAGATCTCTATAGTGTACTTTCCTTCGGAGAAAAAACAACTATAGAGCAAATGATGGGCAAAGAGGAACTTCGTTTTTCTAAATGGAATGAGGAGTTAGGTAAAGACCACACAAATATTGAAGGGGCGCTTAACCTTGCTAGCAGTGTTTTTTCCAATAATAGCGGCGGTAGGATTATACTGTTTACCGACGGGAACGAGACGATGGGGAATCTTACCGAAGCGGCAAAATTATTAAAAAACCGCTCCATTGAATTAGACACTGTGCTGCTTGAACCCTCTTTATATGAAGATACTGCTGTTACAGATGTAGAAGTGCCGTCTACTTTATTTGAAGGGGAACAAGCAAATGTTTCTGTAACCATTGAAAGTAATAAGGCGAAAACGGGCTTACTTCATTTTTATGAAAATAATCATAAAATTGTTTCAAAGTCTATCAAAGTGAAAGAAGGTACAAATGTAATCCCTATCCAGTTTCCTGTAAAACAGACTGGATTGGTAACATATAAAGCAGAAGTTGATCTAATGAATGATGCCTATGCTGAAAATAATAAGCTTCAGGTTGTCAATATGGTTAAAACCATTCCGAAAATTTTAGTAGTGCAAAATAGCCCCAATGAATCATTTGTTCAAGCATTAGAAGCTGCTGGATATAAAGTAGAGGTTCGTTCCTCTATTCAGCTTCCTACTGTGCTTTCTGGCTATTTGAATTATCAGTCGATTATTTTTAATAATATTGCAGCAACAGATATTACGGAAAAGCAAATGAGTCTTATTGAAAAAAGCGTGAAAGATTTTGGCGTCGGTTTTCTCATGACAGGTGGAGAAAATAGCTTTGGATTAGGAGGATATTTCCAAACCCCTATCGAAAAACTATTGCCTGTTGATATGGATATAAAAGGGAAAAAGGAAATGCCCTCACTAGCATTAATGATTGTGTTAGACCGCTCTGGAAGTATGGACGGATCGAAATTTTCGTTAGCAAAAGAAGCAGCAGCACGGACTGTTGAATTGCTTCAAGAGACAGATACATTAGGATTTATAGCTTTTGATGATAAGCCATGGGTGATCGTAGAACCTAAACCTTTGAAAAATAAAGAGGAAGTTGTAGATAAGATTCGTTCTGTCCCAGTTGGCGGCGGAACCGAAATTTATGGATCATTACTGGAAGCCTATGAGCAAATCAGTGATTTAGATGTAAAAAGAAAACATATTATTTTGCTAACAGATGGACAATCCGCAACGAATAATAATTATGAGGAGTTAATTAATAATGGCAGTAAGAAAAATGTTACAATTTCGACGGTGGCTTTGGGGGCGGATGCAGATCGGAATTTATTAGAAAAATTAGCGGAAATGGGAGCTGGACGTTTTTATGATGTACAGGATTCTTCGGTAATTCCTTCGATTCTATCAAGAGAAACCGTTATGGCGACAAAAACTTATATTGAGGATAATCCGTTTTATCCCCAAATAAAGTCTGGTTATGGGTGGGATTCCTTGTTTAGTAAAGGGGTACCAGAAATGAATGCCTATATCGCCACAACGCCAAAATCAGAAAGCATCGTTCCAATTGAGAGTACAAAAAAAGATCCTATTCTTGCGGAATGGCAATACGGTCTAGGAAAGGCAATAGCTTTCACTTCTGACGTAAATGGCATGTGGGCAGGAGATTGGGCGCGTTGGAACCAATGGAGTAGTTTTATGACAAAAATGGTCGAAAAAACCTTGCCACAGTACGATTCGGAGGCATATTCTTTATCTGTTGAAAAAGCGAAGGACAGAACCTATCTATCGATAACAGCGGATCACTTATCAATGCTTCCGATTGAAACAACCATTATCTCCGAAAGAGGAGAAACGGTGGAAGGAAATACTAAAATGCTCGCTCCTGGAAAATATGAAGTGGATGTTGGCAATGATCCTGGTCTTTATTTTATTCATGTCAAACAAACAGATGAGGACGGAAACGTTACTGTTTACCAATCAGGATTTACCGTTCCCTATTCAGACGAATATTTAATTACCGGAGCAAATAAAGAAAAGCTTGCTGAGCTTCTGGCGATAACTAACGGATCTCAGCTGGAGAAAGAATCACAAGCGTTTCGTCCGTTGAAGGAACCAGTTAAACAAAAGCAGGAGATTACCGAAATCTTGCTGTTAATTAGCTTCCTGCTTCTATTTTTCGAAATTGCTATTCGAAGACTTGGATTACCAGTGAAATTTTTCCCTGTCTTTGAAAAGAGAAAAAGAGGTAAGCACCAAAAGAGTCGAATACCTTCTATCGAGAAGAAAGGTGTAGCACCTAAAGAAAGACCAGTTACTTTCAAAAAAGATGTTTCAAGCAGAGAACCGAAACAAAAGCAAGAAAAACCGCGAGAGAAGATAAAGACGGAAAAGGTAGACAGCGAAAATCATTTGGAACAATTATTAGAAATGAAGCGGAAGAAAAAGCGATGAATCAGATTGTTATAAGACTGCAGACAAACTTTATTGGTTGTCTGCAGTTAGTTTTTTGAGGTGGAAAGGGTAATAAAGAAGAGTTCTCTGTGACCGAAAGAAGGGGAAATAAGAGAAAAGGGTAATAGAGAAGAGCCCTCTGTGACCAAAAACGGTGTGAAGCGGAGAAAAAGGTAATAGAGAAGAGCTCTCTGTGACCGAAAACGGTGTGAAGCAGAGAAAAGGGTAATAGAGAAGAGCTCTCTGTGACCGAAAACGGTGTGAAGCGGAGAAAAGGGTAATAGAGAAGAGCTCTCTGTGACCGAAAACGGTATGAAGCGGAGAAAAGGGTAATAGAGAAGAGCTTTCTGTGACCGAAAACGGGATGACGCGGAGGAAAAGGTAATAGAGAAATCTAATGAAAACCAAAATCTATTTTATGTTATATGAAAAAATCTAAGACAGAGTCAAAAAAACTAATTCATTTATAGAATTTCCGTCCAGTTTGTACAACGATAACCGAGGCGCTTCCGCATTTCGGTTTGTCCAGCTCCGGGGGTCTAGGGGCTGATGGGCTTCCCGCCGCTTCCCTACGATAATTCAACATCAGTTCACTGTCGTTCACTGTGTTTCCTATATCTCAGGAAACGCCACTCCACCCCACACGCCACTAAACGGACCCCCGCCGCTTTTTGATTTGTCCAGCTGCAACGCCTATCGTTTAGCAAACTTCCAGGTGTCTTCCCTACGATAAGTCAACATCGCTTCCCTACCGTTCACCGTGTTTCCTTTATCTCAGTCAGAAACCTTCCAGTTTGTACAACGATAATCAAGGCGCTTCCGCATTTCGATTTGTAAAGATATTTTCTTGACATCTTTTTTTCTGGTGTGTAAAATAGTTGATGTAAAGGCTTTTGACTTAACACGGGGGTATTATTCGATGCTTGAGAAAACAACGAGAATGAATTATTTATTTGATTTCTATCAGTCGTTGTTAACACCGAAGCAACGAAGCTATATGTCTCTTTACTATTTGGATGATTACTCTCTTGGGGAGATTGCTGCTGAGTACAATGTAAGCCGTCAAGCGGTGTATGACAACATTAAACGTACGGAAGCAATGCTAGAAGAATATGAGAATAAGTTAGGGTTACTTCAGAAATTTCAGGAACGTCAAGTTCTTTTTGAAAAGATGAAAAAAATGCTAGAACATGATACCTTATCTATATCTGCGTTGCGAGAAGCAGTAGAGGAACTAGAGAAATTAGATTAAGGAGGCTGACGTATGGCATTTGAAGGTTTAGCTGACCGACTGCAGAACACGATGCAAAAAATCCGTGGAAAAGGGAAAGTAAATGAAGCGGATGTTAAAGAAATGATGCGTGAAGTTCGTCTTGCACTCCTTGAAGCGGACGTTAACTTTAAAGTGGTAAAAGACTTTGTTAAAAAAGTAAGTGAACGTGCAGTTGGACAGGAAGTGCTAAAAAGCTTAACTCCTGGACAACAAGTTATTAAAGTAGTAAAAGAAGAACTTACTGAATTAATGGGTGGAGAAGAAAGTAAAATTGGCGTTAGTAAGCGCCCGCCAACTGTTGTTATGATGGTCGGATTACAAGGGGCAGGTAAAACAACAACTACTGGTAAGCTTGCGAATTTATTGCGTAAAAAACATAATCGTAATCCGTTATTGGTTGCTGCTGATATTTATCGTCCTGCTGCAATTAAGCAATTACAAACTTTAGGCAAGCAGCTTGATTTTCCGGTATTTTCACTAGGAGATCAAGTTAGTCCAGTTGAAATTGCAAAACAAGCAATTGAAAAAGCAAAAGAAGATCATCATGATTATGTTTTAATTGATACAGCTGGTCGCCTTCATGTAGACGAAGCACTAATGGATGAATTAAAGCAGATCAAAGAACTTGCAAACCCAGAAGAAATATTACTCGTTGTCGATGCAATGACAGGGCAGGATGCTGTTAACGTAGCTGGCAGTTTTAACGAGCAGTTAGGATTAACGGGAGTTGTTTTAACAAAGCTTGATGGGGATACACGCGGGGGAGCAGCACTTTCGATACGTTCTGTAACAAATACACCAATTAAATTTGTTGGTTTGGGAGAAAAAATGGATGCGCTTGAAGCATTTCATCCTGAGAGAATGGCTTCCAGAATCTTGGGAATGGGCGATGTCCTTAGCTTAATCGAAAAAGCACAAATTAATGTAGATGAAGAAAAAGCAAGAGAGTTAGAAAAGAAAATGAAGTCTGATTCATTTACCTTTGATGATTTTCTTGATTCCCTAAGCCAAGTTAGAAGTATGGGACCACTTGACGAATTATTAAAAATGATGCCAGGTGCGAACAAAATCAAAGGCTTAAACAATATGAAAGTGGATGAAAAGCAAATTGCCCATGTTGAGGCAATCATTAAGTCCATGACAAAGCAAGAAAAAGAACATCCTGAAATTATCAATTCTGGCAGAAGAAAGCGTATTGCGAAAGGAAGCGGAAGAACGGTTCCAGAAGTAAATCGACTTTTAAAGCAGTTTGATGATATGAAAAAAATGATGAAGCAAATGACCAATATGGGTCAAAAAGGCAAGAAAAAAGGTAAATTTAAATTACCATTTAACCCTTTTTAACAGCGGTTTTTTGTAAAAAAAAGGATCTGTTTGTCCATTGAAATGGCGCGGAGACTGTCTGTGAGAGGGCGTAAATAAAGATTTTTAACACTGACAAGAAAAAACACTTTACAAAGTGTTGGAGTATCTGATAATATACTATCTTGTGTGAAACTATTCGGAGGTGCAATATTAAATGGCAGTAAAAATTCGTTTAAAAAGAATGGGAGCAAAAAAATCTCCTTTTTATCGTATCGTAGTAGCAGATTCTCGTTCACCACGTGATGGACGTTTCATTGAAACAGTAGGAACTTACAATCCAGTAGCAAACCCTGCTATCGTGGAAATCAACGAAGATAAAGCTCTACAATGGTTACAAAATGGTGCAAAACCATCTGATACAGTACGTAACCTATTCTCTAACCAAGGTATTATGGAGAAATTCCACAATATCAAAAACGGTAAATAATATTTGATGCAATGAAAGAGCTTATAGAAACGATTGTTAAGCCCCTTGTTGATTTTCCAGAGGAAGTTGCTGTCACTGTAACAGAAGAGGATAATCGTATCACTTACTTGCTTTCTGTCAACGAGAATGACATTGGAAAGGTAATAGGGAAGCAAGGGCGAGTTGCTAGAGCAATTCGAACGATTGTTTATGCAGCAGGATCATTACAACAAAAGAAAATTATTGTTGATATTAGAGATTAAATGAAAAGGAAGGAGGGGGAACCCTCCTTCCTTTGTTTTTTAGGGAAAATAGAAGCCTTTGGCTGATAAAATGGAAATTTAGCTGAAAAAGGAGCAATCTAGGCTGATAATCGCGCTATTTAGCTATTATTATCAAAATTTAAGCTAATATATACTTCATTATCCTAAAAGGATGAAACAAACGCTAGCTTTTCTGAAAAATAGCTGTAATTTCATTCGGTACATGAATTTTCCCCTTTGCTTTTAGACGAAAAGAGTAATCTGTGTTACTTTGTTAGTAGTAAGGACTAAAGTTGTCATCTGTTAGGAGGAAGTAAATGAAGATTCTTCAGTCTGTAACAGTAAAACAAGTATTAACCGAAACTACCAAAAAGTCGATTTCCGATCGATATAAGCAAGAAATACAGCAGCTAGAAAAAGAAATACAGCAGCTTCAATTTGAAGAAAGAAAACAATTGAAAAATAATCCTTCTATTTCGGAAATAAAAACTTTTTTTCGTAAGGAAGTTACAAATAAATTAGAGAAACAAAAAACGATAGAGTTTCAATTAAAGCAATTACATATACTACCACTAGGGACAGAGATTAAAGAACAGGAAGTAATGGGACTTGTTGATGTTCAAGTAGGACAGGTTTGGGAAAGTGCTAATAAGACGATTGTTCTCAAAGATGGAATAGTGGTTGATATTCGATAGAGGTGAAGGTAATGGAAAAATGGTTTAATGTTGGAAAAGTTGTGAACACCCATGGGATAAGAGGAGAAATTCGCGTTATTTCTCGTACTGATTTTCCAGAAGAACGATATAAGATTGGAAACACCATTTATTTTTTTCAAAATGATAAAGCAAATCCCCTAGAACTGATAATTAAAAGCCATCGTGAGCATAAGAACTTTAATCTACTTACATTTGAAGGCTATGATAATGTGAATGATGTAGAATTTATGAAGGGAGGTCTCCTGAAGGTTCCAGAAAGTTTTTTAGGAGAGCTCGCGGAGAATGAATACTACTTCCATGAAATTATTGGCTGTAAAGTAGTGACAGTTGAAGGAGAAGAACTTGGAGAAATCACAGAAATATTAACACCAGGTGCAAATGATGTTTGGGTGGTAAAGGGGAAAGATAAAAGTGAAATTTTGATTCCTTACATTGAAGAGGTAGTCATGAAAGTAGATGTAGAAGAAAAAGTAGTTGTCATAGAGCCGATGGAAGGGCTGTTGTCTTAATGAAAATAGATGTATTGACGTTATTTCCTGAGATGTTTGAAGGAGTCCTTCATAGCTCCATTTTAAAAAAAGCACAAGAAGCAGAAAAAGTAGCTTATAATATCGTCAATTTTCGCGATTACTCCGATAATAAACATCAAACCGTTGATGATTATCCATATGGAGGAGGTGCTGGGATGGTGTTGAAGCCACAGCCTATATTTGACGCTGTGGATGCTCTAAAACCAAAAGATAACAGAAAGCCTCGTGTCATCTTAATGTGCCCGCAAGGCGAAAGATATAGTCAAGCAAAAGCGGAGGAATTAGCACAAGAAGAGCATTTGATTTTCATTTGCGGACATTATGAAGGCTATGATGAGAGAATTAGAGAACATTTAGTGACAGATGAAATCTCCATTGGTGATTATGTCCTTACAGGCGGCGAATTAGGGGCTATGGTCGTTATTGATAGTGTAGTACGTTTATTACCAGGCGTGCTTGGAAAAGAAGCATCCCATGTTAATGACTCTTTTAGCACTGGTTTGTTGGAGCATCCTCATTATACTCGTCCGGCCGATTTCCGAGGAATGAAGGTACCAGACACGCTGCTTTCTGGAAATCATGCACATATTGATGAATGGAGAGAAAGGGAATCCTTCCGAAGAACGATTGAAAGGCGCCCGGATTTACTAGAAAATTATCCGCTGACTGAGAAGCAGAAAAAGTTGGTAAAAGAGTTGACAAATCAGCATCATCCAAGCTAATTGGATACGGTATGGTGATGATTAGATGAATGAATCTATTAAGGAGCAAGGTAATACTATTATTTTTAGAAAAAATATTGCTGTTATTCTCCTTTTATGTTAAGATAACACTTGTGACTTAAACAGATGAATTTCTGTGAAGGGTCTTATAACGATGTTCCGCTGCAAGAGGTCTCAAACTATGAGTGCAAGAGCGTCTGTTGGAAGGAGTTGAAAACGATGCAAAAATTAATAGAAGAGATTACAAAAGAACAACTTCGTTCTGATCTTCCTGCGTTCCGTCCTGGTGACACTGTACGTGTACACGTGAAAGTTGTTGAGGGTACTCGTGAACGTATTCAGTTATTTGAAGGTGTTGTAATTAAGCGTCGTGGTGGTGGAATCAGCGAAACTTTTACAGTACGTAAAGTTTCTTACGGAGTTGGCGTTGAGCGTACATTCCCTGTTCACACACCTAAAATTGCGAAGCTAGAAGTTATCCGCCGCGGTAAAGTACGCCGTGCGAAACTTTACTACCTACGTAACCTACGTGGTAAAAAAGCTCGTATTAAAGAAATTCGATAATTGTTACCAAAAAAGAGCCTGTTCTTGTAACAAGCTCTTTTTTATATCTTTAAATGCTGCTTATAGAAAACTCGTATATTAGAAAGAATAGTTCTGTAATTCATCCAAAAATGAGAGAGATGCAGAGAGGAAAGGAAACTGAAGTGATCTTTTAATGGAATCACTACTTTGCAAATCGATCTCTAATCTTTATATTAACGATTTTAAGTAATAGGAAGCAAAAGTCCAACTGCAATCTTTCCAATTTTACTTCACTCGGAAATTCCGCTAAAATATTATCATGATGGATAAGTTTTTTTATCTTACATAAAAAATACCTATATTGTTCAGTTAAGGATTGGTGAAAGGTATGGCAACTGAAAAGAAGAAGAAAAATGAAGTATGGGAATGGAGTAAAGCATTAATAATTGCTGTTTTACTTGCTGTTGTTATTCGCTATTTTTTATTTGCTCCAATTGTAGTTGATGGTGAATCCATGCAGTCTACATTGCTCGATCAAGATCGAATGATTGTCAATAAGATAAATTACAAAGTAAGTGAACCAAAGCGCTTTGATATTGTTGTGTTCCACGCTCCGGAAGGTAAGGACTATATAAAAAGAGTAATTGGTCTACCAGGAGACACAATTGAATATCGCGATGATGTATTATATGTGAACGGACAAGCTTATGAAGAACCTTATTTAGAACATAATAAAGAAGGCGTAATGGGCCCTCTAACAGAAGATTTTACAGCAACTGTGCCAAAAGGAGAATTGTTTGTGATGGGAGATAACCGTCGCAATAGTAAAGATAGTCGCCATATTGGTACGATTGGTTTTGATAAAATTATTGGCACCACAAGTGTTATATATTGGCCAATAGCTGATTGGAAAATAGTAGAATAATGTTAGTGGAAGAAATAGAGGTGCATGCATGACTATACAATGGTTTCCAGGCCATATGGCCAAAGCCAGAAGGCAAGTAACGGAAAAATTAAAGCTAGTTGATATTATTTTTGAATTAGTGGATGCGAGAATTCCACAATCTTCACGAAATCCAATGATTGATGAAATTATTCAGCATAAGCCAAGAATTGTTTTATTAAATAAAGCAGATATGGCAGATAAAGAACGAACAAAAGAATGGATTCACTATTTTCAAAGTAAAGGCATAAGAGCACTTGCGATTAACTCTCAAGCAGGTGTTGGAATGAAAGAAATTACTGCTTTAGCAAAAGAAGTACTAGCAGAAAAATTTGATCGGATGAAAGCGAAAGGGATTAGACCGCGAGCGATTCGAGCGATGATTGTCGGCATTCCAAATGCAGGTAAATCCACTTTAATCAATCGGTTGGCAAAGAAAAACATTGCCAAAACAGGGAATACACCTGGTGTAACCAAAGCACAGCAATGGATTAAAGTAGGGAAAGAGCTGGAGTTATTAGATACACCAGGAATACTATGGCCGAAATTTGAAGATCAAGAAGTAGGCTTAAAGCTTGCGTTAACAGGAGCAATAAAGGATACAATTTTGAATTTGCAGGACATTGCCATATTCGGGCTTCGCTTTTTGGAAAAGGAATATCCGCAACGCTTAAAAGAAAGATATCAATTAGAAACGATTCCAGAAGATACAGTAGAGTTGTTTGATCGTATTGGTGAGATTAGAGGAGCTCTGTCAGGGGGAGGTATCGTTAACTATGATAAAGTAACGGAACTAATTATTCGTGACATTAGAGGTGAAAAGTTTGGTCCGCTAACGTTCGAAAGAGCAGACGAAATGTAAGGATGAAAACTGCAATGAGAAGTGGCTAAAAACAGACACTTCTCTTTTTTGTGTAATATAAATGATTAGGTTTATTGCATTTGTGTAGACGCTTTGAATTTTATGGGAGAAAAGAAATAAAGCATCCAACAAGAACGATAGGACGATTTATAGGCCTGATATGTATATTGGAAGGCAATGTGACCAGGGCTGTAAAAAAGGAAGCGATTAAACCGATATAACTACTGAGGTGTAAACAATGAAATTAGCAACAATGAAAGATATTAAAGAGGCGCTAGAAGCAATAAGGGAAGTAAATGACCCATTTATCCTCGAATTAGAAAAGGACGAGAGGAAAGGGGCTCAGAAGCTCTTAGAGGCTTGGAAGAAGAGGATAGAGAAAGAAGAAAAGCTTCATCAGCATTTTCTATCGATGAACTACTATGAACAAATGATTAGAAAGCAGGGATATACATATATTGCAGGAATCGATGAGGTTGGCAGAGGGCCGCTTGCAGGTCCTGTTGTTACAGCAGCTGTCATCCTGCCAGAAGATTTCTATTTACCAGGTATCGATGACTCAAAGAAATTATCTGAGAAAAAAAGAGAACTATTTTACGAGGTAATCCAAAAAGAAGCAATCGCCATCGGAGTGGGAATTATTTCACCTGCTGAAATTGATCGCATAAATATTTATCAAGCAACAAAAAAGGGGATGCTTCTAGCAATAAATGAACTTTCACAAACACCAGAATACTTACTAATTGACGCAATGAAATTAACGACACCTTATCCAAGTCAATCTCTTATTAAAGGAGACAGTAAAAGTGTTTCTATTGCTGCAGCAAGCATAATAGCAAAAGTGACAAGAGATCGTATGATGAAAGAGCTGCATCAAGAATATCCAGATTATCATTTTGCAACAAACATGGGCTATGGGACACAGGAACATGTGGCTGCCCTAAAAGAATACGGAATTACCATTCATCATCGTAAAAGTTTTTCTCCTGTGAAAGAGATGGTAGAAACTAACTAATTTGGTCAATCTGTATGGAAGGAAGGAGGAAGAGAAAGATGAATGTTAACCATATTGTCCAAACTTTATTTCAAGAAAACGTGATGAGTAATAAAAGTCTTGAATTACGAGATGGACAACTAGTTTATGGGAAATTGACGAAGCTTTTTCCTCAACAAATGGCAGAGGTGCAAATAGGCTCACAAAAAATGCTTGCAAACCTAACGATTCCGTTAACGCTTGATAGAAGTTATTGGTTTCAAGTTTCCATTACAGATAATAAACCAGTCCTAAAAGTATTGCCGCAGTCATCAGAAGTTCCAGCTGAAAAGGGAAATATCAATGGTCTGCTTCAGCAGCTACATCTAACCGAGACGAAAGAAAATAAATTGCTCCTTCATTTTCTACTATCTAATAATCTACCAATTTCGAAAGAAGCGATAAGATCTATAGGTGAATGGCTGCCAAAATCAATAGGGAAGCAAGAGCTTGCTACTATCGGTCTTATGATGGAAAGACAGCTCCCTCTAACGAAGGAAGTATTTACAAGTATTTCGGCCTTGCAATCCAATAAAGGTGTTAGTGTGCTGTTAAATGAACTCCAGCAGCAGTTGTCTACCTATCATATTCTAGAGCCAAAAGTAGCGGATGTCCTATCGGAGATTAGTCAAGGGGGGAAGCTTGTTCAAGATAATATGCTTGCTGCACTAAAAGCTGTCCTGCATAAAATTGGCTATTCATTTGAAGCGGGACTGTTACAGCATGCACAAATAGAGGAGCAAACATCACAAGAAATATTAAAACCGCTACTGCTAGGATTAATGGGAAAAGACATCCCTGATGCGGTAAAAGAAACTGCAGGTCAACTAATTGATAAAGTGACAGGTTATCAGCTTATCAGTCAGCAAACAGGTCCAATGATGCAAATGGTAACGGAAATTCCTCTGCGTTTTTTTAATCAACAAGTGGATGTGACAATGCAATATAATGGCAGAAAAACAGCAGATGGAAAAGTCGATAGTAATTATTGTCGAATTCTTTTTTACTTAGAACTGGCTAATTTAAAGGATACAGTTATTGATATCCATATTCAAAATAGAATCATGAACATGATTGTATTAAATGATCGGTCAACAGAAATAATGCCTTTAATTAAACAGGCAGAGGAGCTCTTAAAAGAAAAACTACGGGAATTAGATTATACTTTACTGTCTATACATGTAAAAGACTTGTCAAAAGAACATAAGCCAGTATGGAGTTCCCAACAAGCAGTGAAAGGAAATGCCTATAAAGGGGTGGATATAAAAATATGAATAAACACCATTCTTTAAAAAGGAAAGAAGCAATAGCATTAACTTATGAACAGCAAAAACACGCTGCACCTACCGTTATTGCAAAAGGCAAGGGTATGATTGCGGAACAAATTCTGGAACGTGCCAAAAAAGAGAATATTCCAATTCAAGAAGATCCCTCTCTTGTAGAGCTTTTAAGTAAATTAAATATAAATGAACAAATTCCTGAAGATTTATATATGGCTGTGGCAGAAGTGTTTGCGTTTATTTATTCTTTAGAGAAGGAAGCGACGGAAAAAGACGGGGAAAAAGCAAACTAAGAAAGAAAAAATATTTTTAATTGTAAAATATTTAAAGATAAAAGCCTTTTTTATAGACAAAGAAAGGTTTTTTCCTTTAAAATGAAAGCGTGAACATATTTTTGTCTTTTCTAAATACATAAAATAATCGTAATTTGCTCTCGAAAAGAATATTAATACAGTGATAACGATACTTATGTTTTGGAAAAAACAAATAAATGGATGAGAAAAAGTTATTCATTCACGAAAGTCATCATGCAGTTGTCTCCAATTTTACACAAAAAGGGAAATTAAGGGGTGTGGAAGCTTGAATATTCATGAATATCAGGGGAAAGAGATTTTAGAATTAAATGGCGTCGCAGTACCAAAAGGAAAAGTAGCTTTTACAGTAGAAGAGGCAGTGCGAGCTGCGGAAACATTAAATAGTGATGTATGGGTAGTGAAAGCGCAAATCCATGCAGGTGGTCGCGGTAAGGCTGGAGGAGTAAAAGTTGCCAAAAGCTTAGATGAAGTACAAACATATGCTTCAGATATTCTAGGGAGCACATTAGTAACTCATCAAACAGGTCCCGAAGGAAAAGTTGTGAAACGATTATTAATTGAAGAAGGTTGTCGAATCAAGAAGGAATATTACATAGGATTTGTCGTGGATCGAGCAACATCTAGAATCGTATTGATGGCCTCTGAAGAAGGCGGCACAGAAATTGAGGAAATTGCAGAAAAGTACCCAGAGAAGATCGTAAAAGAAGTTATTGATCCAGTGACTGGTCTAACTCCATTTCAAGCACGTCGAGTTGCTTTCTCTATTAACATTCCGAGCAAGCAAGTTAATAAAGCAGTTGCCTTTATGACTGGATTATATAAAGTATTTGTTGAAAAAGACTGCTCTATCGCCGAAATTAATCCCTTAGTTTTAACGGAAGATGGGAATATTATCGCACTGGATGCAAAATTAAATTTTGATTCAAATGCATTGTATAGACATAAAGATATTGTTGCATATAGGGATTTAGATGAAGAAAATGAAAAAGAATTAGAAGCTTCTAAATATGATTTAAGCTATATTGCGTTAAATGGAAATATCGGCTGTATGGTAAATGGTGCTGGACTTGCTATGGCAACAATGGATATTGTTAAGCATTATGGCGGAGAACCGGCCAACTTCTTAGATGTTGGGGGCGGCGCGACAGCAGAAAAAGTAACGGAAGCATTTAAAATCATTCTATCTGATTCTAACGTGAAGGGGATTTTTGTCAATATTTTTGGTGGCATCATGAAATGTGATGTTATTGCGACCGGAATTGTGGAAGCTGCAAAGCAAGTTAGTCTTCATGTGCCATTAGTTGTTCGCTTAGAAGGAACAAATGTGGAACTTGGCAAAAAAATTCTTCGAGAATCTGGAGTAGATATTGTTGCAGCAGAATCGATGGCTGATGGTGCTGAGAAAATTGTAACCCTAGTAGAACAAGGAGGGAATGCATAATGAGTGTTTTTATTAATAAAGATACAAAAGTCCTTGTCCAAGGAATCACAGGTGCAACAGCACTATTTCATACTAAGCAAATGCTTGAATATGGGACGAAAATAGTTGGCGGGGTAACACCAGGGAAAGGTGGTACAACGGTAGAGGGAGTGCCTGTATTTAATACCGTTAAAGATGCAGTAGATGTAACCGAAGCAAATGCATCTGTTATTTATGTACCAGCTCCATTTGCAGCAGACGCTATTTTAGAAGCGGTTGATGCTGAACTAGACTTAGTAATCTGTATTACCGAACATATTCCTGTTCTGGACATGGTGAAAGTTAAGCGCTACTTGGAAGGGAAAAAGACTAGATTAATAGGACCAAACTGTCCAGGAGTGATTACCCCAGAAGAATGTAAAATTGGCATTATGCCAGGATATATTCATAAGAAAGGGCATGTAGGGGTTGTCTCTCGTTCTGGTACTTTAACATATGAGGCTGTTCATCAACTATCTCAAGCAGGGATTGGTCAGTCAACAGCTGTTGGAATTGGTGGAGATCCAGTCAATGGAACAGATTTTATTGATACGTTAAAAGCATTTAATGAAGATGAAGATACGTATGCAGTTATCATGATAGGGGAAATCGGCGGGACGGCTGAAGAAGAAGCAGCCCGCTGGGTGAAAGAAAATATGACGAAGCCAGTTGTTGGATTTATCGGCGGTCGTACAGCTCCTCCAGGAAAGCGTATGGGTCATGCGGGGGCAATAATCTCTGGTGGTAAAGGAACAGCAGATGAAAAAATTAGTGTTCTAACGGAATGCGGCATTAAAGTAGCCCCAACACCATCTGATATGGGAGCAACGCTAATTGAGGTGTTAAAAGAGCAGTCGATATACGAAAAATGTAAGACGCATGAAGTAGTAGCAAAATAGAGAAAAGCTTAATCTAGCCTTATTCTACTAAATAAGGCTAGGTTTTTTCTTGATTTTTTTCAAGAGGATGGCATATGTAGCTAATCTACTAATTTACAAGGGAAACAGTATAACAATGCTAGGAATTTTCAGGAAAACTCATTATAATGAAGGAAGATAATTCCTTACTTAATTTATGTTTCTCTTTCTTTTGTATTTTTAGCTAATTTCTTTGTGAAAAGGAGAAAGCGAAAGGAAGAAAAGATGGAAATAATAAATAAATTATTAGTGAAATTACATCATTGTCAAGGAATCAGCTGGAAAATGATCGATCGTCTTCTAAAAGAAGATCCCACTCTTCAGTTGGAGAAAATCCCTTCCTTTATATCCTCTATTTCACCTACTATGGAAAAGGAAATAGTAAAGACAATCCATTCTCATCATGTAGAAGAACAATTAATCCAGTATCGTTATAATCAAATTCATCCAATTACATTTTTTGATCCGTTATATCCGCCGTTTTTAAAAGAAATATATCAGCCACCTTGGGTTCTTTATGCAAAAGGAGATCTTGAGCTGCTACAATCGAAGAGAAAGCTTGCAATTGTAGGTTCGCGCTTAGCTACCAGTTATAGTACCAAAGTAATAAAGAGGTTGATGAAAGAACTAGTAGAGGAGAAAATCACCATTGTAAGTGGACTTGCGCATGGGGTTGATTCGATTGCCCATAAACTGGCAATTGAAAATGGCGGCAAAACCATCGGTGTTATTGCTGGAGGTATTTTTCATATCTATCCAAAAGAAAGCATACAGTTAGCAGGAGATATGATGAAACATCATTTAGTCATCTCTGAATATCCTCCGCTAACTAAGCCGCTAAAATGGCAATTTCCCATGAGAAATCGAATTATAAGCGGTTTAAGCAATGGAACACTTGTAGTAGAAGCGAAGAAAAAAAGTGGATCGTTAATAACTGCTAATTTCGCAGTAAATGAAGGACGGGATGTATTTGCTGTTCCAGGAAATATATTTAGTCCCTATTCAGATGGTCCAAATGAATTAATACAACAAGGCGCAAAGCCAGTGCTTGAAGCAAAAGATATACTAGAAGAATGGAAGCATATATCGGAGTAGAAAAAAGTAAAACTAGAGTAGCTTAGCATACAAATATATTAAGTAAAATAATCATTTTCACAGATAGTAAAATGAAAATAGTTTGCAATACAAAAGGAAAGTGATACGCTATAAGCAGCAAATTATATAAGGGATTATCTTTTTTTGTAAGGTCAGTATGACTAATACCTCTTCTAATGAGAATTTAACGGAGGGGATTTAGCGGCAGTTAAGAAAGAAAAAACGTTACTCCAAACCAAAGCGTAAGAAATTCCATAAATTTGGAGTTTTTCATGAAACTTCAAAAAAAGTGTTGCTATTTTTATCATTTTGTTATACATTTTGCAACGTATAGATATTTAAAAGATAAAATGATGTAAATAAAGAGAGTGAAAACGTTTGCTAGTTATCGGAATGTTTGACAAATCAAAACATAGTATACAATAATAGTGAATATTTAAATCCCTCTTAAGGAGGACAGTTAATGTCAGATTTTTTAGTAATCGTTGAGTCACCAGCTAAAGCAAAGACAATAGAACGATATTTAGGAAAAAAATATAAAGTGAAAGCATCAATGGGGCACATTAGGGATTTGCCTAAAAGCCAAATGGGTGTTGATATAGAAAAACAATTTGAGCCGAAGTACATAACTATCCGTGGAAAAGGCCCTGTATTAAAAGAACTGAAAACAGCAGCAAAAAAAGCCAAAAAGATTTATTTAGCAGCTGACCCGGATCGTGAAGGAGAGGCAATTGCTTGGCATTTAGCAAATAGCTTAAATGTGGATATTGAATCAGATTGCCGCGTTGTTTTCAATGAGATAACAAAAGATGCCATCAAAGAATCATTTAAGCATCCTCGTGCAATAAATATGGATTTAGTAGATTCTCAGCAGGCTAGAAGAGTTTTAGACCGCTTAGTGGGTTATAATATCAGTCCATTATTATGGAAAAAAGTAAAAAAAGGGCTTAGTGCGGGAAGAGTACAATCAGTTGCAGTACGTCTCATTATTGAAAGAGAACAAGAAATTAAAGAATTTGTACCAGAAGAATACTGGTCCATTGAAGGAAGCTTTATAAAAGGAAAAAATAATTTTGAAGCATCTTTTTATGGTATCAATGGAAAAAAAGTCGAGTTGCATTCAGAAGATGAAGTGAAAAAAATTACTAGTCAGTTAAAAGATAATAAGTTTACTGTCGATAAAGTGAGTAAAAAAGAGCGGAAGAGAAACCCTGCCGTTCCATTTACAACTTCTTCTTTACAGCAGGAAGCTGCCCGCAAATTGAATTTCCGAGCAAAGAAAACAATGATGTTAGCACAGCAATTATATGAAGGTATAGATCTTGGTAAAGAAGGAACAGTGGGTTTGATAACCTATATGAGAACGGATTCCACTAGAATATCAGAGGTTGCACAAAGTGAAGCATATGACTATATAAATAGTCATTATGGCAAAGAGTATACACGTGAAGAGAAGAAACAAGAGAAGAAAAATCCAAAGGTCCAAGATGCCCATGAAGCAGTCCGTCCAACTAGCATTGGTCGTGAGCCGAGTAAGATGAAGGAATATTTATCTCGAGATCAATTTCGATTGTATAAGCTAGTGTGGGAAAGATTTATTGCCAGCCAAATGGCTCCGGCAGTTATGGATACAATGAGTGTGGATTTATCAAATGGTAACGTACTTTTTCGTGCTAATGGTTCAAAAATTAAGTTCCCAGGTTTTATGAAGGTATATGTGGAGGGTACAGATGACAACGTTGATGAGAAAGATCGACAACTCCCAGATTTAAAAGAAGGAGATGTTGTCTTAAATAAGGATATTGATACAAAGCAGCATTTCACTCAGCCACCTCCACGTTATACAGAAGCAAGATTAGTTAGAACACTAGAGGAATTGGGAATAGGAAGACCATCTACATTCGCACCAACCTTAGATACGATTCAAAAACGAGGATATGTGGCCCTTGATAACAAACGATTTATTCCAACGGAGCTTGGGGAAATTGTTTTAGAGTTAATTTTAGAATTTTTCCCGGAAATATTAAATATTGAGTTTACAGCCAATATGGAACAAGACTTGGATAATATTGAGGCGGGCAAGGTCAATTGGGTAAAGGTTATCGACGATTTTTATAAAACGTTCGAGAAAAGACTGGAAGTTGCAGAACAAGAGATGCAAACCATTGAAATCAAAGATGAGCCAGCTGGAGAGGATTGCGAAGAATGTGGCCACCCGATGGTATTTAAAATGGGCCGTTATGGGAAATTTATGGCATGTAGTAATTTTCCAGAGTGTAGAAACACGAAAGCAATCGTGAAGGATATTGGAGTGAAATGTCCGAAGTGCCATGAAGGAAATATAATTGAAAGAAAAAGTAAAAAACGTAGAATTTTTTATGGTTGTGATCGATTCCCAGAATGTGACTTCATTTCATGGGATAAACCACTACAAAGACCATGTCCAAAATGTGAAAATATGTTAGTGGAGAAAAAATTGAAAAAAGGTGTTCAAGTACAGTGCGTAAACTGTGACTACAAAGAAGAACCACAAAGCTAAAAATAGCTAGAATAAATAAATTTATATGAGGGTGAGCAAATGCTCACTCTCTTGTCACGTTACTGTCGAAGTTTTCTCTCCTAAATTAGATATATAATGGAAGAAAAATAGATGTTTGCGAAAAAAATATTAATTCACTTGAAGTAGAAACTTTTCATTCTTTCAATCGTATAGTAAAATGCTATGAGTGAACATCATCCATACTTTTTAACAGAATAAAAAATGACAATTTATTTACATTTGTAGTATTATTCTAATTCCTTTATGCTTAAAGCGATATACTCTAAAAAGAAAGTGCCATAAACATTTAGGGTTAGTCCTAATCTCAAAAGGGAAGAATGTAGAAACAATAGGACATGAAAGAATTATTGCGAACAATTCGGAACTTTGTGAAAAATATGTAAATTAATTGATTGTAGCTAAAAAGTATGATAATATGATGAAGCCATTGTGAGGTGAGGTTATGAAACAGGAATTAAACAATCATGTTCAAGCATTTATTGCCTATTTGCAGATTGAAAAAAATTACTCACCATATACAATAGAATTTTATACACAAGATATTAACCAATTCTTTCACTTTATGAAAGATCAAGTAATAGACAAGTTAGAAGACGTGAGTCCATCTGATGTAAGAATATACTTAACAGAGCTTTTTTCAATGCAATTAGCAAGAAAAACAATTGCGCGAAAAATCTCTAGTTTGAGAAGTTTTTATCGTTTTTTGCTTAGGGAAAAAATAGTGGAAAATAACCCGTTTTCTGCTGTATCAATCCCAAAGCTAGAAAAGAGATTACCTGATTTTTTCTACGAGGAAGAATTGCAGCAACTCTTTTTATCATGTGATACGAACACGCCCCTTGGACTAAGAAATAAAGCATTGCTTGAATTATTGTATGCAACCGGCATCCGTGTTGGTGAATGCACAAAAATTCAGTTGAGTGATATTGATTTCAGCGTCTCAACTGTGTTAGTTAGGGGAAAGGGCCAAAAGGAAAGATATGTTCCGTTTGGTAGTTTTGCTCATAATGCTCTGGAAGCGTACATAAAAGCGGGTAGGAATCAGTTGATGAAAAACTCAACAGATCATTCTTATCTGTTTGTTAATTATCGCGGAGGAATTTTAACAGATAACGGAGTTCGTGATATCTTAAATAAAATGATGAATACTTCATCCTCACAAGGGAAAATTCATCCCCATAAATTGAGACATTCATTTGCCACACATTTACTGGCGAATGGTGCAGATATGAGAACCGTTCAGGAATTATTAGGTCATGCATTTTTAACGTCAACACAAATATATACGCATGTCACAAATGAGTATCTAAAAAAGACGTATATGTCTTATCATCCTAGGGCATAGTCAATTGGTAGAAGGAGGAAGTAACATGTCTGAAATGCCACAATTTCATGCAACAACAATTTTTGCAGTTAAACATAAAGGGAAATCAGCAATGTCTGGTGATGGTCAAGTCACGCTTGGAAATGCTGTTGTGATGAAACATACAGCCCGTAAGGTTAGAAAGCTTTTTAATGGGAAAGTAATTGCAGGATTTGCGGGATCAGTTGCGGATGCCTTTACTCTTTTTGAACTATTTGAAGGAAAATTAGATGAGTATAATGGGAACCTACAACGTGCTTCAGTAGAGCTTGCGAAGCTCTGGCGCAGTGATAAAGTTCTTAGAAAACTTGAAGCGATGCTGATCGTAATGAATGAAACGGATCTATTATTGGTATCTGGAACAGGAGAAGTAATAGAACCAGATGATGGTATACTTGCAATTGGATCTGGTGGAAACTATGCTTTAGCAGCTGGCAGAGCACTAAAAACTTACTCAGGAGATAATCTTTCTGCATATGATATCGCTAAAGCAGCTCTAGAGATTGCTGGTGAGATTTGTGTCTATACAAATAATAATATCATCGTGGAAGAATTATAGGGGAGGATTTTTAATATGCAAAAAAGCGCTAGTTTAACACCTCGGCAAATTGTAGAACGACTTGATCAATATATTGTCGGACAAAAAGATGCAAAAAAAGCGGTGGCTGTTGCTTTAAGAAACCGTTTTCGCAGAAGTCTTCTTGATGAAAAGTTAAGAGATGAGATTAGTCCGAAAAATATTTTGATGATTGGTCCTACTGGTGTCGGAAAAACGGAAATTGCCAGAAGAATTGCAAAAATTGTTAATGCACCATTTGTTAAGGTAGAAGCTACTAAATTTACAGAGGTGGGATATGTTGGCCGTGATGTAGAATCAATGGTCCGTGATCTTGTCGAAACATCTGTACGCTTGGTAAAGGAAGAGAAGATGTTTCAAGTAAGAGAAAGAGCGGAAGTTGCGGCAAATAATCGTCTCGTTGAATTATTAGTTCCGTCTGCTGCAAAGAAAACATCCAGTTATAAAAACCCTCTGGAAATGCTTTTCGGCGGCGGTGGGGCAGACACAGAGGAAGAAGAGCCTACTGTAGAAGAAACTAGTAAATCAGAAAAGAGAAAAATAGTAAAAGAAAAGCTTGCTCTAGGTGAACTGGAAGATGAAGTGGTTTCTGTAGAAGTGGAAGAACAACAGCCTTCTATGTTTGATATGCTCCAAGGTTCTGGTATGGAACAAATGGGAATGAATATGCAGGACGCTTTAAGTAGTTTTATGCCGAAAAAGAAGAAAAAGCGAAAACTAACAGTTAGGGAAGCACGTACAATATTAACAAACGAGGAAGCTCAAAAATTAATCGATATGGATGAGGTTACCCAAGAAGCAGTCGTTCGTGCTGAGCAAATGGGAATGATATTTATCGATGAAATTGATAAAATTGCCAGCAAATCAAACAGTAGTTCTTCAGCTGATGTTTCCAGAGAAGGTGTGCAGCGAGATATTTTACCTGTAGTAGAAGGATCAACGGTTGTGACAAAATATGGATCAGTTAAAACAGACCATGTATTGTTTATTGCTGCTGGAGCATTTCATATGTCAAAGCCTTCTGATTTAATTCCAGAGCTACAAGGAAGATTTCCGATTCGTGTAGAACTTACTAAATTAACAGTGGATGATTTTTATCGTATTCTTGTGGAACCAGATAATGCGTTGATTAAGCAATACCAAGCATTATTGTATACAGAAGGTATAGAAATTGAATTTTCTGACGAAGCTATTCGTAAGATAGCTGAAGTGGCTTATGAAGTCAATCAAAATACAGACAATATCGGTGCGCGAAGACTGCATACTATTCTCGAAAAATTATTGGAAGATCTGTCTTTCGAAGCACCAGAAATAACAATGGAAAAAATAACGATTACTCCAAAGTATGTGGAGGAGAAGTTAGGAGCCATCTCAAGAAATAAGGATTTAAGTCAATTTATACTCTAATGAAAGCCAATTGGAATTTAAACTCCTGAATTGTTAAAGGTATAAGTAGACATAGATTTATTTCAAGTGTTGGTTTTAGTTAACAGGAGGAATAAAAAATGGATTTATTAACAAAAACGAGAAAAATTAATGCAATGTTACAAAGAGCTGCTGGAAAACCAGTTAATTTCAAAGAAATGTCTGAAACATTAAGTGATGTTATCGAAGCAAATATCTTTGTTGTTAGCAGAAGAGGAAAATTATTAGGTTTTGCAGTTCATCAGCAAATCGAAAATGATCGTATGAAAAAAATGTTTGAAGATCGTCAATTCCCTGAGGAATACACAAATAGCTTGTTTAATATTCAATCAACTTCTAGTAATTTAGAAATTGAAAGTGAATATACTGCTTTCCCAGTTGAAAATAAAGAATTATTTGCTAAAGGGTTAACAACTATTGTACCAATTATTGGTGGAGGAGAAAGATTAGGAACATTAATTCTTGCAAGATTACAAGAACAATTCCAAGACGATGATTTGATTCTTGCTGAATACGGTGCTACTGTTGTTGGTATGGAAATTCTTCGTGAAAAAGCAGAAGAAATTGAAGAAGAAGCAAGAAGTAAAGCGGTTGTTCAAATGGCAATCAGTTCACTATCCTATAGTGAATTAGAAGCTATTGAGCATATTTTTGAAGAATTAAACGGAAGTGAAGGCTTATTAGTAGCTTCTAAAATCGCAGACCGTGTAGGAATTACAAGATCTGTAATTGTCAACGCATTGCGTAAATTAGAAAGTGCTGGTGTTATTGAGTCTCGTTCATTAGGAATGAAAGGTACTTATATAAAAGTGCTTAACGATAAATTCTTATTAGAACTTGAAAAGTTAAAAACAAATAAATAAGGATAAAATATTATTCATTATAAAAAAACTTTTTCTTTAATAGAAAAGGTTTCAGACTGTCGACAAACTCCTAATTCGGTAATTAGGAGTTTGTCTTAGTTTATAAATATACATTGTTTTAAATAAGAGTTAATTTCCGTTGCAGGGGTTCGCTTTCCGTGGGGCTCGCGCTGAGCCGCTTCGGCCTGAAGGCCTGCAGGGTCTCAGACTGTCTCGCAGATCCCACAGGAGTCTCACCCCTTTCACTCCAATCAATGCATAATAATTCCATTTGCATTTCCTAAATTCCTTTTGTCAACAAGCTGAAACCTTTTTCTTTAATAGAAAAGGTTTTTTTATGTGGCAAAAATAGAGAGGATTTTTAGAAATCATCAATCGAATAGCTAATAAGCTATGTACATATTATTCGACAAAAACCGCGTATTTTCCATTTATTTTTCATTTACATTACAGTATGGCAAAAGGTATATTAAATCTCATAGCAGAAAAAGGGAAGCGATTAGTAAGTTATAACTATGATAATAGTAACATCGGCATAGTGAAAAATCATTTTTTACCCTGATTTAAGATAATTTAAACCAAATATTAACTAAAATAGGAAAAAAGAATCACTAAAATATTCCTCTTTTCCATGGACATATTATTACAAATTAATTAAAATTAAAACTATCATGTAAAAATCGTCATCAAAAAACAAAAATCAACATTTTTTTCAAAATGACTGCTCGAGGTGTGATGAAGTGAAACTTTTCTCAAATACAATAACTACCTTAGAAAATGCAATAAATTATTCGAATCAAAAGCAAAAAGTAATCTCGCAAAATATTGCAAATGTTGACACGCCGAATTATAAAGCAAAGACAGTGACTTTTAAAGATTCGTTATCTAGTGCAATGGAAGCTAATGTAACGAATAGTAAGCATATTCCGTTTTCAGCTCCTAATACTGCTTCAACATCTGTCATTACAAAGAATAGAGTTACTTACAATAACAGCGGAAATAGTGTCGATATGGAAAAAGAGATGACAGACCTTGCGACAAACCAAATCTATTACAATGCATTAGTAGATCGAATTAGCGGAAAATTTAGTTCCCTTGAAAATGTAATTAGGGGAGGTAAGTAATAAAAATGACCATTTTTACTAGTATGAATACTACTGCTTCTGCTTTAACAGCACAACGGCTAAGAATGGATGTAATTTCATCTAATATGGCAAATGTTGATACAACAAGAGGTAGATTAGTAAATGGTGAGTGGGAGCCATACAAAAGAAAACAAGTAGTGTTTCAAGAACAAGAAGGATCATTTGCCTCTCATTTAAATGCTGCAAGAGGGAATAGCGCGAATACTGCAGGTGGAGTGAAGGTGTCACGCATTGTAGAAGATGATACACCGTTTGAAATGGTGTACGATCCGGAGAACCCAGAAGCGGACGAAACAGGATATGTTCGTATGCCAAATGTGGACCCTTTACGAGAGACGGTTGATTTAATGAGTGCATCAAGATCATATGAAGCAAATGTGACTGTTTTAAATGCATCAAAAAGTATGTTAATGAAAACATTAGAAATCGGTAAATAAAACAAAAAAGGAGTACTTAAATGGAACCAATTAATTTTTCATCCGTATCATCTGCATTACCGTTAACAAATTCGGCAACGAGTAATAAGACAGCTGTAGCAGATACGCAAAAAAAATTTGCTTCGTTTTTAAAAGAATCAATTAACAATGTAAATCAAGCGCAAAACGAATCAGATATGCTAACAAATAAGTTAGCAAGAGGAGAAAACGTTGATTTATCTCAAGTGATGATTGCCTCGCAAAAAGCAAGCATTACCATGCAAGCTACATTAGAAATTCGCAATAAGGCAGTAGAAGCTTATCAAGAAATGATGCGAATGTCAGTTTAATGTAAGACTGTTTTCTATAAAGATTAAACTTTTAGCAAAGAAAACGAAGTTGCTTCTACTTTAGACAAGTAAGTGTCCATGTCATTTAAGTAGAAGACAGTCAATATAAAAGATGGGCGGTTTATACCTATACAAATTACGGTAGCCGGGGGAAGAGAATGAAAGAGAATCTAAATAAAATATTTAATCCTTTAAAAGAGTTTTGGCAAAGTCGTTCTAAAAAGCAAAAGACTGTGATAACAGGTAGCGGACTTTTGCTTATTCTAATTGCTGTGTTTGCGACTTATTTTTTTACAAGAGTAACGTTAGTGCCATTATACAGTAATTTAACACCTTCTGAAACAGGAGCTATTAAAGAGAGCTTAGATAGCAAAGGGATAACTTCGGAAATTTCAGGTGGAGGTACCGTGATTAGTGTTCCAGAGGAAGTAGTCGATACATTAAAAGTACAACTTGCAGCAGAAGGAATTCCAAAGTCTGGTAATATTGATTATTCCTTTTTTAGTAAGAATGCAAGCTTTGGTATGACAGATAATGAATTTAATGTATTAAAATTAGATGCTCTGCAGACCGAGATTGCCAATTTAATAAAGAGTGTTGAAGGAATTAATGATGCCAATGTTGTTATTACATTACCAGAAGAAAGTGTATTTGTTTCAGATCAAGGGAAAGAAGCTACAGCTTCGATTGTATTAAATACAAAGCCGGGCTATAACTTCTCTGAAAATCAAATAGAAGGGTTATATACACTCGTGTCCAAAAGTGTACCGAACCTTCCTACAGATAATATCGTCATTACGAATCAAAACTTTGAGTATTTTGATTTAAATTCTTCAGATAATTCTGCGACAGATACTTTTACTGCGCAAAATAATGTAAAAAAGCAAATTGAACGTGATATTCAAAGACAAGTCCAAACAATGCTAGGGACGTTGATGGGCCAAGATAAAGTTGTAGTGTCTGTTACTGCTGATATAGACTTTACCCAAGAAAATAGAGAAGAAAACCTAGTTACGCCAGTTGATGAAGAAAATATGGCGGGAATTGAAATAAGTGCACAGAATATTACAGAAACATATACAGGTGAAAATGCTGCCGGTGGAGTTGTGCAGGCAGAAGACGATGCAGATGTAACTACTTATAATTCAGAAACAGGATCCGGAAATGGCAACTATGAAAAAGTCGATCAAACCGTTAATAGGGAAGTAAATCGGATAAAAAAACAAATTGTGGAAAGTCCCTATAAAATTCGCGATTTAGGCATTCAAGTAATGGTAGAGCCACCTAATGCAAATGATACAACGTCCTTACCAAAGGAAAGAATCGATGATATTTCTAATATTTTGGGGACAATTGTTAGAACTTCGATTGACAAAACATCAACAGGTGGAGAATTAACAGATGAGGATATCCAAAGTAAGATTGCCGTGTCTGTTCAGCCGTTTAACGGTAAAAAACAAGCAGCAGACGTTGTTCAAACATCAATCCCATGGTGGATTTACGCTGTTGGAGGAGGCTTGCTTGCAGTTATTATTCTATTAATCTTCTTCGTTATGAGAGCAAGAAAGAAAAAACAGGAAGAAGAAATAGAAGAAATTATTCAGCCGGTTGCTCCTGTAGCAGATATTAATGAGGAACAACAAGAATCAGAAGGAACAATAAGACGAAAACAGCTTGAAAAAATGGCGAAAGAAAAACCAGAGGAATTTGCAAAATTACTTCGTACATGGATTACGGAAGATTAAGGGGTGGTGTAGATGGCAAGAAAAGAATCAAATGAGTTATCTGGGAAACAGAAAGCGGCCATTCTCCTTATATCGCTAGGTCCTGATGTTGCAGCTTCGGTTTATAAGCATTTAAGTGAGGAAGAAATTGAGAAACTATCTTTAGAAATATCAGGAGTTAGAAAGGTCGAGAATACTTCTAAAGAAAGTGTTTTAGAAGAATTTCATAATATTGCGCTTGCTCAAGATTATATTTCTCAAGGTGGTATTGGATATGCAAAAACGGTGTTAGAAAAGGCTCTTGGGGCAGAACAAGCGTCGATTATTTTAAATAGGCTTACTTCTTCTCTGCAAGTAAGACCTTTTGATTTTGCGAGAAAAGCAGATCCAAACCAAATATTAAATTTTATTCAAAATGAACATCCACAGACGATTGCGTTAATTTTATCTTACTTGGATCCCACTCAGGCAGGTCTAATCCTGTCTGAGCTTCCACAGGAAGTCCAAGCTGATATTGCAAAGAGAATTGCTGTAATGGATAGTACTTCACCTGAAATTATTAACGAAGTCGAGCAAATATTAGAAAGAAAATTATCGAGCACTGTTACGCAAGATTATACACAAACTGGTGGTATTGAAGCGGTTGTTGAAGTACTAAATGGAGTCGATAGAGCAACAGAGCGCACTATTTTAGACGCACTCGAAATCCAAGATCCAGAATTAGCAGAAGAAATTAAAAAGAGAATGTTTGTCTTTGAAGATATCGTTACATTGGATAATAGAGCAATTCAAAGAATTATTCGTGATTGTGAAAATGAAGATCTTATGCTTGCACTTAAGGTATCTGGTGATGAAGTGAAAGAAATTGTTTATGGCAACATGTCTACTAGAATGGCTGAGTCCTTTAAAGAAGAGATGGAATTTATGGGACCTGTACGCTTGAAGGATGTAGAAGAAGCACAATCAAGAATTGTTGGTATTATCAGACGTCTTGAGGATGCTGGCGAAATCGTAGTTGCCCGAGGCGGAGGAGATGATATCATTGTCTAGATTAATAAAGTCAAGATATTCAAAGCCAGAGGACGCTAATGAGAAAGTTATTTCGATTAAGTATATAGATACCTTCAATGCTGAGGTGGATCTTTCTAGGGAAGTTACACAAACGGAATATAACAGAATAGTAGAGTCGGCTCGGAAAGAAGCAGAAGAAATGAAAGCCCAAGCTTTGGAAGAAGCCGAACTTATACGAGCACAGCTTATGGAAGAAAGACAAAACTGGGATATAGAAAAAGGGAATTTAATTGAAGAAGCGAGGAAAAATGGTTTTCAAGCAGGTTACGAAGAAGGTCAAAATGTAGGATATAATGAAATGTTAAGTTTTATTCAACAAGCGAAAGACACAGTAACTGCATCAAAAGAGGATTACGAAAAATACTTACAATCTGCTGAAACTACTATATTGGAGCTTGCAATTGAAGTTGCCGAAAAAATTATGAATAACAAGATAAAAGAAGAGGAAGAAAACTTCCTCTATCTTGTACAAAATGCTCTTAAAGAAGTAAGGAAACAGAAGGAAATACAGTTACATGTCAGTCCTATCCATTATGAAATGGTAATAGCAGAAAAAGAAGAATTGTTACAACTATTTCCGATTAAGCCAAATCTTTTCATTTTCCCTGATGAAACGATTGATGAAAATGCTTGTATTATCGAAACGGCAAATGGGCGTTTAGATGCAAGTGTTGATACGCAATTGCTTATGATTAAAAATAAGTTACTTGAAATATTGGAGAGTGAAGAAGGGTGAAAGCACTTGAGTTACTAAGCTCGATTTCGTCCATTGACACTTATAAGCAATATGGCCGTGTGAATAAAGTTGTAGGGTTAATGATTGAATCACAGGGACCGGAAAGTTCTATTGGTGATGTATGTAATATCCACATTGGTACAAAGCATAAACGAATTATCAAGGCAGAAGTTGTAGGGTTTAATGAGGGGAATATCATTTTAATGCCATATACAACTGTCCAAGACATTTCACCAGGCTGTTTAGTAGAAGCATCTTCTGAGCCATTAGAAATTAAGGTTGGACCAGGATTAATAGGTACTGCGGTTGATGCTTTAGGAATGCCTTTAGACGGATCGATGTTACCAAAAGGGTTGAAGTCTGTTCCAATTGATCAAGAGCCTCCTAATCCAATGACAAGACCACCTATTTCCCAATCGATGGAAGTAGGAGTTCGGTTAATTGATGGACTTTTAACGGTTGGCACTGGACAAAGACTTGGGATTTTTGCAGGTAGTGGTGTTGGGAAAAGTACATTGCTAGGAATGATTGCCAGAAATACAAAAGCAGATTTAAATGTGATCGCCTTGATAGGGGAACGCGGTAGAGAAGTACGAGAATTTATTGAACGTGACTTAGGGCCAGAGGGGCTGAAGCGATCGATTGTTGTTGTTGCAACATCTGATCAACCAGCTTTAATGCGAATTAAGGGTGCGTATACTGCTACTGCTATTGCCGAATATTTTCGCGATAAAGGATTAAATGTCATGTTAATGATGGATTCTGTTACTCGGGTTGCAATGGCGCAAAGAGAAGTGGGACTTGCTATTGGTGAACCGCCGACCACAAAAGGATATACACCTTCTGTATTTGCTATCTTGCCAAAACTCTTAGAAAGAACGGGAACAAACGAATTTGGAAGTATAACCGCCTTTTATACCGTATTGGTTGATGGGGATGATATGAATGAACCAATCGCAGATACCGTACGCGGTATTTTAGATGGACATTATGTATTAGACCGTGAACTTGCTAATAAAGGGCAATATCCTGCTGTGAATGTCTTAAAAAGTGTAAGCCGCGTGATGAATCATGTTGTCTCAAAAGAGCATGTAAAAGCGGCCGAGCGATTACGAGATCTTTTGAGTACTTATATGAATTCGGAAGATTTAATCAACATAGGTGCCTATAAAAAAGGTTCTTCTAAAGAGATTGATACAGCAATTAGGTTATATCCTAGCATCCTATCTTATATAAAGCAGGAAACAGATGAAAAGGTTTCAATTGAGGAGAGCCTTCATTCCTTATTAACTTTAGTTGGAACAGAGGGATAAAAAGATGAGCTATCAATTTAAATTCGAAAAAATTTTAACGATTCGCGAAAGAGAAAAAGAGGAAGCAAGCTCTGCTTACAATCAATCGGTAAACAGATTTGAAGAAGCGGCTGAAAATCTCTATGAGCTGTTGAAAAGAAAAGAAGATCTGGAAGCATATCAAGCAGAAAAAATGATGTCCGGATTATCGGTTCAAGAAATTAGACACCATCAGCAATTCGTGGGCAATTTAGCAAAAACAATTGAACATGCCCAAAAAATGGTGCAAAATGCACGGAATTCAATGGTTTATTTTCAAGAGAAAATGCTTGAAAAAAACCTTGAAGTAAAAAAGTTTGTGAAAATAAAAGAAAAAGACCATTCGAATTATTTAGCAATAGCAAGAGCGGAAGAGGCCAAGCAAATGGATGATATTTCTCTTCAACAATACATGCAACATGAAAAGGTAGGTGGCTAAATGGAAAATTCATGGGAAGAAAAAAAGAAGCCATTTAATATTTTTCAACGATTTCTTATGGTTGCAGTCATTCCGACAATATTTGCAATCATCGTTCTCGTCCTTTTGCTTATGTATTCAGGAGCAGATGTTGCAGAGAAAGGAAAAGAGTTATTAAATGCAATTCCTTTTCTGAGTGAAGAAAAAAAATCTACCGATAAATTACTGGAAAATAATAAAAATACAATTAGCTCTTTACAAACAAAACTAAAAGAACGAGATAAAGAAATAAAGTCACTAGAGTCACAATTAGAAAATAGTGAAAATAGATTTCAATCTGCTAATTCGGAAAAAGAGAAGCTGCAGAGTGAGTTACAATCTCTCCAGTCAGCCCAAGAGGAAACAAAGAAAGCTATGAATGAGATTGTTAAAACATATGAAACAATGTCTCCGAAAAATGCAGCGGCTATTTTATCAGAAATGAGCGAAAAGGAAGCAATGAAAATTTTGGGAGAGCTTAAACCAGCAAAACTTGCTTCGGTATTAGAGAAAATGGAGCCACCTGTTGCATCCAAATATACAGAGCTGCTATCAAAATCAGCAAAAGCAAGTCAATAAAACTTAAAGTGGCTAGAAAGGGGGTGAAAAATTGCAATTAGAACTGATAAATTCATTGCGAAAAGTGGAAGTAGCTAGTGGAAACAAAGGGATGCTAAACGAAAAACTTGGCGGAAAGTTTTTATTGCTGATAAATTCTTTACAAACAACTAATCAACAAGAAAAATCAAGTCCAAAAGTTGCTCAAGATCAACAGAAAGAAGGCTTAAATCAGCTTTTAGCATTATTGTCTAGTTCATCAAAAGAAATTCCCAATGAAGAAATTTCTATGAGTCTAGAAAAGCTATGGAATACTTACTATGATATTTCAGATCAAAGTGGTATCAATGATTTAGAAGCGACCGATATGGAAGGTATCATAGCTGCAACATTTATTAAGATTGAAAAAAAGATTACTCAAGTATTAATAGAAGGACAAAATTCGAGGATAACTCCAGAAATGTTTAATCATACAGAGTTACCAGATTTATTTTCTGATTTAAAGCTGCTTGAGAAAACAGTAAAAAGTTTACCTGATCTTACTATCAATGAAAAAATTGCTGAAACCGTAGAAGATTTACAAGGATTTATTCTTTCCTTAAACAATTTTTTAGAACAAAATATGTACTCTAATGAAAGCATAGCAGGTACGGTGCAAAGCGCTGAACAAAACGTGGAACCTTTTGTAGAGGGTGAGCGTGAACGAAAGAAAGTAGCTGCCTATACTATGATTACAAGTGAGGCTATCTCTGGTAAGGAAAACTTGGGATCTGGAGCTTCCATTGTCAAAGAGATAGAAAATCAAAAAGTAGTGAATAATGGAATTTTAAAAAATAGTACTGGGAACTCCCTTTCAGAGGACATAGCCAAAACAAAGAATATCGAAAGCGTAATTAATCATAATATGGAAGATTTTCCGAATGTTTTTTCCAAGTTCGATACAAAACTGTTGGCATTGCAAAATAGTTTGTTGCAAGAAAACAAAAATATAATTGGTTGTGAGCAGAAAAGAACAACGCAAGCTTATCTTAACCAAGAAGCGGAAACAGAAAATCATGTAATCGCAGCGACAACGGAGCTAAAGACAATTATATCTTCTATTCTTGGAAAATTAGATAAGCAATTAGTCGAAAAGAATACGATTCTACCAAAAATGGTTAACCCCATTATGGTAAGCTCCTTAAGAAAGTCAGGAGAGTTATTAGGGTCAAATACAGAAATAAAGGGAAACGTTGAAGTTGGTGAAGGAGATACAGACACAAAAATATTTTCATCTATTCCAACTACTTTTCTGAAGCAAGACCCGCTTATGCTCCTAAGTGATTCAGGAGAAGCGATCCATTCGAAAAGGGTAGAAGAACAATTTGTAAAAATTTTGGCAAATAGTACATTTACTAAAACGAGCGATATGCAAAAGCTAACTATTCGACTAGCGCCAGATCATTTAGGATCTATTCGAATTGAGATAACTCAGAATGAAGGAAATATGATTGCTCGAATTATTACTGCGAATACTGAGGCGAAAGACGTATTAGAAAAACAACTTACTAGTTTGAAACATGGTTTAACCGCGCAGAATTTACAAGTTGATAAAGTGGATATTGTTGTTTCTCCACAACCTCAAGATAGGTTGCAAAGAGATCAGCAGCAAGAACAGCAACATCCACATCAGCAAAGAGAAAAGAAAGATGAAAATGATGATGAGAATAAACAAAAAGCTTCTTTTATTGAGGAGTTATTAAATATTGAAGTATAGAGGAGCAAGTACCGATGGCAAATACAATAAATGACCCTTCTCTCTCTTTATCAGAATATCAGAAATTGAAATCTAATACTTCCACAGGCAGCTCATCGCTAGGAAAAGATGCTTTCTTGAAGCTTTTAATTACACAATTACAAAACCAAGATCCAACAAGTCCAATGGATGATAAAGAGTTTATCGCACAAATGGCTCAGTTCTCAAGTTTGGAACAAATGCAAAATTTAAATACTGCGATGACTAATTTAATCTCGCTGCAAACTCAGTCGAATCTTATCTCATACGGGCAATTTATTGGTCAAGAAGTAAATTGGAGCAAAGTAGTAACTGATAAAGCTGGGAATGACAAAACATATTCTGGTACCGGAAAGGTGAGTTCGATTGCTTATTCAGAAGACAGTGTGATCTTCACATTGGAGGATGGAACAAAAATTGTGCCTGCTAACATATCAAGTATGAATAAAAATGCTTCGGAAAATAATCTTGTGCTAGCAAGTCAATTGATTGGAAAAAACGTTTCTTATTTGAATGAGAATGAGGATGAAGTAAGTAATAAAGTTCTGTCTGTGTCCTTGAAAAATGGACAAATTCAACTAACTTTAGGTGATGATGCAGAAACGAAAATTACTTCAGGACAAATTATAAAAATTGAATAGGAAGTGATTAAATGGATAAGCCAGTTTATCCTTCCATAAAATCACATGCAGCAATTAAAAATGGTATTGAGGCGCTTAAAACTAAGTCAACTTTGCATAAAGCCCAAAACATTCCATCATTTTCTACTCATTTACAACAGTCTATTTCTTCATTAAATACGCTGAATATTAGTAAACATGCTAATGAAAGACTTCAGGAGCGAGGAATTAAGATAGACGCTGCTAAATGGAGGGCGATCGAGGAAAAGGTTACCGAGGCAAAGAAGATGGGAATAAAGGAATCGTTAGTACTTTTAAATAATGCAGCCTTAATTGTTAGTGCAAAAAATAATACTGTAATAACGGCAATGGACCGTGAAGAAGCAACAAACCAAATTTTTACTAATATAAATGGAACAATTATTATGAATTAAAAGGCTGGACCAAAATTGGGGGCCAAAAACTGCTGAGTGATAGACGCAGTTCATTCGAAGGGAGATAATATAAATGTTACGTTCATTATATTCAGGGATAAGCGGAATGAAAAACTTTCAAACAAAATTAGATGTTATTGGGAATAATATCTCCAATGTAAATACTTATGGTTTTAAAAAAGGTCGTACGACATTCAGTGATTTGATTAGTCAAACGGTTTCTGGTGCAACAGCTCCTGCAAATGGAAATGGTGGTACGAATTCGAAGCAAATCGGGCTAGGATCTCAGCTTGCTTCAATTGATACGGTTCATACTCAAGGACCTACACAATATACAGGCAGAGGGCTTGATTTGGCAATTTCTGGTGAGGGGTACTTTGTTGTAGAAGATGGAGAGGGTAATCCATTTTATACTAGAGCAGGGAACTTTTACTTTGATGAAGACCGAAATATTGTTACGTCAAGTGGACTTAAAGTGTCTGGTGTAGGTACTATTCCAGCCTCAGCAAAAAGTTATAGCATAGGTACGGATGGAACCATTACTTATGTTGCTGAAAATGGAGAAACACAAAATGCTGGACAAATTGTACTTGCAAAGTTTAATAATCCAGAAGGGTTAGAGAAAGTAGGCGGGAATATTTTTCAGGTTTCTAATAACTCGGGAGATGCTATTTTGTCTACTCCTGGACAAGCAGGTACTGGTTCAGTTAATAGTAGTTACTTAGAAATGTCAAACGTTGACCTATCAGAAGAATTTACAGATATGATCGTTTCTCAAAGAGGTTTTCAGGCAAATACAAAAATCATTACAACTTCAGATGAAATTCTTCAAGAATTAGTTAATTTAAAACGATAATTTAATTGGAGGGGCAGGGGTTATTCGTAAGGTTAGCCCCTAATAAAAAAATGATACAGTTAACTCGGCTAAATGGAAAAAAGTTTTTACTTAATGCTTTATTTATTGAAACAGTCGAATCTTTTCCTGATACAACGATAACTTTAACCAATGGAAATAAATTTGTTGTTAAAGAAAGTGAAGAGGATGTATTAGAGAAAATGAATCATTTTTTTCAAAAAGTAAACCTCTTCGGATTACCACATGTGGGAGAGAAAGACGATGAAGAATAATAAAGTTATTATTATAATGCTCGTTTTATTATTAGTTATTACACTGGCAGGAGCAGGAGCTTTCATTTATATTTGGAAATTTACTGGCGAGCAAAAGACAAATGAACCTTCGATTGACGAAATCTTGGAATCTTCTGTGGATATTGAGGAAATGACGACAAATTTAGCTTCTAATAATTTCATCCGAATATCCTTTAAGATCCAGACAGATAGTAAGGAAGCAAAGGAAGAATTAGAAAAGAGAGATTTTCAAGTTAAGAATATTATTATTCAAGAATTATCTGAGAAAAAATCAGAAGAATTAAAAGGGAAAAATGGCCAAATTAAATTAGAGAACGATCTTAAGGATAAAATTAATGAACTGATGCAAGAAGGCAAAGTAGTCCAAGTTTATATTGTAAACTCTCTACTCCAATAAAATAAAAGAGAATAGATGGAGGTGAGTAATTTTGTCAGCTGATATTTTATCCCAAAATGAAATAGATGCCCTGCTATCTGCTTTATCATCTGGTGAAATGGATGCAGATGAGCTGAAAAAAGAACAACTGGAAAAAAAGGTCAAGGTATATGATTTTAAAAGAGCATTACGGTTTTCGAAGGATCAAATTCGAAGCTTAACAAGAATTCATGAGAATTATGCTAGATTATTAACAACTTTTTTCTCTGCACAATTAAGGACATATGTGCAAATATCTGTTACATCAGCAGATCAAATCCCATACGAAGAGTTCATTCGTTCGATTCCGAAAATGACTATTTTAAATGTATTCGATGTTCCGCCACTAGAAGGCAGAATCTTGATGGAAGTAAATCCTAATATTGCCTATGCTATGATGGACCGAATGATGGGCGGTAGAGGCAGCAGTCTAAATAAAGTGGAAAATTTGACAGAAATTGAAACGAAAATTATGTCAAATACATTCGAAAGTGCCTTTGATCATTTTAGAGAGGCAATGGAAGATTTAGTGGATATTGAACCAAGTCTTGCTGAATTCGAAGTAAATCCACAGTTTTTACAAATGGTTTCTCCTAATGAAACGGTTGTAGTAATTTCCTTAAGTACTACAATTGGGGAAACAAGTGGAATGATAAATATTTGTATTCCGCATGTGGTGCTAGAGCCGATTATTCCGAAGCTATCCGGGCATTATTGGATGCAGGCAGAGAAAAAGGAGAGATTACCTGAATTTACTGCTCGTTTAGAAGAAAATATTCAGCAATCGATTGTGCCGGTTGTCGCTGAACTTGGAACTTCTGATATTTCCATCCAGGATTTTTTAATGTTGGACATTGGAGATGTTATTGAAATGAATCAAACGATACAACAGCCCTTAATCATTAAAGTTGGAGATATCCCTAAATTTATTGGACAACCTGGTAAATTAAATAAAAAAATGGCTGTTCAAGTATTAGGAACTTTAGAGGAGGGGAAGGAAGATGGTGAGTAAGGATATGCTTTCACAAGATGAAATAGATGCTCTCTTAAGGGGAGATAGTGATACAAATGATAGTTCAGAAATGGATGTAGAAAAGTATTTATCAGATATAGAGAAAGATACGTTAGGAGAAATCGGAAATATATCCTTTGGTAGCTCAGCGACAGCTCTGTCTACGTTATTAAATCAGAAAGTAGATATTACGACACCTACCGTAAGCGTAATATGCAAGAATATGCTGGCAGATGAGTTTCCCCAACCTTATGTCGCAATAAGAGTTAATTACACAGAAGGATTTTCGGGTATGAATTTACTTGTTATTGAACAAGCAGATGCAGCTGTTATTGCTGATTTGATGCTTGGGGGAGATGGATTGAATACAAATCCTGAAATGTTAGGAGAAATCCAGCTAAGCGCAGTGCAAGAAGCGATGAACCAAATGATGGGATCTGCTGCAACATCCATGTCTACCATTTTTAGCAAAAAAGTAGATATTTCTCCACCAAGTATCGATATTTTAAACATTCATGATGGAGAAGGAACGGAGTCGATTCCGGATGAAGACGTCTTAGCAAAAATTTCTTTTCGAATTAAGATTGGGGATTTAATTGATTCGAAGATCATGCAAGTATTACAGCTTTCTTTTGCGAAAAAGTTAGTGGAAGGATTAATAAATCCAAATAATAGAGAAGAAGAAGTTTCCAATATTCCCGAAGTGGATTATAATTCAGTATATGAGCCAAAAGAACCAATGCAAGAGTCACAAGCAACGGCTAATTATCAAACAGCTTCAAATCCAATGGCAAATAATCCTGTTAATACTAATTCTCAGCCAGCAAATGTGACGCAGCAGCAATACTTTGGTTCAGGAAATCATACACAAGGTCCACCACCAAATGTGCAGCCTGCAGGATTTTCTAGTTTTGATACACCGACTTCAACCGTTACAGAAACAAAGAATTTGGATATGTTACTAGATATACCATTACAAGTAACGGTTGAGCTTGGCAGAACAAAGCGATCAGTTAAGGAAATTCTAGAGTTGTCTTCAGGCTCTATTATTGAATTAGACAAGTTAGCAGGGGAACCTGTTGATATTCTTGTAAATAACCGATTGGTTGCACAAGGAGAAGTAGTGGTAATTGATGAGAATTTCGGTGTGCGTGTAACTGATATTGTTAGTCAAAAGGATCGATTAAAAAATTTAAAATAATTTTTGGGGGTTTTGAGGAGTATGGCACAGAAAATATTAATCGTTGATGACGCCGCTTTTATGCGAATGATGATTAAGGATATATTATCGAAGAATGGGTATGAAATCGTAGGAGAAGCTGCAGATGGTATGCAAGCAATCGAAAAATATAAGGAAACACAACCAGACTTAGTAACAATGGATATTACCATGCCAGAAATGGATGGAATTACTGCCTTAAAAGAAATTAAAAATATTAATCCAAATGCGAAAGTTATTATGTGTTCAGCAATGGGACAACAAGCAATGGTTATTGATGCAATCCAGGCTGGTGCAAAAGATTTTATTGTTAAGCCATTCCAGGCAGACCGTGTATTGGAAGCTATCAGTAAAACATTAGGCTAAAAATTATATTAGAGGGTGCCGAATGTGAATAAAGTAAATTTATTAATTCGTTGTTCACTGCTCATCATTGTTCTGCTAGGCTTTGGTAATCAAGCCTACGCAGAACAAATTGATAAAAGTGTATATGATATCTTACAGAACGAATCAGAAAAGAATAAAGCACAAGACGATACAAAGAAAGAGATGACAACAGAGCAGAATTCTAAAAATGACAATCAGACTAAGGAGCAATCTGATTTACTTTTAGAAGAAACAAATTCAGATGAATCACGTTCCATCGGGGTTACTATTTGGGATTTCGTGAAAATGATTTTTGCAACAATATTTGTTGTTTTCTTAATATATTTTATCTTGCGTTTTATAAACAAAAGAAATCATGGTTATAAAAATTCGCAAATTATAGAAAATATTGGTGGTACAGCGTTAGGTGCAAATCGCTCCATTCAATTAATAAAAGTAGGGAAGCGGTTATTAATAGTAGGTGTGGGAGATAGTATTCAATTAATCAAAGAGATTGAGGATGAACAAGAATATAAAGAAATATTAGCAGAATATAATCGGAAATTAGATCAACTAGTACAACCAAGCGATATTGTGACAAAGGTGAAGAATGTAATATCTTCTAGTCATTCTGCTCCGAAGACAAAAGAATCTTTTTCTATTCGTTTATCAAAAGAATTAGAAAGAATATCAAGTGAACGTAAGGAAAAGTTGAACGTACTAGAGAAGAAAAAGAAAGGATCGTCAGAAAAAAATGAATGAGTTTATGCAGTTTTTTAATAACAATGACCCAGGTAATGTTTCTACTTCTGTCCAATTGTTATTATTATTAACCGTCCTTTCTTTAGCACCTAGTATCATCATATTACTAACTAGCTTTACAAGAATAGTGATTGTTCTTTCCTTTGTCAGAACGGCGCTTGCAACCCAACAAATGCCCCTAACCAAGTCATTGTAGGGCTAGCATTGTTTTTAACATTCTTTATTATGGCCCCTACTTTTCAGGAAGTAAACGATAAGGCTTTAACACCATTGTTTAATGAAGAAATAACATTAGAGGAAGCCTATGATAATGCCTCTTTGCCACTTAAGGAATTTATGAGCAAACATACGAGGCAGAAGGATTTAGCATTATTTTTAAATTATTCAAAAGCAGAAGCACCAGAATCTATTGAGGATATTCCATTAACTACGTTGGTACCCGCTTTTGCAATTAGTGAATTAAAAACAGCTTTTCAAATCGGATTTATGATCTTTATTCCGTTTTTAGTTATTGATATGGTTGTTGCCAGTATTTTAATGTCAATGGGGATGATGATGCTACCGCCAGTAATGATTTCCTTACCATTTAAGATATTATTATTCATTATGGTGGATGGTTGGTATTTAGTTGTAAAATCACTGTTAGAAAGTTTTTAAGAAGGTGAAAGAATGTCACAGGAAATGGTTATTTCCATAGCAGAGAAAGGCGTACTTACAGTATTAATTATCAGCGGTCCACTGTTAATTATTGCGTTGGCAGTTGGACTAATCATCAGTATTTTTCAAGCAACGACACAAATCCAAGAGCAGACTTTGGCGTTTGTCCCAAAAATTGTAGCTGTTCTTGTTGGACTTGTTTTTTTTGGATCATGGATGCTGAGTCATATGCTTTCTTATACGAAAGATATATTTTCAAATCTAACAAGGTTTATTGGATAGAAGGATGATGGATGAACTTTTATCAAATTTTCCAGCATTTTTATTAATCCTTGTTCGAGTTACTTCGTTTTTTTTAATGCTACCTTTATTCTCTTATCGGACGATCCCTACGACTTTTAAAGTGGGTTTAGGATTTTTTTATCGCTAGTTATGTTTTGGGGGATGGATGTACCTATATTAACCATTGATACAGGTTACTATTTTCTTATTCTCAAAGAGGCTTTAGTGGGGCTTTCCATTGGATTTGTCGCATATATGTTATTTTCTGCTATTCAAATTGCGGGAGGATTTATTGATTTTCAAATGGGGTTTGCAATTGCAAACGTGATAGATCCTCAAACAGGATCGCAAAGTCCGCTGACTGGTCAATATTTAACCATTATCGCTATGTTTTTTTTATTGGCATCTAATGGTCATCATTTGCTATTAGACGGTATTTATTATAGCTATCAATTTATTCCGCTTGAACAGCCTTGGATTAAATTTGGAAATGGCGAGTTAGCGGAGTTTCTTATTAAAACATTTAGTTTAATGTTTATGATTGCTTTTCAGATGTCTATTCCTGTTGTGGGAAGCATCTTCTTAGTGGATGTTGGATTAGGGATTGTAGCAAGAACTGTCCCTCAATTAAATATTTTTGTTGTGGGTGTTCCTATCAAAATTATTGCAGGACTAATTATTCTTTTTATAGTTATGGGTGTACTAATGACCTCTGTAACCCATTTGTTCTCTTCCATTGTTACAACGATGAGAGGAATGATGAACATTATAGGGGGGGTTGGTTAATGAAGCTTCTATCATTAGATCTTCAGTTTTTTGCAGGCGAAAAAACGGAAAAGGCCACTCCAAAGAAAAGGCAAGACACGAGAAAAAAAGGACAAGTGGCAAAAAGTCAGGATGTTAATACAGCGCTTGTTCTTTTAGTTGTTTTTGGTGTTTTAAGTTTCACAGGGGAATACCTTTTAGATGGATTACTGTCTCTTTTCACCTTTACCTTTAGTGATTTTATGGGCATTAATCTTTCAATCAATTCGATACAAGGTTTGTTTTTAGATATTCTTAAGGAAGTGGCACTTTTATTAAGTCCTATTTTAATTGCTGCTCTTGCTGGGGGACTAATTGCCAATTATATGCAGGTCGGTGTTTTATTTTCTCCGGAAGCAATTAAATTTAAATTAGAAAAAATAAATCCAATTTCGGGATTTAAGAGATTGTTTTCACTACGTTCGATTGTAGAATTGTTGAAGTCATTGTTGAAAATTACAGTGATTGGTATTGTTGTATTTTCTGTTTTATGGGGAAAAATGAACGAAATCCTAATCCTCTCTCATAAATCTATTGGTTCTATTGCTGTTACAATTGCTAAGTTAACCGTACAGATGGGGCTTTATGCTTCGATTGCGCTGTTAGTGATAGCACTCATGGATTATATGTATCAGCGATATGATTATGAAAAGAATATTCGAATGTCAAAACAAGATATTAAAGACGAATATAAAAACATGGAAGGTGACCCCTTAATAAAGTCCAAAATTAAGCAGAAGCAGAGAGAAATGGCAATGCACAGAATGATGCAGGATGTGCCTACCGCTGATGTTGTCATTACGAATCCAACTCATTATGCGATCTGTCTGAAATATGATGAAGATAAGTATGACGCACCTTATGTTGTGGCAAAAGGGGTCGATTTTGTTGCCCAAAAAATAAAATTAGTGGCAAAAGAAAATAATGTTGTTATGGTAGAGAATCGACCATTGGCAAGGGCAATGTACAGCCAAGTAGAAATAGGTGATTTAGTTCCGGAAGAATTTTATAAGGCTGTTGCAGAGATTCTGGCTTTCGTCTATCAAACTAGAGATAAATAATAGCATTTTTAGTAAAGAATTTATTGTAAATAATATAGACATAAACGTGTTTTTTTAAGGAGCGGAAGAAATGGCAAGGAGAGACTTAATCGTAGTGATTGGGGTAATCCTCATTATTGCAATGTTGATTATCCCATTTCCAACATGGTTATTAAGTGTGTTAATTTTGCTTAATATTACGTTGGCATTACTTATCTTATTATTAACTATGAATATGAGTGAGGCTTTAGAGTTTTCTATTTTCCCTTCACTTTTGTTGTTAACGACCCTATTTCGCCTTGGTCTCAATGTATCCACCACTAGAGCTATTTTATCAAAAGGGGATGCAGGTGGGGTAGTACATACCTTTGGAACATTCGTAATTGGCGGCAATATTGTTGTTGGGTTAGTAGTCTTTCTAATTCTTGTCATCATTCAATTTATTGTTATCACCAAAGGGTCTGAGCGTGTATCAGAGGTTGCTGCACGTTTTACATTAGATGCAATGCCAGGTAAGCAAATGAGTATTGATGCTGATTTAAATGCGGGGATTATTTCCGAGCAAGAGGCAAGACAACGGCGTGAAAAAGTTGGTAGAGAAGCTGATTTCTATGGTTCGATGGATGGGGCAAGTAAATTTGTCAAAGGAGATGCCATTGCTGGAATCATAATTGTTTTTATTAACTTGATTTTTGGAATCGTCATTGGGATGACTCAGCTTGGTATGGCAGCAGGAGATGCTGCCCAGCATTTTTCCTTATTATCCGTTGGGGACGGGATTGTCAGTCAAATACCTGCATTACTAATTTCAACAGCAACAGGGATTGTTGTAACAAGAGCTGCTTCAGAAGGGAACCTTGGCTCCGATATCACTTCGCAGTTATTGTCATACCCAAAAATGCTTTATGTAGCAGGAGGAACAATCTTTTTATTAGGTCTTTTTACGCCAATTGATGATTTTTTAACAATTCCTATTGCGGGACTTCTAATATTTGGAGCTTATTATTTATCAAGAAAGCCAAAGCAAAATTTAGAACAAATGCAGGAGCTTGAGGAAGATATCCAAACAGATGAGCTAAAAAGTCCTGAAAGTGTAGTTAGTTTACTAAGTGTGGATCCAATTGAATTTGAGTTTGGTTATGGTCTTATTCCTTTAGCCGATGCCAATCAAGGAGGGGATCTATTAGATAGGGTGGTCATGATCAGAAGACAGCTAGCGATAGAGTTAGGTCTTGTCATTCCTGTTGTTCGGATTCGCGATAATATTCAATTACAGCCAAATGAATACCGATTAAAGATAAAGGGAAATGAGAGAGCAAGCGGGGAACTGCTTCTGGATCATTACTTAGCGATGAGTCCTGGGATGGACGATGATTCCATTGAGGGAATTGATACGATTGAACCATCTTTTGGCCTGCCGGCTAAATGGATAACAGAAAGTACGAAGGAACAAGCCGAAATCTTTGGTTATACCGTGGTTGATCCACCCTCCGTTGTTTCTACCCATATTACAGAGGTAATTAAGGCAAATGCCCATGAGTTATTAGGAAGACAAGAAACGAAACAATTAGTGGATCATGTAAAAGAAAGCTATCCGATTTTAATCGAAGAAGTAACACCAAGTCCGTTGTCGATTGGAGAAATTCAAAAGGTTTTAGCAAAACTTTTAAGGGAAAATGTTTCTATTCGTAATTTACCAGTCATTTTCGAAACATTAGCTGATTTTGGAAAAATGACAGCTGATACAGATTTATTAGTTGAATATGTTAGACAATCTTTAGCCCGTCAAATAACTACCCAATACACGAATCAAAATGACTCTTTAAAAGTGGTAACTTTGTCAGGAAAAGTGGAAAAACTAATAGCGGATAATATTCAGCAAACAGAGCATGGAAACTTCTTAGCATTAGATCCAAATATTTCCCAATCAATTTTAGAGAGTATTGCTGGGCAAATTGAACAATTATCTGTAATGGAACAGATGCCAATTCTTTTATGTTCGCCAGCTGTTCGTATGTATGTAAGACAATTGACAGAACGTTATTTTCCACAAGTTCCAGTATTATCGTACAATGAATTAGAAGCAAATGTAGAAGTTCAAAGTGTGGGAGTTGTGAATATCGAATGAAAATCCAAAAATACGTAGCACGGGATATGCCAGAAGCAATGAAAAAGATTCGAGCGGAATTAGGGAATGATGCTGTCATTCTTCATTCAAAAGTAATTTATACAGGCGGCTTCTTAGGCTTATTTAAAAAAGAAATATCGAAGTACTCGCAGCCATTGATCCGAGCATTTCAGAGACAACAATTTCTAAGCAAACAAAAAAGCGAGAAATGCGCAGTCCTGTTTTAATTAAAGAACCGGCTTTTAGGGCTGATGCAGATAATTCAACTAATAATATAAGTTTAAAAGAGGGAAAGAGAATATCTGATTATCCAGAGATAGTAAAGCATTTAAATGAAATTAATCAAAATGTAAAAGCGAATAAAAGTATGACATTTTCTATTCCTTCTCCTATAACTAACATAGTAAATCAATTAGATAAACAAGGGATAGATGAAGACATTAAGACAGGATTAGTGAAAGAATTAGTAGCTAAATGGTACGCAGCAGGCGAAGACGTTTTAGAGTCTCAGGTTTCTGAGTGGGCACGGCAATTTCTATTAGCGGAGATTTCCCCTTATTCATTTGGGGAAATCTCTTTAGCCAAAAAATATATTAATGTCATTGGGCCAACAGGGGTGGGAAAAACAACAACTTTAGCCAAAATTGCTGCCAATATCATTTTAAGACAGCAAAAATCAGTAGGATTTATTACAACAGATACATATAGGATTGGGGCAATCGAACAACTTAAAACATATGCGAATATTTTAGATGTACCCTTAGAGGTTTGTTATTCTCTGGAAGATTTTGAGCATGCTACGAAAAAACTGGAAGAATGCGATGTTATTTTAATTGATACAGCAGGAAGAAATTTCAGAAATAAAAAATATGTAGAAGATTTAATGCAAGTGGTCGATTATAAAAGAGAAATGGAAACGTTACTTGTTTTATCTATGACAGCAAAGCAAGATGACTTAGAAGAGATTTATCAACAATTTTCCGCAATCAAGATTGATGCTTTCGTGTTCACAAAATTAGATGAAACATCTTCGTACGGGGCAATGATTAATTTAATTGTTGCTTGTAAAAAAGGTGCTGCTTATATTACAACAGGTCAGAATGTTCCTGATGATATAGTTCCAGCAACCCCAGAGGAGTTAGTAAATAAGCTATTTGAGGTAGTTGAAGAATGAACGATCAAGCTTCTATCTTACGAAAAAAAATTGAACAATTAAATGCAAACAAAAGGGACTCCAATCACAAAACATTGTCGATTATCAGTGGAAAGGGCGGTGTGGGAAAGTCGAATTTTTCGCTTAACTTTGCGCTCACTCTTCAAAAAAGAGGATATCGTACTTTACTGATTGATATGGATATTGGAATGGGGAATATTGATATTCTAATGGGGACACAGTCTCGCTTTACGATCGTTGACTTTTTTAGAAATGATATTAATTTTGAGTATATTATTTCTAAAGGATTTGATGGATTAGACTATATTGCAGGTGGTTCTGGACTAAGTGATTTTGTCGATATGGAAGAAGAAAAACTAGAGAGCTTTTTTCAGCATTTTCAAAGGATATTAAATCACTATGACTATATTTTATTTGATATGGGAGCTGGAATTAGTACGGATTCTTTAAAGTTTATTCTATCTGTTGATGATTGTATCGTCATCACAACACCTGAACCTACTTCTATAACAGATGCATATGCTGCAATGAAATTTATTCATACAAAAAATGCAGTACTTCCGTTATACCTTGTCGTTAATCGAACAATGGAGAAAAAAGATGGGGCAGAAACGTTACAAAAACTTCAGCAAGTTGTAAAAAAATTTTTGCAGCGGGATCTTATTAATCTTGGCTATATACCAGATGACACAAATGTAGCACAAGCTGTACGAAAACAAATTCCTTTTGTTTTTTTTAATGAAAAATCAGAAGCGGCTAAAGCTTTGCGCGAAATTGCCGATAGATATGGTAAACAACAGTTTACAGAACCCTATCCAGCTAATAGACATAATTTCGTGTCTAAATTAAAAAGGTTTTTGTTTGAAAGGTAGTTGAGTTTAAAGTGGAGAAAATAAAGGTTCTTGTTATTGATGATTCTGCATTTATGCGTAAGCTAATTACAGATTTTCTCTCCGAAGACTCGAGAATAACCGTTATTGGTACAGCCAGAAATGGTGAAGACGGAATAAAGAAAATTAAGCAATTAGCTCCTGATGTTGTAACGCTTGATGTCGAAATGCCAGTCTTAGACGGTTTAAGTGCTTTAAAGAGAATTATGTTAGAGCATCCTGTACGAGTTCTTATGCTATCAAGCATAACAAAGGTTGGAGCAGAAAGTACGATTCAGGCAATGCAAGCAGGGGCAATTGACTTTATCACAAAGCCTTCTGGGTCTATTTCACTAGATTTATATAAAGTTAAGCAGGAATTGGTAGAAAAAGTTATTTTAGCTAGTAAAGTAAAACCAAAAACATTATTAAATCTTTCAAATGAAGGAAAAAAGACTATTACTTCACAATCTTCTTATAGTAAAATGGAACCAAGAGAAGAGAATAAAAGAATAGTCCAAAAGATAGAATCCATCAGTAATTGGATGAACTCCATGAAAAAGATTGTCATAATTGGAACCTCAACTGGTGGCCCAAGGGCATTGCAGAAAGTCCTAACTAATTTACCAAGTGATATTGAAGCACCTATTTTAATCGTTCAACATATGCCAGCAGGATTTACCAGATCCCTTGCAAATCGTCTAAACACGTTATCCGCTATTACGGTAAAGGAAGCGGAGCATGGGGAGATCATCCGTAATGGAGTTGCCTATATTGCCCCAGGAGGTCAGCATTTAAAGGTAAAAACAGTTGGTGTCCATACAGCAATTGATCTGGATCAAACTGCCCCTATAAATGGTCATAGGCCATCTGTTGATATTATGTTTGAATCTGTCAGCGATTTGAAAGCCTATGCAAAAATAGCAGTTATTATGACTGGGATGGGATCAGATGGCACAGATGGTTTAATAAAATTAGCAAAAAAAGGTAACGTAAAAGCTATTGCTGAGTCACAGGAGACATGTATTGTTTACGGAATGCCTAAAACAGCTATTGCCACGAATTATATTGATGAAATTCAAAAGGTAGATCATATTGCTGAAACTATTATGAAATATGTATAACGTCAAGGGATGTGAAGCAAGTGGAAATGAGTCAGTATTTAGAAGTTTTTATTGAAGAGAGTAAAGAACATTTACAAGCATGTAACGAACATTTATTAGAGTTAGAAAAGGATCCTGAAAATTTACAAATAGTAAATGAAATTTTCCGTGCAGCTCATACTTTAAAAGGTATGTCTGCAACAATGGGGTATGAAGATTTGGCAAGTCTAACCCATCAAATGGAAAATGTACTCGATGCTATAAGGAATAAGAAAATTATTTTTTCTCCAGAAATATTGGATGTCATTTTCTTAGCTGTCGATGATCTTGATGCAATGGTAGAGTCAATCGCTAGTGGTGGAGATGGAAAAAGAAATGTAGAAGCAGTAGTTGAAAAGCTTATACAAATTGAAAAAGGACTTCCTTTAAACCAAAATACAGCAGAAGCAGAGGTTGCAGTAACTGCCATAGAGGATGCTCCTGCAAAGCAAAATCAATATGATGAATTTGAAACAACTGTATTACAGCAATCATCCGATCAAGGCTTTTTTACTTATGAAATCAATATTACATTAAAAAGTGACTGCTTATTAAAAGCTGCAAGAGTTTATATGATATTTGAAGCTCTAGAATCATTAGGAGAGGTTGTTAAGTCTATTCCTCCAGTGGAAGAGCTTGAAGAAGAAAAATTCGACTATGATTTTATGGTAACCCTTATATCAAAAGAGGCAGCAGATAAAATTGAAGCGTCTGTTATGAAAGTTTCAGAGGTAGAAAAGGTAGCTGTAAGGGAATTCTTTGCAAATAGTCAGTCTGCTAAGCAGCAAACGATAGTAGAAACTCCGGTTGTAGAAGCAGTACAAGCAAAAACGGATAATACATCTGTTACAGAAAATAGCACTCCGGCTGAGACTAAACAGACTGAGAAACAAACAGGAACTAAAGTATCTAATAAAACCATTCGCGTTAATATTGAGCGTTTAGATATTCTAATGAATCTATTTGAGGAACTTGTTATCGACAGAGGAAGATTGGAACAAATTTCTTCCACCCTTAAAGATCAAGAGCTTCATGAAACGGTAGAAAGAATGTCAAGAGTTACTGGTGATCTTCAGAATATTATCCTAAATATGCGCATGGTTCCTGTTGAGACTGTATTTAATCGTTTCCCAAGAATGGTTAGGCAGCTTGCGCGTGATTTAAATAAGAAGATTGATTTACAAATTGTTGGTGCAGAAACAGAGCTTGATCGCACCGTTATAGATGAGATTGGTGATCCATTAGTTCATTTAATTCGAAATGCTCTTGACCATGGAGTCGAAACACCAGAAGTGAGACGAGCGAATAATAAAAGCGAAGAAGGAACAGTTGTTCTTCGTGCATATCATAGCGGAAACCATGTTTTTATTGAGTTGGAAGATGATGGAGCAGGAATTAATAAAGAAAAAGTCCTTTCTAAAGCAATTAATAAAGGAATTATTTCAAAAGAAGTAGCTAAAACATTAACGAATAATCAAATCGCTGAACTTATTTTTGCTTCTGGTTTTTCTACTGCTGATCAAATTTCTGATATTTCAGGACGTGGAGTAGGGCTGGATGTAGTGAAAAATACAATTGAATCACTAGGTGGTTCGATTACAATCGAATCAGAGGAAGGAAAAGGATCGTTATTTTCTATCCAATTACCATTAACCTTATCGATTATTTCTGTTATGCTAGTTGAAATTCAAGCAGAAAAGTATGCTATCCCATTGTCATCTATTATTGAGACAGCTATTGTCAATAAGAATGATTTAATGCATGCCCATGATCAAACAGTTATCGATTTCCGTGGCAAAGTGGTGCCATTATTATTCTTAAAGGATATTTTTGATGTGCCATCAGCAGGAATCGAGAGTGACTATTATTCTGTCGTTATCGTAAGAAAAGGAGATAAATTAGCTGGTCTAGTTGTAGATGGATTTATCGGTCAGCAAGAAGTGGTTTTAAAATCACTAGGTACTTACCTTTCTAGTGCGTATGCTATTTCTGGCGCAACTATCTTAGGAGACGGACAAGTAGCTTTAATTATGGATTGTAATGCTTTAATTAAGTAATAACCTGTACAAGGATTAATAGATGTTAGCGCAAGTGGCTTTACCTTGGAATAAACTCATTAAGCAGAATTACTACTTGTCAGAATTTGTTTATAAATGGGGGAATAATGATCTTGCGCTTTATAAATTGCAGATAGGTTATGTGAGAGGGATGAAAAGGAAATGAGCGATGCAGTTTCAACAGAAGAGAAATTAATAATATTTGAATTGAAGGGAAAAGAATATGCTATTTCTGTCAATGAAGTAATGTCGATAGAGAAAAACATGCATATTACTAGAATTCCAAATATCGCTCCTTTTGTTAAAGGCGTGATTAATTTAAGGGGAGTAGTAACTCCCATTATTGATTTGCGACTTCGTTTTAATTTGGAAGAAATTCCATACACGGATAGCACAAGAATTATCATTATTATGTTGGAAGATATGGAAGTAGGTATAATTGTTGATTCTGCTAATGATGTCGTAGATGTCGATACTTCTCTTTATGAGCCTGCTCCAGAGACAATCAATGGCGATGAAGTCGATTATATAAAAGGTGTAGTAAAGCTTGATAAACGTTTATTAATTCTTGTTGATTTAGAAAAAGTGTTTGATCGAAATATATTAAGAAATTATGCTAATACTAAAAGTGATGAGTAAGTATGGGGTATATTAATGATATAAATTCCTTAAAGCTTGATGTACTAAGAGAAATTGGTAATATTGGAGCAGGACATGCTGCAACTTCTTTATCTAAGCTTCTGAATAAAAAGATTGATATGAAGGTTCCGGATGTTCAAATTGTGACATTTGATGAGATGATGGAAATGGCAGGCGGTGCTGATAATATTGTTGCTGGGGTGTTTTTACGAATTGAAGGAGATGTTCCAGGAAGTATGTTTTTTATACTTCCTTTAGAGCAAGCTACTAAATTGGTTCAAGATATGATTGGTGACCCGTCTGTTAACTTAGCTAAACCGCCATATGATGAGTTATCTATGTCTGCATTACAAGAACTAGGCAATATATTATCCGGTTCTTATTTGTCCTCTTTATCTGATTTTACGAAGTTATCTTTGTATCCATCCGTGCCAGCACTCGCAATTGATATGGTTGGTGCAATTGTTACATATGGATTAGTTGAACATTCTCAAGTAAGTGATTATGCGATTGTCATCAATACGGAGTTAAATGGAGAAGAAATCACATTAGCCGACACTGTAAATGGCCATTTCTTTTTGCTGCCTGATCCTGATTCTTTTGCCGCTTTATTTCAATCATTGGGAGTGAAGGATGGTGACTGACCAAATTACAGTAATAAAAGTTGGGATTGCTGATATGAATGTGGTAGAGTCTCCTAATACAATTCGGACTTCTGGACTTGGTTCATGTGTGGGTATTGTATTATATAGCTCCCTAAAACCAATTGCTGGTTTAGCACATATTATGCTTCCAGAAGCATCCATATCTAAATCCGGAACTCTTAATAAAGCTAAATTCGCAGATACAGCCATTGTAGAACTAGTAGAGCGTTTAGAAGGATTAGGAATAAAGAGAAGTACGTTGTTAGCAAAAATTGCCGGAGGAGCTCAAATGTTTCAGTTTACTGGGACAAGCGATGTTATGAGAATAGGACCTCGAAATGTTGAAGCGGTTAAAAATACACTACAATCTTTAAGGATTAAATTGGTAAGTGAAGATGTGGGTGGAAATAGTGGTAGAACAATTGAGTTCTGTCCTGCTACCCATGAATTAACAATTCGAACGGTGAATAAAGGGATTCATATTATATAGTGTATAGCAATACTTTTAAAAGCAGTGAAATAAGACTACCTCTAATTTAAAGAATCCATGGTTGGGACTTTGGAATGTATTCTTTTATTAAGAGATAGTCTTTTTATTTGTTTTTCTTGGGAATTTCACTAAAAAAGAACGGATAATTACAGTTGGTAGTTCTTATTACCTAATTTTAAATGAGGTATTAGAAAGAATAGCTAATAATTCACATCTTCTGCTAAAATCAATAGTGAAATATATACATAAATAAATGGATAGGTATATCTTCCTTTCCTATCAAATCTATTTTTAAACTGAATGGATAGGAATATAAATGCTAAAAATAAAATATGCAGACAAGCTCCTTATATGGTAATGAATACAAAAATATTGATTTTTTTGCTGGATTTAGGGGATATAGATAGGGAAGAAATATACTTATATCCTTTTCAAGTTGTTACTTATATAGATAGAACTAGTTATATGCGTGTATGGGGTTCATTGTTTATAGAGGAGGGAAATAATTTAATGGCAAAGGAATCAACAACAGAAGAGAAGCAAGCGTGGGAAATGTGGACTAGTACGAGAGATCAGGAAGCAGGTAATCAATTAATTAAAAAATATATGCCTTTAGTGAGTTTTCATGTTCAAAGAATTTCGATAGGGTTACCAAAAAGTGTTTCACGAGATGAACTAACAAGTCTTGGAATGATGGGCCTATATGATGCCTTACAACGCTTTGATCCAAATAGGGACTTAAAGTTTGATACATATGCCTCCTTTCGAATTAGAGGCAGTATTATTGATGGGCTTCGTAAAGAAGACTGGTTATCTAGAGGCACGAGAGAAAAGTCAAAAAAAATTGAGGCGGCTATTGAAAAACTCGAACAGAAATTAATGAGAAATATTACTGTTCAAGAAATTGCTGATGAGTTAGAGACTAGTGTTGACGAAGTATATGCAACAATGAATGAACATTTTTTTGCAAATATATTATCTATTGATGAGCAGATGAATGAAGGAGAAGAGAAAGAAGCACAGAGTTTCTCGATTCGTGATGATAAAACGGTTATTCCAGAGGAAAAAGTCGTAAAGGATGAACTAGTCCAAGAGATGGCCGCAAAAATTAAAGAGCTTAATGAAAAGGAGCAGCTTGTAATTAGTTTGTTTTATAAGGAAGAATTAACATTAACGGAAATTGGACAAGTAATGAATTTATCTACTTCTCGCATATCTCAAATTCACTCCAAAGCTATATTTAAATTAAGACATTCATTAGAAAAAGTAATATAACGAAAAAGGATGAGTGCACATGAGTTTAAAAGCATTAGAAATGCAAGTTGCATTACCACGAACTTATGATGCAGGGAAGCTTCAAGAACAACAGGATCAAAAACATCAGCAAATGTACACCTTCGCTGCTCAAGAAACCGGTAAGGAGGAAGAAAGAAAGCGAACAACGGTTATTAAGGGGGAAGGGAACGGTAAAGTTACTTCCAAGAAAAAAAGGGATAAGCAGTTTTTCGAAACAGAGATGAGGAAAGATGAAAAGGAATTAGACGATTTAGAGAGAATACAAACGATACATCCTTATAAAGGAAAAAGTATCGACTTTAGTGGATAGAGGGATGAAATGGTTAATTTTTTACTTTTTTTAAGTATTACTTTAAATTTAATTGCTATACTTTGCATCGTTATTTTGTATGTCAGACAAAATCGCTTTGTAAATCTTGAAAAGGATCAGAGAAAGAATTTAGAAGAAATGGAAGAAGTGATTTCTACTTTTATTACAGAAATAAAAGTAGAAAATGAACAGTTTTTAAATAGACTTACTAGCTTTGATCCTAATGAGGATCTACTAGGTAAGAAAGTAGAAGACAATAAGGGTAAAGCTGAAAGTTTGGAATATAAGCCGAGAGAGATAAAAGGCAATAAAGCGATGCTGAATGCTTATAAAAATGTGACGGATTCTATACAAGAAAATAGTTTAACAGAGGATCGGTTGGAGAAGGAAGATGTCAACGAACTATTAAATTTAATCTTGCCACCAGAAAAAAAGCAGAAAGAAAAGTCAATAGTAGAAGTAGCAAAAGAGATGCAGGCGGAAGGGAAAAGCATCGAGGATATAGCAAAAGCATTAAATAAAGGCAAGACAGAGATGGAACTATTGCTTAAATTTAGACAAAATTCGTAAATGTACTTGATTGTGCACAGTACATATGCTATATTAACAAATGGTGTTAATACACACGCTTTTGGATTTAATCATTGGTGCTGTAAACTTTACAGTTTTGATTAAAAATGATAAAAGCGGAGGAAATCAAAACCATTAGGAGGAAAAAAACATGTCAGTTATTTCAATGAAACAATTACTTGAAGCTGGTGTACATTTCGGTCACCAAACTCGCCGTTGGAACCCAAAAATGAAAAAATATATTTTCACAGAGCGTAACGGCATCTACATCATCGACCTTCAAAAAACAGTTAAAAAGGTTGAAGAAGCTTATAACTATGTGAAAGAATTAGCTGGAAACGGCGGTACAGTTCTTTTCGTTGGTACTAAAAAGCAAGCACAAGATTCAGTTAAAGAGGAAGCTATCCGTTCTGGTCAATATTATGTTAACCAACGCTGGTTAGGTGGAACTTTAACTAACTTTGAAACAATTCAAAAACGTATTGCTCGTTTGAAAGATATTGAAAGAATGGCTGAAGACGGTACATTCGACGTACTTCCTAAAAAAGAAGTAGTTCAATTAAACAAAGAGCTTGAGCGTTTAGAAAAATTCCTAGGCGGAATTAAAGATATGAAAAAAATTCCTGACTGCCTATTCATCGTAGATCCACGTAAAGAACGTATTGCAGTAGCAGAAGCTCATAAATTAAATATTCCAATCGTTGGTATTGTTGATACTAACTGTGATCCAGACGAAATTGACGTTGTTATTCCTGCGAATGATGATGCAATCCGTGCTGTTAAATTATTAACTGCGAAAATGGCAGATGCTATTCTTGAAGCTAAACAAGGCGAAGAAGTAACAACTGCTTAATTAGAACCGAATGACTTGTTATACAAAATAGTTTTGGATCAATTGATAAACTAAAATGGATAATAAGTAATTGTTAGGGACTTGTGGAAAAGGTGATAAAGAGCATCCCTCTTATCACCTTTTTTTCAAGCGTCCTGCTTAAAAGGGAGATAAATTGGATAAAAAAATAATACATAAACCTTAAGGAGGCAAATTACTATGGCTGTTACAGCTCAAATGGTAAAAGAACTACGTGAAAAAACTGGTGCTGGAATGATGGATTGTAAAAAAGCACTTACTGAAACAAATGGTGATTTAGATAAAGCGATTGACTTCTTACGTGAAAAAGGGATTTCAAGTGCTGCAAAGAAAGCAGATCGTGTAGCAGCTGAAGGTTCAACTTTCATCGCGGTAGAAGGTAATGAAGCAGTAATTCTTGAAGTTAACTCTGAAACAGATTTCGTTGCGAAAAACGAAGGTTTCCAAACTTTGGTTAAAGAACTTGCTTCCCATCTCTTAGCTACTAAACCTGCAAGTGTTGAAGAAGCACATACTTCTAATATTACAGAAGGAACTACTGTTGAAGCACACATCAATGCTGCAATCGCTAAAATTGGCGAAAAATTATCTTTACGTCGTTTTGAAATCAAAACAAAAACGGATAATGATGCTTTCGGTGCATACCTTCATATGGGTGGACGCATTGGTGTTCTAACTGTATTAGAAGGAACTACTGATGAATCAGCTGCTAAAGATGTTGCAATGCACATTGCTGCATTAAACCCTAAATATATTTCTCGTGACCAAGTTTCTCAAGAAGAAGTGGCACATGAGAGAGAAGTATTAACACAACAAGCACTTAACGAAGGAAAACCAGCTAACATTGTTGAAAAAATGGTTGAAGGCCGCTTAGGTAAATATTTTGAAGATGTATGTGCACTTGATCAATCATTTGTTAAAAACCCAGATCAAAAGGTTCGCCAATTCGTAGAATCTAAGGGTGCAACTTTACGTGAATTCGTTCGTTACGAAGTAGGAGAAGGAATCGAAAAACGTGAAGATAACTTTGCTGAAGAAGTTATGAACCAAGTAAACAAGAAATAATAAATGAGCGATTAATGTTTTCATAGGGGGCACCATGGTGTTCCCTATTTTTCAAGATATTACAAATAAAGCGGAGGTTTCCATGAGTAGTAATCCAAAATATAAACGTGTTGTTCTGAAATTAAGTGGCGAAGCATTAGCTGGTGAGGCTGGATTTGGTATAAATCCAAGTATCATTAAAAACGTAGCACAGCAAGTAAAGGAAGTTGCTGATCTTGGTGTGGAAGCAGCTGTAGTAGTCGGCGGTGGAAATATTTGGCGTGGTAAAATTGGGGAAGAAATGGGAATGGACCGTGCAAACGCTGATTACATGGGAATGCTCGCTACAGTAATGAATTCATTAGCCCTTCAAGATAGTTTAGAGCAAATGGGCATTGAAACACGTGTTCAATCTTCTATCGAAATGAGACAGGTAGCTGAGCCATATATTAGAAGACGTGCAATTCGACATCTTGAGAAAAAACGTGTTGTGATTTTTGCAGCGGGAACAGGAAACCCTTATTTCTCAACAGATACAACAGCTGCCTTACGAGCTGCTGAAATAGAAGCAGACGTTATACTAATGGCGAAGAATAATGTGGATGGCGTATATTCTGCAGATCCGAAAGTGGATAAAACTGCTACGAAATACGAGGAACTTACTTATTTTGATGTGATTAAAGATGGTCTTGCTGTAATGGATTCAACCGCTTCATCATTATGTATGGACAATGATATTCCGTTAATTGTATTCTCTATTACGGAAAATGGCAATATTAAGAGAGCTGTAATGGGAGAAACAATTGGAACAATAGTGAGGGGGAAAAATAATGCCTAAACAAGTTATCGCTAATACAAAGGACAGAATGGATAAAGCAATTCAAAGCTACTCGCGCGAGCTTGCAAGTATTCGTGCTGGAAGAGCAAATGCTTCCTTATTAGACCGTATTACAGTTGATTATTATGGTGCTCCAACACCGGTTAACCAACTTGCAGGTATCAGTGTACCAGAGGCTAGATTACTTGTTATTCAGCCGTACGATAAAACCGTTCTTGGAGATATTGAAAAAGCTATTCTTAAATCTGATATAGGTTTAAATCCTTCTAATGATGGTAGTGTTATCCGTCTTTCTATTCCAATGTTAACAGAAGAGCGTCGTAAGGAATTAGTGAAGAATGTGAAAAAAGAATCAGAAGAAGCAAAAATTGCTATTCGAAATATTCGCCGTGACGGCAATGATGATTTGAAAAAGTTAGAGAAAAATGGAGAAATCACAGAAGATGATCTTCGCGGCTACAATGATGACATTCAAAAATTAACAGATGAGTACATCAATAAAGTCGATGCTTTAACAAAAGAAAAAGAAAAAGAAATTTTAGAAGTATAATCTAAACGTATTTTAGTGGATATTTCTACATTTCAATTGAATAGGATGTTTACTATTCTTGAGTTAAACCCTCTACTTTATAGGGGGTTTTTTTCTTCATGTTAGCAAAAATAAGGATTGAAATATTGCTCGAAATATTATTTCTTTGTACATAAAATAGTGAAAACCAATGAGTTTTTTAATTGATAGTTGCTTAGGTTGACTATTTTCCTATAATATAGAAAGGGAACTTATTTGATTATCTTTTTGTTGGATAGGTTCATGGAAAAGAATTTAATAGAAAAGTGGATCCTTACCATTAGTAGTTTATGCAATATCGTTATCATGATGATTATCCTAATTAGTAGATAATATAAACAGATATAGATAATAGTATTTACCATATACATAATCACTGTGAATAGAGAGTTACAAAAGGGATCTATTTTGGAGGAGCTATTTTATGTTTAACAAAATAAGGTTATGGAAGAAGAAAACTGTTTCTTCTACTTTCCAAGACCGAATATCAGCACTTAAAATGCGACAAATTCCAGAGCATGTTGCAATTATCATGGATGGAAATGGAAGATGGGCGAAAAAGAGAACGTTGCCTAGAATTGCAGGCCATCATGAAGGAATGAAATGTGTAAAGCGAATTACAGCTATTGCAAATGATCTTGGAATCAAAGTGTTAACTTTATATGCGTTTTCCACAGAAAATTGGAAAAGGCCAAAATCGGAAGTTGATTACATTCTGTCCCTTCCAGAACAATTTCTTAGTACATTTTTGCCTGAATTAATTGAAAAAAATGTTCGCGTAACAGCCATTGGCTATACAGAAGGATTACCAGAATCTACTTTGAATGCCCTAAATCGAGCAGTAGAACAAACAAAGCATAATACAGGTCTTCATTTAAACTTTGCCTTAAATTATGGTTCTCGGGCCGAAATCATAGATGCTGTTAAAAATGTTGTAAAAGACAGTCAAACGGGAAAAATAGAAATAGATAACTTAACAGAAGAAGTATTTTCCTCTTATTTGATGACAGAAGATATAATCGAGCCAGATTTATTAATTCGTACAAGTGGGGAAGTAAGAATAAGCAACTTTATGCTTTGGCAAATAGCTTATTCTGAACTGTACTTTACAAATGTACTATGGCCAGATTTTAATGAACTACATTTATTCGAAGCAATAGAAGAATTTCAAAACAGACAACGCCGTTTTGGCGGAGTCTGAAGAGAGTTGGTTTAGAGATGAAGCAAAGAATCATTACAGCAATTATTGCAATAGCCGTTTTTTTACCATTTGTATTAATTGGAAAACTACCATTAGTTCTTTTTACTTTTCTATTAGTTGGAATTGGTGTATTTGAAATGTTTAGAATGAGAAAAATTTCGTTCTTTTCTATTCCAGGGTTTATTTCATTAGTTACCGTATGGATGATTGTCCTGCCGAATCATTATATAAGTTCATGGAATATGAATAAAATAGAATTGGGCTTAATTGCTGTTTTATTTTATTTAACGTATATGGTTTTTTCTAAAAATAAATTTACATTTGATGATGTTGCTTTTACTATATTAGCTGTCATCTACATTGGAACAGGATTCCATTTCTTTATTGAAATTAGAGAAACCGATTTAGCTTTTCTTATTTATTCGCTATTTATCATTTGGGCAACTGATTCTGGTGCATACTTCATCGGAAGAGCAATTGGAAAACGAAAATTATGGCCAGAAATAAGTCCAAATAAAACAGTTGAAGGATTTATTGGCGGGATTGTCAGTGCTTTAGTAGTAGGAGTTCTATTTAGTGTGTTTGGATACATAGAATGGTCTATAGGTTTTGCTTTTACTACCATCATCTTATCTATTTTTGGACAAATTGGTGATTTAACAGAATCTGCGTTAAAACGTCACTATGATGTGAAGGACTCAGGAAAGTTATTACCAGGGCATGGCGGAATTCTTGATCGGTTTGACAGTCTTATTTTTGTCTGGCCACTGCTTTATTTTATCTTTGAACGTTTTCTTCATTTAATTTAGAATAAATAGTAGAAAAATTGGGTGTAGGAGTGAGGTAGTGAAGAATATTAGTTTGCTAGGGGCGACAGGATCGATTGGAATGCAAACCTTGGATGTTATTAAAAGTCATTCAGATAGGTTTGAATTAGTTGCCTTTTCATCAGGAAAAAATATAGAATTAACAAAAAAGATCATTCAAGAATTTCGTCCGCTGCTTGTATCTGTTGCAGAAAAAAAAGATTATGAGCAATTAAAACAAATCTTCCCAGATATCCATTTTAGCTATGGAATGGATGGATTGATAGAAGTAGCCGTTTTTGATAAAGCAGATATACTGGTAAATGCAGTAATCGGTAGTGTTGGGTTACATCCAACATTACAAGCAATTGAAGCGGGAAAAGTTATAGCGATTGCGAATAAGGAGACATTGGTTACTGCTGGACATATTGTGATGGATGCAGCGGCAAAATATAATGTTCCTGTATTACCAGTTGATAGTGAGCATTCTGCTATTTTTCAATGTTTACAAGGGGAAAACCCGAAAAATATTGAGCGCCTCATTATTACTGCCTCTGGAGGAAGCTTCCGCGACCTTAGTAGAAAAGAGTTAGAGCAGGTGACAGTGGATGATGCTTTAAATCATCCAAATTGGTCAATGGGTGCAAAAATTACGATTGATTCGGCGACAATGATGAATAAGGGGTTAGAAGTAATTGAGGCACACTGGTTATTTGGACTTCCATATGAGAAAATAGATGTATTACTACATAAAGAAAGTATCATTCATTCAATGGTAGAATTCCATGATAGTAGTGTAATCGCTCAATTAGGTACTCCAGATATGCGAATACCCATTCAATATGCTCTTTCGTTTCCAGAGCGTCTTCCAGCTGCGAATGGGAAAAGATTAGATTTAGCTGCGATGGGAAAGTTGCATTTTCAGCATATGGACTTAGAGAGATTTAGATGTCTTCATTTAGCCTTTGAGGCTGGAAAAGCAGGTGGAACTTTACCAACAGTATTAAATGCAGCTAATGAAGTGGCAGTACAAAAATTTTTAAAACAAGAAATTAGCTTTCTGCAAATTGAAGATTTAATTGAAAAAGCACTAAATAGTCATCAGAATATACTAAACCCTAGTCTTGAAGTGATCCAAGAGATTGACTTAGAAACAAGAAAAAGAGTAAGCACACTTCTATAAAAAGGTGGTTAAAAATTTTGTATACAGTTATAGCTTTTATCATCATTTTTGGTGCGTTAGTTTTTTTCCACGAATTAGGGCATTTCGTATTAGCTAAACGTGCAGGCATTTTATGTCGTGAATTCGCAATTGGAATGGGACCTAAAGTTCTTTCTTTAAAAAAGGGAGAAACTGTTTATACGATTCGCCTTCTGCCAATTGGGGGTTATGTGCGGATGGCTGGAGAAGATCCTGAAATGGTTGATATAAAACCTGGTCATCGCATCGGCATAATCCTTAATGATAAAGAAGAAGTAACGAAAATTATTATAAACAATAAAGAAAAGTATCCGAATGCTCGTGTTATTAATGTAGAGGATGCTGATTTAGAGCATAAGCTTTTTGTGAAAGGATATGTTGAGGAAGACAATGAAGATAATCTTCTCGTTTTTCCTGTGAAAAAGGATGCAGTTTTTGTTGAAAATGGAATCGAAACACAAATTGCACCATATGATCGCCAATTTGCCAGTAAGTCACTATGGCAGCGCACACTTGCTATTTTTGCAGGTCCGGCCATGAACTTTGTGTTAGCTTTTCTTATTTTTATTGTGATTGCCTTATTACAAGGAATTCCTTCAAATGAAGCAAAGCTTGGTAAGTTAACAGATGATGGAGTTGCAATTAGTGCAGGACTGCATGAAGGTGATAATGTCATTAGTATCGACGGACAATCTGTAGGTTCTTGGGAAGAAGTTGTTACCATTATTCAAAAAAGTCCTGGAGAGAACCTAGAATTTTTAATCGATCGTAATGGAAAAGAAATGACGATTGAGGTAACGCCTAAAGAATCGGAAGTAGATGGAAAAACAATTGGGTTAGTTGGTGTATACAGCCCAATGGAGAAATCACCATTAAAGTCTATCCAATTTGGTGCAACACAAACCTATAATTGGACAAAGGAAATTTTTGGTGCAGTTGGTAAACTAGTAACTGGCCAATTTTCGATTGATGCTTTAGGTGGACCTGTAGCCATTTATCAATCAACCGATACGGTTGCTCAATCAGGTGTCTATTCCTTAATGAATTGGGCGGCTGTTTTAAGTATTAACTTAGGTATTATGAATCTTCTTCCGTTACCTGCATTAGACGGTGGGCGACTATTGTTCTTTGCAATTGAAGCAGTTCGTGGTAAACCAATTGACCGGCAAAAAGAGGGCATCGTTCATTTTATTGGATTCGCCTTGCTCATGTTATTGATGATTGTCGTCACTTGGAATGATATCCAACGATTTTTTATACAGTAGGATACTTTTCATTCCCCTTATTGTAAGGGGAATGTTGTTTTGTCAGGAAAATCTTTTTTTGATAATAGGTATGAGACGGTTGACTGCAGTACAAGATACTAGACTTAAATACGTAATATATCCCGTAACAACTTAATAACAACATAAATAATAGAGGTGCAATGATAGATGAAGCAAAGTAAAATGTTAATTCCAACATTAAGAGAAGTACCAGCAGATGCAGATATTAAAAGCCATCAGCTTTTATTAAGAGCAGGCTATATTAGACAAAACGCAAGTGGTATCTATTCTTATTTACCACTAGCAAACAAAGTAATAAAGAAAATTGAACAAATTATTCGTGAAGAAATGGATGCAGCTGGTGGAGTGGAGTTATTAATGCCTGCATTGCAGCAAGCAGAATTATGGCAAGAATCCGGCAGATGGTTTACTTACGGACCTGAATTAATGCGCCTAAAAGACCGTAATAGTAGAGAATTTGCTTTAGGTGCCACACATGAAGAAGTGATAACTAGCCTAGTTCGTGATGAGGTAAAATCCTATAAGCGTTTACCATTAACGCTTTATCAAATCCAAACGAAATTCAGAGATGAGAAAAGACCCCGTTTTGGAATTTTACGCGGCAGAGAGTTTATTATGAAAGATGCCTACAGCTTCCATTCGACGCATGAAAGCTTAGGGGAGGTTTATGACTCAATTTTCCAAGCATATTGCAATATTTTTGAGCGCTGCGGCTTAAATTATCGGGCAGTTATTGCAGATAGTGGAGCAATGGGCGGAAAGGATACGCATGAATTCATGGTGTTATCTGATGTTGGAGAAGATACGATTGCGTATTCAACGGAATCTAATTATGCTGCAAATATTGAAATGGCACCTGTTATTAATTCCTATGATAAATCGGACGAGCCTGCTAAAAAATTAGAAAAAGTAGAAACAAAAGAACAAAAAACTATTGAAGAAGTTTCTTCTTTCTTAAATGTAGCAGCAGAAAAATGCATTAAATCTCTTTTATTTAAAGTTGATGAAAGGTTTGTTCTAGTATTAGTTCGCGGTGACCACGAAGTAAATGATATTAAGGTGAAGAATCTTTTAGAAGCAAATGTAGTAGAATTAGCAGATCAGGCAGATACGGAACAAGTATTAGGAAGCAAAGTTGGTTCAATAGGTCCAATTAACGTGAAAGAGGTAGAAGTAATTGCAGATCACGCTGTGAAAGCAATTGTAAATGGTGTTTGTGGGGCAAATGAAGAGCATTACCATTATGTGAATGTAAATCCAGACCGTGATTTTGCTGTCGATCAATATGCAGATATCCGTTTTATTCAAGAAGGTGACCTATCACCAGATGGAAAAGGTACGATTACTTTTGCTAAAGGAATTGAAGTAGGCCATGTCTTTAAGCTTGGTACTCGATATAGTGAAGCAATGGGCGCGACCTATTTAGATGAAAATGGTAGAAGCCAAGCACTTATTATGGGTTGCTATGGAATTGGTGTGTCAAGAACAATGGCAGCGATAGTGGAGCAATTTAATGATGACAGAGGGATTGTATGGCCAAATGCTGTAGCGCCATTTGATATTCATTTAATTACTGTAAATACAAAAGATGACACACAAAATGAGTTATCCGAAAAATTATATGCAACATTAAAGGCTAATCGTTTTGATGTATTAGTAGATGACCGTGCTGAGCGCGCAGGTGTAAAATTTGCTGATTCTGATTTAATCGGACTTCCAATTCGCATAACAGTTGGTAAAAAAGCAGCTGAAGGTATCGTAGAAGTAAAAGTCAGAAGTACAGGAGAAATGCTAGAAGTACATGAAAGTGAACTTGCTGCTACGATTCTTCGCTTAACACAAGTAGAAGGGTGAGCACAAACAGGATAAAAGAAAAAGGTTTAGCAATTGGCTAAATCTTTTTCTTTTTGTAGATTAGATTGTATGCTAAACTGCATTAAGGAAAAGAACAGTTTATTTCTGTGATATAATATTTTTTATAGAAAATAAGCAAGATTGGAAGGAGCGACATAAATGAGTGATATACAGGGGAAAGTAGATCGTTTCCAGATTTTGCTGCAACAATTGCAATTAACGGAGGATTCATATATTTCCCATTTTCGCAACGCAAGTATAGAAAAAATTGTTGTCGAAAAACGGTCCAAAAAGTGGCATTTTCATTTTTTGTTTGATGATATCATTCCATTTCAAATCTATCAATTATTTACTGCCAAGTTAAAAAGTAGTTTTTCTCATATTGCTACTATTACGTATGATATTCGAGTAAGAAATGGAATCGTTACAGATGTATTAATTCGAGACTATTGGTCTGCATGTATAGAGGAGATGCAAGGAATTTCTCCACCGCTATTAAAACTATTAAATGAACAAGTGCCGCAATTAAATGGAAATAAGCTGACAATTCAAGTTAGAAATGAAATGGAAGGCTTAGCGATTAAGCGTAAATACGCTAATTTAATAACAGACGCCTATCAATATTTTGGTTTCCCTGCAATGAGTTTAGACACAGAAATAGTTGCAGAAAAATCAAATTCAGAGTATGAACAATTCTTGCTTGCGAAGCAAAAAGAGGATGAAGAAAGAGGAAAACAAGCTTTATTAGATATCCAGAAGATGGAAGCTGAAAAAGAAGCTGGTGATTCGCCAATTCCAAGTGGTCCATTAACAATCGGCTTAACGATCAAAGATGATAGCGATTATCGTCGTATGGAAGAGATTGTCGATGAAGAAAGACGTGTTACAGTTCAAGGATATGTCTTCTTTGCAGAAACAAAAGAGCTGCGCAGTGGGCGAACGCTATTAACCTTTAAAATAACAGATTATACAAGCTCTATCCTCGTCAAAATGTTCTCTCGTGATAAAGAGGATGCAGCTCTTTTCCAATTGGTCAAAAAAGGAATGTGGCTTAGAGCACGGGGAAGCATTCAAAATGATACATTCGTTCGCGATTTAGTGATGATAGGAAATGATTTAAATGAAATTAAGCCTGTTGAGCGGAAGGATACCGCTAAAGAGGATGAAAAACGAGTTGAGCTGCATCTTCATACACCAATGAGTCAAATGGATGCTGTTTCATCTGTCGCAACTCTTGTGGGCCAAGCGAAAAAATGGGGACATAAAGCAATTGCTATCACGGATCATGCTGTTGCGCAATCATTCCCGGAAGCTTTTGGTGCTGGAAAGAAAAATGACGTTAAAATTCTTTATGGCGTCGAAATGAATCTGGTAGATGACGGTGTACCAATAGCTTATAATCCAAAGGATATCGAGTTAGAGGATGCGACCTATGTAGTATTCGACGTGGAGACAACTGGACTTTCGGCTGTATATAACACGATTATTGAACTGGCTGCAGTTAAAATTCATAATGGAGAAATTATCGATCGATTTGAATCTTTTGCCAATCCGCATCATCGTCTTTCTGCGACAACCATTAATTTAACCGGTATTACTGATGATATGGTAGAAAGTGCACCAGAAATTGATATCGTCTTACGCAAGTTTGCAGATTGGACAGGCGATAGTATCTTAGTTGCTCATAATGCCTCCTTTGATGTTGGCTTTTTGAATGTCGGCTATCAGAAGGCAGGGCTGCCTAAATCGACAAATGCGGTCATTGATACATTGGAACTGGGGAGATTTTTATACCCAGAAATGAAAAATCATCGTTTAAATACACTCGCGAAGAAATTCGATATCGAATTAACTCAGCATCACCGCGCCATTTATGATGCTGAAGCTACTGGATATCTCGCTTTAAAAATGTTAAAAGATGCTGCTGAAAAGGGCATCACGAATCATAATCAATTAAATGATAATATGGGACAAGGAAATGCCTACCAAAGGGCACGGCCTTATCACTGTACAGTGCTCGCACAAAATGAGGTAGGTCTTAAAAATCTCTTTAAACTCGTTTCGATTGCACATATTAATTACTTCTATCGTGTTCCTCGTATTCCGAGATCAGTCTTGCAAAAATATCGAGAAGGTTTATTAGTAGGATCAGCTTGTGATAAAGGGGAAGTCTTTGAAGCAATGATGCAAAAGGCTCCAGAAGAAGTAGAAGATATTGCGCCATTTTATGATTATTTAGAAGTAATGCCAAAAGAGGTGTACGCTCATTTAATTGAAATGGAGCTAGTACAAGATGAAAAAGCATTAGAAGAAATAATCGGGAATATCGTAAAACTTGGGGATAAGTTAGATATACCAGTTGTTGCTACAGGGAATGTGCACTATCAAAATCCTAACGATAAAATCTATCGAGAAATTCTAGTTGGTTCACAAGGTGGAGCGAATCCGCTTAATCGCCATAAGCTTCCAAATGTCCATTTTCGTACAACAAATGAAATGCTGGACTGCTTCAGTTTCCTCGGAAAAGAAAAGGCAAAAGAAATAGTCGTAACAAATACTAATAAAATTGCCGATATGATTGATGTTATTAAACCAATCAAAGATGATCTTTATACACCGAAAATTGAAGGATCAGAAGAAGAGATGCGGGAAATGAGCTATGGCATGGCTAGACGTATTTATGGTGATGAGTTACCAGAAATCGTAGAAGCACGCTTAGAAAAGGAACTAAAAAGTATTATTGGTCATGGATTTGCCGTAATTTACTTGATTTCCCATAAGCTCGTGAAAAAGTCGTTAGATGACGGATACTTAGTAGGTTCGCGTGGATCCGTTGGTTCTTCCTTTGTAGCTACCATGACAGAGATAACCGAGGTTAATCCATTGCCGCCACATTATATTTGTGCAGAATGTAAATACTCGGAGTTTTTTAACGATGGTTCGGTTGGATCTGGCTTTGACTTGCCAGATAAAAATTGTCCTAACTGTGGGGCTCGCTTGAAGAAAGATGGTCACGATATTCCATTTGAAACTTTCCTAGGATTTAAAGGAGATAAGGTTCCTGATATTGATTTGAACTTTTCTGGTGAATATCAGCCAAAAGCACATAACTATACAAAAGTGCTCTTCGGTGAGGAGTATGTGTATCGCGCAGGTACAATTGGTACAGTTGCGGATAAAACAGCATATGGCTATGTAAAGGCATATCAAAATGATAATAATTTACAAATTCGCGGTGCAGAAATTGATCGATTAGCATCTGGATGTACTGGGGTTAAACGTACAACCGGTCAGCATCCAGGGGGAATCATTGTAATCCCCGACTATATGGATGTGTACGATTTTACGCCAATTCAATTTCCGGCAGATGATCGGAATTCTGAATGGAAAACAACCCATTTTGATTTCCATTCCATCCATGATAATGTTCTAAAGCTTGATATTCTAGGGCACGATGATCCAACTGTTATTAGAATGCTTCAAGATTTAAGTGGAATTGATCCAAAGACCATTCCAACAGATGATCCTGAAGTAATGAAAATATTCAGTGGTACCGAGTCCCTTGGAGTAACACCAGAACAAATTTATTGCAAAACGGGAACATTTGGTATCCCTGAATTTGGAACAAAATTTGTTCGACAAATGTTAGAAGATACAAAGCCGACAACTTTTTCTGAATTAGTACAGATTTCTGGCTTGTCCCATGGTACAGATGTATGGTTAGGAAATGCACAAGAACTTATTCATAATAATATTTGTAACTTAAGTGAAGTAATCGGATGTCGTGATGATATTATGGTTTATTTGATATATCAAGGTCTTGATCCAAGTTTTGCTTTCAAGATTATGGAAAGCGTGCGTAAAGGAAAAGGCCTGACAGATGAAATGGAAGAGGAAATGAGAAAGAATGAAGTACCAGAATGGTATATTGATTCTTGTAAAAAAATAAAATACATGTTTCCTAAAGCCCATGCTGCTGCATATGTCTTAATGGCAGTAAGAATTGCCTATTTTAAAGTGCATCATGCCCTATTATATTATGCAGCTTATTTTACCGTTCGCGCCGATGATTTTGATATTGATGCAATGGTAAAAGGATCCCATAGTATTAAAGCAGTAATTGATGAAATTACGGCAAAAGGATTAGATGCATCAACGAAAGAGAAAAACTTATTAACGGTAATGGAGCTTGCTTTTGAAATGGTAGAAAGAGGATACACATTTAAGAAAGTGGACTTATATAAATCAAGTGCTACTGAATTTATTATTGAAGGAAACTCTCTTATCCCTCCGTTTAACAGTATTCCTGGACTTGGGACAAATGCTGCCATTAATATTGTAGAAGCAAGAAAAGATGGTGAATTCTTATCGAAAGAGGATTTACAGCAGCGTGGAAAAGTATCAAAAACAATTATGCAATATCTAGAGAATCATGGGTGCTTAGCTGATATGCCAGATCAAAACCAGCTTTCTTTATTCTAAAACTCTTTCTTAATAAGAGAAGAAACCTTGAAACTACGGACTTTCATTTGCATAAATGAAGTGGTTATGGTATAGTTTATTTGGAAATACTAAGGATAACTTTCGCGAATGGAGAGTGGGGCAACCCACTCTTTCCTGTTTGTATTAGGGTTTTTTTTCCTAAAATCAAAGGAAAGGGTATCGCTGATTTGATGGATGAGCAACAAAGAGTACATATTTCAGGCTGCTAAGTTGACTCTAAAAACATAATAAGGTTCCTTGCTTAAGGAGGGAAAAATTTTGAGCAAAGTAACAGAAATAGTCGAAGAAATGGTACATCCTATTTTAGATGAACTACACTTAGAATTAGTAGATGTCGAATATGTAAAAGAGGGACCAAACTGGTTTTTACGGGTATATATTGACAAAGATACAGGTGTAGATATTGATGAATGTGCAGTCGTTAGTGAAAAACTTAGTGAGAAGTTAGATGAAGTCGATCCGATTTCAGAAAACTATTTTCTTGAGGTTTCTTCACCTGGAGCAGAGCGACCATTAAAAAAAGACAAAGACTTTGAAAAAGCGATTGGAAAAAATGTCTATATTAAAACATATGAACCGATTGAAAAGGAAAAAACATTCGAAGGAGTCTTAACAGCTTTTGATGGTAAAACAGTAACAGTTGAAGTGAAAATTAAAACAAGAAAGAAAACGATTGAGATTCCATACGAAAAAGTGGCAAAAGCAAGACTTGCAGTTAGTTTTTCATAATGTATAAAGAATCGATAAAATGTCTTTTGTAATCGATCATTATAATTTTTCATAAAAGAGAATAAAGGGGGATAAACGCTCATGAGCAGTGAATTAGTTGATGCTCTAGTGTTACTTGAAAAAGAAAAAGGAATATCACGTGAAGTGATCATGGATGCCATGGAAGCAGCTTTGATCTCCGCTTACCGTCGTAATTTTAACCAAGCACAAAATGTACGAATTGATTTGAATTTAGGTGCTGGATCTATGCGTGTATTTGCTAGAAAAGAAGTAGTAGATGAGGTGTTTGACCCACGTCTTGAAATTTCTTTAGAAGATGCACAAAGAATTAATCCAAACTATGAAGTGGAAGATGTAGTGGAGTTGGAAGTAACGCCAAAAGACTTTGGTAGAATTGCTGCCCAAACTGCTAAACAAGTAGTAACACAAAGAGTTCGCGAAGCAGAAAGAGGAATTATTTATTCTGAATTTATTGATCGCGAAGAAGATATCATGACAGGAATTGTTCAACGCCAAGACAGTAAATTTATTTACGTCAGCTTAGGCAAAATTGAAGCGATTTTACCAACAAATGAACAAATGCCTAATGAGCATTATAAACCGCATGATCGTATTAAAGTTTTCCTGACAAAAGTGGAAAAGACAACAAAAGGTCCCCAAATCTTTGTGTCTAGAACACATCCTGGGCTACTTAAAAGATTATTTGAGATGGAAGTACCTGAAATTTATGATGGTACAGTTGAAATAAAATCAGTTGCTCGTGAAGCGGGAGATCGCTCTAAGATTTCTGTTCATTCTGAGAACGAAGAGGTAGATCCGGTAGGTTCATGTGTAGGCCCAAAAGGAACTCGTGTACAGACGATTGTTAATGAGTTAAAAGGGGAAAAGATTGATATTGTTAAGTGGTCAAGTGATCCTACTGTTTTCGTTGCAAATGCTCTTAGTCCTTCAAAGGTATTAGAAGTTATTGTAAACGAAGAAGATAAAGCAACAACGGTTATTGTTCCCGATTATCAATTGTCGCTGGCTATCGGAAAGCGAGGCCAAAATGCACGTCTGGCTGCAAAGCTAACAGGCTGGAAAATTGATATCAAATCCGAGTCAGAAGCAAGAGAAGCTGGAATTTATCCTACTGAAAATTCATTGATTAAGTTTGATGATGAAGTAGAAGAGGATGATTTCCGCTTAAACACAGAAGATTTCGAGTGATAGAGGTGAATGTGTGTGAACAAACCAAGAAAAGTACCAATGCGTAAATGTGTTGCTACCGGTGAAATGAAGCCGAAGAAAGAACTAGTTCGCATCGTTCGTTCCAAAGAAGGGATTGTATCCGTCGATTTAACGGGAAAAAAATCTGGTCGAGGAGCATATCTCTCATTGGATAAAGAAGCAGTACTATTAGCCAAGAAGAAGAATATTCTTTCTAGCCAGCTTGAAGTTACTGTAGATGATACAGTTTATGACGAGCTGTTAGAACTAATAGATAAGGAGCAAAGACAATCCAAATGAACGATAACAAGTGGATGTCATTACTTGGCTTAGCAAATCGAGCACGGAAAATAACCTCAGGTGAGGAATTGACCGTTAAAGAAATTAGAAGCGGTAATGCAAAGCTAATATTATTGTCGGAAGATGCGTCACAAAACACGACAAAGAAAATCACTGATAAATGTCGTTCCTATAAAGTACCAGTGAAGCTTGTTTCAAATAGGGAAATCCTAGGTAAAGCAATAGGGAAAGAACAACGAGTGGTTGTCGCTGTTTTGGATAATGGATTTGCAAAAAAACTTTTAACGCTGCTCGATTAATTCTAGCGGGGGTGAAATGATGAGTAAAGTGCGAGTATACGAATACGCAAAAAAATATAACATTTCAAGCAAGGATGTTATTGCAAAATTAAAAGAGATGAATATAGAAGTCTCAAACCATATGACTACATTGGAAGAGGATACAGTCAAAAAATTAGATAGTATATATAATAAAAAGAATGAAGAAAATAAGCCAAAAGCGCCAGCTGCGAAAGTGGCTGCTAAAAATATCGCCGACGAGTATGAAAAAGAAAGCGATGAAATGGCTGAAAAGGGGAAAGTAAATCAATCTGTGAAAAATACTAAAGATAATAAGCCAGGTTTTAACAAACCAAAAAATAATAATAATAACAATAAGAATAGAAATAACAATCGTAAAGGGAAGCAAAATACTGCTCCAGCTGCACCGCCAGCTCCGAAAAAAGAAAAAGAATTACCAGAGAAAATTACATTCAGTGAATCGTTAACCGTTGCTGAATTAGCAAAAAAATTGCACCGAGAACCATCTGAAATCATCAAAAAATTATTCCTTCTTGGTGTGATGGCAACCATCAACCAAGAATTAGATAAAGATGCAATTGAATTAATCTGTACAGATTATGGTGTAGAGGTCGAAGAGGAAATCCAAATTGATACGACAGATCTAGAAGTATACTTTGCAGATGAAGAAGGCGTAGAATTAGTAGAACGTCCATCTGTTGTTACCATAATGGGACACGTTGACCACGGGAAAACAACATTGCTTGACAGCATACGTAATACGAAAGTAACAGCAGGAGAAGCTGGTGGTATTACTCAGCATATTGGTGCATACCAAATTGAGGAGAATGGCAAGAAAATTACTTTCCTTGATACACCTGGACATGCGGCCTTTACTACAATGCGTGCACGTGGTGCGAAAATCACTGATATCACAATTCTTGTTGTTGCTGCTGATGATGGTGTTATGCCACAAACAATTGAAGCAATTAACCATGCAAAAGCAGCTGAGGTTCCAATTATCGTTGCTGTTAATAAAATGGATAAACCAACCGCTAATCCAGATCGCGTAATGCAAGAATTAACAGAACATGGATTAGTACCAGAAGCTTGGGGTGGGGATACTATCTTTGTTCCACTTTCCGCTTTAACTGGTGAAGGTATTGACTCTCTGCTTGAAATGATTCTTTTAGTAGGAGAAGTAGAAGAGTATAAAGCAAATCCAGACCGTAATGCAGTTGGTACTGTTATTGAAGCACAATTAGATAAAGGAAAAGGTTCGGTAGCAACATTGCTTGTACAAAATGGTACATTGCATATAGGGGATCCGATTGTTGTTGGGAACACATTTGGTCGTGTGCGTGCAATGGTTAATGATCTTGGCCGCCGAGTTAAAACAGCAGGACCATCAACGCCAGTGGAAATCACTGGGTTAAACGATGTTCCTCAAGCTGGTGATCGCTTTGTTGTTTTCAAAGACGAGAAAACTGCAAGACAAATTGGAGAAGCTCGTTCCACACAAGCGATTCAAGCGCAAAGATCTGAAAAAACAAGAATCAGCTTAGACAACCTGTTTGAACATATGAAACAAGGGGAAATGAAAGATATTAATATCGTTCTTAAAGCCGATGTTCAAGGTTCAGCAGAAGCGTTAGCAGCTGCTCTTTATAAAATCGAAGTAGAAGGCGTAAACGTAAAAATCATCCATACAGGTGTAGGGGCGATTAATGAATCAGATATTACCCTTGCTGCAGCATCAAATGCGATTGTAATTGGATTTAATGTACGTCCTGACGTAAACGCGAAAAGAGCGGCAGATGCTGAAGAAGTAGATGTACGCTTACACCGTATTATCTATAAAGTTATCGAAGAAATTGAAGCAGCGATGAAAGGGATGCTTGATCCTGAGTTCCAAGAAAAGATTATTGGTCAAGCGGAAATTCGTCAAACTTTCAAGGTTTCTAAAATCGGTACCATTGCAGGCTCTTATGTAACGGACGGGAAAATTACAAGAGACAGCGGTATTCGTTTAATCCGTGATGGTGTTGTTATTTTCGAAGGGGAAATTGATGCATTAAAACGTTTCAAGGACGATGCAAAAGAAGTAGCTCAAGGTTACGAATGTGGTATTACCATCAAAAACTTTAACGATGTTAAAGAAGGCGATATTATCGAAGCATATGTAATGGAAGAAATTGAGCGTAAATGATTGTTGGATTAATGTCAGTGGAATGCATTATTTATGATGCCCACTCATTAAAAGAAAAGCGGGCGGTTCTGCAAAGAATTATGACCCGCTTAAAGCAAAAATTTAATATCTCTATTTCAGAAGTCGGGTATCAAGATACTTGGCAAAGAACAAAAATTGCTGTTGTTACCGTTGCTTCTGCGCGAGTTTCGGCTGAAGGTGTGCTGCAACAGACACAACAGTTTATTGATTCTTTTCCTGAAATAGAGAGAACCATAACAGATATAGAATGGCTTTAAAAAAATGAGGTGAATTGCGCGATGAGTCTAAGACCAAATCGTGTTGGTGAACAAATGAAGAAGGAACTAGGCGAGATTATTAGCCGTAAGATAAAAGATCCTCGCATTGGTTTCGTAACGGTTACAGACGTTAATGTTACTGGTGACCTTCAACAAGCAACTGTGTATATTTCTGTACTTGGCGACCAAGAACAACGGGAAAATACACTAAAAGGACTAGCAAAAGCGAAAGGATTTATCCGTTCTGAAATCGGACAAAGAATTCGTTTACGCAAAACTCCTGAAATTACGTTTGAATTTGATGAGTCGATAGATTACGGAAATAGAATTGATACATTATTGCATCAAATAGCAAAAGAAAATCCGTCCAGTGATGACGAAAGAAAATGATGTAACATAAACTTGCTCCTATCGGACTTTTTCCATGATACTTATGGATGGACGATAGGAGTTTTTTTATAAGCGGTGGAAATGAAGCCCATTGAATTCCACTCTAGGAACTTGCTTTCTGCTGGACGGAGGAGCCTCCTCGGCATATCCTTGTGGTTTTCCCTCAAATCCGGCAGGAGTCAAATTTCCTCCGCCGCATTAACAAGACTTTTAAATTATATTACAATTGAGGACTCAAGATTAAGAGTTTTTTTCATAAAATGAATAAAGGATGAGGTATATGGAAGGGATTTTACCATTATGGAAGCCCAAGGGGCTTACTTCCCATGATTGTGTTTTTCGTTTGCGGAAGATTTTACATATGAAACGAATCGGTCATACTGGAACATTGGATCCGGATGTAACTGGTGTATTACCAATTTGTTTAGGAAGAGCAACAAAAGTAGCTGAATATATAACAGACGCAGGAAAAGAATATGTAGGAGAAGTAACGATAGGGTACTCTACGACAACGGAGGATCGTTCTGGCGAAAAGGTCGAGGAGAAAAAAGTAGCGGAAATCATTACGCGAGATAGAATAGAAGCGATTTTACGAGAACTAACAGGGGAAATTACACAAACACCACCAATGTATTCAGCTGTTAAAGTAAATGGGAAAAGGCTTTATGAATATGCTAGACAAGGGATTGAGATTGACCGTCCTTCTAGGCAAGTAAACATTTACTCCTTAGATTTAATCGACGAATGGCAAGTGTTACAGGGAGACACTGTATCCTTCCGTTTTAGAGTGAGCTGTAGTAAAGGCACCTATATTCGCACACTTGCTGTTATGATCGGCGAAAAATTAGGGTATCCTGCCCATATGTCAGACTTGTGCCGAACTCGTTCTGCCGCCTTTACGAAACAAGAGTGTGTAACATTTGAAGAACTAGAGAAATATGTAGAAAATGGGAAGCTGGAAAACTATATTTATCCACTGGAAGACGCGCTTTTACATTTGCCGAAATATGAAATAAATGATACATTAGCAATGAAGGTACGAAACGGAACGGTATTAGAAACTCCTGCTTATCTACTAGATGAACAGGAACCAATTGTCATTCAAACAACAACAGGTGAAGCGTTAGCTATATATGTTCAGCATCCAACAAAACAAGGATTAATCAAACCGTCCAAAATATTAAAAATCTTGGAGTAACCATTGATGCTCTCGTTCACCTTGAAAGAAAGTTTAACGACAAATGAGAAAAAAAGAAATTTGTTAGAAAAGGTGAGTAGCACAGTGAAGATAGTTAGAATAAACCATTCAGAACGAAATAAAGAGCATGATAATCCGCCAATTTCCATTGCGTTAGGTTCCTTTGACGGAGTTCATCTTGGCCATCAAAAGGTAATTGGCGAAGCGAAAAGAGTGGCAGATGAAAATGGATGGAGCAGCGCGGTGATGACATTTGACCCCCATCCTTCAATCGTATTAGGTGGAAAAACAAAAAAAGTAGATTACTTAACATCTTTTGAAGCAAAAGTAGAACAATTAGCAAACTTAGGGATCGATTATTTATTTATTGTCGATTTTACGATTGAATTTGCTAGCTTGCCTCCTCAAGAATTCGTTGATTTGTATTTAATTGATTTAAATGTGAAACATGTAGTAGCCGGTTTTGATTATACTTATGGAAAGAAAGCTCAGGGCACAGCCGAGACTCTTTCTAAGCATTCACGTGGTAAATATGAAACAACGATTATTGGCAAAGAGACTTTTGGGGGCGAGAAAGTAAGTTCTACTTTAATTCGCTCTCTTATAAATAATGGTGAAATGGAAAAGGTGCCTGCTCTTTTAGGTAGACACTATTCAGTAAATGGGACGGTTATCCATGGCGACAAACGCGGAAGAACGATTGGTTTTCCTACAGCAAATGTGAAATCAACTAGCGATGTCATTTTACCTCCGCTAGGTGTATATGCAGTTCGATTCTTTGTCAATGAAAAATGGTATGAAGGAGTCTGTAACCTCGGTACAAAACCGACCTTTCAGCCCGATGAGAAAAAGATTAGTATCGAAGTCCATATTTTTGACTTTCATCAAGATATTTATGGCCATTCCGTAATCGTTGAATGGCATAAACGAATTAGAAGCGAACAAAAATTCAATGGCATCGACGAACTAGTAGCCCAAATTGAAAAAGACAAGCAAACCGCCTTACAATACTTTTATGAAAAGGCACAATAAGAAAAAAAAAGCAACCTGAATACTTCTAACTAGATTGGGATATACTGAAAAATATATCCCAACTAAATAATGGAAAGAAACTAGTGTTTTCTAGTGTGATTTTTAGCAGGACTGACTAGAAATACCCTAAGACTTACAATAGTAGTCAATTTTTTTTGGATTTTATTTTTATGTTCTTTGTTTATAAAAAAATAAAAGGTTATGTCTTGATTTTTCCAAAGAAAACAGTTATTCTTAAAGACGTACTAAAAACAACCTTTGCTTGGCAAAATCGAATCACCAACGTTTTGCTCGGTAATTGGGGATTAGTGTAATAGAATTAGGAGGTGAAACAGGATGGCAATCACTCAAGAACGTAAAAACGAACTTATCAATGAGTACAAAACGCATGAGAACGATACTGGATCTCCAGAAGTTCAAATCGCTGTCCTTACTGAGTCAATCAATAATTTGAATGAACATTTACGTACACATAAAAAGGATCATCACTCACGTCGTGGTCTTTTGAAAATGGTAGGTAGACGTCGTAATCTTTTAACTTACCTACGTAATAAAGACGTTCAACGTTACCGTGTTTTAATTAACAAACTTGGTCTACGTAGATAGTTAAAAAAAGCGGGATATTTTTCCCGCTTTTTTATTGTAAATAAATGCGAATCTAACATATGATTAGTATAGATTACATAAATTAATTTCGTTTTTTAGTTACATAAAATGTGTATACTAGTAGAAGAGAAATTTAAGGATAGTATTCTTTATTTTATAAAATAACGCAGGTTTTAGGTAGTTCTTAACCGGAAACTTCCATGAAGTGAATGAGTAGAGAGGGGTTTATGAATGGGACAAGATAAGCATGTCTATTCCATTGACTGGGCTGGAAGAAAGCTTACAGTTGAAATTGGACAATTAGCAAAACAGGCAAATGGTGCAGTACTTGTACGATACGGGGATACAGCTGTATTAAGCACAGCAACTGCTTCAAAAGAACCAAAGAACTTAGACTTCTTTCCATTAACAGTAAATTATGAAGAGCGTCTATATGCGGTTGGGAAAATTCCTGGCGGTTTCATCAAAAGAGAAGGACGCCCAAGTGAAAGAGCAATACTTGCAAGCCGCTTAATTGATCGACCAATTCGCCCATTATTTGCAGATGGCTTCCGTAATGAAGTACAAGTTGTCAGCTTAGTAATGAGCGTGGATCAAGATTGTACGTCAGAAATGGCCGCTATGTTTGGATCTTCATTAGCATTATCTGTTTCTGATATTCCATTTGGAGGACCAATTGCTGGTGTTTATGTTGGAAGAATCGATGGAAAATTTGTCATCAATCCAACGGTTGAACAAGCAGAAAAAAGTGATATTAACCTTGCTGTGGCAGGTACAAAAGATGCAATCAACATGGTTGAAGCTGGTGCCGATGAAGTACCAGAAGAAGTAATGCTTGAAGCAATTATGTTTGGACATGATGAGATTAAACGCCTAATTGCATTCCAAGAAAAAATTGCAGCAGAGATTGGCAAAGAAAAAATGGAAGTTGTACTATACGAATTGAATAAAGACATCGAAGCAGATGTGCGTGCATTATGTGAAAGCGAAATGCTAGATGCTATTCGTGTACAAGAAAAGCATGCTCGCGAAGCAGCTATTAAAGAAGTAAAAGATTCTGTCATTGCAAAATATGAAGCAGAAGAAGCAGAAGAAGAAGATTTAAAACAAGTGAAAGCTATTTTAGATAAATTAGTGAAAAATGAAGTACGTCGTCTCATCACTGAAGATAAAGTTCGTCCAGATGGACGTGGCTTAGAAGAAATTCGCCCACTGTCTTCTGAAGTGCATTTATTACCGAGAACACACGGGTCAGGATTATTTACTCGTGGACAAACTCAAGCATTAAGTATTTGTACATTAGGTGCTTTAGGAGATGTGCAAATATTGGATGGCCTTGGGGTAGAAGAAGAAAAACGATTTATGCATCACTATAATTTCCCTAATTTCAGTGTTGGTGAAACTGGACCAATGCGTGGACCTGGACGAAGAGAAATCGGTCATGGTGCGCTAGGGGAAAGAGCATTAGAACCAATTATTCCTTCTGAAAAAGACTTCCCATATACAATTCGCCTTGTATCAGAAGTATTAGAATCCAATGGTTCCACTTCACAGGCTAGTATTTGTGCAAGTACCCTTGCTATGATGGATGCTGGTGTGCCAATTAAAGCACCAGTTGCTGGTATTGCAATGGGGCTGATTAAATCTGGTGAACATTATAGTATTTTAACAGATATTCAAGGGATGGAAGATCATCTAGGAGATATGGACTTTAAAGTAGCTGGTACTTCTAAAGGGGTAACGGCACTTCAAATGGATATAAAAATTGATGGATTATCACGTGAAATTTTAGAAGAAGCATTACAGCAAGCTAAGATTGGCCGTATGCAAATTCTTGAATCCATGTTGGCAACAATCAATACACCTAGAGAATCACTATCTTCTTATGCGCCAAAAATTTTAATGATGTCTATCAACCCAGACAAAATTCGCGATGTTATTGGACCAAGTGGTAAACAAATCAATAAAATTATCGAAGAAACTGGCGTTAAAATTGATATCGAGCAAGATGGTACTGTATTTATTTCTTCTGTTGATGATGAAATGAATAACAAAGCAAAACAAATTATCGAAGATATCGTTCGTGAAGTTGTTGTTGGACAAATGTATCTTGGTAAAGTAAAACGAATCGAGAAATTCGGTGCGTTCGTTGAAATTTTCAACGGAAAAGATGGACTTGTTCATATTTCAGAGCTTGCTGAAGAAAGAATTGGCAAGGTAGAAGATGTAGTAGCAATCGGTGATGAAATCCTTGTGAAAGTAACAGAAATTGATAAACAAGGAAGAGTAAATTTATCTCGTAAAGCTGTTTTGAAAGAACAAAAAGAACAAGCTGAGAATGCAAAAAACTAATAAAATTGAAATCAAGGGTACCCGCTAAAAAACTACTTATGTTTTTTAGCGGGTATTTTTTTGTGGAATGAAAAGGAACGTTTTGAACAAAATAATAGGAGAAAAGGATAAGTTAAGTCCGTCATTAAGCGTTCTACCTTGTCCTTTCCTATCATATGGTAGTAACTGGGGGGAAAAGGTGATGAAGAAAACAGTTTCACTTATAGGAATACTAGCCATCTCTTGGTTTTTAGTTAATAATCCTTGGGCTGATACATATGTAAGTACTTTACAAGAAAACGCTGTCTCAGTGACAGCAACTAACTCTTTATATACGACGATAAGCGAGAAAGCGAAAGACTATGAAAAGAAGCCGATTGATGCCAAGCTTGATCCTGTATGGAAAGCTATTCCTGGATTAAATGGGGTGACAGTGGATATTGATGCTTCTTACAAGAATATGAAAAAAGAAAAGAAATTCAATGAACAAAGATTGGTTTTTAAGCAAGTGAAACCAAAAATTACACTAAATGATTTGCCACCTGCTCCTATTTATAAAGGGAATCCAGAAAAAGAAATGGTAAGCTTTATTATAAACGTAGCATGGGGAAATGAATTTTTACCTGACATACTATCAACCTTAAAAAAGCATCATGTCAAGGCGAGTTTTTTCTTGGAAGGCAGATGGGTTCAGAAAAACCCAGATCTTGCTAAAATGATTGCAGAAGCAGGGCATGAACTCGGAAATCATTCCTATACCCATCCAGATATGAGTAAAATTAGCAGTAGTAAAATTCATGAGGAAATCGTAAAAACAAATGATGTCATCGAAGCGACAACTGGTAAGCAAGTCACATTATTAGCGCCACCAAGTGGGTATTTTAATAATGAAGTAGTGAAAATTGCCGCTCAACAAAAGCTTAAAACAGTAATATGGTCTGTGGATACGATTGATTGGCAAAAACCAAGTCCTGATACATTGCTTAAAAGAGTTACAGGGAAGATCCATAATGGGGCTCTAATCCTTATGCATCCAACAGAAGTTACTACAAATAGCCTTGAACATTTAATTATCGAAATCAAAAATAAAGGATATAAAATCGATTCAGTTAGTGACATGCTTAGTGAAGAACGAGAAAGCATAAAAACAAAAAAATAGTAGTTCGATTCATCTTATAGTATTCTATAAAGAGAAAACGTTTTATTATAGTCTTGCTTCTTATAGAAGAAAAACAACATCTATAAGAAAGGACATGGCAAATGAAGCCAGTCTTCCTTTTAAAAGGGAACTAATCGCTATTCATTTTTAAAATGGATATATGTTATCATTATATTAAAACAATATTTTGGAAAAAATAAGAGGAATAAGATATACTAGCAGTCGCAGCTACTTTTTGCAACTTGGTAGAAGAACAGGAGGAACATAATTGATCAAAAGATATACTTGCCAAAATGGAGTAAGAATTGTATTGGAAAACATTCCAACAGTACGTTCCGTTGCTATTGGCGTATGGATTGGTACAGGATCTCGTAAAGAAGATGAAAAGAACAATGGGGTATCTCACTTTTTAGAGCATATGTTTTTTAAAGGAACAAAAACACGTAGTGCGAGAGAAATTGCAGAATCATTTGATAGTATTGGCGGCCAGGTAAATGCCTTTACTTCAAAAGAATATACCTGTTATTACGCAAAGGTTTTAGATACACATGCTGATATGGCGTTAGAAGTGTTAGCAGATATGTATTTTAACTCGACATTTGATGAGGAAGAATTAAAGAAAGAGAAAAATGTTGTCTGTGAAGAGATTAAAATGTATGATGATACACCTGATGATATTGTTCATGATTTATTGAGTCAGGCAATTTATGATAAACATCCACTTGGCTATCCGATTTTAGGAACTGAAGAGACACTGGCTACGTTTAATGGAGATACGCTAAGAGAGTATATGTTTAATCATTATACACCAGAGAATACGGTTATTTCGATCGCAGGAAACATTACCGAAGCATTTATTTCAGAAGTAGAAAAATATTTTGGGTCATTTGAAGCCGGTAAATCCGAAATAGAACTAGTAAAGCCTTCTTTCCATGCCAATAATTTTTCACGCAAAAAGGAAACAGAGCAAGCACATCTATGCTTAGGTTTTAATGGGTTACAGGTGGGACATGATAAAATGTATACACTTGTATCTTTAAATAATATTCTTGGTGGCAGTATGAGTAGTCGATTATTCCAAGATGTACGCGAAGAAAAGGGTTTAGCTTATTCGGTATTCTCTTATCACTCCGCATACCAAGACAGTGGAATAGTGACAATCTATGGTGGTACAGGAGCTAAGCAGTTAGATGAATTATTTGATACTATTCAAAATACGCTTGCCCTCTTGAAAAAAGAAGGAATTACCGAAAAGGAACTTCTAAATAGTAAAGAGCAGCTAAAAGGCAGCTTGATGCTAAGCTTAGAGAGCACAAATAGCCGTATGAGCAGAAATGGAAAAAATGAACTGTTATTAGGTAAACATCGCTCCTTAGATGATATCATTGCCGATATTGATCGTGTCACCAAAGAAGAAGTTGATCAAATGGCAAATGATATATTCACTGACACATTCTCGGTCTCTCTAATCAGCCCAGACGGACAATTACCAAAAGCACTTCAATAAAAAGCTACATATATAATAAAGAGCTAGGAAACAGAATTCCCTTCTGAATCCTAGTTTTTTTTGTTTGAGCACTTCTAAAAATATTTTCTTGCTTTCCCCTTTATAAAGGAGTTGCCATAACTCACTTCTGAAAAATCCCTGTCCACGAAGAGGAGACTTCAACCAAAACTTGTTCCGAGCATCGTTATTTATATTCTAGATAAGGAAAGAAACCATCTTTTTAAGGAAATGCAGTAAACAACTCACCTAATAATAGGTAATCACATAAGATGTTGAAGTAGCGAGCTATGAAAAACAGGATCTTTAAAAAAAGAAGGTGAAATATTCATGCTGAAAGGGATGGAAATCGCGATTATCGGCGGTGATGCAAGGCAGCTTGAAATTGTTCGTAAATTAACAGAACAACAAGCAATCCTTTCATTAATTGGCTTCGAGCAATTGGACCATGCATTCACTGGAGCTACAAAAGAAAAAATCGATAACGTAGATTTTTCGAAAATAGATGCTATTATCTTACCCGTTCGAGGAACAGACCTAAATGGGCAAGTTGATACAATCTTTTCGAATGAGAAGGTTTTTTTAACGAAAAAAATAGTAGAAAAAACCCCTGAGCATTGCATCATATATTCAGGAATAACGAATGATTATTTAAATTTGCTTATTAAAGAAACGAACCGATCATTAGTTCAATTATTTAACCGAGATGATGTAGCAATTTTAAATTCTATTCCAACTGTCGAAGGTACAATAATGATGGCAATTCAACATACAGACACAACGATTCATGGCTCAAATGTTATTGTGCTTGGGCTAGGTCGTGTAGGCATGAGTGTTGCACGTACTTTTCATGCCCTAGGAGCGAAAGTAAAGGTCGCAGCAAGTCAAAGTGAACATATTGCTCGCATTATCGAAATGGGATTAATCCCAGTACATTTAGATGATTTACAGATTGCAGTCGATGATATTGATATTTGTATAAATACAATTCCCCATCTTGTCGTAACTTCTGATGTCATTGAAAAAATGCCATTGCACACATTGGTAATTGATTTGGCATCTAAACCAGGCGGAACAGATTTTCAATACGCAGAAAAAAGAGGAGTTAAGGCATTGCTTGCGCCGAGTTTACCGGGGATTGTAGCTCCGAAAACAGCGGGAAATATATTGGCAGATGTCTTAGCACAATTACTAGATGAACAATAGCAGGCAATGAGAGGAGAATATGAATCATGAGTTTACAAGGAAAAAGAATAGGGTTTGGCATTTCAGGTTCTCACTGTACGTATGAGGAAGTGGTGCCACAAGTAGAAAAGTTAGTCGTACAGGGAGCGGAAGTTGTACCAGTTGTAACAGGAAATGTAAAAAATACGGATACTCGTTTTGGGAAGGGGAAAGATTGGGTTAGTAAAATAGAAGAAATAACAGGACAAAAAATAATCGATAGTATTGTAGCTGCAGAGCCGCTTGGACCGAAAGCACCTCTTGATTGTATGGTAATTGCCCCATTAACAGGAAATAGTATGAGTAAATTCGCAAATGCGATGACTGATAATGCAGTTTTGATGGCAGCAAAAGCGACATTAAGAAACCAAAAGCCTGTTGTATTGGGAATCTCTACTAATGATGCTTTAGGATTAAATGGGATTAATTTGATGCGTTTAATGGCAACAAAGAATATTTTCTTTATTCCATTCGGTCAAGATGATCCTGAGAAAAAGCCGAATTCTATGGTTGCAAGAATGTCTATGCTTGCAGAAACAATTGAAGCAGCATTAGAATATAAACAGATTCAACCAGTAATAGTGGAAAAATATTTAGATTAACAGGAAAGCACATGATTATTTAATAAGGCATATAAATCACGTTCTTTGAAAAAGAATGGTAGACTGATAAGAAAACGCACCGTAAAAAGGCGCTTGTCGACTTCCACAAGGAACTTTATAGCGCCATTCGGTGTTTTTTGAAAGAATCTGATAAAAGTTTCTTTTATTGCTGCTTGAATATGTTAAAATAGATAATATTATTTAAGGCGGAGCGTAACGCTTACCTATTATTATTAAGAGAAAGCCTTTGGAAGGAGAACCTTAAATGGAGCAATTAAAAGGATTTAACGTAGCAGTAGTTGGAGCAACAGGGGCTGTTGGTCAACAAATGATTAAAACATTAGAGAGCAGAGATTTTCCGATTTCGACTTTAACACTTTTGTCCTCTAAACGTTCAGCAGGAACAAAGGTTCAGTATAAAGATAAAGAAATTGTCGTACAAGAAGCAACTCCGGAGAGCTTTAAAGGAATTGATATCGCATTATTCAGCGCTGGCGGAGGTGTATCGAAAGAACTTGCACCACATGCAGTAAGACATGGAGCAATTGTTGTTGATAATACAAGCGCATTCCGTATGGACAAAGACGTGCCATTAGTAGTTCCGGAAGTAAACGAAGAAGATCTTCGTGAGCACAATGGAATTATTGCAAATCCAAACTGTTCCACTATTCAAATGGTGGTTGCTTTACAGCCATTAAAGGAGAAATTTGGTCTTTCGAAAGTATTAGTATCCACTTATCAAGCTGTATCTGGATCGGGTGCTGCAGCTGTAGAAGAGTTGAACAGTCAGACACAAGCAATTCTTAATAAAGAAGCATTTGAGCCGAAGATTCTACCAGTAAAGAGTGATAAAAAGCATTACCAAATCGCATTCAATGCAGTCCCGCAAATTGATGTATTTACTGATAATGGATTCACTTACGAAGAAATGAAAATGATCAATGAAACAAAGAAAATAATGCATGCAGATGACTTAAAGGTTGCAGCGACTTGTGTCCGCATTCCAGTAGCAACCGGTCATTCTGAATCTGTTTATTTTGAATTAGATAACGATCAAGTATCAGTGGAAGAAATTAAATCCTTGTTAGCTGATGCTCCTGGCATTGTGCTTCAAGACGATCCAAGTAATCAAGTTTACCCAATGCCTGCAGATTGCGTAGGAAGCAATGATGTATTTGTCGGCCGTATTCGCCAAGATTTAGATGTGAAAAACGGTTTCCATATGTGGGTCGTTTCCGATAATCTATTAAAAGGTGCAGCATGGAACTCTGTACAAATTGCTGAAAGTCTAATTAAATTAGGGCTAGTTTAATGGACTAGTGAAGAAAGGCAAGACTGTAGAGGTTTAGTATGCAGGAAAATTACCTGTAAGTAGATTTCTATTTTATTCTACATACAGGAAGTACAAGTTTGGACACAAGCCTAAATAATGGTGCCAAAATCTTGTCTTTCTTATTATGAAATGATTCCTTAAATAGAATCCTATTTAGGGAATCATTTAAATAAGTGTGCTCATTTTGGTTGGAAAAAATCATCAAAGTTAAAACAACAAGGGATCCTCCTAGTAAAATAATGAAAGGGGTAATCTTTTTAGAACTAGATTCCCCAAATTTGTTTTAGAAAAGGCACCCTTATATTACACTCTTTTAAGAAAGTGTTCAGAGGTGTTTATTGTGAAAATCATGGTTCAAAAATTTGGCGGAACATCTGTTAGAGATGAAAAAAGCCGAATTCAAGCAAAAGATCATATTAAAGATGCATTAAATGAAGGATATAAAGTAGTAGTAATTGTTTCTGCGATGGGACGAAAAGGAGAACCTTATGCAACAGATACATTGTTGTCTTTAGTCGGCGGATCAGAATCAAGTATCAGCAGAAGAGAAAACGACTTATTAATGTCATGTGGCGAAATTATTTCTAGTGTTGTGTTTACACAACTATTACTAGAAAATCAAATTTCAGCAACTGCATTAACAGGTGCTCAAGCTGGATTTAAGACAAATAATGATTTTACCAATGCCAGAATTATGGAAATGGATTGCAGTCGTGTTCTTGAGGAATTAAAAAATCACGATGTTGTTGTTGTAGCTGGTTTCCAAGGGGCAGCGCCAAATGGAGATACAACGACTTTAGGAAGAGGCGGAAGTGATACGTCTGCGGCTGCTTTAGGATCGGCACTTCAAGCAGAATATATTGACATTTTTACTGATGTAGAAGGTATTATGACGGCAGATCCAAGAATTGCAGAAAATGCTCGTCCGCTATCTGTTGTTACCTATTCAGAAGTTTGCAATATGGCTTATCAAGGAGCAAAAGTTATTCATCCACGAGCAGTGGAAATAGCAATGCAAGCAAAAGTACCGATTAGAATACGCTCAACGTATTCTAAGGGGACTGGTACACTTGTCACCTCGAGTAATGCGGAAAGTCGAGGCAGTGACATAAAAGAAAGACCTGTAACAGGAATTGCTCATGTAGCAAACGTAACTCAAATTAAAGTTTTTGCAAAAAAAGATCAGTACGACTTACAATCGCAAGTCTTTAAAGCGATGGCAAATGAAGAAATCAGTGTAGACTTTATCAATATTTCACCTAACAGTGTCGTATATACTGTAACAAATGAGATGACAAACAAAGCAATTGCCGTTCTTGAAAATATGGGATATGAACCAGTTATCGAAAAAGAATGTGCAAAAGTATCCGTGGTTGGTGCTGGAATGGCCGGTGTACCTGGGGTGACATTTAAAATTGTTACTGCACTCTCAAATAAAGGAATTCGTATCCTCCAATCAGCTGATAGCCATGCAACTATCTGGGTGCTGGTGAAACAGGATGATTTAGTAAGTGCAGTTAATGTATTACACGATGCGTTTGAGTTAGAAAAAGAAATAGAATAAAAAAATAGATACAACGAGATCGAAATGAGAATAGGAGTGGAACGATGGGTTTATTTGGTAGGGTGTCAACGGCCATGATTACACCATTTGATGCCAAGGGACATATAGATTTTCCAAAAACAACACAGTTAATTAATCATTTACTTGAAAACGGAACAGATTCTTTAGTAGTAGCTGGTACTACTGGAGAATCGCCCACATTATCCAAACAAGAGAAGATTGCTTTATTTAAACATGTGGTAAAGGTAGTGGAAAAGAGAGTTCCAATCATTGCAGGAACAGGTAGTTATAACACATATGAGTCCATCGAATTAACGAAACAAGCAGAACTTGCAGGTGTGGACGCTGTTATGGTAGTTGGACCATACTATAACAAGCCGAACCAAGAGGGGTTATATCAACATATTAAAGCAGTTGCAGAATCTACAAAACTACCCGTTATGATATATAATATTCCAGGTCGTTCTGTTGTTAATATTGAACCAGAAACTATTATTCGTTTGTCAGAAATTGATAATATTGTAGCTGTAAAAGAGGCTAGTGGAAATTTAAATAATATCACGAAAATTATTGCATCAACACCAGCTGATTTTTATGTATACAGTGGTGATGACAGCTTAACTTTACCACTTTTATCTGTAGGAGCAACAGGAGTGATTTCTGTAGCTTCGCATATTATTGGTAAAGAAATGAAAGAAATGGTGACTTCTTTCTTAGATGGAAAGGTTGAGGAAGCATCTAAAATGCATCAACAATTACTTCCTCTTATGTTAATTCTATTTAAAGCTCCAAACCCTGTTCCAGTAAAAACAGCATTACAATTAAGAGGATTTGACGTAGGTTCTGTTCGTTTACCTTTAGTGCCATTAACAGAGGAAGAACGAATCGAGTTAGCGAAATTTATTTAAGGAATTAGAAGGATATCGTATATCCACAAGGACTAATGATAACAGTTTATTTGATTCTTTTTTGCTAGTTTTAATAAATGTTTACGTGTCAGAAGAGTTTAGCTATCTCTTATTACGACGGATAAACCAAAGCAAAAATGGTTTATTCGTCCTGAGATAACTAGCTCTTCTGTCTTTTTTATCTCACATCTTTACTAAGAAAAACTTGTTTCTAAACTAGTTTTTGATTATGATTGGATACATCATCATATTTTTAAATAGGGCAAACATAAGTTTCAACATATAAGAAACTAGAAGTTTTTGAAGGTAGATGAGTGTTTAGCTATATCGTCTTGCGAATTTTTTGTTTGGTGGAAGTTCACATTTGAAAAATGCAAACTGTCTTCCCAGTTTCTCAATCGAAAAATTGTGGTTTGGACAATGGTTAGTAAGACGCAAGAACATTTTGATAAGGTTAAATGTAAGGAGGAGAAGTCATGGCGAAAAATCAGCTGCAAAAAAACTTATTGCCAAGACATATAAGTTTAATGGCCATGGGAGGAGCTATTGGGACAGGGATATTTAAAGGTAGTGGAGAAACAGTTTCCATTGCAGGTCCAGGTGTTATTTTTACATACATATTTGCAGGACTTTTATTACTAGTAGTGATGGGCAGTATTGCGGAAATGGCTATTGTTTATCCAAATACAAACATGAAGGGCTTTATTGGGAAGGCTTTTGGGAACCAGACAGCATTCGTTATTGGCTGGATGTACTGCATTTTATGGCTTGCGGTATGTGTGATTGAAGTAGTTGTAGCAGGAAGCTTTCTGCAGTTTTGGCTACCAGATGTGCCATTATGGATATTAAGTATTCTGTGCGCAGTAGGTTTAATTGTCGTTAATACAATGAATGTGAAAAATTATGGAGAATTTGAATTTTGGTTTGCTGGTATTAAAATTGGCATGATTATTATATTTATTATATTAGGAGCCGCTGTTTTATTTGAACTTATTCCATCTGGGCAAACAAACTATCTACAAAATTACACAGAGCATGGCGGCTTTTTCCCAAATGGATGGACATCTGTCTTTTCTGCCTTATTAATTGTTATGTTTTCCTATGGTGGCTCCGAGCTCATTGGTGTATCGGTAACGGAAACGAAGAATGCAGAAAAAGTATTGCCAAAAGTTATTAAAAGCTTTATATTTCGTATTGTTTTATTTTATACATTGCCTATTTTAATTATTTGTGGACTAATTCCCTGGAATGAGTTAACAGAAGAATCCAGTCCTTTTGTCCAAGTACTTTCGATTTCTGGATTATCTGGAGCGGCACACATTATGAATTTTGTCTTAATTATTGCTGTGTTATCTGCTGCAAATTCGGGTATATATGGATGTACCAGAATGATGTACTCACTTTCAACGGAGGGTGAAGGACCAAAAGCCTTTAGTAGAGTAAACCACAATGGAGTGCCGATTTATAGTTTAATGGTTACAGGTATAATCTTAATTGCCGGATCAATGATTGCTTTATTTAAACAAGATCAAGTCTTTTCTTTACTTATGGCATTCCCTGGATTTGTCGTATCGGTTGTATGGATTATGATTTGTCTAGCACAGCTAAAGCTTAGAAAACAATATCCTCTTCAGCCAAGTTTTAAAATATGGGGGTATCCATATATTCCGATATTTACTGTAACCTGCTTAGGGATCATCAGCATTAGTTTCTTATTTGATGAGGCAAATCGAATTAGTATACTAGCATGTTTAATTTGCTTTTTTGCTGTAATAGCTATCTCTATATTTAAGTTTAAATCGAATAAACGGTAAAAATTTTTATTATAGGAAAAAAGGGTTGAAAAGCTAGGCAAACTAAAGAAAAATACCTCCTGATATCGTTATGAAATGGATCTGAAAAAGGAAGATTTCATAAAATTGGTTGTAAACATTTTTAAACATCAAGTATAATAATCATAACTGATCAATGGTCGGCTTAACTCAACATAGGAGGAAACAAAAATTGATGAAAAATGACAAAATAAAGCTTGTCGCACTCGGCGGAGTGGGCGAGAACGGTAAAAATATGTTTGTAGTCGAAGTAGACGAAGATATATTTGTAATTGATGCTGGTTTAATGTACCCGCAAAATGAAATGCTCGGGATCGATATTGTTATTCCAGATATCGCGTATTTAAAGCAAAATAAAGAAAAAGTAAAAGGAATTTTCTTAACACATGCACATGAAGATCATATCGGAGGTTTATCTTATATTTTAAGAGACTTAGATGTACCGGTTTATACGACTTTATTAACAGCTGAACTAACAAAGGAAAAGATGAAAGAGCAAGATTTCAAAGGACAAGCACAATTCGAAATTGTGACATCGAAATCCGTTCTAACATTTGCTTCCTCAAAAGTGTCCTTCTTTAAAACAAATCATAGTATCCCTGATAGCATTGGGATTGTTATTCATACATCAGAAGGTGCAATCGTACATACTGGCGACTTCAAATTCGATCAAACAGCCAGTGATCTTTACAAGCCAGATTATGGCGAGATGGCAAAAATCGGGGAAGAGGGAGTATTAGCGTTATTATCTGACAGTACGAATGCAGATAAACCAGGTTATTCTACAACAGATTTTGTTGTAACTCAAAGCTTAATTGAGGCGTTTTTACACACAAAGGGTCGGATTATTGCAGCATGTTTTGCAACTGACTTAAATAGAATTCAACATATTATTGATGCAGCTGAAAAAACAAATCGAAAAGTCGCGATTATCGGCAAGAATTTACAAAGAGTGTTGCAAATTGCGTTAAAACACAATTATTTAGATGTTGATGAAGAAACGATCGTTACCTATAACGAGCTTCAAGGATATACACAAGATCAAATGGTAATTATTACTACTGGTACAAAAGGCGAACCAATTGAAGCACTGCAAAAAATGGTCAAAAAAAATCATAAGCAAGTAAGCATCATGGAAGGAGATACCGTTTTATTCGCAGCATCTTCTTTCCTAGGCAGTGAAGTATTTGTTGGAAAAACAATTGATAAATTATACAGAGCAGGTGCAACACTTCTAGCAGGCTATAAAACCTTTAACAGCTCCAATCATGGCAGTCAAGAAGAATTAAAATTTATGATTAATATGATGAAGCCTAAATTCTTTTTGCCGATCCATGGCGAGTATCGCGTGTTAAAGGCACATGAAAAAATTGCGATTGAATGTGGCGTACCACCGCAAAATATCTACCTTCCAGAACAAGGAGAGGTGCTTGAATTTAAAGAAGATACCCTCCGTGTAGGCGGAAAAATTCCAGCTGGGAATGTATTAATTGATGGCAGCGGTGTTGGTGACGTTGGAAATATTGTTTTAAGAGACCGGAAGTTATTATCACAAGACGGAATTTTAACAGTTGTCGTAACATTAAATAAAGCGGAAAGAAAGATTTCTGCTGGTCCCGAAATCATTACAAGAGGTTTTGTATATGTTCGCGAGTCCGAGAAATTGCTAGAAGAAGCAGCTGACCGTGTAAGAGATATTGTAGAGAAAAGTATTAGTAAGGACAGCTTTGATTGGACTGGAATTAAGCAAGATATTAGAGATACGCTAAACCAGTTCTTATATGAAAAAACAAGACGTAGACCAATGATCTTGCCAATTATAATGGAAGTTAAGCCAGTTAGAAGATAAAAGTGAGAGCCTCCTTAAGATAAGGGGGCTTTTCGTTTGTTTGGGAAAAACTTCTGGAGCGTTGGAATTGAAAAAGGAGAAGATTCCTTGGGATTTAGATGAACCGCAGGCTCTGTGGCTTAGCGTGAAAGCATGATTGGCAAGAAATTTTCCGAAATGTTTTCAATTTATTCTGGATGTAAAAGTGACTTATTGACTTTTCAATTTCGCCGCATGAAATAGTGTATCTCGCTTCATACTAAGATTATTATGGTTTTAGGAAGGGAGAACTATATGGTTTCAGTTAACAATAATAATCAGCCAGATGAAAAGCCGAATGAGGATAAACCATCAAGCTTAATGGAAAAAATTCAACAGCTGGGACAAACTAATGTACCTCAGCTCTCTCAAGATTCAAAAATACATTGTTTAACCATTGTTGGTCAAATCGAAGGCCATTTACAATTACCGCCTCAAAATAAAACAACGAAATATGAGCATCTGATTCCACAAATTGTAGCAATTGAACAAAATCCTAAGATTGAAGGGGTGCTTGTCATTTTGAATACAGTAGGAGGGGATGTAGAAGCAGGATTAGCTATTTCTGAAATGCTTGCTTCTCTGTCTAAACCAACTGTTTCCCTTGTTTTAGGAGGTGGACACTCAATTGGTGTTCCAATTGCTGTTTCCTGTGATTATTCCTATATTGCAGAAACAGCAACAATGACAATCCATCCTATTCGTTTAACAGGTCTGGTTATTGGAGTACCGCAGACCTTTGAATACTTAGATAAAATGCAAGAGCGAGTTGTTAATTTTGTGACCAAGCATTCTAAAATTACAGAAGAAAATTTTAAAGATCTGATGTTTGCAAAAGGAAATTTAACGAGAGATATTGGAACGAATGTAATTGGAAATGATGCCGTTACTTCTGGACTTATTGACTCTGTTGGCGGAGTCGGGGATGCGATGAAAAAGCTCAACGAGTTGATTGATGTCAATAAAGAACAGAATGAAGGGATTATCCAATGATTATGTATACAATGATGCCAGAAGAATTGATTTTTCCAATGAGCCAAGACATCTATGAAAAACACCAAGTTATTCATTATAATGGCATTCCTTTATTAGTTGCGAGAAATGAGTCAAATGAATATGAAGTCATAAGAATACTTAGCACCGATCCCAATCATTTTCTCCAGACAGATATGCAGCCAGGAGCAAAAATTCCAACCCTTTAATTGCTTTTTACTAAAAAAGTTGATAAAAGGGAATGATAAGGGAAAAAACTTGTCTAGTATTATGATTTTTAAGTTAGAGTTGGCGGCAAATCAGCCAAAGTAGGCAGGATATCAGCCAAATTGAGCGGAGAATCAGCCAAAGTAGGCAGGATATCAGCCAAACTGAGTGGAGAATCAGCCAAAGTAGGCAGGATATCAGCCAAACTGAGCGGAGAATCAGCCAAAGTAGGCAGGATATCAGCCAAACTGAGCGGAGAATCAGCCAAAGTAGGCAGGATATCAGCCAAATTGAGTGGAGAATCAGCCAAAGGAGCCAAAGTAGGCAGGATATCAGCCAAACTGAGCGGAGAATCAGCCAAAGTAGACAGCAAATCAGCCAAACGAGCGAAATATCAGCCAAAGCACACAACAAATCAGCCAAACCAAAAAGCATACCTTTTTCTATAAAAACAGCAAAGGATAAAAAAACCTTCGGATAGAAGTTTCCCTTTATAAACTATGTTATAATATAGGAACAATAAAGAAGCAGCCTAAGGCTGCTTCTTTACTACAAAAGAGAAAGATAATTTTTAAATATTAGGTGATCAAATGGCAAAAAGGAAAAAAAGAAAAACAAGAAAAAAACAACATCTTAAATTAACGATACAATATGAACTTGTAGCTTTGCTCCTTATGGCATTGAGTTTTATCTCTATTTTACAACTCGGTGCGGTTGGGAAAACAATGGTTTCTTTTTTCCGGTTCTTTTTCGGAGAGTGGTATATGCTTTGCCTAATAGGCCTTATCGTATACAGTGGTTATTTAATGTGGAAAAGAGAAAAGCCTTATATGTTTCATACGAAATTGAATGGAATTTATTTAATTGTTAGTGCTATTTTATTACTTAGCCATGTAACACTATTTAAGTTGCTAGCAAGTCAAGGTGCTTTTCAAAACCCTAGTGTTATATTAAATACATGGGAATTATTTTGGATGGAAGTCAAGAAAGAGGCTACTAATGTTGATTTAGGCGGTGGCATGATTGGTGCCGTTTTATTTGCATTATTCCATTATTTATTCGATACGGTAGGTACACAGATTATCAGCTTTATCGTGATTATAATAGGCTTTATCTTGCTTACTGGTAAAACGTTAAGTGGTGCTTTTAAAAAAGTTATATCAAGTATCTGGAGTTTTTTCCAAGATCAATGGGAAGCGTTTAAGCAAGATATGAAAGATTGGAAAGAATCGATCCAAAAAAATAAAGAAAAGCGGAAGGCCGAAAAACAAGCAAGACGCGAAAATCAGCAGTCTGAGGAAAATACGAATGCTTCTATTATTGTGAACACTCCGCCTCAAGAGGACGAGCCATACATACAAGAGCCAATTATCAACACCTTTGCCGAAAGAGCCTATCAGGAGGAAGCCATTCAGGAAGACTTGATGGCAGATTCGCCAGAGGAACAAACCGATTTAGGTGATGTCGTGCCAATAACTTTTACAGAAGTAGAAAATAAGGATTATGAACTCCCACCTTTAAAGCTATTAAAGTTACCGAGAAAGGCAGATCAGAGTGGGGAATATGAGCAAATTCACGCAAACGCTGCTAAACTAGAACGAACTTTTCATAGCTTTGGCGTAAAAGCTAGAGTAACAGAGGTTCATTTAGGACCTGCGGTAACGAAGTATGAAGTTCATCCAAGTGAAGGAGTCAAAGTAAGTAAAATTGTTAATTTAAGCGACGATTTAGCTTTAGCTCTTGCAGCAAAGGATATTCGCATTGAAGCTCCTATTCCTGGGAAATCAGCAATCGGGATTGAAGTTCCAAACTCAGAAGTCGCTGTTGTGTCACTTAGAGAAGTATTGGAATCAAGTAAAAATGATAAGCCAGATTCGAAGCTGATGATTGCGTTTGGACGAGATATTACAGGGGAAGCAGTGTGCGCAGAATTAAATAAAATGCCCCATTTACTTGTTGCCGGAGCAACAGGTAGCGGAAAATCTGTCTGTATTAACGGGATTATTACAAGTATATTAATGAGAGCTAAGCCTCATGAAGTAAAGCTAATGATGATTGATCCAAAAATGGTTGAATTAAATGTATATAATGGTGTTCCTCATCTGCTTGCTCCAGTTGTCACAAATCCGAAAAAAGCATCACAGGCATTAATGAAGGTTGTTAGTGAAATGGAGAGAAGATACGATTTATTCTCCCATACAGGGACAAGAAATATAGAAGGGTATAATGAGTATATTAAACGAATAAATGCAGAGGAACAAGAGAAGCAGCCATTACTGCCATTTATCGTGGTGATTGTAGACGAGCTTGCTGACTTAATGATGGTGGCATCATCTGATGTAGAGGATGCCATTACACGACTTGCACAAATGGCCCGTGCAGCCGGAATTCATCTAATTATTGCCACTCAGCGACCTTCTGTTGATGTTATTACAGGAGTCATTAAAGCAAATATTCCATCGCGAATTGCGTTCGCAGTTTCCTCTCAGACTGATTCTCGTACCATATTAGATATGGGAGGAGCAGAAAAGCTATTAGGAAGAGGAGATATGCTATTCTTCCCTTATGGGGCAAGCAAACCTGTGCGAGTACAAGGGGCGTTCTTGTCCGATGAAGAGGTAGAGGAAGTGGTTGATTTTGTTATTGGCCAGCAAAAAGCACAATACCAAGAGGAAATGATTCCAGATGAAATTGTGGAAGTTACTGGAGCTGTAGAAGACGAACTGTATCATGAAGCAGTTGAATTAATTGTCGAAATGCAAACAGCTTCCGTTAGTATGTTACAAAGAAGGTTCCGCATCGGTTATACGAGAGCAGCAAGATTAATCGATGAAATGGAAGCCCGCGGTGTGGTTGGACCATATGAGGGCAGCAAACCAAGAACAGTTCTTGTGCCAAAAGGTTCCGAAGAAATAAATATGCAGTAGTATGGTCAATAGTATGGATGAATCGATATCATCCGCCATAAAGGACACAAAACGATTCAGTTATGCGGAAAAATAATCAATTTTTTAAAAGAGGACTTGAAATAGTATAACCTATTTTAAGTCCTTTTTTAGCGTATATTCAAAACATTCATTCAGGGTGTATAAGAAAAATAGCAAAATTAAGTATTATTTTTACAATAATATACAAAAGAAAACGGTTGATTTCCGAACAATTACTCATTTCTGTATTTTTTCGACGAAATTCTTAAAAGTCTATTTATTTATTAGGGAAAAAGTGTTATAGTATTTTCGATTAGTAGGAATGATTGAACATCAGAGGTCTGATGTCTTAGAAATGTTTGGAGGAACATCATATGCTAATTAAATCGGATACGAGACATTTATATTTGCAAGTAGTAGATCGTCTAAAAAAAGATATTGAGTTAGGAATTTATAAAGAAAAAGAAAAATTCCCCTCAGAATTCGAACTTGCAAAAACTTTAGGTGTGAGTCGGGCCACTTTAAGAGAGGCACTACGCACATTGGAAGAAGAAAATGTCATTGTCAGAAGACACGGTGTTGGCACTTTTGTTAACTGTAAACCATTGTTTAATTCTGGCATAGAACAATTGAATAGTGTCACGAATATGATTAAGCAGGCAGGTATGAATCCAGGCACCATATTTCTAAGCTCAAATACGATGTTCGCTACTGAAGAAGACTCGACACGCTTCTCTGCATCACAAGGGGAGGAAATGCTTGTTATCGAAAGAGTTCGAACAGCTAATGGCGAACCGGTTGTATATTGTATGGATAAATTGCCACAGAAAATTTTGCCTGAACGATTTTCATACGATCAAGAATCAATTTTTCAATTCTTGGAATCGGATAGCCAAAGACATATTACATACGCTGTTGCACAAATCGAGCCGATAGGATATCACGATAAAGTATCTCCCATTCTGCAATGTGAACCAGAAACTGCACTGCTTGTTTTAAAACAGATGCATTATGATGAGAAGGATGAACCGATTCTTTATTCAGTAAATTATTTTCGATCCGATAAGTTTAGCTTTCAAGTTTTAAGAAAACGAATTTACTCGTAGAAGCTGAACAAACTAATCGTAAAAAGTTTAACTAAATAACAAAAAAGTCTAGGGGGTACAAGCTTTGAAGAAGCGTAAATTTGGCTTAGCACTATCTTTAGTACTAGCTGCTGGAACTGTATTAAGTGCTTGTGGAAGTAATGACAAGGATAACGATAAAGCAGCAGATGGAAATAAAGAGAAAGACTCATTTAAAGTTGCAATGGTAACAGATGTCGGTGGTGTTGATGATAAATCATTTAACCAATCAGCTTGGGAAGGTTTACAAGCATTTGGTAAAGAGAATGGCTTATCAAAAGGTAATGGTATTGATTACCAACAATCACAGTCAGATTCAGATTATGCTACTAATTTAAATAACTTATCTCGTCAAGGCTATAATTTGGTATTTGGAATCGGATTTTTAATGGAAGGTGCAATTTCAGAAATTTCTCAACAACAAAAAGATGCACATTTTGCAATTGTTGATGCTGTAGTTGACCAACCTAATGTAGCAAGCATTACTTTTAAAGAACAAGAAGCTTCTTTCTTAGCTGGTGTTGCAGCGGCTCATGCAACGGAATCTAAAAAAATTGGATTTATTGGCGGGGTTGAAGGAGATGTAATTGGACGCTTCGAAGCTGGATTTGTTGATGGTGTTAAAGCGGTAGACCCTAATATTAAGGTAGACGTACAATATGCTGGTGCATTTGATAAACCTGAACTTGGTAAAACAATTGCAAGCAAAATGTATTCTTCAGGCGCGGATGTAGTATTCCATGCTTCTGGTGGTACTGGTGCTGGATTATTCTCTGAAGCTCGTGATTTAAAAGAAAAAGACCCTTCAAAATATATTTGGGCAATCGGTGTTGACTCTGATCAGGTAGCAGAAGGTGTTGTAGGAGATCATAACATTGTGTTAACTTCTGCATTAAAAGGTGTTTCCACAGCGGTACAAGATATTTCTACTAAAGCAAAAGACGGTAAATTCCCAGGTGGAGAAACTACTGTTTATGGTTTAAAAGAAGATGGTGTAGGTCTTGCACCAATTAATGAAGAAGTTAAAAAGAAAGCAGAAATTGATGCAGCTGTTAAAGAATGGACTGCTAAAATTAAAAACGGTGAGTACACTGTTCCTGATACTGTTAAGTAAATAGCAATTGCTAATTTTCCAGGAATAAGTGGTTTGCATGGCAAACACTTATTCCTTTTTTACGACAAAAAATAGAATTTTAACTAAAGAGTAGAAGTTTATTCTAGTCTTTATTAAAAATTTTATATGTCGAAATTATCGTAATATAAAAATTACATAATTTCCTTTGTGGATTGTTTTAGAAAATAAATTTCTTTGACATCATACGTGTATTTTAAGCTTTAAAACATTTATCTTGTAAGGTAAGTAAGAAGGAGTGGATTAGATGGAATATGTAATCGAGATGTTAAATATTCGTAAAGAATTCCCTGGTATTGTTGCCAACAACAATATTACCCTTCAAGTAAAAAAAGGTGAGATTCACGCACTTTTAGGGGAAAATGGTGCAGGAAAATCTACGCTAATGAACGTTCTTTTTGGCTTATATCAGCCAGAAAAAGGGGAAATTCGTGCGCGTGGGAAGGTCGTAAATATTTCTAATCCAAATATTGCGAATGATTTAGGAATCGGAATGGTTCATCAGCATTTTATGTTAATTGATACCTTTACCGTGACAGAAAATATTATTTTGGGAAAAGAAACAGTCAGCAAAGGAAAAATTGATTTAAAAAAAGCAGAAAGAGAAGTACAGGAAATTTCAGAGCGTTATGGATTGGCAGTTGATCCGAAGGCGAAGATTGCAAATATTTCTGTTGGAATGCAACAGAGAGTAGAGATCTTAAAAACGTTATATCGCGGAGCGGAAATTTTGATTTTTGATGAGCCAACAGCTGTTTTAACTCCACAGGAAATTGCCGAATTAATTGGTATCTTCCGTAAGTTAATTCAAGAGGGCAAGTCCATTATCCTTATTACCCATAAATTAAAAGAAATTATGGAAGTATGTGATCGTGTTACGGTTATCAGAAAAGGGGAAGGTATTGGCACTTATAATGTAAAAGATACAAACCCAAATGAACTTGCGAACTTAATGGTTGGTCGTGAAGTTTCCTTTAAAACAGAAAAGAAAGCACCAAATCCGAAAGAAACAGTATTAAAAATTTCTGATTTAACTGTAAAAGATAGTCGTGGTGTCCATGTAGTCAACTCTCTTAACCTAGATGTTAAAGCAGGTGAAATTGTCGGGATTGCTGGGGTAGATGGCAATGGTCAATCAGAGCTGATTGAGGCGATTACTGGTTTAATGAAGAAAAACAGTGGAAGCATTACACTTAACGGCAAAGAAATCAGTGTTCTTTCTCCAAGAAAAATTACGGAAAGTGGGATTGGTCATATTCCGCAGGATCGCCATAAACACGGTTTAGTTCTTGACTTTTCGATTGGACAAAATATGGCTTTACAGACCTATTACAAAACCCCATTTTCTAAATATGGCTTTTTGAACCAAGGCGAAATTGAGAAAAAAGCGAGTAAATTAATCGAAGAATTTGATGTTCGAACACCAAGTATTCACACACCAGCGAGAGCTCTATCTGGGGGGAACCAGCAGAAGGCAATCATTGGTAGAGAAGTAGATCGTGACCCTGATTTGCTTATCGCAGCCCAGCCTACTAGGGGACTGGATGTAGGGGCGATTGAATTTATTCATCGACGATTAATCGAACAAAGAGATAAAGGAAAAGCGGTATTGTTGATTTCCTTTGAATTAGATGAAATTTTAAATGTTAGTGACCGCATTGCTGTTATTTTTGATGGAGAAATTATTGCAACAGTGGATCCAAAAACAACAACAGAACAAGAGCTAGGTTTATTAATGGCAGGATCGAAAGCTAAAAAAGTGGGTGTGGAGAATAATGTCTAATACAATAAAGAAAATTAGTATTCCAATTATTGCCGTATTATTAGGGGTTATTGTTGGGACGATTATCATGTTTGCAACAGGTTATAATCCTGCGGATGCATATACAGCCCTTTGGAATGGAGCATTTGGTGATATTTATTTTACTGGAGAAGTAGTACGCCAAATTACTCCGTTAATTCTTGCAGGTCTTGCAGTTGCCTTCGCTTTTCGTACTGGATTATTCAATATTGGGGTTGAAGGGCAATTAATTGTTGGCTGGCTTGCTGCAGTTTGGGTAGGGATTTCCTTTGATTTACCCAAAATTATTCATTTACCACTTGCTGTATTAGCTGCTGCTGCGGCTGGTGCGCTGTGGGCATTTGTACCAGGCTTTTTAAAGGCACGATTTAGAGTACATGAAGTTATCGTAAGTATTATGATGAACTATGTCGCATTACATGTATCCAACTATTTAATCCGAAATGTGCTTACAGATAAAGCAGACCGTACAGAAAATATTGCGCCCACTGCTAGTCTGCGTTCTGGGTTCTTAGAAAGCTTAACAGACTATTCCCGGATGCACTGGGGAATCTTAATCGCAATTGGATGCGCTATTCTTATGTGGATTATTTTAGAAAAAACAGTAAAAGGATATGAATTAAAGGCTGTTGGATTTAATCAGAATGCCTCCCAATATGCTGGTATGAATGTTAACCGTAATATTATTCTTTCCATGGTCATTTCTGGTGCTTTTGCGGGTCTTGCAGGAGCGATGGAAGGTTTAGGAACATTTGAATATGTGAGTAATAAAGGTGGATTTACAGGGGTTGGATTTGATGGGATTGCCGTTGCTTTACTTGGAGCAAATGGCCCAGTCGGAATCTTGCTTGCTGCATGCTTGTTCGGTTTCTTAAAAGTAGGGGCATTAAATATGCCGCTTGAAGCTGGAGTACCGAATGAGATGGTTGATATCATTATTGCTTTAATCGTATTCTTTGTTGCTTCAAGCTATATGATTCGCTTATTTTTAGAACGATTAAGTAAAAATAAAAGTAAAAAGGGGGAGAAGTAAATGGGATTAATGGACGTATTATTAATTGTCATACCTTCTTCGCTATTGTTTGCTGCTCCACTAATTTTTACTGCACTTGGCGGGAACTTTTCTGAAAGAGCAGGGGTAGTTAATATTGGATTAGAAGGTTTAATGGTAATGGGAGCTTTCTCCTCCATTGTTTTTAATTTAACATTTGCTGATAGTCTGGGCGCTTGGACACCTTGGGTTTCTTTACTTGTCGCAATGGTTGTGGGAGCTTTATTTTCCATCCTTCATGCGGTGGCAAGTATTACATTCCGTGCCGACCAAACGGTTTCTGGTGTAGCGATTAACCTACTAGCAGCTGGTCTTGCTATGTTCTTAGTGAAATTAATCTATGATGGAAAGGGACAAACAGGTACCATTCGTTATAGCTTTAAGAAAATTGATATTCCGCTATTAAAGGACATCCCTGTGATTGGAGACTTATTTTTCTCTAATACTTATTGGACTTCTTACTTAGCTATTGTTGTTGCTATTATTGTTTGGTTTGTTATGTATAAAACGCCATTCGGGTTACGCCTTCGTTCTGTTGGAGAACACCCGATGGCTGCAGATACAATGGGTATTAACGTAACTAAAATGCGGTATGTTGCAGTTATTCTCTCTGGTGCATTTGGTGGAATAGGCGGCGGTGTTTTTGCCCAGTCGATTACAAATGATTTTACCCATGCGACCATTAGCGGACAAGGGTTCATGGCACTTGCCGCCCTGATCTTCGGAAAATGGAATCCGCTTGGAGCAATGGGAGCTGCGATTTTCTTCGGTTTTGCTCAAAGCTTAAGTATTGTTGGAAGCAGCCTACCGTTCTTAGAAAACATTCCGAGCGTTTACTTGTTAATTGCCCCATATGTATTAACTATTGTTGCATTAACAGGCTTTATCGGTCGTGCAGATGCACCAAGAGCTTCTGGTGTTCCTTATATTAAAGGTAGCAGATAATCCTTTAGGAAATGAAAAAGAGACTTCAAGCTGATGTGCACCCCAAAAGTTAGACGAACCAATTCTGACTTTTTAGGGTGCAGCACAAGTGGAGTCTCTTTTTATTTATTCATTTCACTTAGTAATTTACCTGATGCTTCTTATTCTTCATGTGTATTAATTGCCTTGGTTTTAAATTCTTTATCTAATAATTCAATTGGAATATGTTTAGGAATCACATCTGCAGGAACTTCGCCATTCATATCTAAATAATAATGGCGCATAGGATTTAAAGAGTTATCATCTAATTCATATACTAATGGAATGCTTGTTGGAATGTTTAAAGACGCAATCCCATCTGGTGAAACGTTATCTAAATAATGAATAATAGCGCGAATTGTATTACCATGCGCTGCAATTATTATTTTTTTATTGTTGCGTAACATAGGTGCAATTTCTTGATCCCAGAAAGTTAAGACTCTTTTCTCCGTATCGGCAAGACTTTCCGTTAAAGGAAAGTCGCCTTCTTCGAGCTGTTGATACCTTGGATCGTCGATATTGTAACGGGGATCATCTTTATTTAAAGCTGGCGGTCTGATATCCATGGATCTTCTCCATTTTTGAACTTGGTCAAGCCCATATTGATCAGCTGTTTCTTTTTTATTGAGTCCTTGCAAAGCACCATAATGACGTTCATTTAATTTCCACGTTTTATGTATAGGAATCCACATACTGTCCATTTCATCGAGAATAATCCATAATGTCCGAATTGCTCTTTTTAAATAGGATGTATATGCAATATCAAATGTGTAGCCGTTATGATGGAGAATAATTCCAGCTTCCCTTGCTTCTGTTAACCCTTTTTCTGACAGTTCAATATCTGTCCAACCAGTAAAACGATTTTCCACATTCCAAAGACTTTCTCCATGGCGAATCAAAACAAGTTTTGGCATTGTGCACCTCTCCCTTTCTTCTTTTCTTTATTTTTTTCCTGTTTTCATGAGAAATAATCGTCTCTTTAAAGGAAAAAGTATAATCTGGAATTATTTTCTTGTTTTTTATTGAATAAGCTTCTTTTGAATGATATTTTGATAATAATGAGAATTTTTTATAAAGCCAGGAAAATAAATGAGCATAAAGAATCTATTAATTTTATTTAGTAGTGTATTGCTTATGCTTGTAATCGGACTATTATGGAATAATCGTCCTGTTTATGGCAATGATGAAGCTTCTATTACAAAGTTGATTATGAAAAGTGACTTATTGCAAGAGAAAACTAATATTAAAATTATTGATATTTTTGATATAGAAAAGACTAGAATCGCTGCTTTTACAAATGGGGAGGGACAGGGAATTATTAAGTTTGAAAAAGATTCCAAAGGGAACTATACCTATCTTATGGAGTTACTACCTACACTGTTCCGATAGAGGATGAGCGCACACCACTTTTTCTTTTCCTATCAGATGGGACAAGTGAAGTGTATGTTCGATTGACTTAATCATAAATAATGACTGGAAGGAGAGAAAAAAGGTATCTTTAAACAAATTTTCAATGGAAACGTTTGATGAAAGACTTTCAGAAATAGAGGCGAAATCCTATCAGTATGAGTTTAGGTTATACAATAAAGAAGGAATAGAAATAAGCAAAGGAGATGATGTAAGTTTAAAGGAAAATCACCTAATCTAGACTTTATGAGAATAACCTTATAAATAGAGTAAATACTAGTAAGTAGTGTATGATGAGTGTAAGTATATGAGGAGGTATGTTATGAGTGTAGCAACGGAAAAAATTACAAAATATAGCGGCTTTCAATTACATACAGTAAAGACAGAAAAATTTAAAACGAATACGATTGTGATGAAATGGCGAACCCCTATTACAAAAGAAAATTCAACACACAGGGCTCTTCTTCCTTATGTGATGCAAAATAGTACGAAGAAATTTCCGACAACGGCAAAGCTTCGTTCCTTTATAGAAGAATTGTATGGAGCTACTTTTTTTATCGATCTTGCTAAAAAAGGGGAATACCACATTGTTTCTTTCTCTTTAGAAATTGCAAACGAAAAGTTTCTCTCAGACCCAGCTCCTTTATTAAAAAAAGGGTTGGAATTTTTATCGGAGGTTATCTTTCAGCCAAATGTATCAGAAAGTGGTTTTGACCAGAATGTCATAGATAATGAAAAACGTGCATTAAAGCAAAGAATTCAATCCATCTATGATGATAAAATGCGATATTCGAATCAACGAGTAATTGATGTTATGTGTGAAAACGAGCCTTATGCACTAAGTGTTTACGGTGAAAAAGACGAGGTTGATAGCATTACCCCACAATCCCTTTACGACTATTATACAAAAGCGTTAGCAGAAGATCAGATTGATTTGTATATGGTCGGCGATATTAAAGAAGAAGAGGTAGGAGCCTATATTGAGGAATTATTTCCATTTAAAGAAAGAACGGCACAATCAATTGATCGTAGAAAATCATATGAAACTAAGAAAGTAAAAGAAGTTCGTGAAGTACAAGATATTAAACAGGGAAAACTAAATATGGGATTTCGCACAAATATTGTTTATGGAGATCCAGAATATTTTGCCCTTCAAGTACTCAATGGCATTTATGGCGGGTTCTCGCATTCCAAGCTATTTATTAATGTCAGGGAAAAAGAAAGCCTTGCCTATTATGCAGCAAGTCGTTTAGAAAGTCATAAAGGGTTGCTTTTAGTAATGTCAGGAATAGATAATAACAATTACGATAAGGCAGTTAAGATTATTAAGGAACAAATGGAGTTAATGAAAAAAGGCGAATTTTCCGATCAAGAAATAATGCAGACAAAAGCGGTGATTCATAATCAAATGCTGGAAACATTAGATACTTCCCGTGGCATGATTGAACTGTTCTACCATAATAGCGTAAGTGATAATTATGTAGAGATGGGCGATTGGCTTCAATATATGAGTAAAGTTTCCCGAGAGGAAATCATTGCTGCCGCTAAGAAGATCGAACTAGACACCATTTATTTCTTAACGGGATCGGAGGGGAATGCATAATGGAAAAAATAGAATTTGCTCAATTGCAAGAAGAACTATATTATGAAAAATTAGCAAATGGCTTAAAGGTATATATTTTGCCGAAAAAAGGGTTTAATAAGACGTTTTGTACATTCACAACAAATTATGGTTCTGTAGATAACACCTTTATTCCTCTTGAGGGATCTGAATTCACTCAAGTTCCTGATGGAATTGCTCATTTCTTAGAGCATAAGCTTTTTGAAAAAGAAGACGGTGATGTTTTTCAAGATTTTAGTAAACAGGGGGCAAGCGCTAACGCTTTTACGTCTTTTACAAGAACAGCCTATTTGTTCTCTAGTACCTCTAATGTAGCTAATAATCTGGAAACACTTATTAATTTTGTACAGGAACCATACTTTACGGAAAAAACGGTAGAAAAAGAAAAAGGAATTATCGGGCAAGAAATTACGATGTATGATGATAATCCAGATTGGCGTCTATATTTTGGACTAATTGAAAATATGTATGTCCATCATCCTGTGAAAATTGATATTGCTGGAACGATTGAATCCATCTCACATATCACAAAAGATATGTTATATGAGTGCTATAATACTTTCTACCACCCAAGCAATATGCTTCTTTTCATTGTGGGACCAGTTGATCCAGAAGAGTATATGGCTCAGATAAGAGAAAATCAAAGCAAAAAAGATTATACAAATCACAGTGAAATTCAACGCAAATTTAAAGAAGAACCTGCACATGTTAATAAGGACAAGCAAGTACTAAAAATGAATGTCCACACTTCTAAATGTCTTGTTGGAATAAAAGGAATCGATGTAGAGCAGTCCGGAAAGGAAATGATGAAACAAGAGTGGAGCATCAATTTATTATTAGATTTCCTATTTAGTGAAAGCTCTGAAAACTACCAAAATCTTTTCCAAGAAGGCTTAATTGATGATACTTTTTCTTATGATTACACACAGGAACACGGATTTGGATTTGCGATGATTGGTGGAGATACGAGTGATCCTGATCGGTTAGAAACGGCAATTAAAGAAATTTTAATGAAAGCTAAAACAACCGATTTCGCCAGCGAGACGTTAGAAAGAACGAAGAAAAAGAAAATTGGCGCTTTCTTACGTGCGATTAATTCACCAGAATATATCGCTAACCAATTTACACGCTATGCTTTCAATGAAATGAATTTATTTGATGTGGTACCTGCTGTTGAAGAAATTACAGTTGAGGATATAAAAAATGCGGCTAATAAATTATTAGCAGAAGAAAGAATAACATCTTGCCAAGTAGTGCCGAAATAATGATAAGTAGACACAAAGAAATCTATTTCTTTGTGTCTGTTGCTGTTTAGGTTTATAGGTAAAAGTAAATGGAGTGAAAAAGACAATGGGGAAATGGATTTTAATTACCGGTGCATCTGGTGGAATTGGACAAGCGATTGCAAAACAATTAGCAAAAGAAGGCTATTCGCTTTACTTACACTATCATCAAAATGAAAAAGCAATAAAGGAACTGTTAGAAGTGCTAGCAGTGAATGGGGGAGAATACTTACCCATACAAGCAGATTTACAACAAGAAAATGACTACCAAAAAATTCTCGAAAGTATTTTCACAATAGATGGAATTGTTCACGCAAGTGGCATAAGTACATATGGTTTATTTACAGATATGGAAGAGGGAGAAATGAAAGCCCTATGGAATGTCCATATACATTCATTAATGTGTATAACAAAAGCTTTATTACCAAAAATGCTTTCGAGACAATATGGTAATATTATTGTGATCACAAGTATATGGGGTCAAGTAGGAGCAGCAATGGAAGTTGCCTATTCTACTGTAAAGGGTGCCCAAATTAGCTTTGTGAAGGCCTTAAGTAAAGAGGTAGCCTTTAATGGTATTCGGGTGAATGCAGTAGCTCCTGGCGCTATTGAAACGAACATGCTTCAATCTTTTTCGCCTGAAGAAATGCAGCTGATGGCAGAGGAAATCCCAATGGGGAGATTGGGAAGTCCCCAAGAAGTAGCAGAAAGTGTAGCCTTTCTATTATCGGAAAAATCTTCTTATATGACAGGACAAGTCCTTTCTCTTAATGGGGGATGGTATGTATAGATAGCTTTTCCAAAAGATTTTCATGCATATTATTACATCGAACGAACCAAAATAATGATGTAATTCACTTAAGCAATGGAAGGAGTAATTCATGATGTCTATTTTAGAAAATTGGGATCAATGGAAAGACTTTTTAGCAGATCGTCTTCATCATGCCGAAAATGAAGGAATGAACCAAGAAGCAATAGGAGATCTTGCTTTTCAAATTGGAGATTATCTGTCTAATCAAGTTCAGCCTAAAAATGAACAAGAAAAGATTTTATCCGATTTATGGTCAGTTGCAGATGAAAAAGAACAACATGCGATTGCAAATATGATGGTAAAATTAGTGCATAATAACGGAACAAAATAATTATTAGTGGCAATCAAAGAAGCTCGATAAATAGAAAAGCTATTTATTGAGCTTCTTTCCTTTCGGAACAGAAAAATATTCCAAAATGTGATGACGTGCTTCGAAAAAGAGCATCTAGATAATAGAAGGGAAGCCTGTCTGTGACCAAAAGCAAGAAAGTGTAGAAGAAAAGAGGCAGATCAAACATGAGCAGCATGCAAATAAATCAAGTAAAAATAGCTTTGAAACAATGATTTTAGATTAAAATGAATGCTTTATTTTCCTAGAATGCACCCTTCTTATAAAAAGTCCATCTTTTTTTCTATTTTGACCCCTTTTTTCTTGATTATTTATACTATTCCTATATGATAGAAGTTAAAAGACTAGAAAATTTCACTTGCTAGTTGTAGGAGGATTTTTTTGGAACAGAAGGAATGGTATTTAGAATACGAAATTCAAAAAAACCGACCTGGCCTACTAGGGGAGATTTCCTCATTACTAGGAATGCTTTCAATTAATATTATCACCATTAATGGGGTAGACGATGGACGGCGCGGCTTATTAATGTTAGCGAAAAATAAGGAACAAATAAAAAGGTTAGAATCTATTCTCTATACAATGGACACAATAAAAGTAATCAAGCTTAGAGAACCTTCTTTAAGAGATAAACTTGCAGTAAGACATGGTCGTTATATTCAAAGAGATGCAGATGACAAAAAAACATTTCGCTTTGTTCGTTATGAGCTTGGATTGCTAGTAGATTTTATGGCGGAATTATTTAAGACAGAAGGCCATAAATTAATAGGTATTAGAGGGATGCCGCGGGTAGGCAAAACGGAGTCCATAGTGGCTGCAAGCGTTTGTGCAAATAAGAGATGGCTTTTAGTGAGTTCTACTTTGCTAAAGCAGACTATCCGCCATTCTTTAATGCAGGGAGAATATAATGAAAATAATTTATTTATCATTGATGGTATTGTTTCTTCCAAACAGATTAATGAGCGACATTGGGCGGTTGTTCGAGAAGTGATGCGCCTGCCATGTATAAAAGTAGTAGAACATCCCGATGCCTTTGTACATAATACAGAATACACTTTAGATGATTTTGATTATATTATTGAGCTAAGACATGAGCCAGACGAGGAGATTCTTTATGATGTTCATAAAAAGAATACTCTTGCCTTAGAAAGTGAATTCGAGGGTTTTGATTTTTAGTAAGTTGGAAGGTGTTATCTTGTGAGTGAATTAGGAAATCGATTAAAAGAAGCTAGAGAAGCTAAAGGACTAACGTTAGAAGAATTACAAGAGATTACCAAAATTCAAGTCCGTTATTTAGTTGGCATTGAAGAAGGTAATTATAGTATGATGCCAGGTAAATTTTATACACGGGCATTTATCAAACAATACGCAGAAGCGGTAGATTTGGTTCCAGAAGAAATATTTGAAGAGTATAAAGCTGAGGTACCAACAACGGTAAATGATGAGTTGCCGCAAAATTTATCGAGAGTGAATTCAAGAAGCGCAATAGACGGAGCCACTTCAAAGGTATTCGATATCTTGCCAACTATTCTTATTGCTATTCTTGTATTGGCTGTTGCTTTTCTGGTTTGGTATTTTGTGTATGCGAAAGATTCAAATCCAGAAAAACAGTCTAATAGCGGTACAGAACAGAATTCTGTTTATATGAAATCAGATGCATTAAATAAAAAGGAAAAAGAAAAGGTAACTGATAAGGATGCTAATAAAGAGAAAGAACAAGTAGTAGAAGAAGAAGAGAAGAAAGTAGAAGAAGAGGCACCAAAACAAGAGATTACCAAAAAAGAAACAGTTGGAAAAAAGACAACATATGAAGTGAAAAATGCAGAGAAGTTTGTTGTTAAGCTTGTAGCAACAGGAAAAGTTTGGGTTGATATCCAAAATGGCAAAAACTATTCCTTTTTCCAAGGTATCCTTGAAAAAGATGGAACTGAATCACACGAAGAAGATTTATCAAAAGAGACAGAAGCACGTATTGTAATTGGAAACAGCCAAGTAGATGTTTTTGTCAACGATGAAAAAATAGACCTTGGTGATTCATCTTCTAGACAAGATCTTGTTATTAAAAATATAAAAGAAGAATAGTCATCGATTCGATGACTATTTTTCGCTATTATATCGTATTTAGGTTATAATACTAATGTTTTTAATTTATTTTTAATGAAAGTGGCGATTAACGTCATGGTAATGGAGGATGTAAGATGAATTTGCCAAATAAGATTACCGTAGCAAGAATTTTATTAATCCCCGTCTTTCTAGTCATCATGCTAGTGGACTTTCAATGGGGAGAACTAACATTTTTAGGTGTTACCTTACCGATGACACATTTTATCGGTGCCTTGATTTTTATCCTAGCATCGACAACGGATTGGATTGATGGACACTTTGCGAGAAAGTATAATCTAGTAACCGATTTAGGGAAGTTTTTAGATCCTTTAGCAGATAAATTATTAGTTTCATCTGCATTAATTGTTTTAGTAGGATTGCAGATGGCTCCTGCGTGGATTACGATTGTTATTATTAGCAGAGAATTCGCAGTAACCGGTTTACGTTTAATATTAGCTGGCGGCGGAGAGGTAGTTGCAGCAAATATGCTTGGGAAAATTAAAACGTGGGCCCAAATAGTTGCGATTTCTGCGCTTTTATTACATAATATGATTTTTGAACTTATTTCACTGCCTTTTGATATCCTTGCCCTATGGGTTGCCTTGATCTTTACGATTTGGTCTGGCTGGGATTATTTTGCAAAAAATAAACAGGCTTTTGTTTCATCCAAATAAAATAGAGGAATAAAAATAAGGACATCTATTTATGACAAGCGTATATTGCTTTATAAAGAGACGTCCTTTCTTTATGAACAGACAAAAAGGGGGAGCATTATATGAATGCAGAGATTATTGCTGTTGGCTCAGAATTATTACTTGGACAAATTGCTAATACAAATGCTCAATTTATATCCAAGCATTTAGCCGACTTAGGAGTAAATGTTTATTATCATACAGTTGTTGGAGATAATGCAGCTCGCTTAGAGGAAGCAATAAAAGTCGCTGAAAGCCGAGCACAATTGCTTATTTTCTCCGGTGGATTAGGTCCAACAAAGGACGATTTAACGAAAGAAACGATTGCCAAGCATATAGGGAAAGAGTTGGTTTTTGATAAAACAGCTTTAGATTCCATTGAAGACTATTTTGTCAAAACGAAACGCACGATGACGGAAAATAATAAAAAGCAAGCATTAGTATTAGAAGGAAGCGACGTTCTTCCAAATGACCATGGTATGGCACCGGGGATGTTTTTAAAAAAAGACAGTCGCTTTTACATGCTTTTACCAGGACCACCGAAAGAAATTCAGCCAATGTTTGTTAAATATGGATTTCCTGCAATACAAAAGCAAATGACAAGCAAAGATGTCATTGTTTCACGCGTGCTTCGCTTCTTTGGCATTGGGGAGTCCCTGCTAGAAACAAAAATAGAAGATTTAATTGATGCCCAGACCAATCCGACTATTGCCCCGCTCGCAGGAGATGGAGAGGTAACATTACGTATCACATGTAAGCATGATTCTATAGAAGAAGCAGATAAATTGATTGTAAAAACAGAAGAAGAAATATTCGCACGTGTAGGAGAATTTTTCTATGGGTATGAGGACACTACTTTAATGAATGAGCTTTCTCATATTTTATTAAAGAAAAATTTAACATTAGCAGCCGCAGAGAGTCTGACAGGAGGACTGTTTCAGCAAGAGATAACAGGAATTCCAGGCGCTGGGAATATTTTTAAAGGCGGAATTGTTTGCTATACAAATGAAGTAAAGCATCAAATCTTGCAAGTAAAAGAGTCGACGATCAAAGAACATGGTGTCGTAAGCGAGCAATGTGCGAAAGAACTTGCGGAGAATGTTGCACGTCTATTAAAAGCTGACATTGGGATAAGCTTCACAGGAGTTGCAGGTCCAAATGAATTAGAAGGAAACCCAGTAGGTACCGTTTATATTGGGATTGCTAAAAGCGGTGAACCGACAAAAGTAGAGAAGTTAGCATTAAGTGGAACAAGAGCTGGTAATCGAGTTAGAAGTGTGAGATACGGTCAATATTTCTTATTGAAAATGTTAGAAGATAAATAATAGGATATCTTTTACTTAAAAGGTTGCTTTCAGCTGGAAAATAAAAAAACGAATGAATGTTCGATTTTTTACTGTACAAATGAAAGGAAAAAAGGTATATTAAGTATATAATCTTTTAAACAACGAATGAATCATGATTGGTGAGATTCATTTTTTATATAAGGAGGAGAACGTATTTGAGTGATCGTCAAGCTGCATTAGAAATGGCGTTAAAACAAATAGAAAAGCAATTCGGTAAAGGTAGTATCATGAAGCTGGGAGAGCAAGCAGATAGAGTCATTTCTACTAGTCCAAGTGGATCTTTAGCTTTAGATGCAGCCCTAGGTGTTGGTGGATATCCAAGAGGTCGTATTGTAGAAATTTATGGTCCTGAAAGTTCAGGGAAAACAACAGTAGCGCTTCATGCTATTGCTGAGGTTCAGGCAAATGGCGGACAAGCAGCATTTATTGATGCAGAGCATGCATTGGATCCAGTTTATGCCCAAAAGCTTGGCGTTAATATTGATGAATTATTACTTTCTCAACCAGATACCGGAGAACAAGCATTAGAAATCGCGGAAGCATTAGTACGAAGTGGTGCAGTTGATATTTTAGTTATTGACTCTGTAGCAGCACTTGTACCAAAAGCAGAAATTGAAGGCGAAATGGGAGATTCTCACGTTGGACTTCAAGCTCGTTTAATGTCACAGGCACTTCGCAAGTTATCTGGTGCTATTAATAAATCAAAAACGATTGCTATTTTCATTAACCAAATTCGTGAAAAAGTTGGAGTAATGTTCGGAAATCCTGAGACAACTCCTGGTGGACGTGCGCTAAAATTCTATTCATCTGTCCGACTAGAAGTTCGTCGTGCTGAAACGTTAAAACAAGGAACAGATATGGTAGGAAACAAAACAAAAATCAAAGTGGTAAAAAATAAAGTAGCACCACCTTTCAAAGTAGCAGAAGTCGATATCATGTATGGTGAAGGTATCTCAAAAGAAGGAGAAATCATTGACCTTGGTTCTGAACTTGATATTGTTCAAAAAAGTGGTGCTTGGTATTCTTACAATGACGAAAGATTAGGGCAAGGCCGTGAAAATGCGAAGCAATTCTTGAAAGAAAATCCAGAAATGCGCCTAGAAATTCAAAAGAAAATTCGCGATCATTACGGGCTGGATAAAGAAGTTACATTAAAGCCTGAAAATGATGAGAATGAACAATTTGAATTAATCGATTAATCGTTAAGAAAGATGGGAGACGGGTTTTTCCGTTTGCCATCTTTTTTGTTGCTATTCTATAAAAGTATTCGATAGCGTTCTTTGGGTGCTCCAAGCTGACTGATCCCAAAAAACACAATTATTGTCCATCGTAATCTGGAAAGTAAAAAAATCTTCTCAATCCACTTAAGTATTTAAAAGAGGCTGTGGGATAAAGGACTTCCTAGGTTTAATAAGCTTAGTTTCTGACTATAATACGGATGATAGGTTAGGTTTAGCTTTAAATAAGGTGATATTTCATACATATATAGGAAGTAAAGAGCAATTGTTAGAGGAAGATGATAACGGAGATAGCCAATGAGAATTAGGTTAATCCTACTAGTTCAAAGCCTTGACAATAAATTGGTACAACTATACAATTAAATTGTATATTTTACATTTTTATAAGTATGAAAACCTAGAAAACATTTTATAAGACTAGGGAAATTTCGATTGAAAAAAGGAACATTTTAAGCCAATACTTTTAAAATCGTAACAAACACAATTTGATAGCAAGAGGAGGTGAAAATGATGGATTTAATAAAAATCATCTCCATTTTGCTTATTCTAATCGTTATTGCCGTTGTTGGCTTTGTTGTATATTTTATTCGAAAGTCCAATGCTAATGCAAAAATTAGCAATGCAACGTTGACTGCTGAACAAATTATGGAGAATGCAAAGCGTGAAGCAGACGCATTGAAAAAAGAAGCTTTGTTAGAAGCAAAGGATGAGATTCACAAGCTTCGTAGTGAAGCAGAACTAGAAGTTCGTGATCGAAGAAATGAACTACAAAAACAAGAAAATCGTTTATTGCAAAAAGAGGAAAATCTTGATCGCAAGGGAGAAGCGTTAGATAAACGTGAATCAGTGTTAGAAAAGAGGGACGATTCTCTTAATAAAAGACAACAGCATATGGAAGAGATGGAAAGCAAAGTGGACGAGATGGTTCGCAAGCAGCAAACAGAACTAGAGCGCATTTCTGGATTAACTCGAGAAGAGGCGAAATCCATCATTTTAGAGCGTACAGAGCAAGAAGTTGCTCATGATATTGCGATAATGATTAAAGAAAGTGACACTAGAGCGAAAGAAGAAGCAGATAAAAAGGCTAAAGAAATTTTGTCACTTGCAATCCAACGTTGTGCAGCTGATCATGTTGCAGAAACTACAGTTTCCGTTGTTAACCTTCCAAATGATGAAATGAAAGGGCGAATTATCGGCCGTGAGGGGCGAAATATTCGAACGCTTGAAACATTAACAGGAATTGACTTAATTATTGATGATACACCAGAAGCAGTAATTTTATCTGGTTTTGATCCAATAAGACGTGAAACTGCTAGACTTGCGTTAGATAAGCTCGTCCAGGATGGACGTATTCATCCAGCTCGTATTGAAGAAATGGTTGATAAAGCTCGTCGAGAAGTGGATGAACATATTCGTGAGATCGGAGAACAAACTACGTTTGAGGTCGGAGTTCATGGATTACATCCAGATTTAATTAAAATTCTCGGCCGTCTAAAATTCCGTACAAGCTATGGACAAAATGTATTAAAGCATAGTATGGAAGTGGCACAATTATCAGGAATTTTAGCTGCTGAACTTGGTGAGGATCAAACTCTTGCCCGCAGAGCTGGCTTACTTCATGATATAGGGAAAGCAATTGACCATGAAGTCGAAGGAAGCCATGTGGAAATTGGTGTCGAACTTGCTACCAAGTATAAAGAACATCCAGTTGTGATCAATAGTATCGCATCCCATCATGGTGATACAGAACCAACTTCAATTATCGCTGTACTAGTAGCCGCTGCTGACGCACTTTCAGCTGCAAGACCAGGAGCGCGAAGAGAAACATTAGAAAACTATATTCGCCGACTTGAGAAATTAGAAGAAATTTCAGAGTCTTATGATGGAGTAGAGAAATCATTCGCTATTCAAGCAGGTCGTGAGATTCGAATCATGGTGAAACCTGATCTTGTGGATGATTTAGAATCTCATCGATTAGCTCGTGATATTCGTAAGAAAATCGAAGAGGAATTAGATTATCCAGGTCATATCAAAGTAACCGTCATTCGTGAAACAAGAGCGGTTGAATATGCAAAATAAAAACGGTGCGTTTGCACCGTTTTTTTATGTTTGGCAACATTATCTTCCAAAAGTTTTTAGAAGGAAAATCGAGTTAGGAACGCAGGCAATTATATGTTACACTGTTACATAGTGAAGATTAGAAAGTAGGAAAAAAGACATGCATATTTTATTTGTTGGAGATGTCGTAGGCTCTATGGGTCGAGATATGATTAAAGAGTACGTACCAAAGCTAAAGGAGAAATACCGTCCGCAGATGACGATAATAAATGGCGAAAATGCTGCTGGCGGAAAAGGTATCACCGAAAAAATCTATCGAAGCTTTTTAGAAATTGGTGCTCAAGCAATAACAATGGGAAACCATACATGGGATAATCGCGAAATATTTGAATTCATCGATCAGGCAAAATACTTAGTACGACCTGCAAATTTTCCCGAAAATAATCCAGGAAAAGGCATGGTGTTTGTTAAAATTAATGATATAGAAGTAGCTGTCATCAATTTACAAGGGCGAACATTTATGAATCCGAGTGATGATCCATTTATTGTGATTGATGGCTTAGTGGAGGAAGCAAAAAAACGTACTGATATTATTTTTGTTGATTTCCACGGAGAGGCGACAAGTGAAAAGCAAGCAATGGGATGGTATTTAGATGGAAAAGTAACAGCTGTTGTGGGAACACATACGCATGTGCAAACAGCTGATAACCGTATCCTTCCAAATGGAACTGCCTTTATGGCCGATGTTGGGATGACAGGGCCATATGATGCGATTCTTGGAATGCAAAAGGAATTAGTATTGAATCGTTTCTTAACCAATTTGCCAACACGTTTCGAGCCGCCAAAAAGTGGGAGAGCACAATTAAGCGGCTGTTTAATTGAAGTAGATAAAAAGACTGGGAAAGCAAAGAAAATAGAACGTATATTAATCAATGATGATCATCCATTTTTCTCGTAATAAAAGGATAATTATTTGAGGATATAGCTATCTTGTATAAACAAATATTTTCTAATTTTTTATGTCCAAGCTGGAATATGTGTATGAAACTTGGAATATAGTAACATTGGAATGATATATATCCTGATATGTTCATTATTATTTAATGTAACATGCGGGGGGGTTAAACAAGGAGGAGCTAGAAATGGAGATATTAAAGGTTTCAGCAAAGTCTAGTCCCAATTCTGTAGCTGGTGCGCTTGCAGGTGTTCTACGTGAAAGAGGTGGAGCAGAAATCCAGGCTATTGGTGCAGGTGCATTAAATCAAGCGGTTAAAGCAGTTGCTATCGCAAGAGGGTTTGTAGCACCTAGCGGAGTGGATTTAATTTGTATTCCTGCCTTCACTGATATCGTCATTGACGGTGAGGAACGAACGGCCATCAAGCTCATTGTGGAGCCTAGATAAAGAGAAAACAAGATTTGATAAAAAGTAGAAAAGCATGTAATTACATGCTTTTCCATTTATTTTGATCTTAATTGGACAGTATGGCGGTAGAACTTTTGGATATTTGTAGAAGCAGATGTGAAGTCAGCTGTCTGTATAGGACTGAATGATTAACTAAGATAAATGGAGAAGAAAAAAATCTTTTCTGACTTAGTTTCACTGTATCCCTTCTGAGATTGGTATGCTTGTTTGTGTTCCTTTGATCTTTTGGAAACTGAATAGAGCAAACCTTAAAAAAAGAAGGAGGATGTCTCCTCAATAGGTTTAGGTCCCACAGAAAAAATTAAGTTGGAGAATGAACTTTTCTCCCGCTATTAACTTGAAACTGTGGAGAATAAACCAAATGAGTGAGGCATCCTTTTTTTATAACTATAGTCAATTGATATCTTGAGGGAGAGAAATAGCCACAAGATTTACATAAAAAACATATTTGTATGGGAGTGAATGGTTTGAGTTACTTCGATGGTCATTGTGATGTATTATATAAAATGTTTATAGATAAAACGATAAATTTTCAGAATAGTGATAAACTTCATGTCACTAAGAGTAATTTACAAAAAGGGGGGGCAAAGATTCAATGTTTTGCTATTTATGTTCCAGAATCTGTCCATCCTGATATGCGGTTTGAAGCAGCTTTATCCATGGCAACTATCTTTTATGATAAAATCTTACAGCCGAATGCAGATTTAAAATTTATACGCTCACAAAAAGATATAAAGGAATTAAAAAATGGTGAAATTGGTGCACTCCTAACATTAGAAGGCTGTGATGCGATTGGAGGAGATTTGCTAAAATTAAAAACATTGCTTCGATTAGGTGTTTCAGCAGTAGGACTTACTTGGAACTATGCGAATGCTGTTGCGGATGGAGCACTAGAACCTAGAGGTGCTGGTTTATCTTTATTCGGAAGAGAAACAGTGAAGCTTTTGAATAAGCAAGCAATTTGGGTAGATGTTTCCCACTTATCGGAAAATGCCTTCTGGGATGTTATGGAGCATGCAGAGTATCCATATGCATCACACTCGAATACATATAATCTTTGTCCAAATCCTCGTAATTTACGCGACGACCAAATTAAAGCAATGATAGAAGCAGACAGTGTAATCGGCATTACTTTTGTGCCACAGTTTTTAAGTGGAACCAACACAGCAACTATTACAGATATTCTACGCCATCTTGATTATATATGTTCGCTTGGAGGTGAAGATCATGTCGGCTTTGGTTCTGATTTTGATGGAATCGACCAAACGGTAAAAGGTCTAGCTTCCGCTGTCGATTATCCTAATCTAATAAATGAGCTAACAAGATATTATACAAGTACGCAAGTAGAGAAATTCTTATATACGAATATGACAAAAAGGTTTCCGAAATAAAGAAAATCATCTATCTTCTTTCCTTTGCGGAAGAGGGAGAAAGTATCTTTTTAGTTAAACAACAAGAAAATAGTAGAATGATATCTTTAAGACGTTGCTATTGTTTTCAAAAGATGAAAGGCTTATACTAGAATAATGAAAATATGTCTATAAAGAATAGTACATATGAAAAAGCAGCTATTATATGGATGGATGTTTTTCTTGTCAAAGTAGTTTTTATCGGTTCAATTTGAATCGATGGTGGGGAGAAAACACCAATCTATAAGAAGCCTAAACATGTATATTAACAAACTTATGGATGAAACCAAAATCATCGATAAGAGAGGAGTAGTTGAAATGAACGAAAACCAACGTTTAGAAGGACAGCAAATCGGAAGCAATAATTCTTCGGACAAAAAATCCGAAAAGGATTATAGCAAATATTTCGAAACAGTATACAAAGCCCCTTCTTTAAAAGATGCCAAAAGACGAGGAAAAGAGGAAGTCCGCTATGAGAAGGATTTCTCCATTTCCGAGCAGTTCCGCGGAATGGGTGAAGGGCGTAAATTCTACATTCGTACATATGGCTGTCAAATGAATGAACATGACACAGAAGTAATGGCAGGGATTTTCTTAGCTTTAGGCTATGAGGCAACAGATTCAGTCGATGACGCCAATGTTATTCTTCTTAATACTTGTGCGATTCGTGAAAATGCAGAAAATAAAGTATTTGGTGAATTAGGACATTTAAAGCATTTAAAAACGGAAAAGCCAGACCTTTTAATAGGTGTTTGTGGATGTATGTCACAAGAAGAATCTGTCGTAAACAAAATCTTAAAAACATACACACAAGTAGATATGATTTTCGGTACACATAATATTCACCGTTTACCAAATATTCTTCACGAAGCATATATGTCAAAAGAAATGGTCGTAGAAGTTTGGTCTAAAGAAGGGGATGTGATCGAGAACCTTCCTAAAGTACGTAATGGAAAAATTAAAGCATGGGTAAACATTATGTATGGCTGTGATAAGTTTTGTACCTATTGTATTGTTCCATATACTCGCGGAAAAGAGCGAAGCCGCCGTCCAGAAGATATTATCCAAGAAGTGCGTCATTTAGCAGCACAAGGGTATAAAGAAATTACATTGCTTGGTCAAAACGTAAACGCCTATGGAAAAGACTTTACAGATATTGATTTCCGTTTCGGAGATTTAATGGAAGAAATGCGCAAAATTGATATTCCGCGTGTTCGTTTCACAACAAGTCACCCACGTGATTTCGATGATCATTTAATTGAGGTGCTTGCTAAAGGCGGTAACTTAGTGGAACATATCCATTTACCAGTTCAGTCGGGTTCATCTGATGTGTTGAAAATTATGGCACGTAAATATACAAGAGAGCAGTATTTAGAATTAGTTCGCAAAATGAAAGCGGCTATTCCTAATTTAACTCTTACAACAGATATTATTGTTGGTTATCCAAATGAAACAGATGAGCAATTTGAAGAAACATTATCTCTTTATAAAGAGGTTGGTTTTGAAGCTGCTTATACATTCATCTATTCTCCACGTGAAGGAACACCTGCAGCACGAATGAAAGATAATGTTCCGATGGAAGTCAAAAAGGAACGCTTACAGCGCCTAAATGCTTTAGTTAATGAGTATTCTGCTAATTCCATGAAGAATTATCAAGGCCAAACGGTAGAGGTTCTTGTAGAAGGAGAAAGCAAGAATAACCCAGATGTGCTTGCTGGTTATACACGTAAAAACAAGCTAGTAAACTTTGTCGGACCAAAATCGGCTATTGGCAAACTTGTTTCTGTGAAAATTACCGATGCAAAAACATGGTCATTAAACGGAGAAATGATTGAGGTATTAGAAGCAGAAGCTGTTGAGGCAAACTAATGGCGAAATTCACACGAGAAGAAATTATCGAACGAACAGAGCAGCTTGCCAAAATGATTCGTGAGACAGAAGAAGTGGAATTTTACCAACGAGCAGAAAAACAAATCAATCAAAACCAAAAAGTAAATGATCGAATTGCCCAGATTAAAAAGCTTCAAAAACAAGCAGTTAATCTTCAGCACTATGGCAAAATTGCTGCTTTAAAAGATACTGAAGCAAAAATTGATGCCTTACAAAAAGAAATCGATGAACTGCCAATTGTCAGTGAATTTAAAGAATCACAAGAAATTGTTAACGATATGCTGCAAATGGTAACAAAAACGATCGCAGACACAGTAGAAACAGAAATCCTTTCTTCCGTTGAGAAGAAGAAAGAACAATAAGAGGCTGAGATCCAAGAACGAGCGATCGTAAAGATTCCTTGTGGTGTAATGCAATGGGTAGCATACTTTTTAAATAGAATGTTAACAAGTAAAACCAAGCATATCTTTGCTTGGTTTTACTTGTTTTGATTATTTAAAATATTGATCGCTCGTAAGAATGCTTTCCGATATTCTTGCTGTTCCTTCATAGCTGTTTGCAAGGTTGAAAGCAATGCTTTATTAAGCTGCTTTGTTTCTTTATCTTTGGCATTTCCGTTATTAACTGTTTGCAATAGAAATGTATAAACAAGAAATAAGACAGAGTAATTGTCTACATAAGTTAAGCTGACGGCACTTCCACCATTTCCTCCTTCTGCATGGGTGTTAACAGAAGGACCTCCTGTTTCTAGAATTTTATCAATAAGCTCCTCTGGTACCCCAAGCTCTTTTAGTTTCTCAGCAGTTAACCCAATATTTTTATCTTTAGCCATTCTTTAGCCTCCTTCTATTAGGTATGTAAAAGAAAAGGGCAATCATCAAGAAGATGTTGCCCTTTATTATATGCTTATCACTTATAGGAGTGCTTATTTTAAAGGTGATTAACCTTCGTTCACCATTTCAGGGCTATTTTGGTTGAAAGATACAGCAGTAGCAGCACCAGCAACGTTAGCATTAACTAAAATACCACCAACAAAGAAGTTTAATAAGTTAACACCTACAGCAGCACCACCAGCAGCACCAGAAGCAGAAAATTGGTTAGCTAGGTTACCGTTACCTTGAGTAGCATTAGTAAATCCGCGAAGTTCTGCTCCTTTGTTTCCAATGCCTTTACCTTTAGCAGTAACATCAGTACCAGCAACGCCAGAACCGTTACCTTTGTGACAATCAGATGTGCATTTAGACAACATTTGACTTCACCTCCTTTCAAAGAAAAGATTGATTACTTATTTTTTGATAAAATCTGAAAGATCTAGTGAAAAAATAGGCTTGCCGTTAACATTTAATTTAAGGTTCCCATCATCATTTGAAGCATCAATGACAGGTAATTTCTCTTGTAGCTTGCTTAGGGTGTCTTCACTTACAATGCTTTTTAGCGTTTCAGGATTAAGATGTGGTTTTACTTTTTCTTTAATTGAATCTAAATCAACCGTACTTGCAACTTTCTCCTTCATTGCATCCATTGTAGTTCCAGCTACATTCTCAGAAACACCTTTGGTTAACTTTTGGACTAATCCACCCATCTCTGAAGATAATTTAGTAATTAATTCTTGTGCGTATTTAGCTCTGTCCTCGCCAGTAACCTCTTTACCATTAACATTGAATTTAAAATCAAACTGATCGTTTTTATTAAATAACCCTGCCAACTTCCTCACCCCCTTACCGTATACTACAGTATATAGAGATTAGAACAAGCTGTATCCGCGAATGTATTAATACAAACGCATATTTTTTTAAAAGCAAAAAAAAGAGCTGAATAGATAAGGTTTTTTTCATTAATAAAGAAATAAGGAAAGTGCTTTTTAGAATTGATAAAAAGAAGGATAGATGTCTAGAAAAATGGCTAATATCGGCACACTTACCCAAGTTTTACATACAATGAAGTAGATTTAAGCATTACTTATCGTCTTTAAAAATTGTCGCACACTAGACTCCTATCCCGCATAGGATGAAATGAAAATGAATGAGGAGGTTTCGCTCGAACATGGGAGAATATAGAGAGATTATTACAAAGGCAGTCGTAGCGAAAGGACGTAAATTTACAAAATCCAATCATACTATCTGCCCAGACAACAGCCCATCAAGTATCTTGGGCTGCTGGATTATCAACCATACGTATGAAGCAGAAAAGGTTGGTAAAACAGTAGAAATTTGTGGATACTTTGATATTAACGTTTGGTATTCTTATAATGATAATACACAAACGGAAGTAGTAACAGAGCGTGTGAAATATACAGATGTCATTAAATTAAAATATCGTGATCCTGACTGCTTAGAAGACCATGATGTTATTGCACGCGTTTTGCAACAACCAAACTGCATTGAAGCAGTGATTTCGCCAAATGGCAATAAAATCATTGTCCATGTAGAAAAAGAATTTATCGTGGAAGTTATCGGAGAAACAAAAATCTGTGTGGAGGTTTGCACAGACGAATGTGGCAAGGAAGATGACGATGCCTGGTTTAAAGATGAAGTAGAAGATGAAGAATTTGAGGAATTAAATCCAGACTTCCTTGTAGGCGGGGAAGAAGAGTAAAGGCTAGGAGCTTTTCCTAGTCTTTTTTTCTATTAATGATTCATTAATAATCAATAATAGAAAAGCCTTTTTCCAATTCGCATAAGAAAAAGGCAGGAAGATTATCTTTCACAAGCAATTCCGTCTTTATCACGGTCCATTTTTTTGTTTGCGTTATATAAGGCTTTAGATACATACGGTTTGTACTTTGTTTTTCCACCCTTATTTTTGGTGCTTTTGGATTTAGCAACGCCACCCTTATAATCTTTGTTTAGGGCTGTACAATTTTTATACGTTTTAACCTTCGTTTTTGCTTCAGCACTTGAATGTGGCATAAAACTGACCATAAGAACAATTGTTAAAAGAATAGATAGAATACGTTTCAAGATAATTGCTCCTTTTCCTAAAATTAACTTTTATTGCAAGCTAAATTATAAAAGATTTGCTCGCGAATTACTAGTATTATTTTTAAAAATAATACTGGAATGGAGCACAATGGAATGAACTAGTTATCACATCTAACTTCATACAAAAAAGCAAGTGTTTTTTCAGAGATATTCATAGTCTTTTCCCAATACCACCCACTGAAATATTCTATTTCTTTATGTTATAATGGGAGAATAATAGATTTGGACAGGATTTTGGAGGAAGTTATGACAACATATACGCCCATGATACAACAATACTTACAAGTGAAGGCAGATTATCAGGATGCCTTTTTATTTTTTCGTTTAGGAGACTTTTATGAAATGTTCTTTGATGACGCCATCAAAGCATCACAGGAGCTTGAAATCACTTTAACAAGCAGAGAAGGCGGAGGAGCAGAGCGAATTCCCATGTGCGGTGTTCCGCATCATTCTGCTGCCAACTATATTGAACAGCTAGTCGAACGCGGCTATAAAGTGGCTATTTGTGAACAAACAGAAGACCCGAAACAAGCAAAGGGAGTTGTGAAAAGAGAGGTCGTTCAGCTGATTACCCCTGGAACGATGATGGAAGGAAAGAACCTTTCCGATAAAGAAAATAACTATATTGCCACTATCTCTTTATTTGCAGAAGAGCAATTTGGCTTTGCTTATAGCGATTTATCGACAGGGGAAAGCAAAGCAACTCTTCTTAAGGGAATAGACTCTTTATTAAATGAACTATCCTTATCGGGAGCAAAAGAAGTAGTAATTTCTGACGATTTCTCGAAAGAGTATCAGAAACGGTTACAGGAAAGAGGTACGTTAACTCTTTCGATTGAAAATGAGCTGGATGAAAAAGATGTGCATCTGCCATTATTGCAAGGTATTCAAGAACAGCAGTTAAGAAATACGGTTGTCCGCTTGTTTAATTATCTATATCGCACACAAAAGAGAAGCTTGGATCACTTACAACCGGTTTCGATCTATGTGATTGATCAATTTATGAAGATTGATTATTTTTCTAAGCGGAACTTAGAATTAACGGAAACGATTCGCTCAAAAGGAAAAAAAGGATCACTTCTTTGGTTATTGGATGAAACGAAAACCGCGATGGGCGGACGACTTTTAAAACAGTGGATTGATCGTCCACTCTTAAATAAGGAAGAGATTAAATATCGCCAAAATCTCGTCGAGACGATGATCGGACATTACTTTGAACGCCAAGATTTGCGGGAAAAATTAAAAGAAGTATATGATTTAGAACGTTTAGCAGGACGAGTTGCTTTTGGAAATGTTAATGCGAGAGATCTTGTCCAGCTAAAAAAATCGTTACAACAAGTACCGATTATTCAGCAAATTGTTGCATTGTTTGGTTCAAAGGAAGCTATAAAATTGGCTGAAGACCTAGATCCTTGTGAAGATATCACTGATTTACTGGAGCGAGCTATTGTTGAAAATCCACCGTTGTCTATTAAAGAAGGAAATATTATTTTAGACGGCTACCATCCTGAATTAGACAGTTACCGCGATGCAAGTCGAAACGGCAAAACATGGATTGCTCAGCTAGAAAGAGAAGAACGGGAAAAAACAGGCATTAAATCGCTGAAAATCGGCTATAATCGTGTATTCGGCTACTATATAGAAGTAACAAGAGCAAACGTCCATCTTTTACAAGAAGGACAGTATGAGCGTAAACAAACCCTTGCTAATGCGGAGCGTTATATCACGCCAGAATTAAAAGAAAAAGAAAGTCTAATTCTGCAAGCTGAAGAAAAAATGGTTGAATTAGAATACGAGATTTTTACAACCATCCGGGAGACCATTAAAGAGTATATTCCACGCTTACAAAACCTTGCAAAAACTGTAAGCACACTAGATGTGCTCCAATGTTTCGCAACAGTAAGTGAGGACCGCCGCTATGTGAAGCCTGTCTTTTCAAATGATCGTACGCTCTCTGTCAAAAATGGCCGACACCCTGTAGTAGAAAAGGTAATGAACGCGCAAAGCTATGTAGCAAATGACTGCACCATGCATAAAGATAGAGAATTGCTGTTAATTACTGGACCAAATATGTCTGGTAAAAGTACGTATATGCGCCAAATTGCCTTAACAAGCATTTTAGCGCAAATCGGCTGCTTTGTACCAGCAGATGATGCAGTGCTGCCGTTATTTGACCAAGTATTTACGAGAATAGGAGCGGCAGATGATCTTATTTCTGGCCAAAGTACGTTTATGGTGGAGATGCTGGAAGCAAGAAACGCACTCCTGCATGCTACTAATAATAGTTTAATTTTATTCGATGAAATTGGTCGGGGCACAAGCACATATGATGGAATGGCACTGGCCCAAGCGATTATCGAGTACATTCATCATGAAGTTGGCGCAAAGACTTTATTCTCTACTCACTATCATGAGCTGACTGTGCTTGCAGACGAACTTCCATCATTAAGCAATGTTCACGTCAGTGCAATGGAGCAAAACGGAAAAGTTGTTTTCCTGCATAAAATAAAAGAGGGCGCAGCAGACAAGAGTTACGGGATTCACGTTGCACAGCTTGCTGAATTGCCAGAAGCATTGATTGAACGAGCACAAGAGCTATTAACAAGCCTTGAGCAAAAGGATCAATTTGCTGGAGAAACAGCAGTGGCAGTAATCGAAAAACCGGTTGTGAAAGCTGAAATAGCCGAAGAAGAGGCACAATTATCCTTCTTTGAAACAGAAGAGAAAAAACCGCAAAAGGCGATTTCTACGAAAGAAAAGCAAATCGTCAATAAACTAAAAGACTTAGATATATTAGAAATGACGCCAATGCAGGCATTAAATACATTATATGAACTTCATAAAAAAGTCCGAAATGATCGATAAAGTGGGTTAGGGTGATAGAGTGTAAAGTCAGTGGTATGAACGCATAGAAATGGAAATACGTTGGGGAAAATGGTGTTCATAAGGAGAATGAAAGCCGAAAAATCGAGGAACATTGGAAAAAGTGGTGTTCATAAAGAGAGTGAAAGCCATGAAACCAAGGAACGTTGGAAAAAACGGTGTTCATAAGCAGGATGAAAGCCGAAACACCAAGAAGCGCTAGAAAAAACGGTGTTCATAGGCAAGAAGATAGCTACAAATTCGACCATTTCAGCTGATACACTGCCCAACACATGAAAACAGAAAAAAGTAAGAAAGAAAAGAGGAGAAAAAATGGCAAAGATTATTCAACTGGATGATGCACTTTCGAATAAAATTGCTGCAGGTGAAGTTGTTGAGCGGCCAGCCTCTGTTGTAAAAGAATTAGTAGAAAATAGTATCGATGCAAAAAGTACTTCAATTGAAATTTTTATCGAAGAAGCTGGTTTACAAAGCATTCGTATTCTTGATAATGGACAAGGAATTGACGAAGAGGATGTTTTAACTGCTTTTTCCAGACATGCAACAAGTAAAATAAAAGACGAAAATGACTTATTTCGAATCCGTACCCTTGGATTTAGAGGCGAGGCACTACCGAGTATTGCCTCTGTCTCTCAAGTCACCTTGACCACTTCTACCGGAGAAAAAGGGACAACAGTAGAGCTTAAAGGCGGACATTTAGTGAAACAGGAAGGAGCGCCGGGAAGAAGGGGAACAGAGATCATTGTCAGCGATTTGTTCTTCAATACGCCAGCAAGATTGAAATATATGAAATCGATTCATACAGAGCTAGGTAATATTACCGATATCGTCAACCGCCTTGCCCTTGCGCATCCTGATATTAGTTTTCGCTTAGTGCATAACGACCGCAAGCTCCTTCATACAAATGGTAATGGGGATGTAAGACAAGTACTTGCGGGTATTTATGGCTTAAATATAGCCAAAAAAATGATACCAATTTCAGCAAGTACTCTTGATTTTAAACTAAGCGGCTATATGGCGCTGCCAGAAATTACGCGGGCATCACGGAACTATATTTCCACAATGATTAATGGCCGCTTTATTAAGAACTATTCTCTTGTCCGCAGTATTCAGGAAGGCTATCATACGTTATTGCCTATTGGCAGATATCCGATTGTTCTTTTAAATGTTGAAATGGATCCAATCCTTGTTGATGTTAACGTTCATCCATCGAAAATGGAAGTGCGCTTTAGCAAAGAACAAGAATTATACGAACTTGTCAGTAATACGATTAAATCGGCATTTAAGAAAAAGGAGCTTATTCCAGCAGGACTTATCCGCGAGAAAAAGCCAGCTCCGAAAGAAGAGCAAGCGGCCTTTAGCTTTGATACGATTCGCGAATCGGCAATGCCAGTATCTGTTCCCAAAATGGAGCCTACTTTTTCCAATCCAACAACAGAACAGGTAGAAAAGCCGAGTTGGAGCGAACCTCTTGAAGACACACCAAGCAGTTGGCCATCTGGAGAAAGTGAAGAAGAATCAACCATAACAGATGGCACAGCCTTTTTCTTTGGACAGGAAGGGAATAGTAGTATCCCTCCTGCAACAGAAGAAGAGATAGAGGAAACATGGGAAGAGGAAGAAATAGCTGACGTGGCAGAGGGTCCGAGAGTTCCGCCCCTTTATCCAATTGGGCAAATGCATGGAACTTATATTTTTGCACAAAACGAAAGAGGCCTATATATTATCGACCAGCATGCAGCTCAAGAACGAATCAAATACGAATTTTTCCGGGAAAAGGTTGGCGAAGTCCATAAGGAATTACAAGAAATGCTTATCCCATTAACATTAGATTATTCCTTAGATGAATGGATGAAAATAGAAGAAAATAAAGCTGAGCTCGAAAAAGTCGGCGTATTTCTCGAACCATTTGGCCAGCAAAGCTACTTAGTACGCTCCCATCCACAATGGTTCCCTAAAGGAGAAGAAAAAGAAACAATCGAAGAAATGATTGAACAAGTACTCTCGATGCGAAAAGTAGATATCAAGCTTTTACGAGAAGAAGCTGCCATCATGATGAGCTGCAAGGGATCCATTAAAGCAAATCGCCATTTGCGAAATGATGAGATTCAAAGTTTATTGGACGAACTTCGAACAACATCCGATCCATTTACCTGTCCGCATGGTAGACCGATTATTGTGCATTATTCTACTTATGAAATGGAGAAAATGTTTAAGCGTGTGATGTAATTATTTTGTAGAGAGGTTACAATTAATTTGACCACATTTTGATCACTTTTACTTGTCTGAGCTAAATTTAAGGAATGTTTTTGTGAGGTTTTTAACTGAGTAGTCTTGCATATTAGGTGACAGAGATTTGTTATCATAATTAGTCTAACAAAATGTTTACCTCCAAATCTTATCTTTCAGAATAAGCTATACCAAAATCATTATCAGAAATTATAAAGCGAGAACAAATTAATAATACTATTACTGTCCCCCGCTCATTTAAGTGGGGGTTTTTTAATTTCTATGTGTATAAAATGAATAATTGTAAGTTAAACTATTCAAAAAAAGTGGTGATTGTTTTGAACAAAATTATTGAAAATCTTGACATTCATGCTAAAGGGATTTGGGTTCCTATTGTTTGGGCAGTATTATTATTAATTATGGTATTATTTATGCCAAAGGAAAAAATGAATGGGCTGCAAATTTATTGTACTTATGGCGTAATTAGTGCTATTACCTGGATTGCCAATAGTGTATTTGCAATATATTTAGATTGGGTAAATTTTGGGAGAGGGGAATCTACTGGAATTGGGGAGCTGCTAACATACGCACTTATTCCATCATCATTAGCAATATGGTTTCTAAATAAATTGCACAGAGATAAACGTATGAAACGAACACTATTATTTGCATTATTGTCTTTGTTCATTGAGTGGACATGCCATATATCAGGATTCATGGAATATAAAGGATGGAATTTGCTTTATAGCATACCTGTATATATAATCATTTATTACTTTTTCTTACCTTTCCACTATAGGTTAATAAAAGATATAAAAGTCAGCTGAATCTAGTATTGTGATGATAAGCCCTATTCTTTGGAGTAGGGTATTATTATTTGTGGGTTCTTTAGTGGTTTCCGATGTTATTAAGGGTTCCCAAACTATAAGGGGACCTTTAGTTGAGAAAAAAAGGTGTTTAAGGCTAGGAAATATTTAAAGAATTTAATGTGATTGTTGCGGAATAATTATGAGAAATAGTTTTAACAGATTGCTTCATTGACAATAAGTATTTAATGGCACTACTCGTATTCTTCTTACAAAAGAGAAAAAACAGATGATATGCAATATGGTTCAAAATTCCTATAAAATGGTCAAACTTAAAGTCGAACCTTATTTTCACTTGTGCATAAACTACAGTGAATTTAAATGGGGAGGCTAATGCCGTGGAAAATAATAGAGATATAATGGAATCATCTTCAAGTCATCATGAACATCACCATCATCATCATAAAAAGGATCATGATCATTATAAACACAAATTTCATCCGAAATGTCACAAGCACTTATTTGAATTTATTCAAATAGAAACAAGAGATGGTGAAGTTCACCAAGGGATTCTCCATAGTTATGATGATGAAAACGTATACTTATTGGTAACGGGTCATAATCAAAGCGAAGATAGTCGATTAATATTTCCGTTCAGAAGATTTGGACTTTTTGCATTCCCATTCTTTGGAATAAGAAGATTCGGTCCATTTTTCCCTCTTTGGTGGTAAAATTGAGTTTATAACAAATAATTATGAATATGGAGATACAATAATTGCTCGTTATAAAGAGGGGAAGGAATGATCAGTTTCTTCCCTCACTTTCTCCCTGCTTATTGAGCAGGGCATTTTTATGCCAAATATTTCAGCTTTTCTAAATTATTTTAGGGTTTTATGTAAATATGAATCTTAAATTCTATTATGGTTAGCACTTCTTATTAAATGGTTAAACTAGAGTTGGAGTTTAGAAGGTTCAAAATAAGCCCAAAATATATCATCTTGGATTATTAGCTAAAAAACTACTTTTTCATCCTTAACAAAAATTTTCCTAACATAATGGAAAATCTTTGTACCCCAGCATTTGTGAAAACGCTTTATAATTAAATGAAGAATACTTATGAGGGGAGGAGAATCTATGAATGCGAGGCAACAACAGATTTTAAAAGCGCTGATTTCAGAAAAGAAGCCAATTAGTGGTGAACAAATAGCCTCTATAATTCAAGTTAGCTCTCGAACAATTCGTAATGATTTAAGAGAAATTGACAATCAGTTAATGAATGCAGGAGCGAATATCGTTTCTGTTAGAAGCCGTGGTTATCAACTTGAGGTTTGTGATGAATGCAAATTCAAACAATTTATTTCTCAATTTATTGAGTTTGAAAAAAATGTCCCAGTTGAACCAGAAGATAGGGTTCACTATTTATTGAAAAAGTTTCTATTAAGACAAAATTATTTTAAAGTAGAGGATTTGGCAGATGAATTATTTGTTAGTAAATCAACATTAAAAAATGATTTAAAGGATGTAAAAGTTATTTTACAGCAATTCAATTTGAAGCTTGCTCAAAAAGCAAAGTATGGATTGAGACTTGCAGGTTCAGAAAGAAATATTAGATTTGCAATTTCAGAGCTATTATTCCGCAGACCTTCTATTATAGAAGAAAAGTTAAAAAGACAGTCATGGCTATTGCCAGAAGATAGTATGGAATTAATTCGAGAGACAGCGCTAAGAGAACTAAAAGCATTTGATCTTAACTTATCTGATATAGCCTTACATAATTTAGTAGTACATATTGCTATTGCCTGCCAAAGAATAAAAAGTAAGCAGTACGTGGACAGTTTAAATGAAGTTGAAGAGAATATCCAAAATAAAAAGGAATATATCGTGTCAAAAAGAATTATCAAAAGCATGGAGAAAATGCTGAATCTGGAGTTTCCAAGAGGAGAAATAGTGTATGTAACTATGCACTTATTAGGAAACAGATTGTTATTAAATAAAAACCAGCCAGAACTATTAAATAGTTTTAATTACAATATCATAGAAACTGTTAAACGTATGATAAGCAATGTTGAGGAACAAATGAGTCTCAACATTGGCAATGATAAGGAGCTACTAGTTGCTATTAGCCTACATCTTAAGCCTGCACTTCATCGGGTTAAATATCAGATGAATATATATAATCCAATGTTAGAGGCAATAAAAGTTAACTATCCAATCGCATTTGAGGCTGCTATTATAGCAGGAAAGGTAATTGAGGAGGACTTCGATATTGTCATTAATGAAAATGAGATTGGTTACATTGCACTTCATTTTGGTGCAGCAATTGAAAGATCTAAATTAAAAATAAAACCAAAAAGATGTCTAATTGTTTGTACCACTGGACATGGTAGTTCGCAATTATTACTTTATAAGATGCGTGCAAAGTTTGGTAATAAAATATCAATAATTGGTACAACCGAATTATATAACCTTTCTATGTACGAAGAAGATGATATTGATTTTATAGTCAGTACTGTTCAATTGCCAAGCACCATCAAGATTCCTCACGTAGTAGTAAGTACACTCCTAGGGACTAGTGAACTAACAGAGGTTGAACAAATGATTGGGGATACTCAAGAATCAATTATAAATAAGTATTTAGTTGAAGAATTAATATACGCACATCTATCATGCAAAACACCTGAAGAAATAATAACCTATCTTGGAGAGGAACTTATTAAAAAAAAGATGACTGAGGAAGGGATTGTTGAAACGATAATGGACAGAGAACAGGTAGCTTCAACAAGCTATGGTAATCTGGTTGCAATTCCTCATCCATTAGAGGCAAAGTCCCCGCATACATTTTGGACAATCGCGACATTAGAAAAGCCAATTGATTGGGGAAAACATAAGGTGCAGTTGGTCTGTCTTCTTCATGTAGCGGATGATAACAAAGAAGAGTTGAAACCGATGTATGATACACTATTTCGATTTATTGACGATCGTGATATTGTTCAAAAAATTATCAATGCTCTAGATTCCTGCACCATAATGAAATTAATAAAAGAGATGTAACCAATTTAACTTGGTAGGATGATTTTTAGTTTTGATTAATTATATATGATTAAAAGGCCAATTTCTTTCCACTAGTAATGGAAAAACATAAACTTTAATTGGAAGCGTTTTAAAATTATAGTTTAGTTAAGGAATTAAATATGAAAAAGAAGGTGACAACTTGGAAAATCAAGAGATTATTATGGGAATTATCATTTACGGAGGAAATGCTAGAAGTTGTGCCATGAGGGCAATAGTAGAAGCTAAAAATGCCCATTTTGAAGAAGCAGAAAAATTAATGGAAGAAGCAAGGGAAGAGTTAAATAAAGCCCATAGAATCCAAACAGATTTAATTCAAGCAGAGGCAAGAGGAGAAAGCTCAGAGGTATCTTTGTTAATGGTTCATGCACAGGATCACTTAATGAATGCCATGACAGTTAGAGACTTATCAATTGAAATTATTGAACTAACTAAGAAAACGATAAACTTATAGAAAGGGGAGAAATTATGAAAAAAATCTTACTCGTCTGCGCAGCAGGAATGTCAACAAGCTTGCTTGTTAGAAAAATGGAACAAGCAGCTAAAGAAAAAAACGAAGAAATAATAATTTGTGCAACGGGACAAGGGGAGGTGAAAAAAAATATTAGAGATACTGATATTTTACTTTTAGGCCCCCAAGTCTCCTATAAAGAAGATAGTTTTATAAAAGAATATGGTGGTGTGAAAGGAATTCCTGTAAAAGTAATTAATACAGTAGACTATGGAATGATGGATGGAAAAAAAGTTTTAGAGTGGGCTTTAAGTCTGATTAATAAATAGTTATCTAAAGTTACGTTTGCTTAGATACTTTATGAGTTAAGTATATTTATTAAAAATATTTGGGGGATTATATATGAGAAAAATAATTTTACTATGTTCTGCAGGTATGTCAACAAGCATTTTAACTAGAAATATGCGACAAGAAGCAGAAAAAATGAATTATAAATGTACGATTGATGCATATGCATTGTCAGAAGCGGTTAATGTTGCAAACGATGCAGATTTTATCTTACTTGGTCCTCAAGTTCGTTATCAGCTTAATACTATCGTTCAAAAGTTTCAACACTGTCCAGTTGAAGCTATTAATGCGACTGATTATGGAATGGTTAATGGAAAGAAAATCATGGAATATGTCAAAAATGTGTTAGGAGATTAGGATTTTGATAAGTAAATAATATTAATTCGTTAATCTCTTCATTGAAAAGAAGAATGATCTATTAGGGGGAGTAGTAGAATGAATAATTTAGAAAAAATACTTGGTCCTGCTTCTAACTGGATAAATAATAATAGAATTATCCAATCCATTTCTAAAGGCTTAATGAGCTTAATGAGTGTTTTGATATTAGGATCATTTGCAACTATATTTCAAAATTTACCTATTGAAGCATATCAATCATTTTTAACTACGAGTGGTTTAGGAGGAATTTTCACGACCTTATCAAATATTACTATTAATCTTCTTGCATTGTATGCTGCATTTAGTATCGCATATACTTATGTAGGTAATTTTTCGGATTATGACTCATTTACAGGAGGATTACTGGGATTATTAGCTTTTTTATTAGTAACACCATTAACCACGACTGGTGAAGGATTTATGGCTATAACAAATTTACCTTTAGAATGGTTGGGAGCAAAGGGAATTTTTGTAGCTATGTTTTGTGCAATAGTGTCCTCCATTATTTATATAAAATTATCAGATAAAGGCTTAATCGTAAAATTGCCAGACAGTGTTCCAGAATTTGTTGCAAAGTCGTTTAATGGCATTATACCTTCTGTTCTCATTGGTATCCTTTTTGGAACGATAACACTAGGACTTTCACATACTGAGTTTGAGAACTTTCATAATGCAGTTTATACTTTAATCGGTTCACCATTAAGTGTAATCGGTACAAGTATATGGGCTGGTATTATCATTTATGTGTTGACTGGGTTATGCTGGTTCTTAGGAATTCATGGCATTGCTGTTGTATCTGTCATAATGCCAGTTTGGATAGCAGCAGATGCCGAGAATATGGCAGCGGTTGCAGCAGGGCAGGTAGGACCTAATATTATCACATACAATTGGATTAATGCAGTTTCCTCCCCAGGTGGTGCAGGAGCTACAATCGGCTTAGTAATTTGTGTATTATTGTTTGCAAAATCGTCTCGTTATAAAATATTTGGTAAGGTTGCAACTATACCATCTCTTTTCAATATTAATGAACCTGTTGTTTTTGGATTTCCGATGATGTTAAACCCAATTTTATTCATACCGTTTGTATTTACCCCTGTTTTATTCATTATAATTGGGTATATACTTACCTCCATGGGAATTTTACCAATGCCTACCGGTGCAGGCGGTCCTGGAGGAACTCCGCTTATTATTCAAGGATTAATGATGGGTGGATGGAAATATGCAGTTTTTCAGTTGATTGCTACAATCGTGTCTACTTTAATTTACTTTCCATTCTTTAAGGTATTGGATAAAAAGGCGGTAGAGGAAGAAATGAAAAGTAATGATGTAAAAATTTCTGTTTGATAATAAGACTGAACATTATGAATATTAACATTTTTCAGTGGGATACTAGGTAAATTACAATCAAATAAGAATATGTAAGAGGAAGATGAGTAATCAAGTAGCTTGTGAGAAGAAGGGATACTTGGTTGCTCCTCCCTAATTAAAGTGGATATCACAGCTAAGTTGTATATTAGAAAGAAATGGTAGGGAGAGATAGTGATGAAGAGAGTGAAAGAGGTATTAGATAATAAAAATGATAATTACATATTACCTTTTTTTTGGCTTCACGGAGAAGATAATGACATTTTAAGAGATTATGTAAAAAAAATATATGAATCAGGGATTAAAGCATTCATTGTTGAATCTAGGCCACATCCTGATTTTCTTGGTGAGAGTTGGTGGGAAAACATGGATACACTGATGGAAGAAGCGAAAAAGCTGGGAATGAAGGTTTGGTTATTAGATGATTCTCATTTTCCTACAGGATATGCGAATGGAAGAGTGAAAAATGATTATCCTCAATATATAAAAAAATATTTAAAAATCCATCAGTTAGACTTTGTAGGACCATTAGAGGATGCCACTATATTAGTTAATCGTGGCAATACAAAACAGTTATTTTCAAAAGAGAAAGAATATATACCTGATAAGCTACTAAAAATAATAGCTGCAAAGAGAACAGGTAATAGTAGTTTTGATTCCACCAGTTTTATTGATATCACGAACTTTGAAATTAATGGAATTTTAAATTGGAGTATACCTGAGGGTCAATGGCGCATTTTTGTGTTGATGGAAACAATAGATGGGGGAGAGCCGCAAACAGAAGGGTATTTAAACCCATTGGAATCACAAGCTACTCAAATATTAATTGATGAGGTTTATCAACCTCATTACAAACGCTATCAATCAGAATTTGGCAAAACGTTTGCAGGTTTTTTTTCGGATGAACCGAGATTTGGTAACATGCATGGAGCGGAAGGATCTATTGGAAGAAAGGAGATGGTCTATCCTTGGAGAGAAGGTATGTTAGAAGAATTTTTCTTAGATGATTATGTATTTCTACCTTTACTGGAACCAATTGAGTCTGATGGTAAAGAAAAAGAAGTTCGGTTGAAGTATATGGATATTGTTTCTAAAGAATATAGTAATAATTTTACAGGAGTATTAGCGGAATGGTGTCAGAAAAGAAATGTGGAATATATTGGTCATTTAATAGAAGATAATAATTCACATGCACGACTAGGATATGGAGCTGGACACTTTTTTCGTGCGATTAAACCACAAGATATGTCTGGAATTGATGTTGTTCTTAATCAAATAATGCCAGGAATGGATAAAAATATTAATAAGTCCATAACAAAAATGGGGTGGGATGGTGAATTCTTTCATTATGGTCTAGCTAAAATGGGAGCCTCACTTGGTCAGCTTGATAGAAAAAAAGGGGGCAGAACGATATGTGAAGTGTTTGGAGCATATGGCTGGGCGGAAGGACTTTCATTAATGAAGTTTATTGTCGATCACATGCTAGTTAGAGGAGTTAATCACTTTATACCTCATGCATTTAGTCCTAAAACATTTCCTGATCCCGATTGTCCACCACATTTTTATGCTAATGGACATGATCCAGAATTTAGATATATGTATATTTTAAATAATTATATAAATAGGATAAGTCATTTGTTTAATGGTGGGAAACATATTGCGAAAGTAGGTATTCTTTATCATGCGGAAGCTGAGTGGCTTGGTAACTATATGCTGTTTCAAGAACCTGCTCGTGTATTGATGCAACATCAAATAGATTTTGACATTATTCCAATTGATTATGTTATGGAGAGTAAAATTACGAATAACGAATTCCTTATTAACAATAACGAATTTCATACATTGATTATTCCCTATGCAGAATCGTTACCTTTATCATTTATGGAGAAAGTAGAAGCGATGTCTAAGAATGGAATAAATATATATTTTGTAAATAATTATCCATTATATAGCGAAAAAAACCAAAGGTTGGATGAAAGCTTTTTTAGTGGAACCAATAAGGTTAATTTAGAATCATTAGGAGAGGAATTGAAAATAAAAGGAACGGAACTGATAGTTAGTGAATACCAACCGTACTTAAGATATTACCATTATGAGCATATAGATGGGAACCTTTATATGTTTTTTAATGAAGATCCTTATCAAGAAATCAATACAGTAGCTGAACTTAATTCGGAGAAAGTACTCTTAAAATATGATGGATTTAATAACGAGTTATTGTCATATGATCAATTTAATAAAGAAGGAAAAAAACAAATACCGATACAGTTACAACCTAATGAATCATTGATACTTGTAGATAGTAATAAGTTTGAGGGGATGATAACTAAAAATGTAAATCAATTGGAGGGAAAAGAGACTATCCTCCAATTAAAGTGGAAAGTTGAATTTTGTACCGCCTTAGAATACCCCACATTTGGTAATTTGCAGGAATTAAATAATTTGATTAATATAAATAAACTTCCTGGTTTGGAAAATTTTTCAGGTAATTTTAAGTATACTTCTACATTTAATAGTATCGATCTAACAGGTGATAGATTTATATTAGATTTAGGAATAGTAAATGAAATTGCTGAGGTAAAACTGAATGGAGAATTGGTTGGAATAAAAATATGTACTCCATATAGTTTTGAAATAACGGATTATCTACAGAAAGGAATAAATCATTTAGAAATCGTAGTGGTGGATAATTTAGGGAAGAAAGAACAGGACTTTTTTTCTCAATTTATACCTATGAAGCCATCAGGTTTATTAGGGCCTGTAAAAGTGATTGAGTATAAAGGTAATTATAGTTAGTAGAAAAGAAATTTAATAGCCTAATACAGGTATTATTTAGTTTGTTAGGCTGATTTAAAGATGATGATGCTTCTTTAAAGAAATGTCTGCTAACCCGCGGCCGCGGGATGGTACTCTTTCTGTTACCGAAGGGCTACTAAGCAGTGGAAAAGGTGAAATGATCGATAGGCGAGGACAAAAAAATCTTCTATGGTAATTAATTAATGGCTATTTCAGTTTTTCTATATCTGATGTAGCCATTTTATTTTGTTTTTAAAATTATTGGATTACAATTTTAAAACACAAAATCATAAATCTTTTAAAAGGTGATTAATCATGTTTGTATAGATAATTGAGAAAACTTTTCTTTATTATCTTTAATGAATAGTTCTATACCAAATCCAGCAAAATCTATTTTTAGTAAAGTCCTTTTCTTTTAATTGAAACTTTTTAATTATTCAAAACGTATTTCTCTAGAAAGGAGGGAGTTAATTCACTATATTTTTTCCGTAAATGCCTTTCTATTTTGTTAATTGCCATGGTGGCAATAATAGTTGGATGTTCGGCTGAAAGGGAACAAAATATAAAACATCTATGGATATAAAAATTACTTAAAGAGATTGTTCAATTAATAATACAATAATTAGGAAAAGGCAGGTACAACCTTATGATTCAAACAAAAGTTATTTCGGAGAAAAATAAAAAATTCGAGAAACATTTAAATAAAGCGTTAAAGGAATTGGAAAATCATGAAGTAATGGATATTAAGTTCGCTGTGAACAATGACCCTATAACAGAAGAGGGAATTTATACAGCCGTTATATTATATAAAGCATAAGTTTACGAAGAATGCATCCTGTCTGGGATGCTTTTCTTGTCGGAGAAAAGTTGGGAAGTGTTATTCTGCCTTTTTAGCGTCAATAATAATACCTATATTTTATTTAATTTTCTTGTAAAAATAACCAAATTTAAAAGAGGACTTAAGAGGAATGTTTGGAGTGAAGAAGAGAGCAGCTATACGTTAAGTAATTTAACTAATAGAGATATAGAAGTGGCAGAAAACCACTTCCAAGTGAAATTACCGAAAGCATAAATTATAATTCGAAAGAAGAACGGAGGAGAGTTACAATACAATGCATTACCGATATCCCTAAATCAAATGGAAAGGTGATGATAATATTTTAATAGAGCATCTATTAGGGATAATCTGTTACGCTTACGATGCCAACAGGAAATACAACTGTCAAAGAGGTAAAAGTGCTGGGTGAATCTTCCAAAGCAGTAACCTATTTAGAGCATTTTACTGATGATTTTTCAAGAGAATATAGATATTGAAGTGATTACGGAATAGAGAATACCAAAGAAGAGGAAAAGGAAGTTAATTAGAATTGGATGATCGCCTTGCACAAAAGCAATGTGAATGATTTAGAATACTTGCATAACAGGCCTGCTTAATAGTTGCAAGGCTTTTTATTGTTTATTTTGCATAAGTGTTTATTTAAATAAATAAAAAATAGCTTTTAAAAGATGAGGATAATATGTTCCTATGTAATAATAGGCATTATTTTTATATGTAGGCCATTCTCTATATGCGTTAGCATTATTGATTCATACAGTGAACAACACACTCCCTAGTAAGATAAAAGAGAGCATGAGCATCGAGTAGAATAACTCTCTTTTTAATGAATCTTTTTTATATGAAAACTCGTATAAATGATTATCTTAAAAAACGAGTGAAATCAAATCTCGTCATTTCAATTCATTATGCATTTAAAAATAATTCGAAAAATGGGAGAAACAAATGGAATTGTTAAACAAAGATAAAGCAATGGAAAATCAAAAGCTGCTTAGAAAGAAATTAAAGAATATTGAAAAATGGGAGAAAAATCAAAAAGGTTTGTTCTTTTGGGAAAAAATCGGAAGACTTCCATTTGTGCTATTGGATAAATTGACACCGACATACATCCAAGAGAAAATACATATACTATTAGATGAAATTGCCGTATATATTGATAATGGCGGACAGTATCTCGTGGATAATGAGAAAACATTGTATAAAGTTAAAAAAGAATTATCGTTAAAGGAAGATGTGAAATTGGAAGATATAAAACATTTTCCGATTGATTCTATGGAACAGACAGCAGAAACCTTTATCAAAAATCGTGCGAAAAATGCCCAAATTCAAGGGGCTACAACTGGTTTTGGCGGTATTTTTACACTAGCTGTTGATATCCCCCTTATCTTTGGAATTACGTTGAAAACCATCCAAGAAGTAGCAGTAGCATATGGTTATGACCCTTCAAATAAGGAAGAGCGAATATTTATGATTAAATGTATGCAATTTACTTCTTCTGATATAGTTGGAAAAAGAGCCATTTTAAATGAATTGACCAATGCCTCTAAGGAGGAAGGTTTCGCACAGCTACAAGGGTGGAGAGAGGTGTTTGCTTCTTATCGAGATAATTTCGGATGGAAAAAACTTTTTCAAATGATACCAGTAGCGGGAATGATTTTTGGTGCCTATATGAATAAAGCAGCCATAAAAGAGGTAGGGGAAGTTGCTAATATGCTTTATCAAAAACGAAGAATATTGGAAAGAATTGGCTAAATAGTTGAACAGTTAGAAATCCAACCATATGATAAGGGAGGAAAGGGCAAAAGAAGAGCCCCCTTGATGGAACTAGAGGGCAGCTTTTAAATTATTTTCTTTTCGATTCCTGGATGGATACATGCTTTGGCCTTTTTGGATAGGATGCTTTTCTTGAATCATCTGGACCAGTAAGATCATTTCGCTGATCGAGAACTTTTTCCGTAAACTCAACTGGAATTTCTTTTTTCATCTTTACCACCTCCATTTAATAGGATGGGTAAAAATAAAAATCCAATCACAGGTAAATTTTCCATTTCCGATTTTAGCAGTAATCTCGATAGCGAGGGGGACATAGAAGTATTGCTACATTCACTTAATCTATTATTACAGGAAAAAAAGAAACTAGCTTCAGTATGGTTTAAATACATGCTGGAGCTAGTCCTTTTTCAACTATTGTACCTTTACTTTTTTACGTTTAGTAAACAGAAAAATAATAATAAATATTGCGATAGGGATTAATAAATAGTTCGTATATTGACCAAATACTTCGCCCGCTTTTTTCCATTGAGGTCCTAATTTATAACCTAAATAGACATACATCGCTGTAATGGGAAGCATGGCTAAATAAGTATAAATGATAAATTTCCATATATTCATTTTGGCCATTCCACAAGGAATCGAAATAGCCGTTCGGACTAACGGAATGAATCGTCCTAAAAAGGCGATACTTCCACCATATTTTTCAAAAAATTGATCCGATTTAGTAATATGTTCATCCTTTAAAAGAAAAAAATTTTTGAACTTCATAATGGCAGCTCTTCCACCATATCGGCCTAATGCATATAAAGTGAGTGGTCCCAATACACCACCAATCGAACCCGCAAAAATAGCCATATATAAATTCATATCTCCTTCATATACCCAATAGCCAGCTAACGGTAGTACCAGTTCTGCTGGAACAAATTCAAAAGTTAGTGCAAGCATAATACCAAAATATGAAAGTCCTTTAAAGGCCTCTATCATTTGTAAAATCAAATCTTCTATGGAAATCTCCTCCTATTATTTATGATAACGCAGAATTCAAACTACATCTTTATATGTAAGGCGAAAGTAAGTCTTTTACGTTATAGGTTATGTATTATTGCTTTAATATCAATAAAGGAAAATTATACTATACAATTGTAAACCTGTCGAATAGGATTTAGCATAGCAAAGAAGAGTGAGGAACAGTTATCTCAAAATTGCTATTGTTATATGTCGAAAAATATAGTTTTGACGAAAGGTCTCGAAGACAGAAGTATGGTGAAAGGAAAGATTTACAGCAAAATACGTCATTAAGAAAGGGGATTTATATTAGCGATAGCCTGATAGGAGCATAGATTTGGAAAGGAAAAGATGGTGTAAATGAGAAGTATTAAAAAGCCTCCTTTTTAATGGTTAATAATACAAAATGGCTCATATTAAATAGATAACATACCTAATAAAAGGAGCTAGATGGATGCAAAGTGTAAGAGCAAATCTAATCAAGTTTTTTACGCAACTGCCTATATTTTTACAAGCATTATTGAATAGCTGTTTGTTTCTTATAGGGATAACATTGAGTTTTTTTCTTATAAAAGAAACATGGTTTATCTTTTCCTATGTCGCTTTTGTAACAGAGGATGAAAGAGATTATTATTTATTTACTGAGGAACTGCTAACTTTCTTCTTATACTTTGAATTTATAGCTTTAATCATCAAGTATTTTGATTCGCATTTTCATTTTCCATTACGCTATCTCATTTATATTGGTATTACAGCTATAGTAAGATTAATTATTGTGGAGCATGATGCGCCCATTAATGCCTTCTGGTGGGCATTGGCTATTCTTATTTTGATTATTTCATTATTATTAACGAATTTAAGAATTCTCAAGAGGGATTATTAGTAATACTTTTGAAAGAAGAAAAGAAGAGATCTTTTACCAATAAATAGTGATCGATATAGATAGGCTAAGCCTTTTTGAACCACAATACCTTTGCAAAAAGGTTAGGGCCAGCATTTTTACTCATAAATAGGAGAGAACACTATCTGAAGTTATTTATAAGAATATCCATAGAATAGAAGTTAGGATTGATGGGAAACTCTCTCTATCCTAACTACAAGATAGGATAGAGAGAGGAAATAGTTATTTTCCTTCGTGGTACTTTTTTAAATATTCTTTTACTTTATCAGCATCAGCGTTTAACTCATTGCCAGTCTCTACTAATGGACTTACGGTCGAAACTGCTTTAATTTTATTGCCTTGATAATAGTTAATAAAGTCGTCTTGATTAATAGAATACAATACTGCTTTTCTTAAATCATCATTATTCGCTACTTCTCTATTTTTCGTATTGAATAATAAGTAGGTTACAGCGTTACTTTCTTGACGTTGCAGAGTAAGCTTGCTATCTTCTTCCACTAAATTATATTTCGTTTCAGGTACTCCATTGAAAAGGTGAATTTCACCATTTCGTAAAGAAGAAAGGGCGCTATCAGCATCTGCTATAAAGCGTACTTGAACAGTAGAAATTTTCGGCTCAACATCTGTACCTTTTTGGTATGCTGGATTCTTTAAGAATACTGCTTCGTAATCATTTTTATAAGAAAGAATATAGGGGCCGCTAGCAAATAATGTATTATTATATTTGTCGCCTTCAGTTACTGTATTTTGATCCCCATAAGGAATGTCTTTATTGATGTCAAAGGAAGCTACATCATACGTATTAATGCTTTCTACTTGTTTCTTAGAAACGATACCTGCCGATTGATGGGCTAAATAATTTAAAACTTGTGGGAATGGCTCAGTAGTAATGACTTTAACTACTTGATACTTGCCTTCCTTATTATTTGCATCTTTTTTATCAGAGACTAATTCTGTAATTTCCTTGTCAAGATTTTTTTCTAGTGCGGCTTTTATGGTTGTGCCGCTTCCAGCTTCTTTCGCATTTAATTCTGCTAAATCTGTCACAAGCTCCGTTGTTTTAATATGTTCATGAAGGCTGTAAGTACGGTGATCCGGAACAGAATTTTTGTCTTTGGCGCGGTCAAGCGAGAAAATAACATCGTCTGCACCAACTCTTTCTCCAGTATCAACAGCTTTCTTGTCTTTGATTTGTGCAAAATTAATATCATCTCTTAGTAAGAAGTAATATTCAGAATTTCCATCAGCGATACTGTAATTATGAGATAGAGATCCTTCCGAAGTGACTTGGTCATCATCTGTTAAATTAATTAAACGGACATACATATTTGTATTTAATGTATTAATAGATCCATCATTTCCTTTAATCGGATCAAGAGAAGTTAGTGTAGAAATAGCTTGTTGAACAATTAATGGATCTGTATTTCTTTTGGAAGTATCTTTAAAGTCAATTGTTTCCCAAGCGATTGCTCTAGATTTTGCAAGTCGAACAGTTGCTGGATTCAAGACTTCTTTATTTACTCCTTGGGCTTTATAAGAAATGTATAAAGGAGCGATATAAGCTTTATCAAATACTAGTTTTTGTTCTAATTCCTTATATGTTTCTTTATATTCATCCGGTGATTGCGTACTTGCCTTATCAATTAAAGTATCAATTTCTTCATCTGCTAAAATACTATAATCTCCGCCTGTTTTAAAGAGGGAGCGTACTGCATAATCTGGGTTACCTGTTACAGTCGTCCAGCTAGATACCGCAACATCATAATTTCCAGCATCTTGTTGTGCTTTGAAGCTCGCATAGTCTGGTTGAAGATTTAATTTAACGTCAAATCCATTTTTTATTAATTGATCTCTTAAAATATTGATGTCAGACTCACTTGTGCTGCTGCCCAAGATTTCAATAGTAGGTTTGGCACTTGATTTCCCATCATTCCCTTTGTCTTCCTCAACACTTGATTTCGTATTGACACATCCTGCCGCGACTAAAACAAAGACAAGCAAAAAGGCTAATAAACTCTTTTTCATGCAAAATTCCCCCTAAATAATATGTTTTAATTAATCTAACTTAGGATCTAATGCATCTCGAAGACCGTCTCCCAAAAAATTGAAGGAAAGGACTAAGGCTATGATGCATAATCCAGGATAAATGGCAAGATAGGAATGGGATTCAAGATAGGCACTTCCGATTTTTAGAATATTCCCCCATTCTGGAATATGCGGTTCAACCCCTAATCCAAGATAGCTTAAACTGCTTGTAGCTATCACAGCACTGCCAATAGTAAGAGTTGACTTAACAATCATCGGTGCAAGCGAGTTTGGAACTGCGTGCCTAAACAAGATGGTAAAATTATTTGCTCCCAATGCTCTTGCAGATTCAATATATTCGAGATTCGTAATCATGAGAATATTTGCTCTCATCGTTCGCGCATATGTTGGGATAGAGCCAACACTTAAAGCGATAATGAGGGTGATTGTATTCGAACCGAATGCGGCAATAATGACAATTGCAAGTAAAATACCAGGAATAGCATACAATATATCCAATAGCCTCATGATTACGTTATCTGCTCGATTACCATAATAACCAGCTAAGGCACCTAAGAACCCACCGATAAATAATGGAATAATAGTAGAAAGAAACCCTACAGTTAATGAAATTCTTGCTCCGAAAATAATTCTAGAAAAAAGGTCTCTACCAAAATCATCTGTACCTAAAGGATAGGCAAGACTGGGTGTCTGAAGGATGGCAGCGTAATTATTCTCCATTGCCATATCTTTATCGAATGTTAGATAACTGCATATAGATAAAGCAAACAGAAAAATAATAAAGAATAGGCCAAGCATGGCAGAAGCATTGTTGGTTATTTTCCTCCACGTTGTATTCCATCCAGCTTTCCCAGACAGTTTTTCTTTTCTTAAATCACGCAAGAAATTTATTCCTAAAAAAAGGGCAAATAAGTTCCCTGATAGTCCAGTAAGGAACAAGATTATTGAAAGTACAATAATTTTTGTAGCGTTTAAAGTACTTCTGTCTTTTTTGGATAGAAAATAAAAGACGTAAAGATAAAAAAAAGAAATCGCAATGAGAATATACATGCCTAGTAAAAACGTGTCTGCTACATATGGTTTAAACAAATTTAAAGCAGAAACAGCAATCACAAAAAACTGTGTTAATAGCATGTAAACAGCAAATATATAGTCAATTGATTTTTTTTCTTTAATCAGTAAAAGTCCAGATGAAGCAGTAAATACATTTCCAAACAGTACACTTAATAACTGAATATATCCCCATTTTCTTGTTGATTTTTGAATAGAGCCAAACTGCTTCAGGTTTTGTTTAATCTTCCATGTAATCAATACCTGTATAATCGATACGAATAGATAGGCAGCAAATGCACTAAAGAAAAATGGCTTAATCGCAGCCGATGAATAATCAAAGCCATTGATTAAGAAAATGACGGTCAGAATAAGAGAAACGATTAAGGAAAAAACTGCTTGTGAATATTCTAAAGATACTTTCTGTGCTTGTTTTCTTCGGTAATGTGGTGTATCTACCGTATTATTGGACATCGTAACACCTGCTTTAATATTGTTTCATTTTCGTACGTATACGTGGGTCAAAGAATGCATACAATACGTCAATTAATAAATTTACTAGGGAAATCGTTATGGCAATATAAACCACTCCCCCCAAAATGCTCGGAATATCAGGTATAAATTGCTTGTCAACAATAAAGCTTCCTATTCCGCTAATATTAAAAACTTTCTCTGTCACAGCTGCTCCACCAAGCATTCCGCCAAACAATAGACCGATAACAGTAATGACGGGAATCATGGCATTAGTGACAGCGTGCCTCCATATTACAGTTGACTTACTTAAGCCCTTTGCCTTTGCCGTAATAATGTAATCTTCATTAATGATTTCAAGTGTAGAAGAACGCATCATCCTGGCAATAGAAGCAGTAAGACCTGTTCCAAGAACGACTGCAGGCATGATAATGGAAATCCAATTATCAGGTACGTATGTAGCTGGAAACCATTTTAATTTAATCGAAAAATTAAGAATAAAGATTAACCCTTGCCAAAAATTTGGAATAGATAAACCGATTAAAGCAATAAACATAAAACTATAATCAAAAATAGAGTTAGGTTTAGTTGCTGAAATAATGCCTATAGGAATCGCAATAAGGATTGCCATAATAAGCGATATAAAAGCAAGTGTAAATGTGATTGGAAACTTTCTTGCAATACTGTTTACGACTTCCTCATTTCCTGTGTAGGAATTACCTAAATCAAAGGTGAAAATTCCTTTAAAGGCTTGTATCAATTGGTGAAAATAAGACTGATCAAGACCATAGATATGATTAAAGTTGGCAATCTGATCTTTCGTTGCTGTTTCCCCAAGGATATTAACTGCCGGATCAAATGGTGAAAAATATAAAATAGTAAAGACAAGAAGTGTTACGCCAAAAATGACGAAAATGCTCATTATTAATCGCTCTAGGATGAACTTTAGATAGGGATTGATACAGATCAGCAAAAATACATACATCAGTAAACCAGGTAAAAACAAAAGGGAAATTATCTTTTTGTTTGTAATGAAAGCTAGGAAGGTTTCTGAAAAGGTTACCTTCTTGTTTCCTAACGCAAGCATTTTTTCCTTGCTTCTTTCCATTATGTCCGTTTGAAATTGCTCATTTGCCCATTTTCTCGCTACTTTATCTAGTTCAGAGGGTGTATGTGCTTGATTGAAAAATTGTATCTTCTTTTCTAGTTGTAAGCGAAATTTTTTATGTAAGCTTTCCCAATGCCCCTCTTTACGTAATTGCTCTTCTATTTCTTCTATAAATTTTTTTGAAGGATCATTCTGTTTCTTGAACAAATACAGGAACAAGGCGAAGAGTGTGACAGGCAAGCCCAAAATATAGATTGCCCAGCGATAATCAGGTCTTTTTTGAAGCTTAATAAAGCTTTCTTGTACAAGAATACGGACTGATCTAGTACGATTTTTGACTTTGCTGCTTTTTACATGAACAGGTTCCAAAATATTGTTTCCCCCCTTTTTCTTTAAATTGCATTATTCCGACCTGTATAGTATATTTTATTTGTAGATATCAGAAAAATCAATACATAGTTTGAAAGAAAAAGAGAAATAAGAAAAAAGATAGTGGGGGAGATTATGGAAGTAGTATTAAAGGTTGATAATCTGAGAGTCTCATTTACTTCAAATGAACAAGAGCTTGAAGCGGTAAGGGGAGTTAGTTTTGATATTAAAAAAGGAGAGACATTAGGTATAGTTGGGGAGTCCGGTAGTGGAAAGAGCGTAACAGCTCGTTCTATTATGCGACTACTACCATCCCCGTCATCTCACTTGAAAAGTGGCGATATAACATTTTTGGGAGAAAATCTAGCAGAAAAAACGGAAAAGGAAATGGAAGGAATTCGCGGGAAGGATATTGGAATGATATTTCAAGATCCAATGACTTCTTTAAATCCTACGATTAAAGTTGGGAAGCAAATTGCAGAAGGGATTTCTAAGCATCAACGTCTGTCAAAATCACAAGCGAAAAATCAGGCGATGGAATTACTGCGGCTTGTTGGCATAAGGCATCCCGAAGAAAGATTTAATCAGTATCCACATGAATTTTCAGGTGGAATGAGGCAAAGAGTAGTAATCGCAATGGCATTGGCTTGCCGTCCAACTTTACTTATTGCAGATGAGCCAACTACGGCATTAGATGTTACTATTCAGGCTCAAATTCTTGCTTTAATGAAGGAGATGCAGCAACGATTTGGCACTTCTATCATTCTAATTACACACGATCTCGGTGTAGTGGCAGGAATGTGTGATCGTGTAGTAGTGATGAAAGAAGGAGAAATAGTAGAGACTGGCACAACAGAGGACATATTTGAGCAGCCAAAGCATGTCTATACAAAAAAGCTGTTAAATGCTTTACCAAGACTTGATGAGAAAAAGAAGGTGAAACGAAAAGTCAGTATAACTTCAGAAGCCCTTGTTCACCCAATCCTTGAGGTTAATTCATTAAACAAGCATTTTGATCTTGGCAAGGGGAAGATAGTAAAAGCAGTAGATGACATTAGTTTTCATATCCAGGCTGGTGAAACATTAGGGCTTGTAGGAGAATCAGGATCTGGTAAATCAACGACAGGAAGATCGATTTTACGCTTGCATGAGCCAACTAGCGGCGAAACCCTATTTCAGGGAATTCCTGTTAATCGACTAACTAAGAAAGAGTTGAAAATGCTTCGACGTCATATGCAAATTATTTTTCAAGATCCTTATGCAAGTCTTAATCCAAGGTTTAAAGTGCTTGATATTATTGGCCAGGCGCTAGATATCCATCAGCTATATAAAGATCCTCAACTCCGTTTAAAAAGGGTAGAAGAGTTATTAGAACTGGTAGGATTGGAAGCAAGTCACGCTTACCGTTATCCACATGAATTTTCAGGCGGACAAAGGCAAAGAATTGGCATTGCAAGAGCACTGGCAGTGGAGCCATCTTTCATCGTTTGTGATGAACCGTTATCTGCGTTGGATGTATCTATTCAAGCACAGATAGTAAAGCTTCTAGAAGAACTGCAACAAAAACTGGGTCTTACGTATTTATTTATTGCTCATGACTTAGCTATGGTGAAACATATTTGTGACAGAGTTGCCGTCATGTATGCGGGGAAAATAGTAGAAATTGCCGAAAGCGAAGAACTTTATTCCAATCCTTTACACGATTATACAAAGGCATTACTTTCCGTCATCCCAATCCCTGACCCTAAGATAGAGAAAAATAAGAAGATAATGAATCCAATAGATAATCCACAAATAAAATATGAGGTGGAGAATACACAACTTAAAGAGGTCTCAACTGGACATTGGGTAGCGATGCCTGTTTAGCATTGCTGCTCTGATAGGAAAATTCATAATATTATACACTTGATGTACTCCTAATTCATTAGATAGCTTTCATAATTTTGATTAAAAAAAATAATCCATAAAGGTAATAGACGTTTTTGTTACATTATAATTTCGCAAACTCTTCTAACTATAAAGGACAGTTTACCTAAACAAAAGATAGAACTTAAAAACATTTAGAAAAAATGGTATTCTTAATAAGTGATATAAATTCTTTAGAAGAAGGTTGAAAAGTAGTGAGAATAGGATTTTTTGATTCTGGGATTGGTGGAATGAGTGTTCTTCACCAAGCAGTGCGGTTGCTTCCAAATGAAGATTACATATTTTATGCAGATACCTTACATGTTCCGTATGGTGAAAAATCAAAAGAAGAAGTACGAGATTATATTTTTAGTGCAGCAGATTTTTTAGCTGATCAAGGTATTAAAGCATTAGTGATTGCCTGTAATACGGCAACTAGTATCGCTGTAGACGATCTTCGCCAGAAATATGATTTTCCTATTTTGGGAATTGAACCTGCAGTAAAACCAGCAATTCAAAGCTGTGAAGGGAAACAAAAAAAGGTATTAGTATTGGCAACTAATTTGACTCTAAAGGAAGAAAAGTTTCATAATCTTGTCAGAAGTTTGGACCAGCATGATATTGTGGATAGTTTAGCTCTTCCAGGTCTTGTCCAATTTGCTGAGAACTTTGAATTCAGGGAAGAGAAAGTAATCCCTTATTTAGAAGAACAATTGGCTTCGTTTGATCTTAGGAAATATGGAACAATAGTGCTTGGATGTACCCATTTCCCATATTTCGAAAACAGCCTAAGAGCAATATTCCCTGGGAATACGAATATCATTTCTGGAAGTATTGGAACGGCAAAGAACCTGAAAAGAACTCTTGAAGAAAAGAATCTAATTAATATAGAGGGAACTGGCGATATTACATTTTTCCAATCAGATATTAAGATAGAAGCTCAAGAAACATTAGCAAAGTATAAAAAATTATTAGGAATATTAGATAAAGTAATATCTTGATGCATTTCGAAGGTTGTCTTTATTAATTTAGTCAACATAATAGGGTAAGGTAAATAGAGAGGTAAGCCTGTTTATTCGGCTTACCTTTAATCTTGTAGTTATTTTTGCTAGTTTTCTTTTTGCGTAATTTTATTAGGTTCAGGGAGGAATATGTTTAAGATGGCTGCTCCTACTAGGATTATAATGGAAAAATAAAAAGAAATAGTATAACTACCTGTTTCATTATAAAAGAAGCCTGGTAAATAAGCGCCCAATGCTGATCCTATTTGATGACTAAGAAATAGCCACCCTAAAATGAATCCAATGGAATATTCCTCAAAATACTGCGTTGCCAGCAATTGCGTTGGAGCAACAGTAGCAAAGTCGACCAATCCAAAGATTACTGCAAAAATAAGTAATAAAGTGGAATTGTGACTAGACAAGAGAATCGCAATAGATAATGCCCTTATTCCATATAAAAGGAATAACATTTTGCGACTGCTCCAGCGGTCAGCAATTATACCTGATAGTAAGATACCAATAATATTAAACCCAGCCAGTATACTTACGGCAGCACTAGTAACACTTGTTGAAAAACCATGATCATGCGAAAATGGTATAAGATGTGTATCCATTAATCCTGTGGTAGTAAAACCACAGATCGCAAAAGGTAAAATTAAAAACCAAAACTGTCTTTTTAGAAAGACATTCCATATGGAAGTGTTTGTATCTAGAGTCTTTTTTGGAACTGAATCGTCTTCGGCAATTTCGCCGCCAATAGGAACTAACCCTTTCTCTTTAGGATGATTTCGTAAAAATAAAAGGACGATAGGAAAGACAAAAAGCACTAAAAAGGCGCCTAAGATAACAACGGTCATTTTCCAATTTAGTAAGTGGATCAGCAAAAGGGATCCAGGGACGAGAAGCATTTGTCCCGCACCAAAGCCAGCCTCCATAATTCCAAACGCTAGTCCACGTTTTTCATTAAACCAATTGGTTACAACTACTGTTGCAGCTACATTAGAGGCTCCTCCCACACCGAGAGAAACCATAATTCCATAGAGAAAGAATAACTGCCAGGGATGTGTTACAAAAGCCGTGAGAAAAATACTTATACCTACTAAGAAAGTGCTAAAAGATAAAATGAGCCGAGCCCCCAATTTATCTACTAGTCTCCCAATAAGTGGTTGAGACAGTCCATAGATGACAAAACTCAACGTGGAGATAAGTGAAATGGTTCCTCTATTCATGGAAAATTCTGTTTCCCACGGCTCAACAAAAGCTCCAAATGAAAGACGAACACCTTGGACGGCTAGAAAAGTCAAAAATGTAACAAAAACAATAATCCATGCGTAATGAAATGTTCTTTTCATATTTACCCCTCAAATAATAGTAATTAGCTTTTTTTTAGATCTAAATCCCAGCGTTCTTCTATTAAATCGGCTCCCCACAAAGATTTTTCCTCTTGTATTTCCGTTATTTCAAACCCAAATTTTTTATATAGTGGTCTAGCTGTAACCATTTCACTAACAGTCCAAAGAAAAATTTGCTCATAATCATGTTCTTTACAATATTGGATAAGAGCGTTAATAAGTTGAGTACCGATTCCTTTTTTGTGAAAGGATGGATTTACTAAGAACCATCTTAACTGTCCTATGTTATTGCCATCATTCACTAAGCCAATACAGCCTGCAAATTCGCGATTTATTTCTGCAATCCAGATTCTTTCGATATCAGCACGAAATGTCTCCTCCAGATAGGCTAAAAAACTGTTATCCCATTTATGGACCTGATTATAAAATAACCATTGATGTTTAATCATGTTGTTAATATCTTCTAAAGTATAATAACTTCTAATAGAAACGGTCTCCTCGTTTTTTTCGTTAAATGAGGCAGAAAGAATTTCTTGGATTGTACACATGGAGGCTATTAGCTTTTGCTGCTGCTCAGAATTCAAAGATTCACGTATGTATTCTACTTGCTGATTAGCTTTTTTCTCCAACTCTTTGTAAATCAATTCCCCATGATTGGTAACATATAAAAGATGATTACGGCCATCATCTTTACACTTTTGCTTATAAACCATTTTCTCTTTTTCGAATTTTTTGACAATTCTACTTACATAACCGCCATCTAAATCTAATCTTTCTTGAATATTTTTGGCTGTACAATTTTCTGTGTTATAAATTTCAAAGAGAATACGAGTTTCTGTTAATGAAAAAGGGCTATTATAAATATGTTCATTTAGAAAGCCCAACACATCTGTGTAAAACCTATTGAATTTTCTGAATTCAAACCCAAACTTACTCTGCACATCTATCATTTTTAACACCTCAATTAATAGTATAATGTCATTATTTTCTTATTCTAGTCAAAATACTTGCTGAAGTCAACTATTTATTGAGCGTTATTTTTTAAAAGATAAATAGGTTAGTTTGCATGTAAAGTAGGAAAAAACGTTCCTGCTGGGATAGGAACGTTTTTGTTAAAGGGAGACTAATAAGTTTTCGATCAGCCGTCAAGTTCTTTCGACTTTCATTTTTCACTTTTCATGCTATTACTTATGCTGCTCAGTGATAGATTAGTATGGTGAATGTTATTTTTATAGGTGGCATTGGTATTTTCCACGTGATGGTAGTACTTTAAAACATCCGTGTCTTTGAGAATATTTCCAGTCAGAATACATAAGGCGGATTCTTCTTTATCAATTACCTGTTTAGAAACTAAATTGCGCAGTCCGGCAATGGTTGCTGCTGAAGCAGGCTCACAGCCAATTCCGCTTTTATCAATCATAGCTTTAGCATCAAGAATCTCCTCATCTGTTACAGATATAGTAACTCCCTGTGTTTGGAATAGAGTATGCAATGCTTTTTTCCAGCTTGGTGGATTACCGATATTCAACGCAGAAGCACGAGTGTATGGAACAGGCTCAGGAATAAGTTCCTTTTTTTGTTGGGATACCATTTTATGAAATGGGCTAGCGCCTTCTGCTTGAACAACTGCCACTCGCGGCATTTTCTTAATTAATCCCAGCGTATATAAATCAGATAAGCCTTTTCCTAATGCTGTTGCATTGCTTAAAGCACCACCAGGAACGATTATCCATTCAGGTAATTCCCAGTTTAAATACTGTGCGATTTCATAAATAATACTTTTTTGACCTTCAATTCTAAATGGATTGATAGAATTACAAACATATAATTCAAGCTCACGGCTATATTTTTCTAAAAATTGAATGCCGTCGTCATAAGTCCCTGGAAAACTAAACACTTTTGCACCATAAGAAACTGTCTGTAGAACTTTATTTAAAGAGATATCTTTATCTGGGACGAATACATAAGAATTTGCGCTAGCAATGGATGCGTACATCGCTAAAGAAGAAGAAGTATTTCCGGTCGACGTACAAGTGAACTTCTTATATCCTAAGGAGTTTCCATGAGAAACAGCAACAGTCATGCCGTTATCCTTAAATGAACCACTAGGGTTCTCACTTTGTGCCTTGACAAAAACTTGTTTAAGCCCTGTATAAGTTTGTAGTAATTCTGAAGCATATAATCCTGTATTCCCTTCATATTTTGTGACAATAAAGTTATCAGGCAACTCAGGAAAGATTAACTCTTTGTATCTCCATACTCCACTTGCATAAGGTGTCATCCGTTCTGAAAGTCGTTCTTTAAATAAATGCTTTAAAAAATCAGCATCGTAATGTTGGAAATCATGCACGATATCAAGCAGACCGCCGCATGAACAATGATAGGCAAATTCACTTGAAGTAAATACTTTCTTACAGTCAATACATATAAATTTCATCATTTTGGGTATCTTCTAGATCCCATTCACCTCTTTAAAAGAAAATTTTTATTGCGAATTAGCTTTTGTAATTTTAGAATAAAAGAAAATAATAAATAAATCTAATATATATTTATTTGACATTGATAACTTTTATCTATGAATGTAGAGGTGTAATATGAATCTTCACGCATTGAAGCTATTTCACATCGTGGCTGAAAAAGGAAATGTTACTCGCGCTGCAGAGGAGCTGAATATAAGTCAACCCGCTGTAACAGCGCAAATAAAAAAATTAGAACAAGAGATAGGGATGACTTTATTAGCACCGAAAGGAAGAGGGATTTTATTAACGGAAGTAGGAATAGAACTTGCCAAACATACTAAAAGAGTATTTTCCCTTGAAGGAGAAATGGAAGCATATCTTGACCAATATAAAAATGGTTCGATTGGAAAGCTGCGTATTGTTGCAACCTATCTTCCAGCAAATTTCCTGTTGCCTAAATGGCTTGCAAATTATAAGCGAAGATATCCTGAGGTTGAAGTAGAATTAACTACTACTAATTCGCTTAAAGCGATGGATCAGTTAATTAATTATCAGGCAGAAATAGCTTTTATCGGTGGGAAAAGAGAGTCCCATCCGTCTCTAAACACAAGCGAATTATTTGAGGATGAAATGTGGTTTGTAGTGCACAAAAACCATAAGTTTGCTGCAAAAAAGGTTACATTAGGACAAGTTATGTGCGAGCCATTTGTATTTAGAGAAAAGGGTAGTTCTGCGCGGGAAAAGTTGGTTTCGCTATGTACAATAAACAGCATTAATCAACCAACCGTCGGCTTACAAATTAATGGATTAAATGAAGCGATTAGGGTTGTCCTGGAAGGTTATGGGGTTACTTTTGTCTCATCTCTAGAAGTTAAAGAATATATTGCTCGCGGAGATTTAGCTAAAGTGGATGTAGAAGGGATTGAATTAAAAAACCCTATCTCCATTTGCCGGAGAAGAGAAGATGAACTTTCAATGCCTGCCCATCATTTCATTGAAATGGTTATGAATGACGAGAATAATTAACTCGTAGTTAGAGAGGAATAATGGTAAAAAAGCTGGGTGAGGTTGTGTTATTAATACAAGGGAGAGAGAAAAAGAATGAAAAAAAGCAAAAGCAATGCGGAACATTACCTATGGGGAGATAATTGTGATGGATGGCATTTAGTGAAGAGCCAAGATTTGAGTATAATTCATGAACGTATGCCTGCTCATACATCAGAAGTAAGACATTATCATCAACACGCACGCCAGTTTTTCTACGTCTTATCAGGAATAGCTATGATTGAAGTAGATGGCAAAGAAATAGCTTTGAATCCACAAGAGGGAATAGAGGTTCCACCTTTAGTTCCACACCAAATGTTTAATAAATCAAATAATGAAGTAGAGTTTTTGGTGACTTCTCAACCAACAAGTAAAGGGGATAGGGTTTTAGTGGATTAAAAAAGCCTATGAATGAATTTAAGAAGAAGTCATGTTATTTTTTTAAGTAGGATTGCTAAGAAGGAAAGATGCGCTTTTGTAAATGGGGGGTACTGTATGGAGAACAACTTATCAAAAATAGAACAGGTTGAAAAAGCTCTGTATAAATCTTGGTCTTTAGAATCAAGTTCAAAATGGAGGGAGGACAATCCAGCTAAAGGACATTGTGGTGTAACCACATTAGTAGTAAATGATATATTAGGTGGAGAAATTAAAAAAACTAAACTTCCTGATGGATGGCATTTTTATAATGTTTTGAATGGAAAACGATACGATTTTACAGCATCTCAATTTAGAGAAGCTATCGTATACATGGATTTTCCTTCAAACAGAGAAGAAGCATATATGGATACAAATGAGAAACAGTATAATTATTTAAAACAAAGAGTTTTAAAAAGTTTGGATACTATTTGAACCAATGGTGTTTTCCTTAAAGAGTTTGGATGGCATTTTAGAAGGGAAGGGGAAGTCTAATAAAGACTAAAAGAAGTGACATACAGTCACTTCATAAGGTTAATTTAGAATAAAAATAAATCCCCCTCAGTACCAACAATGGTACCGAGAGAATATCCTGCAGTAGTATCAACAATAAGTAGTAAAAAAACTAGTCACAATTTCCATTTTTATTTCGCCTTAACCTATTAACTTAGAGCTAAAAAAAAGAAAGAACGATTGCATTTTTGAATATTTTTATAGATTATAAGTAGCTTAAATCATAAAATAAAAAGAAGGGATATTCCAAATGGAGTATCCTTCTAAGTGACTATTGGCGAATAAATTGTAGAAAATATTTCAAACCAGATTTTTTAAAACGATGTGATTTCTGAACCATCCATAAATCGCGCGAAATTAAGAGGTTTTTTATCTTAACTTCATGAAGTGATCCATTAGAAATTTCTTTTGTGACAGTTAACTTGGGTAAAATGCTAACACCTAAGTTTGCTTCCACGGCGTTTTTGATAGATTGGTAACTTCCTAACTCCATCGTGCTTTTTATTTCTTCAAGCACCCCGAGTTCACTCAATGCAGCCTCCACAATTAGCCGTGTCCCAGAATTTGCTTCTCTCCATATCATTTTTTCTTCCGGGAGTTCCTGAATGTTAATTTGCTCTTTCTTGCCCCATGCATGTGTAAGTGATGTAACTAAGATTAGCTCATCTTCAGCAAATTTTTCACGAATTAATTCATCATTATTCACAGCACCTTCGACAAATGCAATATCTATTTCATTTATTTCCAATTTCGCTAAAATAGTGGGGGTATTTCCAATGGATAAACTAAACTTTAAGTCAGGGTAGTTCCGGCTAAATTCCCCTAGTATACCGGGCAATAAATACTCACCGAGTGTGTAACTTGCACCGATATTTAAAACTATTTCTTCATTGCCATTTAATTCTTGAATAGCGTCAAAAGAAAGCTTGGTATATTCGACAATTTCTTTCGCGTATGGATAAAGTAATTCACCAGCTTTTGAGAGAATTAATTTTCCCGAATGCCGCTTAAATAGTTGAGTTTTGTAAGCTTCTTCTAATTGTCTTATTTGCCTAGTTACCGCTGGTTGGGTAACAAAGCTTAATCGGGCTGCCTGACTGATTGTACCTTCTTCTACGACTAGGCAAAACATTTTTAAACTTTCTATATTCACTGTATCATTCCCACCTTGGTAATTAACTTATACCTTGCATATCATTTCTTCAAATCTGCGACACAGCGAAAGCCAAGATGACCAGATGAACTGTCTGGAGTATTTGATGTGCGAGCTGCCACTCGATAACGATTACAGTACGATTCATGACAAAGATATGAACCACCTTTCATTACTTTCGTTTCTCCATCTTTTGGTCCTTTCGGATTTAATTGGCCACCACGCTCAGAAAGTGTACTTGTAAACCAATCTGAACACCATTCCCAAACATTCCCTGATACATTATAAAGTCCATAGCCATTAGGAGGAAATGATTGAGATGGTGCTGTACCCAAATAACCATCATCTTCGGTATTCAATCTTGGGAATATCCCTTGCCATATATTGCAATAATGTTCTCCATTTGGTGTCAATTCATTTCCCCATGGATATTTCTTACGTTCGAATCCGCCTCGTGCAGCATATTCCCACTCAGCTTCTGTCGGAAGTCTCTTACCAGCCCAATTACAAAAGGCATTAGCATCATTCCAGCTTATATGAACAACAGGATGATTCATACGGTCGTTTATGGAAGATCCTGGACCTTCTGGTTCTTTCCAATAGGCACCTTTTACTCCATACCACCATGGAGTATGTGGTACTTTAGGCATTTGTTGCAAAAGAAGAGGAGATAAAAATTGATAAAAGACATAGGACCAGCCAAATTTTTCTGCATCGGTAACATAACCTGTTTCTTCAATAAAAGTCCAAAATTCTTCATTTGTTACACAATACTTATCTATTAAAAAAGAAGAAACGATTACTTTGTGTATGGGGCCTTCTCCGTCTGAGGGAAAACCTTCATCTTGTGTTGTCCCCATTAAAAATTCATCACCTGCTATTTGCACCATTTTATCCTTGAATTTTATTTCTTTATCATTTTTTGTTATCTCCATGGGTGTAGGTAAAGGATTATTATTGTTAATATTCGTTCTATTTATTGAACAGCATGAAGAATTTGCTTTCATTTAAAAAATACCCCCAGTTTTTTGGATATTGTTTGCATCATGATAAACAACAGATTGGCGTTCGGTTATGATAGATTCTATAAGCACTTCTTGATTAAATTCTATTTTGCCCTGAAGATAGTTAAATAACAGGGTGGCTGATTCTACACCCATTTGAAAGGCTGGTACATAGACGCTAGTGATGGCTGGGAAACATTGTGTGCCGTCTCCATAACGATGCTCAATGGTGGTTATCGATATGTCATTAGGTACTTTAAAATGGATATTGTTTAAGTAATTTATTGTTTGTTGAACGATGGATATATCTTGTAATAAAAGAGCTGTAGGATGTCTTTCTTTACTGAAGATCGACTTCAATAGTTGTAGATAAGTCTCCAGACTTCCCTCATGATGATATGTATCAATTTGAATGGTTTTACTTTGTTCCTTTATCATATATTCATGAGCTATTTTTTTTATTATTTTTCCTTCTTTACTTATAATGGCTATATGCTTATGGTTATTTTGCGTAAGATGATTCAATAAATCTTTGTTGTATTTTTTATATTGTGCATAGACATTTAGCCCGATATGCTTAACTGTTCTTTCGCCAACATACACCACAGGCAACTTAGAGTGAAGGAGTTCAAGAAAAGACTGACATATAATGGGGGTAGCTCCAATTATCAGACCATCAAGTTTCTTTTCTTTCATAAAGTTGTAATACTGCGGCAAGCTTTGATTTGCTAAAATTTGTTCATCATTTTCTACTTCATTGATTAGCAAAAGATGATACCCTTGTTCAATTAAAATACTATTAACACCATTAATAAATTCAAGTAAATATGTATTGGATGCGCCTTCGATAGAAGATGGTTGAAGTGGAAAATAAAGTCCAATTAATTTAGTTTCATTATTTGCTAGATTTCGCGCGATAGAGCTTGGTGTAAAATTAAGCTTTTCTACTGCATCCATCACTTTTTTTTCTGTTTTGCTGCTTATGTAGCCACTTTTATTTAAAACTCGAGAAACAGTGGAAATAGACACACCTGCTAGATTTGCAACATCATATATAGATACCTTCAATAGACTCACCACTTTATTAAATTTAAAATAGATAGAAGCTTGGATAAAAAAATGGAAGCGCTTCTATATTATTGCATATAATTTATCATTAAAACAATTTTTGGTCAAACATGTATAAAAGTTTGTTATACCCTATAAATATATTGTTATTGTAAGCGTATGAAAACTTTGATAGATTAAAAGTAATGAAAAACGCTTTCATTTTATTTTTTTATATTATGTGGAAGCGCTTCTATATTATGAATTGGAGGCGGAATATTTATGCGAGCCATTATGGTAATGTTCGATACATTAAATAGGCATATGCTCCCAAATTACGGATGTGATTGGACACATGCACCTAATTTTAAAAAGTTAGGAGAAAAGACAATTGTATTTGATCATTCCTATGCAGGAAGTTTACCATGCATGCCTGCTAGAAGAGAATTACATACAGGCAGATATAACTTTCTACACCGAAGCTGGGGACCAATCGAACCTTTTGACAATTCCATGCCTGAAATATTGAAAAAAAATGGTGTTTATACGCATCTAGTAACAGATCATCAGCACTACTGGGAGGACGGGGGAGCAACTTATCATACAAGATACAATTCCTTCGAATTAGTAAGAGGGCAGGAAGGCGATCCATGGAAAGGTCATGTTAAGGATCCAGAGTATCCCGAAACAGAGACAGCCCAATCACTTGTGAGCAGCAATATGTATAGACAAGACATAATAAACCGTACGTACTTTGAAAAAGAGCGAAATCATCCGCAGGCTACCACCTTTGATTTAGGCATGCAATTCATTGAAAAGAATAAGGAAGAAGATAATTGGTTTTTACAACTCGAAACATTTGACCCGCATGAACCTTTTTTCTCTTATTCACATTATAAAGAACTTTACCCTCATGAATACAATGGAAGGCATTTTGATTGGCCACCCTATTATTATGTCCAGGAAAGTGATGAAGTTGTGGCACATGGGAAGTATGAATATGCTGCTTTGCTAAGTATGTGTGACCATTATTTAGGGCAAGTCATCGAATTGATGGACCAAAATGATATGTGGAAAAACACGATGCTGATTGTTAACACAGATCATGGCTATTTATTGGGAGAACATGGATGGTGGTCGAAAAGTGTTATGCCAGTATATGAAGAGATTGCTCATACTCCATTATTCGTTTGGGACCCGAGAGTTGGCATAACAGGTGAAAGAAGGCAATCTATCGTGCAAACAATTGATATTGCTCCTACATTGCTAGATTTCTTTGGAGTTGAATTACCTAAGAACATGGATGGGCAATCACTGCGTGAAACGATTCGAACAGATGAACCAATCCGTGAAACAGCATTATTCGGTTATCATGGTGGGCACGTAAATATAACAGATGGTAGATATGTATATATGCGGGCACCTGTAACATCAAAAAATGAGCCTCTCTATGAATATACATTAATGCCAACACATATGAGGCAACCCTTTTCTCCAGAAGAGCTGCAAAATATTGAAATCCAGCAGCCATTTCCTTTTACGAAAGACTGCCAGTTGATGAAAATAAAGGCTGGAGAGGGATTTGTTAATGCTTTTCAATTTGGCTCCAAGCTCTTTGATATAGGTAATGACCCTAATCAAACACAAGAAATAGAGAATCTAGAGGTAGAATTAAGTCTTATTGAGAAAATGGCGAAACAAATGCAGAGGAATCATGCTCCTGCAGAACAGTTTGTACGATTAGGCATACCTGAGAGTGGCCAAATGACTGAAGAAGAGCTGATAGCACAAAAGGAACTTGTTCGGAAAGAGGGGCAGTTAACCATTCTTCCTAATTATCCTTGGGAGAGGGCTGCCGAAAATCAGTTGCGGGCATTATTGAATATTACTGCGGTAGAAAATCGTTCTGCACTATTAAACCAGTTTGAAGAATTTGTATTAAAATCAGAGTTTGAGGGAGTTTCAACAGAAACGGTGCATGAGTTCATTGAGACAATTTATGAGAAAGAGCAAAGGGCGATGGCTCAGTACTTTACGGGATTAGCTGGAAGAATAAGCTAATGAAACTCTGTGAGAAAGGGTGTTAGCAATGTATCTCGTTATAGACATTGGAGGAACATATAGTAAATATGCCTTGCTTAATTCAGCAGGAGAGATTATCAGAAAAAATAAGAGGCTTACAATCAAAACGAATTTAGATGATTTTAAAGAAGCTTTGTTTTCTATCATTGAAGAGCACGATTTAACTAATATTAAAGGAATTGCCATAAGCTGTCCAGGAACTGTGGATGTTAATAGCGGTGTTATTTATTATGGGGGCTCCTTTCCGTTTTTGCATGAGGTCAATCTTGCACGAATGATTGAAAGTAAATATGATATAGAAACGACTGTTGAAAACGATGGTAAATGTGCTGCGTTAGCTGAATTATGGCTTGGAAGCATTAAAGGGAAAAAGGACGCTGTAGTACTAGTGCTTGGCAGCGGTGTTGGCGGAGGAATTGTTTTAGATGGGAAGCTACATCGCGGCGTGAATTTATCAGCAGGAGAAATCAGTTATGTTATGAGCAGCTTAAATCCAATTACGAGAGAAACAAGCTTTATGGGGGCTTTAGGATCAAGTGCATTAATGGTCCGCAGAGTGGCTGAAGTAAAGCAGCTTGGTGACGTAACAGATGGCGAAGCTGTATTTAACTTTATTAACCAAGGCGATGGAGATGCAATAGCAATCTTTGAAGAATTTTGCATGCATATTGCAGGCCAAATTCTTAATCTTCAATATATTCTAGATCCGGAAATTTTTGCTATAGGAGGGGGTGTTAGTGTACAGCCCATTTTATTGGAACGAATTAAGTGGGCCGTGGAGGAGATTAAGCAGGCAAATCCAATGCATATGGCTAAGCCTAATATTGTTGCCTGTCATTTCCGGAATGATGCAAACCTTTATGGAGCTTTATATCATTTCTTTGTTAGTAAAGAAAGAGAGTTTATAAGCTGATAGAAGATGGGGGCAATTCTTGTTGCCTTCATCTTCTTAAAATAATTGTGAAAGCGCTTCTATATTTTATCCTATAATTTTTTCGGAGGGAAAACAGATGAATACGAAAACACGTGCCCAAAAAAGTGATATATTCTTCTATTCACTTGGCGGATTTGGTTCGAATCTTTTATTCACATTAACGACATCTTTTTTAATGTATTTTTACACAGATGTATTTAAAATATCACCATTGGCAGTAGGTTCTGTGTTTTTGCTGGTTAGGATAATTGATGCAATATTAGATCCGTTTATTGGGATGATTGTAGACAGAACAAGAAGCAAGTGGGGAACATACCGGCCTTGGTTAATGTTTGGTTCTCCACTATTGGCTGCTATGACTTTACTTTTATTTAGTGCTCCAGATTTAAGTCCGTCCAATAAAATTATTTATGCAATAGCTGTATATGTTGGATATTCGTTAGTTTCTTCACTAGTTAATATTCCATATCATGCCTTAACCCCAATATTGAGTCAAGACCCAAGCCAGCGTACAGTAATTGTTACTGCTAAACAGCTTATGGGAAGCTTTGGAACATTATTAATTTCTGGGGCAGCATTGCCAGTAGTTGCTTTCTTTGGCAGTGGGGAAAGAGGCTGGTTCTTTACAACGCTAGCTTTCTCTGTATTAACGATTGCTTCCTATTGGTTCTGTGCAGTTGGTTCTAAAAATGCAGACAATTTAGAAGTTAATAAAGAAAAAGCCGCAAATTCACATGATGGACATCCACCGCTTAAGGAACAGCTAAAAATAATTTCTAAAAATGGCCCCTTGCTGGCTTTATTAATAGCTGGGTTTGCCAATATGACTGCCCAAATTATAAATTCCCAAACCGCTATTTATTATTGGCAATATAATTTGGGAAGAGAAGACTTATACTCGCAATTATTTATTTGGGGGACATTATTATCCATTCCAGCATTTCTATCTATACCGTGGTTCGTTAATAAATTTGGTAAGAAAAAAGTTTTTATCGTTTCTTGTTTAATTACTATTTTGCCTTTAGCAATTTTGTTATTCTCTTCATACGAAAACATAGCGGAAATTTTTACACTCTCTGTTCTAGTAAAAGTTCTTGGACCATTATCTGGTGTTCTTCCCTGGATTATGATCGCAGATTGTGTTGATTATGGAAAATGGAAAACAGGTATAAACGGATCAGCAACAATTCACTCTATGATGCTGTTCACAAATAAGTTAGCTGCTGCACTTGGCGGAATACTTGCTGGTGCCCTACTTGGTGCTGCTGGGTATGTGGCAGGTCAGCAACAATCTACAGAGGCTTTAAATATGATTACTTATCTTTATTTCTTGGCACCAATTCTCGGCTATATTATCGCCATTATTGCGTTTAAATTTTATGGTATTAATTCAGAAGTACAAGCAAAAATGGCAAAAGAAATAGAAGAAAGAGAAAATCAAAATAAAGTAGTCGTTTAATATTAAATTCCTTAAGCCAGACTTTAAACGAAGTCTGGCCTTCCTATGAAACTAAACGGACTCATAGTTTTATAGGATTTTTTTATTAAGTTATAATGAAGGAAAGTATTGTTAAATAAGAGAGGGGAATTAATATGCTATTAGATTTAAAGGGCGATTCGCAAATGGATCCAATTGTCGGAATGCTATATTCCATGGTAGAAAATAATTATCAAAGACTCAAATCGATTGTGGCTGGTATGGATCAAGAGGAGCTAGAATACAAAGGTCCTAGTAAAAATGACAATAGTACGGCGCAATTACTGAGACATTTAATGTATGTTGACTTAAATTGGGTCTACCGAATAAGAGGAAAGCTAATTCCCAAAGAACTTGAAGATAGATATGGACCAATGTTAGATAAAAATAATCAATTACCGCAAGTTACAGATATTTCATTAGATGAACTTCTAAACGAATATGATTATGTTTTATCATTGCTTAAATCTTTATGCTGCCAGTTAACGGATAAAGATTTACTTCAAACAGTGGAATATGAGGATGGAAACGATGCAACTATTCAATGGGGAATTTGGCATCTGGCAGATCATAACAGATATCATCAAGCTCATATTAATCAATTGCGCAAATGGTTTAGTACATACAATTAAAAGGTTTATGTTCCATAAAGAGATAATAATAGTGGATTTCAATAGAAGAGGGTGGAAAACAAAATGGATAATGGGTAAAGAAAACAAACTCTAATTTAGTAGTGAAACAAATTCGTTTCGATATTCCTATATTTTTCCAACCTTTAAACATTGTTATTAGGAAAAATGGAGCAGACAGAATACACATGGATTCATTGGAAGCTTTTTTAGAGCCTGCAGGTGAAGGGAGACCGTGTCTTAAAACTTTAAAACCTATAAAAGCGAAGTGTATCCAATCTGCAGGGATTATCACCAGCTTTCTTTCTTAAAATAAAATAACCGAACAGTTATGCGAAAATTCTTCGTATAATTGTTCTTTTTTTATTTGGTTGGAATATTACTCCCAAGAACCTTACAGTTACTTGTTCTCTTTTTCTTATTCGACTTGAAACCGGTATAATAGGAACAATCGTTTAATTGTAAACCAACTTATCCACAAGAGAAAATCTCTACCGGATTAAAACATAATAAAGCTAGCAAATAATATCAAAAAATATAATCGGCTATCCTCTAATATTATAAGTGAGGTGAGTAAGGTGTATCGCAAAGTAGCTCAAGATGTAATTTGTTTTCTAGAAGACTATTTGTTAGAAGATTGGCATTTAGAGGATTATGCATCAAAAATCGGTTATTCAAAATTTCATTTATCAAGGATCTTTAAAGAGGAAACTGGATTGACGATAAGTGAATATATTCGAAAACGAAGACTGGCAACTGCAGCAATGCAATTATTATATTCAGATGATTCACTAATTGACATTGCGTTTAAATTACATTTTCAGTCACAAGAAGCTTTCACACGTTCTTTTAAAGAGCTATATACAATGCCGCCAGGAAAATACCGCAGAGTAATGCGAATACTTCAAGGAATGGAGGAAAAAGTGATGAGTGATCATACAATAATTAAAGGATGGAATTTAAGCGGTTCAAACCCAGCATTATATGAAATGAGAACAGATGAACAAGTATTTCATACAGGTACGAAATCAGGCTTGTTAATTTCAAAAGCAGATATAGGAGAAGGGCAATTTGGAACAATGATGCAAAGTTTTTCTGCAGATAATTGGAAAGGAAAACGTATTAAAATGTCTTGCTTTATAAAGACAGAAGAAGTTAGAAGGTGTGGAGTTTGGTGTCGAGTAGATAATGCTTTAAGCGATGTAATCCAATTTGATAATATGGACGATCGGCCGATAGAAGGTACAACAGATTGGAACTTTTATACGATAGTTTTAGATGTTCCGAAAGAAAGTAAATCGATCCACTTCGGAGTCTTGCTAACAGGAACAGGTAAAGTATGGGCTGATGGTTTTAAATTTGAAGAAGTAAATCTTTCTGTGCCATCGACTAATATGCTGATACGAGATACTTTACCACTAGAGCCAATTAATTTAGATTTTAATGAAGGCTGATGATTTTTTCTATTAGTTATTGATTTACTGCTATTTTCTACGTTACGGCTGATCGGCCTATTATTACTGGAAAGATTGTATTAACTCATCTTAATGAGTTCCCTGATTACTACAAAAAATTAAAGGCACTGGAAGAGGAAGCGAAAGCATTTGGAATAAAGGATAAAGCCGGGGCTTATATTGCAGAACGAAATAGCCAAATTGTAAAGATGAAAAATCGTTCATAAAATTAATTAGTTCAAAAAAATAAAGCATCTTGAAGACAAGATTCCTATTGGTATCAGGGCAACAGCGTGAACTACACGAGGGTTTAGCATTGATTTAGTAGTAAGATAAGTGTATTCACGCTGTTGGTATTAGAAATAAACTTTCTTGAAACCGCCTTGAAAAATCTGAAAGATTATGAGAATCCTTCTTTAGTCTTTCGTTGAAATAATTTAGAAGCTAAAATAATTATGTCCTAATCTCTCAATATCTGAATATATTATTTAGCTCACTGCGTGTCTTTTTGAATGGAGCGAATTGTTTCGGCTAAACCTACTTCAAATGAAGTTTGGATTAAGGAACCAATTGTCTTTTGATACTTGCTGCCATCTAAGTAAACAGGAGTTTCTGTTAAATAAGACATTTCAACCATCTCTTTCATGACGGGGCTGAATATTCCAATCAGTTTTAACATGTATCTTGTTAAGGGGATTACCGGAGCTGATTTTCCTGCTGAAGATTGGGCTATCTGGATGAGTCTTTTTCCGGTTATAATCTTTCCTGGGATATTCCAGTTTTGACCATATGCATCATTATTCATAGCAAGTTCTATAATCATTTTTGCTGCATCGGGTAGATATACATACTCCCTTGGAATAGAAAGAGAACCAATATAAGCAGATATTTTTCCTTTTGCTATATTTACCAACGTCATCCCCAAATAGGAGTTGAAATTTGCTGTAGGTCCATAATAATCTGGAAGTCTAATAATCATTGGTTCGGCCTTTGTCCACTCATTACTGAAAATTAGTTTTTCTAATTCAAGTTTAATTTTCCCCTTCTTTGTATGGGGATTTTTTGGATGTTCCTCATCGACTAACGGGGTTATTGCTTTTCCATAGGGATATATTCCATCAATAAATACGATTTTTTTGCTAAGTTTATTTGCAGCAGTCATGACACCTTCTCCTAAAGGAATTTGAGAACGATGCATTTCCTCATATGGAACAGCTGCACATTGAAAAATTACGTCAACATCTTTAGCAGCCTCATAAATACTGTTATAGTCAAAGGCATTTCCTGCTTTCAATGTCAATAAATTGCTATTACTCAATTTTTCTTTTAAGCTACGAAGTTTTTCCATCGATCTACCAAAAGCTATTGTTTTAATTCCTCTATTTAGTAATTCCTCTGTAATGGCAGCTCCAGTACCGCCAGTTGCACCTAATACAATAACATTTTTCATAATAAGTTCCAGCCTCTCTATTTTATTTAGTGATTGATCAATAACTAAATTTTAATAAAATAGACGATAGTTAGTCGTCTATTTCCATTAATTTTGGCAAATTTAAAGCTAGTGATATGTTACACAACATTCCACGGGCTAAAAATAATAAAGTTTTTTCAGAGGGGTTAGAGACACCAGCTGTTTGAAAGGCCGTATATACGATAGAATGTACCTTTAAAAACTCCTCTTGCATAAGTGTAACTATATTAGTTTCTCTTATTGTTTGAGCCTGCATTTGTAGCAAGATTTCATTTTCATAATTCCTCATAATTCCTTCATAAGCCTGAATAAGTTCCTTTTCTAGATTTTCTGCAGAAGCAGCTTGAATAACTTGTGTAAAAGCAGCTTGAATTCTAGACCATGATAATTTTAAAGCTTCTTCTAGTAATAGTTCTTTTGAAGAAAAAAAACGGAATATATAAGGCTGAGAAATCTCCGCTTTATTAGCAACCTTCATTGTTGTTGCCCGATAATATCCTTCTTGTGCAAACACTTCGATGGCAGCAGATAAAATTTCATCTCGGCGATTACTTCTATTTTGTTTTTCTTTCAATAAATTCCCATCCTTTTATTTAGTGATTGATCAATTACTAAATAAAATATAATGTATAGTTGGAAAAAAATCAAGCATAAACAGTAAAGATATAAAATCAGTTAGACATGACCTATTCTTAGTTGAAAAAATCAACTTTAAGAGGGGGTGTGTCAGGCAATAAAAAGAAATAAAAAACAGTACATTATAACTGTGACCTACAGAAACCTTTCCCAGCTAATAGGGGAAGCCGATATTTACTTATCAAGGTCTATAAAGTATTGTTTTCTCATAAAATATTTTGGAGGTGAAAAAATGGCAAGAATAGCATACAGGGATGCAGATATTGATTTAATGGCAAGAATGATGAGAGCAGAAGCGGAAGGTGAAGGAAACCAAGGAATGCTCTATGTCGGAAATGTGATTGTTAACCGTGTTGTTGGAGATTGTTTAGATTTTAAAGATTTACGGACCGTTGAACAAGTCATTTTTCATGTTCAAGGAGGTAATTACTCTTTTGAAGCCGTTCAAAAAGGAAATGTCTTTTATCAAAGAGCAAGAGAATCAGAAAGACGGTTAGCGCTTCAAAATGTGAAATACTGGAGAGATCATCCAGCAAAATTTGCTTTATGGTACTTTAATCCATCTGGTCCATGTCCAACCACATGGTATGATCAGCCATTTACTGGTCAATTTAAACAACATTGTTTTTATGAACCAAAGGCCGGAACTTGTGAAAGTGTTTATAGAGGATGAATATTTACAAATAAGCTGAAAACATGCATGTTATTTGCATATTTTTGGCTTTTTTTATAGAGGAAAATATAAATATACCCCCTATTATAAGCTGCCAAACTAGTAAGTGAAGAAAATGGGCAGTCATTTATACAACGGATAAGCTACCTAAAAATCAGGAAAACATACAATACTTTAGACATTGATAAAAAATAAGGTGGTTATGTTTGTATGTATAATCAAGAAGTATATCCTACTACGAATGCCTATCAACAAACAGAGAGACTGAATTTTCTATTCCCAACAGCGCCGCCAGGACCTATTGGAACTCCTAGTATCCCAGGACCTGGATTTGGAGGCCCAGGAGGTATTCCTGGGTTTGGAGGTCCATCAGGTATCCCTGGATTACAACCTTCACAAGCTCCAACAGCACCTCCTCCACCATTTATTCCGCAGCAAGCAATGGCTTCACCATTTGCGATTGATCCAGGTGCTATTAGATTATGTATGTTTCGAAATACTTTTATATGGCTAAGTAATGGAGATGGCTTTTGGTTCTTCCCAGTTTTCACAGGACCAAGATCTGTAGCTGGTTTTAGATGGAACGGTAGATTTTGGATGATTTTTGGTATTGATACAAGGAGAATTGTTTCGTTTACATGTTTTTAAATAATTTTTTTAGGGCGATGCTTCCAAGCATTGCCCTTTGTTTTGTTTAATCATATATTGCTATTTATACTTTGAGATTGCTAACAGCAAAAAAATAGGGAAGAAATATAGCTGGCAGTTATTTGCTTCAACTAGCCAATGAGAATTAAGTACATTTTTAAGAGGAAAGGAGAATATCTTAAATTATACCCAGCAAGAAAAAGTAGTGAATGGAGGAGCAAATGATACAAATAGCAGGAACAACCTTTCAGCTTCAAGAAAATTGGCCATTGGATCAAATCGAAAGAAGTATTTTGCAGTACATGCAAGATGATCATAACATCTATTCTTATTCTTCTTTAGTGGAATTGCAGTTCGAATTGACAATGCGCAAAAATATCATTAATAGTGCAAGAGCAATGAATGAAACACAGGCACAGTTTACTGTTTTCGAGCAATCTCGGTGCAACCCTGCTTACTGGCAACTAACTTCGGCTGGGGGGTTCTTACTGAGACCGGATGTGATGCCTTCTGATGCCATTATGGATATTTATTCGAACAGTTCGCTGTATGCATTTGAATGTGCAACTGCTGCTGTTATTATCATTTACCATGCTACACTACAGACGATCGGAAAACGTACATTCGATACTCATTTTCGAAATCTTTATCTATACAGCTGGCATGTTGACACAGACCTCGGCCTTGTTACGTTCAATTCCAATAGTTTTTTGCCTGGTGACATTGTCTACTTTGAAAATCCCGATTTTGACTTGGCGGCACCATGGTTTAGAGGGCTAAATGCCATACTTCTGGATGATGGGAGATTTTTCGGACATGGCTTTTCCATAAGAACTGATCAGGAAATTATTCAAAATCTTAATGAAATAAGAATACCAGCAAGTAATCGATCTGCCTTTCTGTCAAGTTTGGTAACGAGACCATCATTTACCCATTTATCCAGATTGACCCAGGGACAGACAAGAAGCACTACGTTCAAACTACAACTACCTGTTGTTCATCATAACCGCAGTTCTATTTCAACTCTAAGGTATCAGAACTATCTAGTGCAGCTTGGATATATGTACAAAGGATAATTTGTTTTTATTCTGCATGGTGGCTGCTGGGTACATACCCATTTTTCAATAGACGGGCTCCATTTTCATTTTTGAGAGTATGATGTAGGGATAGCCTTACTCAAAGAAAGGATGAATGAAAATGTACGCAAACGTAAATGCACCTCCAACTTTTGGTGCAAATGCTGCACCTCAGCCGAATGTATCACCTGAATTTTTTCCGAGTGCGCCATCTTTCCCTACCTATACAGCACCAGCTTTTACAGCACCCGCCTACGGTTATTGCGCACCAGATTGTCCAAAGAATGACTTTGTTTTAATTGTTGTATTGTTTATCCTATTGATTATTGTAGGAGCATTTATTTGCTTCTAATTACCATGGCGCTAATTTTATAAGCTATAGTAAAGCATTTCCCTAAAAAGTAAGGTAGTGACACTTACTTGATAAGCGGTGCTGATTAATGGTAACAATCGTCTTTGTTCCTTGCCATTAAGGAGAAGAACTGCTAAATCGAAAGAGACAAGGGCAGGAGCACTTGGCCAGACCCAAAAAACAGAACATATATATGAAGTGGTGTGCATTCCTTCTTACAAATAAGGAGTGCTTTTTTTGTTCCTTTCAACCTCAGTAGAATAATGATATAGTAAAGCCGTAATTGGAGGTGCTCATGTGAATGAATTAGAAGGGGTTTTAGAAAGAACTGAATTTAGGTATGAAATCGTCCATCATCAAAAACCGATTCTTTCTAGAGAAGATGGCATGAATTATTTTGGGATTGAGGCAGGACAGACTGCTCCCACGTTCATTTTGAAAACAGATAAAGGATACTTTGTTTTTATCGTGTCGGGTAAGCGTGACAAACTTGATTTGAAAAAAATAGCAATTCTATTAGACTGTAGCAAAGTAAAATTAGCATCTCCAAAGGAAGTTAAAACGGTGACGGGATTTGAGGTTGGTAGTGTTCCGATGGTCGGTTTAGATTTGCCTTGTGTCCTTGATAAGAGTCATTTTAAATATGATTTTGTCTATGGAGGTACAGGAAAAGCTACATGCACATTAAAAATCGAACCCCAAGCCTTGCAGGAATTAAATCATGTAGTGGCAATATTAGAATCATGAAAAATGAATGATTGACTAACACCTTAGGGGTTAGCTTAAGCTTTAGTTGAGAGGTGGTAGTATGTTAATAAGTGAAGCAAGTCAGATAACAAATTTAACGAAAAAAGCGATTGAGTATTACATCGAACAAAAATTAATCATTCCAAATACGTTAGAAAATGGCTATCGGGATTTTAGCGAAAAGGATATTGAATGTTTAAAGAAAATTTATGTTCTTCGGAAACTGGGGCTGAGTACAGAAGAAATTAGGTCCGTGCTTGTTGATAAGACAAACAACACATTACAGAGGATATCCATCCAAAAAGAATTGACGTTACAGAGAGAACAAGAGAAAAAATCCTTACTGAACGAACTCCGCATTTGTAAAGATTATACAGTAATAAGTAAGAAGCTGAGAATGATAGAACAGCATGAAACTGTAACGGAAAAGATATTAGAGGCTTTTCCAGATTACTACGGTCGATTTATTTGTCTGCATTTTGCACGATTTTTAAAAGAGCCTATTACTACTGCCGTGCAGCAAGCGGCATATGAAGAGATCATTGCGTTTTTAGATAATGTTCCGCCACCTCAGTTAGCGGAGGACTTACAATTATTCTTAATGGAAAGTACAAACAATATGGACACAGAAAGTATGCAGGATATGCTCGCACAAACAAAACAGTCTATTGAAAACCCTGATAAGTTTTTAACAGAAAGAAAGGAATTTATAGAGCGATACTTAGAGTACAAACAATCTGAGGAATATAAAAATTCTCCGATTTATAAGATTCAACAAATTTTTAAAGCGTTTAATCATACAAGTGGTTATGATGATGTATTCATTCCTGCTATGAAAAAGCTGAGTGCTTCTTATGCAGCATATTGCAAGCAACTGGAATCAGCAAATGAAAAATTATTGTTACAGTATCCAGCATTAGATAGCTTGAAAGAATAAAAAGAGCAATTTTGCTCCTTAGCACATAGTGGATATTATTTTTTCTGCTTCTGCCATTATGTTTTTGGATTAATATTTTTGCAGATTGTTGTTTAGCTAATCTTGGGCTTTGACCAGCCCAAAGTGACATAAATTCTTTGTTATTTTTAGAGATTTCTAATAGCGCGAGGGGGAGAGAAAGTGTACAGGGTTTTTGGAGAAAAAGTTGATGGACTTGATTATCAAATAAGAAAGGGTGTGTATGCTGTTATTTTTAATGACGCGAGGGATAAGATATTAACTGTGCAGAATTCCAGAGGGCATTATTTTTTACCTGGTTGCGGAATAGAAAATGATGAAAGTTATCAAGAATGTCTAGAAAGAGAAATGCTGGAAGAAACGGGATATAGAATATCCATAGGTACTTTTATCGGTGATGCAAAGAGATATTTTCAATCGAGTAAGAATGAACCATTAATAAACGAAGGATATTTTTACATGGCGAAACTGTTAGAAACAATACAAGAATCTATCGAAAATGACCACTTTATTAAGTGGATAGATATTGGTAGTGTGAAAGGCCAGCTTTTTCACGAACATCGTTATTGGGCAGTGTATCAGGCCTTAAGCAGAGTTGGTTAATCTCTTTCGGCTGAATTAAAGGATTTTTTTCAGTCTATATATTAATAAAAAAAGAGGGTGGGACAAAGCAAAATAAATAATGGATAAAGACGAACAATCTCTAATTTAGTGGTGAATCCAATTCGTTCCATTGCGTTACAGACACTCCCTTTCCGCGGGGAGCAACCTAAGCCTCCTCGGCAATGAACTGCACCCCAATTGTTAGACACTATCTACAATAATTGGAGGTGCAGTTTTTTTGTCCAAATTTACTGCGGAAATGAAGCTACAAGCCGTAACTCGCTATTTAAGCGGAAAAGAAAGTTACAGAGAAATTGGAAAATCAATTGGAATAGATCACAAATCGATTGTTAAATGGGTAAGACAATACAACTACAATGGTGCAGAGGCATTGATGAAACGTTGTACAAGTTATACACAAATGTTTAAACTAGAAGTACTACAATATATGACTGAAAATGGTACTTCTCTATGTGAAACGGCAGCTATTTTTAATATCCCAGCGCATTCCACTCTAGCTGTTTGGAAAAGAAAGTTTGAAACACAAGGGATAGAGGCCCTTCAGTCACAGGAACAGGGGCGTCTATCCATGAAAAAAGATTCAAATAAACAAAGTTCTACTGACCGTTCTTTTGAAGCACTAGAAGATCGAATAAAACAACTGGAAATGGAAAATGAGTATTTAAAAAAGTTGAATGCCTTAGTTCAAAACAAGGAAAAATCACCAAACAAGACAAGGCACAAGTAGTCTATGAGTTAAGGCATAAGTATTCGGTGAAGTCACTCGTAAAACTCGCTGGCATTCCACGCAGCACCTATTATGATTTAGTAAAACGAATGAATCGACCTGATCCAGACACCGATATAAAAAGAGAAATCCAAGCCATTTATGAAGAACATGAAGGTCGTTACGGATACCGACGTATTCGGGATGAGCTAGTGAATCGTGGAAAAAAAGTAAATCATAAAAAGGTTCAACGAATCATGAAAGAGCTGGGTTTAAAATGTCTAGTGAGGATGAAAAAATATAAATCTTATAAAGGCACAGTTGGTAAAATTGCGCCAAATCATTTAGACCGTCAATTTAGTGCGGACGCACCGAATGAAAAATGGGTAACAGATATTACAGAATTCAAGTTATTTGGGGAAAAGCTGTATCTATCGCCTGTATTAGATTTATTTAATGGGGAAATTATTACGTATACCATCGGTTCTCGACCAACGTATTCATTAGTTTCGGACATGTTAGAAAAAGCATTAGAATCCTTACCAAAAAGGCATCAATTACTCATGCATTCCGACCAAGGTTGGCATTATCAAATGAAACAATATCGCAACTTGCTTCAAGCAAAAGGGATTAAACAGAGTATGTCACGTAAAGGGAACTGTTACGATAACTCTGTAATGGAAAACTTCTTTGGGATACTGAAGTCAGAACTCCTTTATTTTAAGGAATTTGAAAGTGTGAACCACTTTAAACTAGAATTAGAAAAATATATAGAATACTATAATAGAAAACGGTTAAAGGGAAAATTGAAAATGAGTCCGGTACAATACCGAACTCATTTTCAACAAGTTGCCTAATGAAATAACTGCGTCTAACTTTTAGGGGTCACTGCACAAGCCTGTGGGGTCTTAGGCTTTGCTCTATTTCCCGCAGGAGTTGAGTGTCTTCCACTCCATTTCACTCCGTTTTTAAAGAGTATTTCGTTCCAACATTTTTTTCAAAAGAAACTAAATGGAGCAGACTGAATACACGGAGACTCCTATGGGAGCTGCGAGAAAGTCCAAGACCCTGCAGGAACGAGGAGGCTTGGCGCTCGCCCCATGGAAAGCGAAGTGTATTCAGGCTGCGGGTGATTACCACATACCTTCTTTCTTAAAATAATAAAAAAACACAAACAATTATACGAATTTTTTTTAGTGTGTACGTATAATTGTTCGGGGTTAGATTTGGTTGAAATACTTATGTCCCACTCTCTTGTAGCTTGAATAGGGACAATTTTGCTATTTTATTTTTTTAAATGATAAGGTACGGTTGTTATTACAACATTTCTTCGGTACAATAAAAATGTTCTAATCAATAAACTAGATTGATTATGAAGGATATTGTGCCAGCCTTTCTTCGGTATAAATTGCGGAATCACCACTGTTACCTGATAGTTTCCTTCTTTTGCTTTATGTTCAATTGTATCAACAAATTTTCTAAGCGGGTTAATAATACTTCGATAATATGAATGAAGTGTCACAAGCCTAATTTCGGGCTGCCATTTATTCCATTTCGCTTCGAATACTTTTTCTTCTTCTCTCTCAAAAGAAACATAAACAGCAATAATTTGTTCGGGTTTAAGTGATTTAACGTAATTTAACGTATTTTCCACGACATGTGTCATTCCTGCTATTGGTACAATCATCACATTTCCCTGAATAGTCAGTGGCGGTTCAGAAGTAGTAAGTCTAAGCTGATCACCAACTGCTAAATAGTGCTTATTTATTTTATAAAAGATAAACACGATGATAGGCAAGAAAATTAAAATCGACCATATTTGCGAGAATTTTGTTATAAAGAATACCATTGTAACGATGAAACTGATCGCTGCACCAATGGTATTAATAATAAATTTCGGTACCCAGCCTTTTGGTTTTTCTCTAAGCCATTTAACCATCATACCACTTTGAGACAAAGTGAATGGGAGGAAAACACCTACAGCATAGAGTGGAATTAAATGCTCTGTTTTTGCGTTAAATACTAATATTAATAGGATGGAAGCTAGACCAAGAATGATTATCCCATTGGAATAACCTAGACGGTCTCCTCTAATGAGAAACATCCTAGGAACAAATTTATCTTTTGCAAGATTAACTGCAAGTAAAGGAAAAGCAGAATATCCAGTATTAGCAGCAAGAATTAAAATCAAGGCTGTAGTTACTTGAATAAAGAAATACATAAAATTACGCCCAAAGACTCCCTCAGCAATTTGAGAAACAACGGTCACTTCTGCTTTCGGTGTGATTCCGTAAAAATAGGCGAGAGTAACAATCCCTGCAAATAATACCGCTAGTAAAGCTCCCATCATGACTAGTGTTTTAGCAGCATTGTTAGGCGCTGGTTTTTTGAAATTAGGAATCGCATTTGAAATTGCTTCGACTCCTGTTAAAGCAGAGCTTCCTGAAGCAAATGCTTTTAATATAATAAATAAGCTGATTCCCGCTACAGGAGTACCGATTGGCGTATGCAATTCAGATGAAACATTTCCGGTTAATATATTATAGATACCAACACCAATTAGAATAAATAATGCTAAGACAAATAAATAAACGGGATAGGCTAATATAGAAGCAGATTCCGTCACTCCTCTCAAATTCAAAACAGTGAGAAGAAGTACAAATGCAATGGCAATCTCTGCGTTATAACCATGTAAAGCAGGAAAAGCAGATGTAATGGCATCTGTACCAGCGGAGACACTTACTGCAACCGTTAAGATATAATCTACTAACAAGGAACCTCCAGCAATTAAACCAGGAGTTACCCCTAAATTGCTTTTGGACACCATGTAAGCACCGCCGCCATTTGGGTAGGCAAAGATGATTTGTCTATAGGATAAGATAAGGGCGCTTAAAAGAATTAATACTCCTATCGCGATCGGTATAGAATACCAAAATGCAGTCGCACTTATTGTTATTAAAACGATTAAAATTTGTTCAGGACCATATGCAACCGAAGATAACGCATCGGAAGATAAAATCGCTAAAGCTTTTGTTTTGTTGAGTTTTTGTTCACCTAGTTCATAGGATTTCAATGGACGTCCAATTAATAATCTTTTAATGGAACCTAACAAGGGAATTCACCGCCTGAGTGTATATGTTATTAATGTTTACTTTGAATAATGTCGCTGCACATCTATTTATTTTTAAAACAAAAAGCCTACAAGCCATTATTAATAGACTTGTAGGCACGTTAATTTTCTTGTGTCACAAGTTCCACCTTCCTTCTCATATTAACGCTTACGAGGTTAGCTGTCGGATTCGGGCCTTGAGTAGCCCTACCTAAAAAAGGATTCACCCCATGGTCATAATAAACGCCCAGTAAAGAATGGTTCCCCCGTACCGTATGGTTTCAGCGATCTAGAAATTTGAAACAACGATATTATCTTACTCTCGTACTTGGGAAATGTAAATAGTTATTTTGTGTAATAATTGTGAAGTTGGAAAAGCTAATTAATAAAGGAGCAATTTTATGAACAAAGAAAACAAATTTATTATTTCAGATGAATTTTTAGATCAATTAGCAAAAGAAATTAATCGACTTAATGGAGATCCGGAAGAGGAAGAAAGTAAAGATGATGAGTCGGAGGGGTAATGGCTTTAAAAAGAAATAAAAGGTATTACAGACTTTTTTACTAAAAGGATGATTTGAATTATTTTATAGGAAAAACATCAAGAAAAAATCACCTGTATATTTGAGAAATAAGGAAAAGAATAATAATAAGCGCGTATCCGGCAAAAAATTTACGAACAAAGTCTGGTTCAACACCGTATCCATATCAGTAAATTAGTTGTTTTCTATCGCGCTTATGTCGGAATGAATAATTTTTTAATACTTACAAACTTTAATTCTCTAAAACTAGCTTGTTTCTGTTTTTCTATATTTACCATAGATATCAAATAACAATATAAAAAAACGGAATATTAATCCCAAATTTGCGGTCGTTCAATCCCCATTGTCCTCATATAACCCAATAACTGTCCTGTATGTACCGATTCATGATAAGGAATACGCAAGAGCATATCCTCAAGTGTTCTAATATAACCAATATCTGAACGGTCAATCATTCCATTTTCCAGCTCGTAATTACTAATTGATTCAATATATGTCAAAAATTCCTCACGATAGGGTTGGGAGAATTTTAATTCTTCCTCAACGGTTGTGAATTCCTTTTGATCGAACGGATTGTGAAAAGAATTAGATTCGATACTGCCTTTGTTAATAAGCATTTGATGATAAAGATACTCTCCTTCAACAACATGTCTAATCATTTCTGCACAAGAAAGGGCTTTTTCATCTGGCTTCCAATTTAGCAGCTGAGGAGGTATTGCTTTCCAAACTTTTATACTTCTACGACGTACCTCTTTAAAATTTAAGATTAATAAATCTGTTTTACCCATTATTTGAATCTCCTTTCAAATTGATATTTAAAATAGTAGCATATAAAAACTTCGGTTATAATCGAACTATCGATGTAAAGGGAGGATGGTCATGGCTATTAGCCCGGATTTTTCATATGTTGCAAAACTAATGGCTGATTCTTCAAGAGCGGCTATGTTGGAGGCCCTTCTTGGACTTGATGGACTTCCAGCAAATGAACTAGCAAGAAAGGCAAACGTTACCTTACAAACAGCAAGTAGCCATCTTTCTAAAATGGTTGAAGGAAAACTGATCCGTGTAGAAAAACATGGCAGACACCGTTATTATAGTCTGGCAAACACCGATGTTGCTAAAGCAATAGAGACATTGATCGTTATAGCTCCACCTGTGGGCATTCGTTCATTAAAAGATTCGTCACGAGCAGAAAAGATTAAAATCGCTCGAACTTGTTATGATCATTTGGCAGGGAGACTTGGTGTAAAGTTAACGGAAGCCTTTATTGTAAAAGGATATATGATCGAGGATCAGGATAATTTTAGTATAACGGAAGAGGGAGAAACGTTTTTTCGTGATTTTGGAATTGATCTTGACACTTTGAGAAATAAAAGAAGACATTTCGCTAGAAAGTGTCTGGACTGGAGCGAAAGGCGTTATCATCTAGCAGGCTCATTAGGTCATGCAGTTTTATTAAAGTTATTAGAACTTAATTGGATTGAAAAGCTGCCTGATCGAGCAGTGAAAATTACCATTAAAGGAAAAGAAAAATTATATAGCATCCTAGGTATCGAAATATAATTTATCCAGCCTTTTATTTGTGATATATAAATAAACTAGTTTTATGGGGCATTTAGATGATTTCTAATAGATACAATAAGGCGGAAGAAAGGATAAAAGCTCTGCTTAAAAAAATGGGAGAATTCTTTTATTTTCATACCATTTGTAGGATCACAATTGAAACTAAAAGTATAAAAAGTGATTCGTTTAAATTAAAAAGCCTCTCATTAATGTTAATGGGAGACTTTTGCTGTATCCATGAAATAACAGCATGAAGGGAATGGATAGAAGTTTACCGCTGTTTATTCAGCTTGAGCTGTTTTCTATTTTCAAAATAATATTGAAGAAAATATAACAATGGTGCTTTTACAAAGAAATACATAAAAAATTGAGCATGATTAAATCGAACCAATGAATAATATTTTATGTTCTTTGCGAGTGATGAGAAAGGGAATGCAAACAAGGCGTTTACAATTGCATTGATTAAAAGATATTTTTTGAAATTCCCATATGCCAGCTTAAGCGTCCACAAAGAGATAAAGATAAATGGCCCTAAATTGAATGGAAATTCGTTAAACTTGTATGAATTTGGTTTATTATAGAAAACCCACCACCTACGTTTTTTCCCAATTCGTGCTGTTAAAATTTCGATGACACCGATTAGTAGTGTTGCTGGAAAAAATCTTTTTATATCTCGAAAGCCTATAAGCGTTAACGAGAACCATGACAGAACAAGCATTAAGATATTGAATAACCGTTGTAGTTGTATTGACATCCGAGAATCCTCCCTGTTTTTTATAGGATTCTTTTTAAGATTATTTATTATTCATAAAAATATCCCTATATTTCTAATGAGATTTCTACAATTAATAAAGTGCATTCTCTAGCTTTTATAAATGTTTCAACTGATAAGATAAGGATTTACGAGAAGAACGAAAATAATTCTAATAAATCACTAACTATAGACTGTTCTTAAAGAAAAGGAGAGTGGATATTGAAGTGTTATTCGTTAGAGGATGATTGAGAAACATTATGGAGATTCAAAGGCGAGGAACGTAAAAAAAATCGATTGATTGTTACACCAATCGAAGAAGATATCTGGAATTAGCTATTTACCCATACGAATATTCTTTACAGTCTTCTTTTCAATGCTCAAGTTTTCATAAATTCTCATTCCGCCACTTCCTAAGGGAGCTTGTGCTAATAGTCCGACCTTTACAATCTCATCAACAGGCAAGCTGAAAAATCTCATCATATAATAATTTTCCCCATCTATGGAATAATGGAATGCAAAAGAATGTCCACTTCTACAAACTTGTAGCCATACAGCATTACCATCAATATTGCAACCGTTCGCATCATCTGACTCTTCCTTCGTTACAACGCTTACAACTGCATGGGTATCAAAATCAGTTAATTCAAAACATGCCTTTGCCCAATAAGTCATATCCTTCATCACCATTATGGAAGCAGAATCATAAGTGTCCTTAAAATCATGAGAAACTTTAACTTTCATGATAAAATCTCCGACCACCTCTGTATAATAAAACGGAGCATTACACAATGATTGAGGCGTGATACCTTCTGCTCCAATTGCGCCATTGTTACAGAAAAAATCAGTTTCTTGTGGAGCGTATATTTTTATTCTGCCGTCTTCTTCCATGATAGTGCTTTCGTTAATCCAGTTGAAATTTAACATGTTTCCCTCCTTTAAAAATAGAGCTATTTGTAATCCATCATATTACCTCCTCGTCTAATATTATAGACTAAAAGTGACTTCCAATAAATAACAACATTATTACATAGAGGTCCTATTGGATAAAAAATGTATTTCATAACAGTCCAAAAAGAGCATAAAAAGACAGGAAATTATCTTTCTTTTTAAGTATAGTCAGATTTAGAAACAAGAATGGAGAGGATTTCATGATTAATTTTGAGGTGGATATAATTCAAATTAGGGATCGATCTTTTCATATTGGTTTAAAAACTGCTGAGAGAATATTGGATCGTTCTATTATTAAGATGTGGAGTGAGGTTTTCGAACAAGACATTGATTATGAAAACATGCATTCCATCTATTCCACTTATGCTCCACATCTTTTAGAAGAATTAGAAGGGTTGGCACAGGGGCTGGGGATTTCGTCTATCAGAGCTGCATCCATGTTCAGCGGTTATCAAGTTCCCAAGATAGATGCGATGGGATGCACGGCTATTCTTACAGATGAAACATATGTTCGCAACTACGATTTTTCCCCTGATCTATACGATGGTATTTTTAGTTGTATCCAAGCGGAGGATGCGCTGACCACCGCAGGATATAATTTGCAAATTTTAGGGAGACATGATGGAGTAAATGAGGAAGGGCTAGTAATGGGGTTTCATTTTGTAAGTTATAGTGGCTATACAAAGGGTATTTCCCCATGGGCTGCAATACGGATGGCCTTGGATACTTGTTCTTCGGTCGATGATGCATCTGCTCTGCTAAAAGAAATCCCTCATTCAGCCTGCTATAATTTTTCGGTGGGAGATAAAAAAGGAAACATCGCGGTGATAGAAGCTACTCCAGAAAAAGTGTGCATTAGAAAGGATGAGAAGCTCTTATCATGTGTTAATCATTTTCAAACTTCGGAACTCCAAGATAAAAACAGATTAGCCATTGATGGTTCCGTCAAAAGAAATAATTATTTACAATCATTTCAAGGGAAGAAACGGACACAGCAAGAGATGTTTAGCATTTTTGCAAAGAAAAGTTCTCCTTTATTTTTTCGGAATTATGACCAACTATTCGGAACACTACACACATTTTCCTACTCTTTCCAAGAATCAAGAATTCTTACTTCTCTAGCGCAAGGAAGGGACGTTCTCGATTTTAATTTTCATAATTGGACAAATGGAGAAGATCTTGTCAGCAAAAAGATGACAGGTTATATCGAGACCATTAATTAGTTTAATTACTTTTATTAATAAACGTCTAAAACATTGGTATATAAGGGATTAGACGTTTTTAGGATTAACTTTTATTTAGAAGTTACGATTGTTCTATTTTAAAAAAAGAAAGTGGTCTTATATAACTATCGGGGCAGTTTATGTATTGAATGAAAGGGAGCATAAAGATAAAGTTTGACCGAAAACACAACATAAAACGATTTCACCTTAAAATCAAAAGAAGCCATTTTGAATAAAGAATAAATAACATGGCTTCTTTCTTTGGAAAAACTTATCTATTTTAACATACTTTAATAATAATCATCAGTTGCTATCCCGTTATATGTCCAAGTAACGAGGTTCTTACCATAGATAGTAAAGAGCCATAATATCAAGCATTCTCTAGTTTGAATGCTTGATATTATGATTTAAAGGTAATGAATTATAGTATTTCTACATATCCTTCTGTCCCATTCACCCTGATCCTTTGTCCGTCTTTTATTAGTTTCGTGGCATTTTCTACTCCAACCACAGCTGGTAATCCGTACTCCCGTGCAATAACGGCTCCATGCGTCATAAGTCCACCAACTTCGGTGATGAGACCCTTTATTGATACAAACAATGGTGTCCAGCTAGGATCAGTAAAGGTGGTGACTAGTATATCTCCATCTTCTAAAGCTGCGTCTTCCAAGTTTAAGATAACGCGAGCGCGGCCCTCCATAATTCCTGAAGAAACAGGTAGACCTGCAATTGCTTCTTCTGGCAGATTTTCACGTTTATACTTACCTTCAATGATTTCGCCATCAGATGTTATCACACGTGGGGGAGACAGCTTTTCATATATGTTGTAATCTTCTTTTCTCTTGCTGATAATTTGATAATCCAGCTTATTTGTGCGTACTACATTGTGGAGTTCTTCGAATGTGAGATAGAATATATCTTCTTTTTCATGAATAACTCCCGCTTGCACGAGCTGGGTAGCTTCATTCAATATGGCCAGCTTGTAAATGAAGTAACGGCTGATCATACCGAATTTCGGATATTCACGATAACCGATGAAATTTCGGATTAGGTCAATCATCTGTTTTGTTTCGTTTGCTTTTTGTTCACCATCCGGTAATTGTTTTAAACGCTCCAATAACTCTTTTTCTTTTTGCATAGCTTCATGAAGCCCTTGTTCAAATAACTGCTGACTAGCATGGGGTTCAAAGTTTTTGATATTACCAAGAATCATGGGAATAAGTGTAAGTGGTTTTTCACTCCAACGTGGTCTCGTAATATCAATTTCTCCAGCACATCGCATTCCGTATTTGTTGAGAAATGCCCTTATGGCATCGCTTGCTTTCTGACCACCATGTAACTTGAGCATTTCATTCAAAAAGTTATCATCTTTTACACTTTGCAAATAATCAATTACTTTTGGAAAAGGTCGAATCACATCTGCGACATCCAAGAGAGCTAAACCCATTTCTGAAGTAATATTATTCGAGACAGATTGGGAAATGGTGTCCGCCGCGTTTTTTTCTCCCAGCCATTCGTTCATCTTCTCATTGAGCCATGTTGCTGCATTCATAGCAGCCATAAATACAGCAGTGCTTTGCGGATCAAATAATATCCTCTTTAATTCCTGAATATCTTCCAGAATAAAATCAAATAACGCTGATCCTGATTTAGTTTTAATGTTATGTTTTAACTCTTCAATGGATATTTGGCTACGCTTTATGAAATCAGCAACGATGGATGGATTATTATTTTCTAATTGTGCCTGCCTAGCCGTACTGCCTCTTCTCTGACTCGGAGCTTGATCATTATCAGGTAATCGCTCTATAAAATCTTCCCGCTCCAAGATGGTCATGAGTGCGTCTTTTAGGAGTGGATCGTGCTGTCCCATGCCATTTAATAACACGTTTCTGCTAGCAGGTGAAGCAAGCTGCTGGGTGACATCAACAAACAACCTTCCACCCGCTTTACGCATAGGTGCGTTTGTCGTTAACAGAAAAAAAGACAATCCCAGTGGTTTAATTGCATCAGTCATCATTTGCTGATGACCGACAGAGATATAGACATGGTTTTCTTGATCATTCGCCTCCGGAATTGGGAAAAGCGTGGTAATGGGACGACTCTGAACCATATAAAATTTATCATCAACTAAACACCACTCAATATCTTGAGGACAGCCAAAATAATCTTCAATCTTTCTTCCGATGCGTGCCAGTTGCAAGATTTGCTTATCAGTCAGTGATTGTGTTTTTTGTTGTTCAAGGTTAACGGCTTGCGTCTTTGTTCCGCCGTCATTAACAGCAGTTACAGCCAACTTTTTGGCAGCGATCTTTTTATGGACAATTTCATTTTCTTGAATCTTATAATTATCGGCTGATACCAAGCCAGAGACTAGCGCTTCTCCAAGTCCAAAACTGGCATCAATCGATAGTGTTTTTCGGTTGGAGGTAAGGGGATCAGCTGTAAATAAAATCCCAGAAGCCTGTGGAAAAACCATCCTTTGAATAATGACAGATAAATAAACTTGCTGATGGTCGAAGCTATTTTGCATTCGGTAGATTACAGCGCGATCTGTAAATAGAGAAGCCCAACATTTCTTGATATGCTCCAAGATGGCTTCTTTGCCGATGATATTTAAATAAGTGTCTTGCTGGCCGGCAAAAGAAGCATGCGGCAAATCCTCAGCAGTTGCACTAGAACGTACTGCATATGCATGTTTCTCGCCAAAACGGGCGAGATAGGTGACAACTTCACTAACAACATCGGAGGGAATATCCGTTGCCATGATGATTTGCCGAATTTTCTTAGAAATCTCACTTATTTGCTTTTGATTTTCTATTTTTAAGCATATAAGATTTTCTACTAATGTTTGAAATGTTTCGTTATGTTCGATGCTTTTTTGATAGCCTGCTGTTGTAACACAAAATCCATCTGGTACTTGTATTCCATGAATTTTTGATAATTCTCCTAAATTAACTCCCTTTCCACCAACGAGCATATATTCTGTTTTTCCAACTTCTTTCAGATCGAGGACCAAAGAACTCATTCGCATCTCTCCTAACCATTAATGTTCTATTGATTTTAGCAGTAATAAAGGAGAATAAATAGTCTATAATAACCATTTTTTGTATGGTATAATTAATATAGAGGGTACTATAAAAATAAAATCTAGCTTTACAATAACTTAATTAATGTCATTTCTTATTTAACTTTTTTTGCTTTATGTTCTAATAGTTAATAGGAGATATTAAGCCTTTATCATACACACTGTGCGATACTTAATAATGAAGTATCGTATTTTAATTGAACAATAGGTGTATGAAAAAAACGCTATCTCATGATATATAATGGACAAGAAATAAGGAGGAGATTCATAATGCTAAGCAATAAATTTTGTAGAATCGGTATTTTGGCGGGGATGGGTCCACGTTCGACTGCTCCATTTATTGAGTCGGTTTTAGATGAATGCGAACGACAATATGGTGCAAAAAATGACATTGATTTTCCCCATATGATTATTTATTCATTACCTACACCCTTTCATCCAAAAGAACCTATTATTAAAGAAGATATGGTGAAAACTTTACAAATAGGAATACAATCTTTAACAGAAGCTAATTGCGATTTTATTGCTGTTCCTTGTAATGTAGTCCATCAATTTTATGAAGATATGACAAAGATGACCAATGTACCTATTCTTAATATTATCCAAGAAACAATAAACGCTATTGGTGTCCAAAGTTCAAAAGTTGGTTTAATTGGTACCAGAAGTACAGTAGAAAATCAGCTATACCAGCCTTACCTACACAATAATAATAAAGATATTTATTGGACAGAACGTATTCAAAGCCAGGTTGATCAATTAATTTATGATGTTAAACAGAATCGCGAAATGGAAGAGCTTATTCAACAATGGAAAAATATAGAAATGGATCTTGCGGAAAATGGTGTAACAGATGTAGTTTGTGTATGTACTGATCTATATTTTTGTGGATCTTATACTTCTTTAAATTTCTTCGATTCATCAAAAATTCTTGCTAAAAGTTTAGTAGAAAGATATTTAGCCTTTAAATAGGTGATATTCGTGTTCAACTATAGGGTGGTTTATGTAGAGGATAAATAGTTGCACGGAGGGGAGTATAGGAAGTTCTATTAAATAGACATCTTTATTTTATGATCATAAATAGAGTGCGTTTATATAATACATATTAATGTAATGCTTCAAAGATTTATAATAAAAAACGTCTAAAACCTGATATATAAGGAATTAGACGTTTTTTATTTCAGTTTAAAAAGGAATAACATGTACTTCATGTAAAAAGAAGAAGACTCCTGTGTAACTTCGTGAGCATTCCTTTAGTAAGTAAAACCTTACTTTTGATAGAAGGTGCAGTTTAGTAGAAGTGGTTTCTTAAATAAATAGCACTTAAAGGCCTGTTTTGTTATTAATTTGAGTGTATTACGTCCATAATTCTTTCTGGGTGGTGGAAGTGCCGTTAATTAGAATAAAAAAAATGCTTTTTAGTAAATAATATAATGGTTAAACCATTTTATTTAAGGGGGGACATCTATGCCACACCATCGAAAAGCAGAACTTCAAAATGATACATACGAAGAAAAAGAGATGATTTCAGATAATTCACAAAGTCTACCTCGTCACATGCAAATGGAGCTGCCGCATGAATTATCGGTAAATCCTCTATTTGCCCGTGAAGGGGAATCGGACGTTCCGCGTTTCCACATGGCTGATAAAGGCATGTTACCAGAAACAGCCTATCAAATCGTCCATGATGAAATTGCACTTGATGGCAATGCTCGCTTAAATCTTGCCACATTTGTTAGCACATGGATGGAACCAGCTGCAGAGCACTTATATACTAAATCATTCGATAAGAATATGATTGACAAAGATGAATATCCACAGACAGCCGAAATTGAGGAGCGATGTGTCCGCATTTTAGCCAACCTCTGGCATTCGCCCAACCCACTTACGACGATGGGTGTTTCTACAACTGGTTCATCGGAAGCCTGTATGCTCGCAGGGCTTGCGTTAAAGAGACGCTGGCAGAACATACGCAAAAGCAAAGGGAAATCGGTGGAGCGTCCCAATATTGTATTTAGTTCTGCTGTTCAAGTTGTTTGGGAAAAATTCGCGAACTATTGGGAGGTTGAACCACGTTATGTGAAGGTTAACCCTGATCATCCCTTATTAGATCCTCAAGGGGTCCTCGCCGCAGTGGATGAAAATACAATTGGTGTGGTTCCAATCCTCGGTGAGACCTATAGAGGGCTTTACGAACCGGTTGCTGCTATTGCAAAAGCGTTGGATGATTTACAAAAAAGAACGGGTATTGACATTCCCATTCATGTAGATGCGGCTTCTGGAGGATTTATAGCGCCGTTTCTTCAACCAGATTTAGTTTGGGATTTTCAATTGCCAAGAGTGAAATCAATCAATGTATCTGGACATAAATATGGGTTAGTATACCCTGGGCTTGGCTGGATAATTTGGCGGGAAGCTGCAGATCTCCCTGAGGATCTCATCTTTCGTGTCTCTTATTTAGGTGGGAACATGCCGACTTTCGCCTTAAATTTCTCTCGTCCTGGCGCACAGGTGCTCCTTCAATATTATAATTACCTGCGTTTAGGGAAAAGTGGCTACTATGAAGTTCAAAGGGCTTCTCAGAAAGTCGCTCTTTTTCTAAGTGAGGCTATTCAAAAGATGGGACCGTTCGAACTTTTATCTGATGGTTCGGATATTCCAGTTTTTGCTTGGCGACTCAAAGATGGTTATACATTGAACTGGAATCTTTATGATTTATCCCGACAATTACGCGTGTTCGGCTGGCAAGTACCCGCCTATCCATTGCCTCCAGATATGGAAGAAGTGACGATAATGCGCATTGTGGTTCGCAATGGATTTTCCATGGATCTCGCGCATTTGTTTATGATGAATCTCAAACAAGCTGTTGCTTTTTTAGATTCTCTAGACGGACCCATGCCACATGATTCAAAGTCTAATAATGGGTTTCATCACTAAAAGGGAATGGGTCCCATTGTCCTTATGTTTGGCTAACTATCAATAAAATTAATATACTTAGATAATCCCCCCAAGCAGAAGTTTATTGGAGGGATTTTTTATGGAGATTACGTCAATCAGGGGAATATGCATTTGACAGCTTATAAAACATAAACATAGCTGATTCACTTGGAAAGAAAGGTTTCTAATCGACCCTTATAGTATATCTTAATAACCAAATAGTTTATGATAGTAATAATTACAATGAAATATTAGTTAATAAAAATATTGAAAGAAAGGAGTGTTAAAAAATGCTCGAAAATAGAAAAGTTATAATAACAGGTGCAGCCTCTGGGATTGGAAAGGAAAGCGTCAGAAAATGTTTAAATGAAGGTGCTTCCGTCATTGCTTGCGATATTAATAAACACTCCTTGCATAGCTTGAAACAGTCAATGGGTGACTGCTATGATCTACATACGTATCATTTGGATATAAGTAACTATGAAGAGGTTCATAAATTTTTTGTATATATTGATAAAGAGCATTCTGATATAGATGGTTTGGTCAATAATGCAGGAATTTATTTAGCTAAAAATATCTTGGATTATCAAGTAAATGAAATTGATAGAGTTTTAGATGTAAATGTAAAGGGATTTATTTATTTTTCGCAAATGTTTGGTAAGAAATTGATGGAAAGCAAGTCAAATGGAGTAATCGTAAATATGTCTTCCGTGTCAGGCATGGAAGGCAGTTCAGATGCAATTTACGGGCTCTCCAAAGCTGCCATAATAGGGTTAACTAAAAGCTGTGCCATGAATTTCTCACCGTATATTCGAGTTAATGCCGTTGCACCCACGATGGTAGATACATCTATGATGGATACAATACCGAATTGGAGAAAAGATGCATATCTAAGCCACCAGCTTATTGATAAGCCTGTCTTACCGGAAGATGTGGCTAATACGGTTGTTTTTTTATTATCAGATAAAGCTAAACATTATACTGGTGCCACATTTGATATTAATAATGGAGGATATTTAAGATAAAATATAATATTATGCTTTTGTAGTCTTTGCTAAACAAATAAGGGAATGGCAGTTATAGGAGTATTGTAAGTTATAGGCAAAAGAGAACCTAATATAGTTAAGAATTAATAAAATTTGATTTATGTAATTATAAGATTCGATTTTATTTAGGAGGGGAATCATTGAAGCATAAAAATTGGATATTATATGAGGATTTTGCAGATAAGAGTTTAAATGAAAATCTGGAGTGGCGTTGTGAACCAAAGAAATGGTTTATAGACACGAAATCTTCCCAACTTGTTTTAGAAACAGATCAAGAAACCGATTATTGGCAAAAAACTCACTACGGTTTTGAAGTAGATAATGGCCATTTTCTCTTTACCAAAACTAACAAGAATTTCAGAATGACAACAAGAGTTAAAGCTATTCCAAAATCTAAATATGACCAAGCTGGACTGATGATTCGATTTTCGGAAGAGGTATGGGTGAAAACTTCTCTAGAGTACATTCCAGATGGGTTAAGCAAGCTGGGTGCAGTTGTCACTAATAAGGGCTATTCCGATTGGTCTACTCAATATGTAGACTGTGAAGAAGTTCAAATATATTACCGTATATCCAAAATTGGACAAAATTGTTATGTGGATTTTTCATGGGACGGGGAAGTATGGAACCAAATTAGAATTGCCCACTTAGATGTGGCAGAAAATTCAACTATTTTAGCAGGAGTCTATGCTTGCAGTCCTCAAGGAAGAGAACAAGAAGTTCGTTTTGATTTTATAACAATTGAAGAGCTAAATAATGACCCAGCAACGGCATATTTGTAAGTCAACGATATTTACTATAAAGTATAAGTGTTTTATTTAGATTAGATAAAAGAATTACTATGGCGCATTAATCCAATAAGGGATAATGCTTCTTTTTTGTTCTTGTACGAACGGGGTGTAGTATAGCGCAAGAAGGATGATTTAAAGCAATCTAGAATAGTAAAACGGAGTTAATTGTAGGATAGAAAAGAGAAATTCTTCTTGAAAATAGATAAAACCAATGCGGCTTTACATCAACAAGTGGATACTGAGCTTAAAGAGCTAAATGTCGTTTAAATGCTGTCCATGTGGATGAACAGACTTAATTCCTTTCAAATAATAAGCATACAGCTAACGAAAATTTTATAGATTAAAGTACTTTAATCATTTGAAGAGTCATGTTATAGTAAATACTACAAATGTAAAAGATGGGAAGTGATGAATGTAATTTTAAAAAATCTAAACATAGAAAATAAGCTAATTATAGAATTTTATGATCATTAAATGACTAACGAATTATTTTAAATAATTTTTTTAGTTTTAAAAACTACAAATGTAGTATTTAGAGAAAAGAGAATCTATATCCAATATGGAAGAACAAATGTCAAAATACGTATATTCATTGTTATGAAAGGGAGGGTGCCGTTGAAGAAAAAAAAAGAGAGGACAAAGCCATTTGTTTCCTCCTTCCGAATAAATATATTATTTTTAATTGTTTTTTTGCTGTTCTCGCTTCTTATTTTAAGGCTTGGAATTGTGCAAATAGTAAATGGAGAGGACTATAAGCGGGAAGTTGACAGAAAGGAGAATGTAACTGTAAAAATTGCTATGCCGCGTGGGGAAATATTAGATCGAAATGGGAAGTTAATTGTAGGGAATAAGCCGTCTAACGCCATAACGTTCACAAGAGCACAAAATAGTAAAACTGAAGAAATGTTAAAAATTGCAGAAAAGCTAGCGATATTTATTAAAAAGGATTCTAAAGAGGATTTAAAAGCAATAACAGAAAGAGATAAAAAAGATTACTGGATGATAAAACACCCAAATGAAGCAGAAGCGAAAATTACTGTAGCTGACAAGAAAAAGCTTAAACATGATGAACATTACGATACAAAAATTTATCAGCTAACCTTAGACCGTATAACAAGTAAAGAAGTAAACTCATTTACTAAGCAAGAACTAGAAGTATTAGCTATTTATCGTGAAATGAGTAGCGGATATCCGTTAACACCACAGATTATCAAAAAAGATGCTACAACTAAAGAAGTTGCAATGATTAGTGAAAATTTAGATTCCCTGCCTGGTGTTGATACAACGATAGATTGGGATCGCTATAATCTTTATAAAGATACAGAAGGGAATGAAACTTTAGACTCAGTCATTGGTAAAGTCTCCTCTTCTAAAGAAGGCTTGCCTAAAGATTCTATTGATTATTATTTAGCAAGAGGCTATAGCAGAAATGATCGAGTAGGAAAAAGTTATATTGAAAATCAATATGAGGATGTATTGCAAGGGCAGAAAGAAAAAATCAAAAACATAATCGATAAAAACGGAAATATATTAGAGTCTGAAGTCGTGCAAGAAGGAAAACGAGGTGATGATTTAATCCTTTCAATTGATATCGATTTACAGCGTGAGATTGAAAAGATAATTGAAGAAAAAATAGGTAAAGCTAGAATTGGTGAGCCTTATCTCGATCGAACATTTGTTACTGTTATGAATCCGTATTCCGGTGAAGTTCTTTCCATGGCGGGAAAACAATTTGAGCAAAATAAAAAAACAGGTAAAACGGAAGTAAATGATTTTGCATTAGGAAATATAACGACCTCATATGAAATGGGATCAGTTGTGAAAGGAGCTACTGTATTAACGGGTTATCAAACAGGTGCAATTGTTCCAGGTGAGGTACTTAATGATCGACCTTTAAAATTTTTAGGAACGAATGCAAAAAAATCTTGGAATAAGACAGGATTCGGTCCAATTAATGATCTTTATGCATTGAAACGATCTTCTAATGGATATATGTTTTTAACGGCCATGAAATTAGGTGGACAGCAAACCTATATTCCCAATGGACTATTAAGTATTGATAAAGTGTCTGCGATTGAAACATTCAGATACAATTTCTCTCAATTTGGGCTAGGAGTAAGAACAGGAATTGATTTACCTGGTGAACACAGTGGTTATGGTGGCGGTCAAATTCCTCCTGAATCCGGAAAAGTATTAGACTATGCGATTGGGCAGTATGATACATATACTCCATTGCAAATTGTCCAATATATTTCCACTATTGCAAATGGGGGATATCGAATCCAGCCGCATATTGCCAAGGAAGTACGTGAACCTAACCAAGCAAATGAATTGGGACCTATTATTCAGGAAATGAAACCAAAGGTGTACAATAAAATTGACATGAAGGAAGAGTGGATTAAACGTGTGCAGCTTGGCTTTAAGCAAGTAGTGAATGAGCCACTTGGAACCGGATATGGAATAAAGAACAAAGAATATAAGATTGCTGGGAAAACAGGGACTGCACAGGCGTTATATAATGGCCCGCTACCACATAGCCAAGGCCTAATGCTCTGGAATATTACATTTGGAGGGTATGCACCTTATGATCACCCGGAAATTGCTGTTTCTGTCACTGTCCCTTGGTTACGAACAGACCAATCACATGTTAATTTAGAAATAGCGAATGATGTGTTTAAAGCTTACTTTGAACTAAAGGAAAAGCGGTATGATTCTGAATAATTATTGTGTTTAATTTACCTTAATTACTACAAATGTAGTAATTAAGTGGAAGGAAATGAGGGGAAGAGAGTTGAGTAGCAGAGTAGAAAGAAAAAAGAGAAGAATCAGACCCTATATCATATTGATATTGATCTCTTTAGCTGGGATTATCAGTTTAAGTCTATATATGATTACGAATAATAGTGAGAATAGCCAAGGACAAAAAGTTGCTAATGCCTTTATTCAAATATTAGTGAACAAAGAGTATGAAAAATTAGGAGAAGTTCTCGAAAAAGACTCATACGACTCATTAGGTTATACGTTGAAGGAAGTGATCGACAAATATGATCATATATTTAATGGAATTAATATTGATGGGATTCACGCATCCAATATGGACCTAAAAAAAATTAATCGCAATGAGCAAGAGTTAACCTATCAATTAAGCTTAACAACTCCTTTAGGTAGATTAGATAAAATTAATTACCAAGCAAGGATTATCAAATCAGGAGATCAGTATTTGATAAAATGGGACCCTTCATTAATTTTTCCTAATATGGAGGGAAAAGATAAGGTAGCTTTTCATCAATGGAGAGCAGAACGTGGAGAAATTAAAGATCGCCTTGGCAATGGCATTGCCGTGAATGAAAACTTTAAGGAGGCAGGGATTGTTCCGAAAGACTTACTCAAAGGAAATGAAAAAACGAAGCGACTGCAAAACATTAGCAAACAATTAAATATATCTATAGAAGAGATTCAACAAAAACTGAAACAAGGATGGGTAAAGGATAACCTATTTGTTCCTCTTAAAATTATCGAAGCCAATAATGCGGAAGTCATACCTGGGATTTCCTATCAAAATACGAACCTCCGTTATTACCCTTTAAAAGAAGCTGCGGCACATTTAATTGGTTATATCGGAGAAGTAACAAGGGAAGATTTAGATAAAAATTCTGATTTGAAAGAAGGAGACATGATAGGGAAAGCCGGATTAGAAAGAGCTCTTGATAAAGAGCTGCGTGGGAAAGATGGTGGAGAAATTCTGATTGTCGATGAAAATGGCAAAACCAAGCAAACAATTCAAAAAGCTGAAAAAATAGATGGAAAAGATATTAAACTAACCATTGATGCTTATATTCAAATGGAGGCATACAATCATTTGAAAGAAAATCCAGGTTCTACTGTAGTCATGAATCCGAAAGAAGGTGGTCTTTATGCTGTAGTTAGCTCTCCTTCATACGATCCGAACAAAATGGTTCGTGGCATATCACAGAATGAATATGATAAATATGCTAAGGATGAAAACAAGCCATTTCTTTCAAGGTTTGCTTCAGCTTATGCTCCAGGCTCCACTTTTAAAACGATTACAGCTAGTATCGGGCTTGATGCGGGTGTGACATATCCAGAAAAGCGAAGAATAATAAATGGGTTTAGTTGGCAAAAGGATAAATCTTGGGGAGGGTATTCCGTTACTCGTGTTTCTAATGTACAACATGTCGATATGAGAAAGGCACTTATTTATTCCGATAATATTTATTTTGCTCAAGAAACGTTAGAACTGGGAGAAAAAACGTTTCGAAATGGGCTGGATAAATTTATCTTTGGCGAGGAATTAGATTTACCAATCGCAATGAATCCAGCGCAAATTTCAAATCACAGGACATTTAATTCAGATATCCTTCTTGCTGATACAGGATATGGACAAGGAGAATTATTACTTTCACCTATTCAACAAGCTGCCATGTATTCTGTTTTCCAAAACGAAGGAAAAATCGTTTATCCGAGATTGCTAGAAGACAATAGCAGGCCAAAAACTAAATCAGCGATTACCCCTTCAACAGCAAATGAAATGAGAACCTTTTTAGAAGCTGTTGTGAGCAACCCAAATGGAACGGCTCATCTACTCTATAATCAACAGTATCAGTTAGCAGCCAAAACGGGTACCGCTGAATTAAAGATGAACCAAGGAGAGAAAGGGGATGAAAATAGCTTTTTACTAGCTTTTGATACAGGGAATGATCAGTTTCTTTTACTTTCATTAGTGGAACACTATTCAAAAGGTGGTTCGGCTACTCAATTAAATAAATCATTCATTGATGAGTTGTATGAATATTTTCAGTCCTTCTGATGCTTTAATAATTTGGGTCAACCTGCTATAATAAATACTACAAATGTAAAAGCAGGAGGGTCATGATGAAGGAAATTCCGCAAATTTCTGAAGCTGAATATGAAGTGATGAAGGTAGTCTGGAACTATGAACCGATTTCCACTCCTGAAATCGTGGAGAAAGTATTAAAAAATAGCGATTGGAAGCCGAATACAATTCATACAATGCTTGTACGTCTAGTGAAGAAAAAAGTATTACAAACAAGAAAAGATGGCAGAGCATTTATTTATACATCACTTGTTAAAGAGAACGAATATGTGGAACAGAAAAGTAAATCTTTCCTGAAACAATTTTTTGGTGGTACATTAAACTCAATGGTATTAAATTTTATTGAAAATGAACAGCTATCAAAGGAAGACATTTCAGAACTAAAGAGCATCTTAGCTGAGAGGGATAAGAAAGAAGGGGAAAAATAATGGTTGTAACCCGGTTATTATTAAGTACGCTTGTTGTATCCCTCCTTATTTTAATAATTCTGTTAATCAAAAGAGTATTTTACAACCAGTTATCCCAGCAATCACATTATAAAATTTGGTATTTTCTTTTTGCTCCAATAATTACTTGCGTGATTCCATGGGATTTTTTACGGTTTCAAGAAATATTTCAATATATGCAAAACTTACTATTCAACGAGAAAGAGACAACTAGGGGCAATCAAACGTTCAGTGGTTTGGACATTTCACAGACATCCAATCATGATTTTTTGAATGATTTCTCTATTTCTGTGAATAAAACAAATACAGAATTTTTTCAACAGTTCTTTTTTGTAATTTGGATCATTGGCATCATGGTTTTCATTGCGAGTGCCATTTATGCAATTTATCAAATTAGGCAAATTAAAAAGTCATCTACGAGCATTAAAGATCAAAATATAAATGAATTGTTAGAAGAGTGCAAGGAGATTGTCGGGGTAAAAAGAAAAATAATTTTACGGGAGACCGCGCTTATTAACTCTCCTATTACATTAGGATTGTGGAAGCCATATGTATTTTTACCCCAAAAAACAAAAGAAGAATTCTCGTTAAGTAAAATAAAATATGTCTTTTTACATGAATTATGCCATCAAAAAAGTAAAGATAGTTTCGTTAATTACCTAATGTGGTTAGTTCAAATTATTTATTGGTTTAATCCATTAGTATGGCTGGCTTTAAAAAAAATGCGAATCGATCGAGAGTTAGCATGTGATGCTTCTGTTCTAAGTCTTTTGGATGAAAGTAGATACACCGAATATGGCTATACAATCATTCATTTTGCGGATAAAAAGTTTAACCGACCATATAAACAGTTTTCCACTGGAATAGGAGGAACGAAAGAACAACTTAAACGACGAATTCAGAGTATAGCTAACTATAGAGTGGATTCTCCATTACTAAAATGGAAGAGTAAAGTTATTTATGCACTATTGGCAATGGTTGTGTTACTCTTTACTTCGCTTTCCTCTGCACTCGCTAGTTCAGACGATAAGTATCATTTTAATGAGAAAAATGTTACTTATGAAGATCTTAGTTCTTATTTTAATGGGTATAAGGGTAGTTTTGTTCTATATGATCCTATCAAAAAACAATATCAAATATATAATCGTGAAATGAGTGAACAGAGGGTTTCCCCAAATAGCACATATAAAATTTATTCTGCATTATTCGCTTTAGAAACGAATGTAATTTCCACTACAAGCAACGAGCAATTGTGGGATGGAACGGCATATCCTTTTGAAAAATGGAATACCAATCAGAATTTATCAACCGCTTTGGAAAATTCTGTTAACTGGTATTTTCAACAACTTGATCGTGAAGTTGGGAAGAAAAAGCTACAAAGTTATTTTCACAAACTAAACTACGGGAATGAAAATCTGTCAGGTAATATAGATAACTATTGGATGGAATCTTCTTTGAAAATTTCTCCAATTGAGCAAGTTCAATTATTATTTGCATTAGAAGAAAATAAATTGGGCTTTAAAGAGGAAAATATTCGTTCAGTAAATAATGCTATTTTCATAGATGAACAAAAGCAGGCACAGCTATATGGAAAAACAGGAACTGGTACAATTAATGGAAAAGAAATAAATGGTTGGTTTGTTGGCTTTGTGAAAAAAGATGGCTATAGTTATTATTTTTCGATAAATATTCAAAATAAAACTGGAAAAGCCAATGGAAAAAAGGCGGCTAATATCGCAAAACGAATATTACATGACAAAAATATTTTCTAAATAAACCTAGTATGATACATGAAAATTATAGCGGCTTGAATATTTTAAAGATGACTAGATTAGGAGAATTTAATACTAGATTAAATACCTTTACTTTTTTGGAAGAGTCTGTCACTAAGGGATACATATGTCTCTTTAGTGACAGGCTTTTTTCTGAATTATGTTTGGTTTGGGACTTTAATCGATTTTATCATCTGTCGTATTGATCCGAGATGGTAGGCGGAGTGAGCGAGCGCCCCCAACAAACCATTCGATGTTTGTTTATCTAAGGAGCGAAGAGAATCAATCTTTTTTATTAGTTTAGTGTATTCTTGTTGAAGTTCGTCAGTAAATTGAGCCCATGTGATTTTATCAACGGTTGTGATTTTCCATGATGCTCCCCAGTCCTTACTGGGTACTTCCCCATTTAAGTAAGAGTTCGCAACCCATAAGTAATAGCGGGTATGATCTGTTTGTGCGGCGATTGTCGTACCGTTGACAGGCAATGAAGCATCTTCTGCCGATATCTTTTCAAGTGTTCCGAATAGACCACTACCAGGTTTCGCTTCTGTGTACCAGCTTGCGTTTTTTTCAGGTCCATCATATGTTTCCTTCAACAATGTTCTAACAGCTACCAACATCGGATTGTCCATCTCAGTACCTCCTGAATTTAGTGTTTAACCATCAAAAATATTTTTGATGGTTAAATTATAGCTGGGTTGATTCTAACTGTCAATTTGTATTATGATAGTTATAGTAAAGGAGCTTTGAATATGCCGGAAATGAACTCTTATATGATGGTCGGAGAACGTTTGTGTATGGATTTTATCAATACCGTCAGTTGGCGTGAAAGTGATGAGAAAAGGCGGGATTGGTTTACGAGTTACGCTAAAATAGTCGACTGGTGCATCCATGCTGACGTCTTGACCGAGCAACAAGCAAAAGTACTTCTTTTAAAGGCTGAGGAGAAACCGTCTGAAGCGGGAGAAGTTCTAAAGCAGACTATCGAAATGCGGGAAGTCATGTATCGAATCTTCAAGTCCGTTTCAAAGGGGACATCGCCACAACCGCTTGACCTTGAATGTTTCAATGAATCTGTAAGTAAATTCTATCAAACTTTGCGTGTAATCCAGGAAAAGGATCATTACACATTGAAGTTCATGGATAACGAGGAAAACTTGGACACTATGCTGCCTCCAATTTTGCAATCTGCTGTTGATTTACTTGTTTCTAAAAACGATTTAGAACGAGTCAAAAAATGTGAGGGAGATTCTTGTGGATGGTTATTTTTTGATACGAGTCGGAACAGGAGCCGCCGCTGGTGTTCAATGGCTGATTGTGGCAATCGAGCTAAAGCCCGCCGATTTTATCAAAAAGAAAAATGATTAAATTTTCTCTGTCTAGAAATAGTAATTGGACAGGCAGGAAATAAAAGTGGTTTTCAAAGATTATTGACTTGCTTAATAAATAAATCGTAGCTTATAAGCTATATCATCAATTTTGGTGATTGCCCCTTGGGTGAAGCGTTAGAAATACGAGCAAACCATGAAGGCATAATTATCCATTCTGATCAATGCAGCGTCTACGCTTCTTATACATATCAAAAAATAGGATTAAAGAAAAAATTTAGTCATTAGTATGTCACGCCGAGGGACTATTGGGAAAACACAGTCATTGAGTCTTTTCATTCGAATGTAAAATTAGAGAGGTTTCAAAGAAGTAACAGAACATGTAGAACAATTTATGAGGATCATAACGAAAAAACATAGGCTGCCCCATTTGGCTAGGTCAGTCTAATTTAAAAATATAATTTTTTTAACTTTTGCAGTTTCTAATAACCTCTGTTATAAAGTTGCCGGATATCCTAGACTAGAACTTTCATTAACTGCCCGAAAGGAATCCTGAAAAGTGTACGCTATTTAATCTATATCTTTTATGCTTCTTTTTTGTTCTGGTACTACCAGGAATAGTTAGTTACACAAAGAATATAATAAATACAATCATAATTTAAGTATTATAGGGGGAATTTATATAAATCCCATTTTATTAGATATTCCGTTACGAATCGAAACAGATAGACTTATTCTTCGAGCACCACATCAAGCTGGTGACGGGGATGTCGTATTTCATGCTATAAAGGATTCATTTCATGAGTTAAAGCAATGGTTAAGCTTATTCCAAACAATTCCTACTGTGGATGAAATTGAAATTATCTTGAGAAATGCCCATATTGATTTTCTGAAAAGAGAAAGCTTTCGTTATCTTATCTTTCATAAGGAAACTAAAGAATTTATTGGAACTGCTAGCCTTCACGGAATTAATTGGAAGATTGCTAAAGGTGAAATTGGATACTGGATTAATACAACATATACTGGCAATGGATATATGACAGAAGCAGTAAGAGCGTTAATTAATCATGGCTTTCAACAACTCAAATTTAGCAGGATTGGAATAAGATGTGAATCAACAAATGTTAAAAGTCGTTCAATTCCAGAAAAACTAGGTTTTAAATTAGAAGGAACCTTAAGAAATGATGATTTGTCTGCGGATGGTAGCAGGCTAACTGACATTTGTATTTATTCAATAATAAAGGAAAATCACCCTTGAATTAATGGGTGATTTGGTCAATAAACTAGGCTGTTTTTTGATATAGTAAAGCTATATTAGTTAATTTAATGATGTGTTCATTATACGAGTTTGATAGAAAACTAAGATTACTTCTGAGTGAGAATAAAATTAATAGGAAGCTAAATAAAAAAAAGTAGGTAAAAACAACTGAAGATCGTTTGTTTTCACCTACTTAGTTTTTGTTAATAACCGGAGTCTTCTGAGGTAAGGTTATCGGTCATTTTATAATCATATTTTTTTAATGGCTTTTCAGCGGGTCCTTCAAGCACTTCCCCTGTATACGAGAACCTAGAACCATGACACGGGCAATCCCAAGATCGTTCACCATCATTCCATGCAACCTCACACCCCATGTGCGTACAAGTTGTATCGACAATATGAAGCTTACCCTCTTTATCTCTATACGCTCCTTTTTTGTGCCCATTAATTTCAATAACAGCTCCCTCATCATGGGATAGGTTATTAATATCGTTCTGAGGAATTTCCAACTTTCCTTTAATTAGGTGACTAACAACGTTCGCATTTTGCGTTAAGAAATTTTTTAGACTTGGATTCAAATTGAAACGGGAAGGAGTATACAATTTCTGGTACTTGCTCTTTTTACCAAGTATGGTGTCTCGGAATAAAAGCGCAGCTGCAGTTCCGTTTGTCATTCCCCATTTCCGGTATCCAGTAGCGATTAAGATATTTTTTTGACCGGAAGTAATTTCGCCAATGTATGGAATTTTATCCAGAGTAGTTAGATCTTGCGCTGACCATCGGTAGGTAATATTCTCAATTCCGAATACTTTTTGACCAAAAGTCTCTAAGGCCTCGTAATGCTTCAATGTTTCTCCACCTTGTCCTGTTTTATGACTTTCTCCAGAAATGAGAATCATTTCTTCTCCATTAATTATTGCATAGCGTAGAGATCTTTTCGGCTCATCTGCACTAATATACATACCACCTGGATAGTCTGTTTTTGCTTTTGCAGCAATAATATAAGAACGGTCTGCATGCATTCTTGTAGAATAAAGTCCAGCACCTTCATAAAAAGGGAAATGAGAACAGGCAAGAACATATTTCGCTGTAATTCGTGCTCCTCCACGGGTAAGGACTGCGGGGTGTTCGCCAGTATCGATATTTACAGCCGTTGTATTTTCAAAGATGTATCCTCCTTTTTCGGTGATTATTTTGGTAAGATGAGCCAAGTATTTAAGTGGATGGAATTGAGCTTGATCTTCCATAACAAGTGCATTATATATTTCTAAATCGAAAGGAAGTTTGTTTACGAGTTTTCCTTCAATATGAAGCTCTTCATAGGCTTCTGCTTCTTTTTCTAGTTTACGGGCATATTCTTCTGTTGTGCTATACACATAGGCATCTTGATGAGTGAAATCACAATCAATTTGATGCTTATTAACCGTTTCTTGAATGAATTCTAAAGCATCGGTGTTCGCCTCATAATATAATCTTGCCGTGTCTTTCCCAGCATAGCGGATTAGTTCCTCATAAATTAAATCGTGCTGGGCAGTGATTTTAGCTGTGGTATGTCCCGTTGTTCCGTTCAGTAATTTGTCTGCTTCAATTATAGCAACTTTCAGCCCTTCATTTACCAACAGATAGGCAGAAGTAATGCCTGTAATTCCGCCACCTACAATAGCTACATCAACTTGCATGTCATCCTCAAGGCAGGGGTACTCTGGTAAATGAATAGTGTTTGTCCAATAAGATTCAGCGTTAGGTGGTAATTTTTCCTTATAATTAGCGTTTTCGGCCACTTTAACTCCTCCATTTAATAGTTTTTAACATTATTATTTCCGTTTACTAGAAGGATAAACTTTTAGTTTGGAAAACCGTGAACTTTTTCACCGCTTGTAATGTGGAATAAATGATTTTATGACCTATTTTTATGCGTATCTTGGCTGTATCACTATAAGTCCTAATATGTAAACATGACTAAAAGAGAAGGATAAAAAATATTAACAGCTTGTTATTAAAAAAAATCAATTCGTTAAAAAATGAGATATGTTAGTCAAAATTGTTGGAATTTTAAAAAGAAGAGAATAAAGAATATGGTGGATTTATACATTTGTTCCGATATTATTGATCTTATCTAAATAAAAATAGGTTGGTTAAAAACAGGAAGAAGTTTCTGCTATAACAGATATATAATAAATAAAGGAAGTAAAAGATAGGAGGTAATGAATGGATGATTTGGGAAGAAAAATGAAAAGCAGTGAGTACCTGTAATAATTATTATGATGGCATGTTTTACTATGTAGTCATTACAACAGGAATCTTCTGTAGGCCATCCTGTAAAGCCAAGACACCCTTGCAGAAGAACATTATTTTCTTCGATTCCATAAAGGATGCACTAAAGAATGGGTTTAGACCATGTAAAATGTGTAGACCAGATCTTAGTGAAACAATTTACGACCCAAATAAAGATTTGGTAGAGAGAGTAAAAGAACTAATTTCTAACAACTACAGTAAATCTTTTGAAACTAAGAAAATAGCACCGATGCTTGGAGTGAGTAATAATCATCTAGTTAGACTTTTTAAACAGTATTATGGCAAGACAATTTCTGAATACTTAATTGAGTTGAGATTAAAAGAAGCAACTAGGTTGTTGACTCGTACAGATACAGAAATTACGAAAGTCGCCTTTGAAGCTGGCTTTCAAAGTATGTCTAATTTTTACAAGATTTTTAAAACGAGAACAGGCTTAACACCAAAAGAATATAGAATGAAGTGTTTATATGGTAGTTATTCCATATAATGCATTATTCCCTCTAGATAAATTTAAACTGAAGGAGATAAGTATATGAGAAATAATTTTCAATTCATTGCGTTACAAGATAATGAGTTTAATGACCTATTCTTAATGGATGAAGAAGAACTAATAAATATTGGAGCAGTCAAAATGATAGCAGATAAGAAGCCTGGATTTCCTTGCAGGGTAAGCTTGAAGGATGCAGAAATAGGAGAAGAAGTTATATTATTGAATTACCAATATCATTTTGTTAATTCACCTTATAAAGCAAATGGACCCATATTTATACGAAAAGAAGCAACTACCGCTATGTTAGATGTAAATGAAATTCCGGATATCATATATCATAGGCTTCTTTCTTTACGCGGTTACAATATTGACGCAATGTTAGTAGATGCTAGGGTTACAGAAGGTGTGAATGTGAGGAAAATGATAGATGATGTATTTGATAATGAAGAAGTAGCATATATTCACATTCATTACGCTAAACCAGGATGTTATAGTTGCCTCGTTAAAAGAATGTAAAATGATATGAATCATTTTATTACTGAAACTCAAGCTTCAAAAATTTCTAATAATAAACGTCTAAAACGCTGATACATAAGGGATTAGATGTTTTCTTTATTATACCTTATTTAAGGTTAAGAAGGAAAAGAAGGAGTCCGGTTAATTCTATTAATCTAAGACTTTCTAGCTAGTGAGGATTCTAATTGGTTAACAGAGCAAACCATTCGGTATAAAGGAGTTATAGGTAAACAATTTTTCGGAGAGATTGCTTTTTTAGCAGTCTCTTTTGTTGAAATAATTAGCATAGTTAACGGATCTTTTCTAATACAAGTTCCTTTAGTAATCTGTATCGAATTATGTCTTAACTGGCAAGTGTTAAGGGGAATTAATCCTCTGAATCAATAATTAGGCAGGAGCGGATATCAACTGGAGGATTCCATCATATAGTAAACAGAATAAAAACCCAATTATAAAGAACAACCCTAGATATAAATGGAGGTACTTTTCTATGAATGAATCACTTATTGTTCCAAGTATATATCAACCTAATTTGAACTTTATCGAAACCCAAATCGCTATAAATAAATTAAAACATCACTTTGAGAATCACTTTTCTAAAGAGTTAAATTTAACAAAGATTTCCGCCCCGATTATATTAAAGGCAGGAAGTGGTATTAATGATAATTTAAATGGAGTAGAGCGCATTGTTACTTTTAATGCAATGGATGTGGAACATTCACAAATAGAAATAGTTCAATCATTGGCCAAGTGGAAGAGAATGGCCCTAGGACAGTATGGATTTAGTTATGGTGAAGGGTTATACACTGATATGAATGCAATTAGGAGAGATGAGGTTTTAGACAATCTACACTCTATGTTTGTTGATCAATGGGACTGGGAGAAAGTTATCAGCTTCGATGAACGTCAGTTAGCGACTCTAAAATTAGAGGTCCAAAAAATTTATAGTGCTATAAAGTCTTCGGAAGATTTCTTATATACGTTATATCCTCGTATCGAACCCACACTGCCAGAAAATATTCATTTTATTACGACACAAGATCTTGAGGATATATATCCATCTCTAACACCAAAACAGCGGGAAGATGAAATAGCCAAGGAGTTTGGGGCAGTTTTCATTATGAAGATTGGAGGGGAATTGTTATCTGGTATCAAGCATGATGGACGTTCGCCTGATTATGATGACTGGAATCTAAACGGAGATATTATTTTATGGTATCCTCTGTTAGAAAAGTCTATCGAGATATCTTCTATGGGGATACGTGTGGATGAGAAGACACTTTTGCAACAATTAAAATGCTCAAAGAATGAAAATCGGAAAGATCTAGAATATCACCAAGGCATACTAAATAAAAGACTTCCGTATACAATCGGTGGCGGGATAGGCCAATCGAGATTAATGATGTTTCTGTTAAAGAAAGCACATATTGGCGAAGTTCAAGTATCTGTTTGGAATGATGCTATTATTACTGCTTGTAAAGAAAGTAATATACCGCTTTTGTAATTTTTTTAGGCAAGGGCAGAATATCAAGTTTACACAACCAGAGTTAGAGAATTTTGCTAAGCTGCGGATTAGATACTAAAATAATTGCAGGTGAATTATATACTTGGAGAGATAAACTTAAAAGATTTATAATAGGCTGAAGGGAACGTAATGCTAAAGGTAGGGAACTATCCATATGATTGGAATAAAGTATTGAAAAAGAAAAAACATCCACTTAAAAATCAGAGTGGATGTTTTTTGGGGATAAAAAAGTAATACTAAGATTCATCATTATCTGTTTTTGAGTTTGGATGAAATTCTTCAGCCATTTCAGTTTGAAACTGCAGTTTTTCCTGTCGTGGATTGGATTTCGCTTCCTGTATAAAGTTTTGAATAAGGTACTTATGAAAGAAGTATTCGAAAATTAAAACGCCTATAGAGGCAATTAACGACATCATAACCGTATTCCCTCTATATGTGAAATTTTCACTCATTAGCCATATAACAAAGAAAGCTAATCCGAAATCCGAAATGGTAGCAACTAGATTATTGGTGCGCGGAAGAATAAGTAAATCGCCAATAATGTATGCTAAAACTCCTAATACAACCGTAATCATGAAGACATTTGTAAATGGCAAATTAAATAGAATCATTAAAATTAACGATAATAGAACAAGTGTTGAAAGAAATTTTATCGCAAAAGCTTTAACATATTTCATTATTACACCACCTTTCTTCATTAAATTATTGTGGTTTTTAATTTGGTTTTTATACAATCGTTTTCTTCACTATAAAGGTTGTGCTTAAATAATTGGGTGCATTTGTTTAAGCACGGTAAACATTACCTAAGAATGATCAATCAATTTAGATACTATTTAAGACTTAATAGAAAATATGGAGAGGAATAAAAGCAATCCGATAAAAGAGAAAATACTTTAAAATATAGCTGGAAACGAAAAAAAGAAGCAATCTATTATCTTTACAAGAAAATGATAAAAGGATTATGATTACTTTGAATAAAATTATGTCTAAATCGCTGGTGCTTAAACAGAGTTTGGGATTGATTTGTGCGAACAAAAATTAAGCGAAAAAGAGGTTATATCGATATCTTCTTCTGGAGGGAGGTGCGAGAATATGAATAAAACAGACATTGAATATAAAATTTTGGAATTAAAGAACGAATATTTACAGGTACAAGACAATCTAGAAAAATTGGAATATGTAAATGGAAATATACGCCCTTTAGAAAATAGACTTACTAAGATTGAAGAAGAACTGAAATCTCTTTATAATAGGCTAAAGACAATTTAGAAGAATCTGCTAAATCTATACAAATGGTGAATAGAATAAAGATATTTTTCATATGTTATGATTAAGACTCCAATGTTTAAAAAAACTTTTAAAATCGTTATACCATAAGGCTTAGACGTTTTTTGTATACCATCATATGCTTATGATGAATTAAAGGAAGAATATGAATGGGTAAAACAAACAATGCTTCGCTTACGCGGATACATACAAAAAAACACAGATATACTTGCGTTACTAGAGAGCTTTCATTATACAAAAATAAGATTTTAGCTTGTTTCATATTAAAATTGAATACACCTTTAAAAAACCAGCTGCCAGAGACAGCTGGTTTTTTGTTATGGAGGGACACTACAAGAGAAGGAAAATATTTTACCAAAAAAATTTTATTTATTTTTTTGATTCCGCTTGCAATTATTAGATAATTATAATAAGATTTACTTAACTTAATATATTAACATATTAACCTATTAAGTTAAGTCATACATATTTTAATTGGATCGGGGGGATTAGGATGCCTAAGTACCTAAAAATAAAAAATAGTTTGCTGGAAAGATTGACAAATGGTGAATTTCAACCTGGTGATAAGTTTTATAGTGAGTCGGAGCTTAAAAAAGAGTTTAATGTAAGCAGTATCACTGTAATTAAAGCAATTACAGAGTTAGTGAATGATGGGTATTTGGTACGTTACCAGGGAAAAGGCACTTTCGTATCGAAGGCAAGACGGGGGAAAATTGTTAAATTTACGGAAAAAGAAAATATTCAGTATGATGAAGAGGATGTAAAAGTAATAGAAGTGGAATTAATGAAAGACCCACGGATCGCAAAAGAATTACGGATTGCAGAGGATAAGCTTTTTTATTCCGTAAAACGGATTCGGTATAGTGATGGGTGTGCTTTTATATTGCAAAATACCTTTATTTTACCCGAATTCATCGGGAATGAAGAGATCGAAAATCTGGAAAACTTTAAATCAATTTATGAAATGATAAAAAATAAATTTGGCATCAATCTATTTCAGGCAGAATTTACGGAAACAACCGAAATAATCTTTCCAGCTCCACATGAAATTTGCGCAGAAATAGATCTTAAAGAAGCTGCTCCTGTTGTTTTTACAAAAAGGCATACGTATCTTGCAAATGGTAGAGTGGTGGAGTATATCGAGAGTTACAAACGTTGGGACTATTTTAATATAAGAATTGATTCCGTTTAGTATAGGGAGCTGAAAAAATGAAAAATATTGTTATACTTTCTCATCAAGGCGTTGCATCAGGGTTGAAAAGATCTGCACAAATGATAGTAGGAGAATTCAACCCTCTCATAACAATTGAATTAACAGAAATGGGTGTAGAAACTTTTACGAATGAAGTACAGCAGTTTCTGCAAAATGAGGTCATAGATAAACAAAAGGAATATTTAGCCTTTGTTGATTTAAAGGGGGGCACCCCCTATAACCAAATTGTAAAGGAAACATTGAGATTAAACCTTGCTGATAAGGTGAGAATTATCTCAGGTGTTAATTTACCATTAATTTTAGAAGCGTTTTATTTCGAAGAGGATGATCTGACCATTTTAGAGAAAAAAGGAAAAAGAGCAATTGAATTTTGTCAGTTGGAAATGAATGTATCTAATTTAGATGAATAGGGGAATGGTATATGGCTGGTATTGAATGGTGGCAAATAATTTTATTAACCCTTTATGCTGCATTTGCAATTTATGATGGAAATAACACGACGTTTGGATTTGTTAAACCTACGATGGCAGGATTTTTTGCAGGATTAATCTTAGGTGATATCCAAACCGGGCTAATTGTTGGTGGTACATTAAACCTTCTTGTTCTTGGTGTTGGAAATTTTGGCGGAGCATCGATTCCAGATTATATGACAGGTGCGCTTCTTGGTACAACATTTGCAGTATTGAGTGGGGAAGGTGCAGAGTTTGGGGCAACATTAGCAGTACCAATCGGTTTGTTAATGGTTCAATTAGATGTATTAGCCCGTTTTACGAATACTTTTTTTCAACATCGTGCAGAAAAGTTAGTCAAGGAAGGGAAAACAAAGAAGGCAACGTATATGAATATTTGGGGAATAGTACCAACTTCTCTTTCGCGAATGATCCCTGTTTTTTTAGCACTTGTACTAGGATCTCATTTTGTTCAAGATGTTGTGGATTGGATTCCTACATGGTTAATGAAAGGATTATCAGTTTCGGGTGGCATTTTACCAGCATTAGGTATAGCAATTTTATTACGTTATTTACCGATTAAACCAAACTTTGCATTTCTGTTAATTGGTTTCTTCTTAGCAGCCTATCTAAAAGTACCGGTACTTGGAGTAGCGATTGTTGGGGTAGCACTTGCGCTTATTTACTTACAATTTTTTGCGAAAGCAGAGAAAGAAGAACAAGTTACACCAGTAGGAGGAATGGGTGATGAGTAATAATCAAAAAGAATTAAACAGTGTCTTTTGGAGATGGTATTTCCTAGGGCAGGCCGGCTGGAATTATGAAAAGATGCAAGGTTTAGGTTATTATTATAGCATTTATCCATTATTGGAATCGGTTTATGGGAAGCAAGAGAATAAAGAAGAATTGAAAGAAGCATCATTGAATCAGCTCCAGTTCTTCAATACCAATAATACTATGGCTCCGATGATATTAGGGGTAAATACAGCTATTGAAAGTGAAGAAGGAATTAAGGCCAAAGAAGTAGTAACATCTATTAAAACAGGCTTAATGGGACCACTTGCTGGTATTGGAGACACCCTGTTTTTTATGATTCCAACCACTATAATAGGTTCAATTGCTTCTTATCTTGCTCTTAAGGGGAATCCAGCAGGATTAATATTGTGGATAGTTTTCGGAATAGTTCGACTAATATGTATGCGTTTGTTTGTAAAGGCTGGACATAGAGAGGGCACGAAACTTATCAGTGAAATAGGAAATCGCTTGAAAAAAGTAACAAGTGCAGCCAATATTCTTGGAATAACAGTGGTTGGTGCGCTCATTCCAAGTGTTGTGAAAGCAACCTTTGGCTATCAATTTACACAAGGTGAGGTCAAATTAAACTTACAGGACATTGCTGATCAAATAATGCCAGGGCTTGCTCCTGCATTAATTGTCTTACTAACTTACTGGGTTTTAGGTCGTAAGAAGATGAATTCAACAAAGGTTATTTTTATGTTAATTGCTTTTGGTATTATTGCTTATAATTTAAAAATTTTCGCTTAAAAAGGAGTGTGCAGGATGGAAGGAATCGTTCATATCCGTGTAGATGATCGTTTAATTCATGGTCAAGTGGCTACACGATGGGCAACAGGTTTAAAAGTTAATCGGATTATGGTTATTGATGATAAAGTGGCAGCGAATGAATTGGAGAAATCGGTGTTAAGAATGGCAGCTCCTTCCGGTGTAAATACATCGATTTTAGATGTTGAAAAGGCTGTAAATAATATTAAAAATGGAAATTATCAAGGACAGCGTGTTCTCGTTGTAATCAAAACTCCTGAAGTGGCAGTTCAGCTATTGAAGGCAGGATTAAATGTGAAACAAGTGAATATTGGAAATCTCTCGAATCGACCGAATACGTTACAAATTAAGAAATCTGTTAGTTTGTCAGAATCAGAGAGAAAAGCAGTAGACTTCCTAATCGAAAAGGGTGTTGAGGTGACAGCCCAAATGGTGCCTGATGATCCAGCAGCCAATATTATTTCCTACCTATGAGGTGAATAAATGGCAGAGTTACAAAGTATCAAAGAGAAGTTATTAGAATCAGGCAACCTATTAACAAATGATGATATCGAGAAAGAGCTTGATTGGATTTGCGCAAAGCTAAAGTCGAATCTAGCACGATATCAGAATAAATTTCCCTCTGCAGAAGCGACAAATGGAAAATATCGTTTGAAAGACAATGATGACTGGACAAACGGCTTCTGGACAGGGATGCTGTGGATCGCCTATGAATATACTCAGGATGCAGCCTTTAAAAATGCTGCACTTGAACAAATAAAAAGCTTTAAAATTCGCTTAAAAGAGAATATTGTGTTAGATCATCACGATCTCGGCTTTTTATATAGTTTATCAGTAGGTGCTGGTTATCGTGTTACTAGTACGGAAGATTTTATTCCACTGTTAAAAGGAGCAGCAGATAAATTATTAGAGAGATACCAGCCTAAGGGCAAGTTTTTGCAAGCATGGGGTGCATTAAACAATGAAAAAGAATATCGCCTTATTATTGATTCCTTAATAAATTTGCCCTTATTATTCGATGTCTGGCGGTTATCAGGGGAAGAGAAATATTATCAAAAAGCAGTGAACCATTATCACCAAGTGTGCAACCACATCTTTAGAGAAGATTATTCAACATACCATACGTACTATTTTAATCATGAAAATGGGGAACCTCTATCTGGAGCAACGCACCAAGGTTATCGTGATGATTCATGCTGGGCAAGAGGGCAAGCTTGGGCTGTTTTAGGATTGCCGCTTAACAGCTTATACAATCCATCACTGCGAAATGAATTCGTCTATGAAAAAACGGTTGATTATTTTTTGGCAAACCTTCCTGATGATATAGTACCTTACTGGGATTTTGCCTTTACGAAGGAAGATGGTCAAGTACGCGATAGTTCGTCATTGGCTATAGCGGCCTGTGGTCTTTTATCTGCGAAGAAAGTCAGTCTTTATCCGGATGCAGACAAATTAGCTGCTGGAATGGTGAAAGTGCTACGAGATTCGTATACTTCTCAAAATGTGGAAGGGAATGAAGGTTTACTATTACATGGTGTTTATGCATATCAAGAGGGTAAAGGCGTAGACGAACCTAATCTATGGGGAGATTACTTCTATATGGAGGCATTATTTCGTCTATTAAGACCTACCTGGGAAACATATTGGTAATAAAATGTTTAACGATGTTCATGAAATAAGATGGGAGGATAAGATGACAAGCTTTCAAATTGGTAAAGAGTTCTTGTTAAATGGAGAGGAATTTAAAATTATTTCAGGTGCAGTTCATTATTTTAGGATTGTGCCTGAGTATTGGGAGCACAGCCTCTTTAATTTGAAAGCACTCGGCTGCAATACGGTAGAGACTTATATTCCTTGGAATTTACATGAACCACAAGAAGGAATATACAACTTTGACGGGATTGCAGATGTTAAAGAATTTATAAAGACAGCTGAAAGGCTTGGATTATATGTCATAGTAAGACCTTCTCCTTATATTTGTGCTGAATGGGAATTTGGAGGTTTACCAGCATGGCTTTTAAAAGATCGGACAATGCGAATCCGCAGTCGTTCATCCAATTTTTTATCAAAAGTAGATACTTATTATCAATCACTATTTGATGTGATTAGACCACTTCAAGTTACAAAGGGTGGTCCTGTTATTATGATGCAAGTGGAAAATGAGTATGGATCCTTTGGAAATGATAAAGAGTATGTGAAAAGAATAAAAGATTTAATGGTTAAGCATGGGGCAGAAGTACCACTATTTACTTCTGATGGCACATGGCATGAGGCTTTAAAAGCGGGAAGTCTTTTGGAGGATGATATTCTACCTACAGGAAACTTTGGATCCAAGTCAAGTCATAATCTCAAAGAGTTAGCTGCTTTCCATCAGGAAAATAATAAAGCATGGCCGTTAATGTGTATGGAATTTTGGGATGGCTGGTTTAATCGCTGGGGAAACGAAATTATCAGACGGGACCCAGATGAGCTAGCTGGTGAAGTGGAGGAACTACTGCAACTTGGAAGCATCAATTTTTACATGTTTCATGGTGGAACGAACTTTGGTTTTATGAATGGTTGTTCAAGCCGTAACGGCATTGACCTTCCGCAAATCACCTCCTATGATTACGATGCCCTTCTAACGGAGTGGGGAGAACCAACAGAAAAATATTTTGCTGTCCAAAAGGCCATAAAAAAAGTAGTTGAAAACTGCTGGCAAGATCAACCGCGAGATTTAGTCAGAAAAGATTTAGGGAGCGTCAAACTAAACCGAAAAGTCTCTTTATTTAGTACGCTTCCGACTTTAAGCCAAAAGATAACTCATTCACATACACTAACAATGGAAGAATTAGATCAGAATTATGGCTATATTCTCTATCAAACAAAAATAGACAATAGAGAGCAAATCGACAACTGTCAAGTCGTTGAGGCAAACGATCGAGTACAAATTTTTGCGGATGAACAATGGATTCACACTGAATATCAGGAAACACTCGGCAGTTCTTTTGTTTTACCAAAAGAAACAAAGGAATTGAGTATTTTAGTGGAAAATGTTGGACGGGTAAATTATGGAGGAAGATTACTCTCGCCAACCCAACGAAAAGGAATTCGTTCTGGAGTGATGATTGACATTCATTTTCATCATTATTTTGATCATTATCCATTAACATTAGATGACTTAAGCAAGGTAGACTTTTCTCGCAGCTGGGAGAAAAATCAACCAGGTTTTTATGAATATGTGTTTGAATTAGAAGAATGTGTGGATACATTTCTAGACTGTTCGGGTTTCGGGAAAGGGATGGCAGAATTAAATGGTTTTCATTTAGGGCGTTTTTGGAATGTAGGCCCAACCGGTTCATTGTATATACCGGCTCCTTTGTTAAAAAAGGAATGAACCGTTTAATTATATTTGAAACAGAAGGTATCTACTCAGAAGAAATCCATTTTGCTAATAAACCAATATATATAAAATAATTTCAGATTACCATATACTTTATCTCCCCTGATTAGACAGATAGAAAATAATAATGTCAAGATCAGGGGACTTTTTTGAACAAATTCCTTATAGAACTTGTTTTGCTCTAATGACAATTCAAAGATTACTTAACTGTCGACCAGTTAATGTCGAGCTTAATAATACCTAGTTTAACTCTCATGACTTTATCTAATAAAAATACGATTCTAACTAAAAGCTATAATCCACGTTTTGATTACAAAACTGTATATGGAGGATGGGAAAATGCAAAAAGGAATTAGTGTTTTTTTATTCACTTTCATGATAATTAGTTTCGTTCTCCCTGCTCGTAACATCACAGCTGAAGAAACGATAAACGAGAATTTGATCCAGAATGGTGGGTTTGAGACGGTAACGAGTAATAGTTCTTGGGCAAATAGTGAGGGGCCAGGAAAATGGAGCACCTGGATTCCAAGTGGTACCCCGGAGCTGCGAATGGACGATAGTGTATTTTACGAGGGTGAAAAATCTATTTCTATCAAAGCCACAGAAACTAGCAGAGCGGATGTTCTCCAAGATGTTTCTGTCAAGTCTGGCTTCACTTATCAATTATCTTTCTGGGTCAAAACAGAAAATATTGAAGCCTCTGGTGGAGGTGTATTTGTCCGAACACAATATTTAGATAGTGCAAACAAAAAAATCAGCGATGGACCTTCTACTGAAAAATTAAAAGGTTCACAGGATTGGAACACAAAACGGCTTGGTTTAACGATTCCTAATAATGCAAGTAAAGTAAGAATAGAGTTATTTTTTGAAACAGCAAAAGGACAGGCTTGGTTTGATGAAGTGGCTTTGAAAGAATCAGATAAAACAGTAACGGATTTTTCGTTAAAGCAAAATGCCGTTAAGGTAGGAATAGGAGAGACAGTGACTTTGGAGCCTGTTTTTACACCGGCTGATGTGACAGACAAAACGGTAACTTGGACATCCTCCAACCCTGAAATTGCCTCTGTTAATAGCGCGGGCGTTGTTACAGGCGCAGAGTCAGGAGCTGCGACTATTAAAGCAACATCAAAAGATGGCGGTTTTACGGCAGAATGTCTAATTAGTGTAGATTCTGTGGAGGACATTGGGTACTATGATGAGCTCCGATTAAGTTGGTTCCATAAACTTACAGGAAATGAGCTTTATAATCCGGCTGATCAGGATGCAGCCGCCTATATGAGTGGCTTAGAAAAGAAAGTTACAAATAAGGATGGAACAGGTATATGGGATATGATGAATAAAATGGAGAATCGAAATTCCTTGTGGGCAGATAATGAAAGTACAACTAATTCAGCTCAAATTACTACCTCCTATCAACGCTTAAAGGATATGGCTCTTGCTTATTCAAGTAAAGGTTCAGCATTGTTTCGCAATCAAGCTTTAAAGACTGATATTATTATTGGATTAGATTGGTTGCATAATAATCGATACAATGCTGATAAAGAAGAATACGGTAATTGGTGGGACTGGGAAATTGGAATTCCCCAAACGTTGAACGATATTATGGTGTTAATGTATAACGATTTATCATCGCTTCAAATTAATAATTATATTAAAGCAATTGACAGGTTTGTTCCTGATCCTACGAAACGGGTTTCACTTGGTGACCCAAACTTCCGTGAAACAGGCGCAAACCTTTTGGATAAGGCTTTAGTTGTTTCTCTTCGCGGTATTATCGAAAAAAATAGCGGAAAGGTACTGAAAGGGCGTGATTCCATTAGTAAAGAATATATCTATGTTAACAGCGGGGACGGTGTATACAGAGACGGTTCACTTGTTCAACACTTTAATGTTGCATACACAGGGGGATATGGAGCAACATGGGTCGGCCGAACAGCTGATATGTTGTATTTATTAAAAGATTCACCATGGGAGGTCAAGGATTCAAACGTTGACAACGTATTTAACTGGGTGAGCGATTCGTTTGAACCACTTATTTATAAAGGCGCCATGATGGACATGGTGTCAGGCAGAGGTGTTTCGAGGCAGAGCACCAATGATCATGCAACAGGCAGATCGACGATTTTGAGTTTGCTTCGGTTAGCAGATGCAGCTCCACAAGAACATGCATTGTCCATTAAACAAATGGTCAAAGAGTGGATTCAAACAGATACGACCTTTAGCAATTATGTTAATGGTTTATCCATTTATCAAATCCATCTTGTCCATACACTGGTGAATGACACAACGATCGAACCGAGGGGTGAGTTAATCAAGAATCAAGTGTTTGCAGGCATGGACCGTGTTGTTCATTTGCGTCCTGATTTTGGTTTTGGAATCAGTATGTTTTCTGATAGAATTTCAGGTTTCGAATATGGCAATGGAGAAAATAAAAAAGGCTGGTACACAGGGGCTGGTGCTACATATTTATATAACAATGATTTAAAGCAATTCAGCAATGATTACTGGCCAACTGTGGACAGCTATCGATTACCAGGAACAACAACCGATCAATCGAAAGGAACTTTAAAAGATTGGGAAAGCTACTATAACCCAAGGTCATGGGTTGGCGGTTCTAATCTGGATGATCTTTATGGTGCAGCAGGAATGGATTTTTCCCTTGAGAAGTTAACGGGAAGTTCATTAAAAGGAAAAAAATCATGGTTTATGTTTGATGATGAAATTGTGGCATTAGGTGCAGCTATTAATAGCACGGGAGAATCTGAAGTAGAAACAATTGTTGAAAATCGACAATTAAATGCCAACGGTAATAATAAGCTGCTGATCAATGGAGAAGAAAAGATAAAAGAACTTGGTGATTCAGAGGTCTTAAACGATGTTCAATGGGCTCATTTAGAGAAAAATGTTCAAGGATCAGATATAGGCTATTATTTTCCCAATTCACCTAGTCTCCGTGGTTTACGGGAATCAAGAACAGGATCTTGGAATGAAATTAATAGTGGAGGATCTACCGAATCCATTACAAGAAATTATTTAAGTTTAGCCTTTGACCATGGCAAACAGCCTGTAGATGAAACTTACTCCTATGTTCTTTTACCTAATAAGGATGTGGAACAAACAAAAAATTACAGCGAGAAACCTGATGTTACTATTCTTGCCAATACAGCATCTGTTCAGGCAGTTAGAGAGGAAACACTTAAGCTAACAGCAGCAAACTTTTATCAAAAAGACACAGTAGGTTTCATTAAAGCAGGGAGCGCTGCATCTGTAATGGTAAAAGAAGAGAAAAATGGCTTGACACTTTCCGTCTCAGATCCGACACAAAAACAGGATAAAATCGTAATCGAGATGAATAAAACAGGACTAGAAGTAGATAAGAAAGATGATAAAATAAAAGTTCTGCAGAATTCCCCAACCATTCAGGTGGAAGTGAATGTGGCCAATTCGATTGGCAAAACACATTCTATTCAATTTATCGATAAAGAATCTCCAACTATATCAGCGCCAGAAGCGGAGGATATTTATCGAACCGACACCGTCAATTTAGCATTTGCGATGTCTGATTCTTATAGCGATATAGCAAGTAAAGAGTTTTACTTAGATGATGTGGCTGTAAGCAACCCGATAGAAATCAAACCGTATTCTCTATCTTTAGGAGAACATACCATTAAGGTACTCGCTACCGATCAGGCTGGAAATGTGGCTGAAGAAATATATCAGCTAAACGTTATAATGGATATCAATCATTTAAGGGAAGCGATTAATTATGGAAGAGACAAAGAATGGATAAATAATGAGATCGCTAATAATCTACATGTAAAGATTAACCATATTATTCAAAAGGAAAAGATGAATAACAAACAAATCAGGAATAATTTACATGCCATGACAAAATTAATTCAAGCACAATCCGGTAAAAAGATCGATGAATCCTTTGCCAACTTACTGTTGGAGGATATATTTAATTTACTTACCTTATATCAATAAAACATATATGTGAATAAGCATGGATATCTTTATAGTTATGGAAGAGACGGTATTTGATGATATTATAATCCCTAATTTACTTACTTGTTGTAATCGTTTTCGTTATATAGATGAAAGTGAAATTATCAATATTCTTCTCTTATGTTGGAAAAGCTATGGAAGTGCGAACGGACGCACTAACTATAGAGTTACTAAACATGAAGGAGGATTATTGATGGGGATTTTATCTGGAAATCCAAAGGAAGAGCCGTTACACTATGGGGAAGTTTTTGATATTTGGGCATCGCAACTAGTCGGAAATAGTATGACAGCAGGCTATCAAACGATGTTGAATCATGCTGGTGATGGGGATTTAAAGAAGTTATTAGTCGAAGTTATTGAAACTTGCAAAGAAGAAAAAAAACAGCTGGAAGAGCTTTTAAAAGAAAATGGTGTCGGTTTACCACCGGCTGCACCCGAACCTCCTGATGCTTGTTTAGAGGATATTCCAGTCGGTGCAAGAATACCAGATCCTGCAATAGCCGCAACACTTTCTGCTGATATTGCTGCAGGTTTAGTAACTTGCAGTCAAATAATTGGTAAATCCATCAGAGAAGACGTTGCTGCTATGTATGGTCAATTTCATACCAAAAAGGCAGCTCTTGGAGCAAAAGTTCTTCGCTTAAATAAAGAAAAAGGCTGGCTTATCCCACCGCCATTACATCTTAATAAACATGGTGATTGTTAATTCTCAAACACGGTTAATACTAGCCGTGTTTTTTGTTTTGCTAGCTAACGAGCTATTCACAAAATTGATGCTTTAGATCGATGAGAGAATTGTAAATACATAAAAGATAGTAGTGTTTAATAATATAGTCTCTGTTTTGTTAATTGTGGTATCCTGAATTTAATAAATACAAGTGGGGTACTTAAAATGACTGTTTCGACCATACTATCTGATATTGCTAATTTAAGTGACAAAGAAAAAAGTATATTTTAGATTTTTTAACTCGCCATTTACGCTTTCTGCTTCTCAGCACGGTGGATTAATTGACGAATTAAGAGAAAGAAAAATTTCTAGTGGCTTTCATTGTCGCCATTGTGTAAGCCTTTTTGGTAAAAGAAATGGTCGCCAACGTTACAAATGCAAAGACTGCTCAAAATTAAGCAACCACCTTACAAATTTGCCTATGTATAGAACCAAAAAAGCAGACAAATGGGTGAATTTTATTGAATGTATGTTGAAAGGTTTATCGTTACGAAAAACAGCTAAAATCGTTGGCATTACCCACGTTACTGTTTTTTTATTGGAGACATAAAGTTTTATCTTCATTAGTTAAAGAAGGGTTAGATTCATTTGAAGGAATTGTAGAAGTTGATGAGACCTATTTCTTGGAAAGTTCAAAAGGTCGAAATATTATTTCACGTCATAAGCACAGAAAACGGGGCGGATCCGCTACTAAAAGAGGAATATCCAATGAACATGTTTGTGTATTAGTAGCAAGAGACCGAAATAAGACTACCCTATCTAGACAAGTTGGGTCAGGAAGGATTTTAACTGAACAAATCGATGGAATTCTTACACCCTATCTTCCTAGTGATACAGTGTTAATTTCCGATGCCCATAATTCATATAAATTTTATACTACTAAAAACGATATAGAGCACGTTGTTATCAATGGAAACAAGAATGAATATGTCAAAAAAGGCATTTACAATTTGAACAACATCAATAATTATCATTCTAGATTGAAGAAATGGATTAATCGATTTAATGGTGTATCAACAAAATATTTGCAGCTCTATTTAGTTTGGTTTCAGTTCCTTGATAATAGAAGAATGGAAAACGATTTAAGTAAGAAAAAATCAATGCTAATTATAGCTAGTGTGAACTGAACCTTGGAAACTGCAAAGATGTTGAGATTAAGAGAGATTGCTTTTTAATAGGTAGAGAGGAATTTTAAAAATATGAGAAATAAACAAATAAAGAAAATTGAAATACCGAAGTGGGGAAACTATTTGCGAGGGAGATGGCGTGAATGTTTTGCAAGTCATCTTTCAAAAGAGGAACAAAAAGAGATTTGGATGGATAATTTCCTCTGGCACTTATGTAGTTGGGAAAAGGTTAAGTGCCTTGAGAAGGATGAAGCAATAACAGCATTTCTTAATCAATCAAAGAATAAATGTACAATATTTTATCAATTTATTGACGATGCTTACCTTCTTGAAAATGGAGACACTCTTTCAATCAATGAACTACCATATATCGAACGCCACATGTACTATAGTGACATTTATGTAATGGATTGGAATTACAAATGGACATTTATTATGACGCATGAAACTGAATGTGGTCCATATTTTATTCAGAGAGATTAATTTAAAAGTAAGTATCCGCCGGTAGAACCGGCGGTTTTAATTTCGCCCTATAAGGGCACTTTACCAACGAAGCCCCTAAAGGGACCTCTAAATTGACCGCCAACCGTTTACTCTCCCTACTTATCTTTAAATGGATCGACGTATTCTCGTTTGCTCATATTATCTCGCAAACGGTCCTCTGCTTCTTGCTCTCGTATATACTTTGCAATTGTTTTTTCGTTTAATCCAACCGTACTTACGTAATATCCTTTCGCCCAAAACGTTCGATTTCCATGATTATATTTTAAATTTGCATGTCTATCATGGATCATCAATGAACTTTTACCTTTTAAATATCCCATGAAATACGAAACAGACATTTTCGGTGGTATTTTTACCAGCATGTGTATATGATCTGGCATGGCATGTGCTTCCATTATTTCTACATCTTTCATTTCACATAGTTTTCTCAATATAGCACCTATATCTTTTCTTAATTTCCCATATACTACTTTCCTTCTGTATTTGGGAATAAATACGATATGATACTTACAATTCCATCTTGTATGTGATAAACTATTGTCGCTCGACATGAGCAGAACTCCTCTCGTTATTTGAAGTTGGTTTGACGGCCATCTTCTATTATAACGATTGGAGTTTTTTCTAATACGACTCTACAAGTTTTATTTTCACACAGGCAGAGCCTGTGGTTTAAAAAGAGTAAATTAAAACAACTCGCCTTCCAAATGGAATTTAGCGAGTTTTTTATTTGATAATTTTAAAACAACCTTTATCTTTAACATAGCCTACTTTTTTTGAAGAAGAGGAAATGAATAAAAAAGGTTTATTATAATAATAAAAGAGAAAAGGAGTTTAATACCACGTATTTTCAAGTAGAGTTGTGTATCCGAAAGGCGTATTCATCTAATCTTTGAACAGACTAGAAAAAGTTACCGGTTGTTTCTGCTCTTAAAATATATAACAATGATATAGCAAGATAGCAGTCAACCAAACAGGGAGGAATATCATGAAAAAAACTAAACTATTATTATCACTAACTATGAGTATCGCGATTATCATTTCTGTTATGGGTATGAATCCAACTGTTTTAAAAGCTCAGACAACTGGACATGATCCAGTAATTTATGTTCACGGAACTGGCGGCAACAGTACAAACTTTCTTGCAATAAAAAATTATTTACTTAAGCAAGGCTGGTCTTCTGATGAATTATTCGCTATTGAATTAATTGATAAAACAGGCAACAGCTTGACGAATGCAAAGCAGCTTGAATCATATGTAGATAAAGTGTTAAAGGAAACTGGAAAAAATAAAGTGGATATTATCGCTCACAGTGCTGGTGGAATCAATACCCTTAAGTATATCCAAAATACGGGCGGAACGAAGGTAAATGATGTGATTACATTGGGATCTCCCAACAAATTCATCACATCAAAAGCACCTGTAGGGGAAGATCCTAATCACAAAATCCTATACACTTCTATTTACAGCAAAAATGATTATTTAGTTCCTAATATGCTTTCAAAATTGGAAGGCGCTAAAAACGTACAAATAAGCGGTGTTGGCCATTTGGGATTAGTTGTAAATAGTCAGGTAAATGAGTTAATTAAAGAAGGTTTAAATGGTGGAGGAAAAAACACCAATTAAGATAAGAACAATAAAGAGCCCTTTGATGTGTAGTATAAGCATGGAAGGGCTCTTTTAGTATGTTTTTGTTTTGATTACTTACGGTCTACATCCTCTTTAAATTTTCCTGCGGCTTCTTGCATTTTTCCTTTCAGTTTATCTTTTTTACCATCAGCTTGCATGCTTGTATCGCCTTTTGCATTACCAAGCTGGTCTTTTACTTCGCCTTTTACTTTCGATACGCCACTTTTAACTTTATCCGCTATACTATGTTTATTTTCTGCCATGATTCAACACTCCTTATTTCAGGTTATGTTTAATTTGTACCCTGTTGTTTTTTTCGTTAAACGTTTGTTTGATTAATTTAGCGATAAAGGTATAGCCTATATAGATGCTCAACAAATTCCAACATCAATTATACAAAAACGCTCATAAACACATCCTCTGAAACATGATTTTTCGAGGGGAGTGGTGACCAAATTTGAAAATTGCTTGAATTCAAATGATTTGATTTTTATTTTATAGTTTATTAATATAATAAAGTGACAAAAAACTGATTTTTCAGTAATAATTTATTACAAGAGGTGTTTATTCAATGAGTAAAGTTGCAGTTATTACAGGTTCAGCCGGTGGTTTAGGGCGTGGTATTGCAGAGCGTTTACTTAAAGATGGTTTCAAAGTAGTAATACATGACATCAATCAAGAGTTATTGAATGCCACTCTGGAAGAAATGAAATCTCAAAATGCTGATGTAATTGGTGTTGTGGGAGATGTTTCAAAACGAGAAGATCAGTTTAATCTTGTCCAAAAAGCAGTAGACGCATTTGGACGTTTAGATGTATTTGTAAACAATGCAGGTATTGATGCAGTTAAACCTTTCTTAGAAATTGAAGAAAATGAATTAAACCGCCTATTTAACATCAATGTAAATGGTGTAGTTTTTGGTACACAAGCTGCTGCTAAACAATTTATAGCGCAAGGGTCAAAAGGTAAAGTCATAAACGCTTGCAGTATAGCAGGTCATGAATCTTTTGAAATGTTAGGTACTTATTCTGCTACAAAACATGCAGTACGTTCATTTACACATTCTGCTGCGAAAGAACTTGCCAAATATCAAATTACAGTTAATGCTTATTGTCCAGGGATTGCGAAAACAAAAATGTGGGATCGAATTGATGAAGAAATGGTACGTTATAGTAATGGTGCTTTACAACCAGGTGAAGCATTTGCTCAGTATAGCGCAGATATTGCATTACAACGTTACCAAACACCAAGAGATGTAGCAAACTTAGTATCATTTTTAGCTTCTGATGATGCCGATTATATTACAGGACAAGCAATCTTAACAGATGGTGGCTTAGTTTATCGTTAATTTTCTAAAGTTTGATTAGATAACTTTTAGAGAGGCTGCTGTTTGTAAATGCAGACAGCAGCTTCAAAATTCATTGTCCAGCTGTTTTCTACTTATTCTTTCTATACTCGTTATTATCGATACTATTCTTTTCAAACGGTTGTCTACCTTCTAATTATTAGCGCGCAGAAATAGTCTATTTATCGTAACCTAAATTGGCGCCTTTCTAGATAATATTAATAGAGCCATAAACCGTTCCATTATCCTCCAATAAAATCTTCATTTTATCTCGTTTTCTATTACAACTACAAAATAGATTAGAAGAAAAGGAATTTAGCCCCAAAAAAGCCAATCCACCAATCAATTTTCTCGTATCCGTATTTTCTTCTCACCAAAGATTCAATCAACAGTCACTTTATTTAATCTTGCGTTATCAGTATCTTTATCAGGAGAAAAAGTGAATTAAATCCAAGAATAAACATTTTCCTCCGCTATCCCAAACCATTGTCAGAGTAAAACATTGTTTTATGAATCAAAGACATGTATAAAACTCCTTTTCTATCATTTAAACAGTTATTTATTAGCGAAAAAGGAAGAAATATGGGAATCTATGTTAAAATGAATAGGGAAGGTTAAACTTTTCGGAAAAGACATAAAGAGATTGGAGTTTTAAAAAATGAAAAAAAGCAGTATATTTTTTGCAGCAACCCTGTTTGTTCTTTTATTAGCAGGCATGTCTGCATGCAGCAATGCATCTGAAAGTGATTCAGCGAACAACACAAATAATAAGCAGTCAGAAACTGATCAGAAAGCAGAAAACAAAGACGTTTCTTCTCCGTCTAATGAGTCACCTGCAGATAGTACAGAAACTGCTGAAAATAGTAAGGATAGCCAGATGGATGAACCGGCCAGCGAAGATAAATCGCAAGCTGACGATAAAGTAGAGGGAAGAAAAGCGGAGTTTATCAAAAAATTAGATAACATCCAAAAAGAAGTAGATGCTATGCCTGATAAGAAGGATTCAGATAAAGGCGTAACAAATGCAATGAAAAATTACTATGGTGTATCCTATGAAAAGTACGATGAGGCTTTGAACGAGATTTATAGCATTTTAAAAGCAGAGTTAGCACCAGAGGTAATGAATGATTTGAAAACAGAACAAATGAAGTGGATTGAACAAAAGGAAGCGGCAGCAAAGGAAGAGAGAGAAAAATATAGTGGCGGTACGTTTGAGAATGTTGCCAATTATATTTCTTTATACGAATCAACTAAGAAAAGATGCTATGAATTAGTGAATGAATATATGGCAGATTAGCCGTCTTTATCAATGCCACCTGGATACGACATTTATAGGCAACATATGTCGGACAAAATGTCTCTAAGTTTTATAACATAGGAAGTGAAAGGAGGGAATCTATGGACTGGCTGGATAGAATGAATAATGTACTAGACTACATAGAAGCAAATCTAGAAGGAGAGATAGACTACAAAGAATTAGCCAAAATTGCGTACTGTTCCGAGTTCCATTTTTCGAGAATGTTTGCATCTATATCTGGATTTACCCTATCTGAATATATTAGACGCAGACGGTTAACGCTTGCTGCTTTTGAATTACAACAAAGCGATAGGCGGATTATTGAAATTGCTCAATTATATGGTTATGAATCGGCTGATTCTTTTTCTCGCGCTTTCAAGAAACTGCATGGAATAAAGCCTTCTGAATGCCGCCATCAAGGAACACAGCTAAAGGCCTTTCCAAAAATCTCCTTTCAAATCGCTATGAAAGGGGACACAGAAATGGAATATCGAATCGAAAATATAGACTTTGAAGTAAAGATTGTTGGGAAAAGCAATCCGGTTCAAACAAGTAAAGCTTTTAAAAAAATCCCGACCATCTGGAGCAAAGCGAAAAAAGATGGATTTATGCAGGAATTGATTGATCTATCTTGGGAAAATCCGAAGTGCTTACTGGAAGGCATTTTAGGTATTTGTGGGAAAGAAGCCGCCATAATGGACGAGGAATTCAATTATTTTACGGGTGTCCGGTATGAGGGAGAAGCAAAAAATGGGATGGAAACCATCTTAATTCCTCCAGCAACATGGGCTGTTTTTCCCAATATCGTAGAAGCATGGAAACGATTATATTCCGAGTGGGTTCCTACCTCTGGATATGAGCTTGCTAATTTACCATGTATAGAATGTTATTATGGCCCAGGACATAAACCTCGCCATGAACTCTGGGTGCCTATTATTCCTAAACCATCCAAGTAAATGACTATAAAAGTAGCTATTAAGAAGGATAACGATGTTTCTTCTCTAATATCTTTATATCGACAAACCGAAAGCCCTGCTTCTTACACAGGGCTTTTTTTAAAATCTCCTTTAAGGATCGAATACATATATAAATCATCAAACTTTCCGCGTGTATACTCATAATGCCTTAATAGGCCTTCTTTTAAGAAGCCGTGTTTTTCGACTAATTTTTGCGAGGCTGTATTGGCTGGTTCGATTAAGGCCTCGACTCTTTCTAAGCTAAGCTGTTGAAATCCATAGGCGAGAACAGCGTTGAGGGCTTCGCCTGCGATTCCTTGCCCCCAATAGCTTCTGCTTAATTCATAGCCAATTTCTGCTTTATAATGCTTTGGCTGTCTATTCAGAAAGCCGCAGCTTCCTATAACGATGTTCTCCTTTTTCAATGTGATGCACCAGCGTATGCCAGTGCCTTTTTCCCAGATTGATTTGTACCAATTTATTTCTTCTAATACATCATCTGCTGACTTGTAAGGTTCAAGCCCCATATGCTGCACTACCTCTTGATCCGATAAGTAGATATACATATCTTTTGCATCTTCATTTGTTGCCTGTCTTAAATGCAAACGCTCTGTTTCTATGATAGGGAATGGCTGCTTCATTGACAATACTCCTTTTTTCTAAATACAATGGATAGGTGTATACTTCAACAAGAAACAGATAAATTCCTTCAATTGTCAAAAGTCCACAGAATATATATTTGAATTAAAATAATAGAAGAGGAAGTGAAACAATGGATTTGGAAACAGTTATGCAGGAACTAGAAGCACTAGGGAAGGAAAGAACGAAAAAGATTTATATGGGAAACGGAGCGCAGGAGCCGGTTTTTGGGGTTGCAACAGGTGCGATGAAGCCACTTTCCAGGATAATTAAGAAAAATCAGCCCTTAGCAGAAGAACTATATGCAACGGGTAACTATGATGCCATGTATTTTGCAGGGGTTATTTGTGATCCAAAGAGCATGACAGAGGAAGATTTTGAACGGTGGATTGATGCAGCTTATTTTTACATGATTTCCGATTACATAGTAGCCGTTTCTTTAGCGGAAACTGATTTTGCCCAAGCTGTTGCTGATAAGTGGATCGAAAGCGGAGAAGAATTTCGTATGTCAGCCGGATGGAGCTGTTATTGCTGGCTGTTAGGAAACCGCAAGGACGAGGAGTTTAGTGAAACCAAGCTTGCAAGCATGTTGGAGCAAGTGAAAAATACGATTCATCAAGCTCCAGATATTGTGAAATCCTCTATGAACAACTTTATTGCCACTGTGGCCATTTCCTATGTTCCCTTACATGAGCTGGCAGTAGCAACAGCTAAAGCAGTAGGTCCAGTGGAAATCAAGAAAGGCAAGAAAAAAAGCACGACCTCGATTGTAGCAGACAGAATACAAAAAGAGCTGGACAGGGGAATGCTTGGGTTCAAGCGGAAATATGTAAGATGTTAAAGAAAAAGGCCAAATTCCTTCATGTTCAGGGGGAATTTGACCTTTTATTTATCCTTTGTATTTATGAAAAACCTTTTCTAAACCAGAAGGCAAATGTCTTAGTCATATATAAAACGAGGAAGTCGATACTGACAGCAAGCCACCAATGCCAGTTTAGATCATGAATAAGATTGCTATTTTTCTCTACTAAAAACATATAAAGATGTATGCCATTGCTAAAGATTAAGTAATAGAGGAAAATTTTTAGCCGATGTTTCTTTTCCGGATAATAGAGAAGAAAAAGAACAGCGAAGGTTGGCAATACTATGTAGTAGAGGGAGAAACTCATTTTTGTTGCATGCGAAAATTCTCTATATGGAAATCTCACCAAGTCCATCGATACTTGTATATGTGTAAAGATCCAAGCAGTTGCATGGGCAAATAAAAAAACAATTTGAAAATATCTTTTTCTCTCTTTCGGAATAAAGCGAATGAGTAAAAACAAACAGACAACCCATGAAACAATTAAAATAATTAGTTCCTTATTCATTGTATTTCAGTTCCTTTTTAAACCAACTATAGTAAGTATGGTTAATATACAATGTGACCATAACACTTAGCAGCGTATAATATCCGTGCCAACTAAGATAGTCCACGAGTTCGGTGTAGCGCTCTATTACTACTTCAAGACAAGTAAAGAATCCAGCAAAGAGAAAATAATAGAAGAATTTTCCTGTTTTTTTAAATTTTTTGGGAAAGTATAAACTAAACATAATCGCTGTCACAGGGAAAAGGAAAAACTCAAATGTAAAGCTAGACCGGTTAAATTCGTTTGCGGAGGAGAAGAGTTGAACAGGGTAGTCAATCATATTCCATTCCACAGCAAGTAATCCGGCAGGCCAGGTAATAATCTGCAGAGATAAAAATATCACCCACGCATCTCTCGTTTTCTGTTTGGGAACAAGTAAGAAAATGGCAAGGATACTGATTGCGATAATCCCAACTAAAATCCATCTTTCCATATTCATGGGGAATTTCACCTGCTCAAATAGATAGTTATTCATAGTATTGCCGCGGGGACAGAATTTATCCAGAAAAATAAAATGGAAGACTTCTAGATTATTCTACCCTTAACAAGTGAAGGCAGGTGGAAAGCAACTGTCCATTGGCAGATAGAGAAGTAATAGCAGCAAACAAATTTATTGCTTGCGTTCTCTGGCTTTCCCGTAATGTTTCCAAACATAATAAATGCACCAAAATACAATCGGCAAAGATAAGGGAATATAACTCTTTTCTGGTGGAAGAAAGAGAATAAGTACAATTCCTATTATTAAAAAAGAAGGCATTAATAGCCAATACTTTTTATCTATGTTCATTTGTACCACTCCAAATAGTTTGTTTATTACATATACGCGCTAGTGGATGAGAAAGTTTCCTTTCGTTATCAAACTTTCCCCAAGAATGAGAAAAATGCTGTTTTTTCTATAACCAAATTGTTAAGACTGCATATGATAAAGTGGATGGACAACCAATAACTTGCCAGCTAGGAACGCGAAAAACTCTGCTCATTTCATCCTGAGCAGAGTTTTTTTTAGCAAAAAATTAATAATCAATCTGTTTATGATTAATTTGGATAGATATTTTATCGGGAACTTCTTTTTTTGTTTGTTCCAGATTGGAGACGGAGGAAGTTTGGAGGCGATGGGAATCTGGTGGACCAATGACAACAGATTCCTTCAGCGCAGAAAAAGCATTGGCAACCTTTTCTGAATCCACTCCATATGCTGCTTCAAAAACCTCTGGTGGAGTTAAGCGTAATGTATCGGAGCCTTCCGCACTTTCAAACTGGTCATTATTAAAGAAGAGATGTAAGTGCAATTTCTCTGTCGTCGGCTGTATCCAATGCCACCATGCCATTGGAATAAATACGACATCCCCAACTTTCGCATGGTAATGATGAAGTTTTCTTGTATCTGGATCAACAATCGAAATCATTGCTTCTCCGGATACAATGACATCTAATTCCCATGCGTTTGGATGCCAATGTGGCTCTCGCATATGTCCTCTTGTTAAAAATAAATCGACAAAGGCTCCACCAATCATAGCTGGTAATTGTGTGGAAGTAACTTTATAGGCAATGTTTTCGGGATTTCTTTCAAAAAATACATTATCACGAGTGTTATAAATAAGATTAGGAGTGCCACTTGATGAATGAATATTCGTGTTATCAGGAATATAGCCTGACTTTGACATGCGATTTTCCTCCAATACATAATTTTTAAGGAATAGATCCTATTTTTTAATATGCACATGGAATGACGATGGTGTTAAGGAGAGCAAGAAAAGAGGAAGAAAAAATGGAAGATGCCATAATGCTTCTCCCATTTTTTAAGCTTAATTATTTAAATCCATAAGGCCTGATGCATGCTCATTTGGCATATCTGGCAGTTCTGGAACTGGATAGCCTTGCGGTGGTGGAACGACATTTAAATCGCCATTATTTCGGCTAGGGGTTGTGCCTTGAAAAATCTCACCGATTCTCGTGTCGTCTAGGCGGAAATTAAATTGGGCATTGTGGAAGCCCATCTCTACATATTTGCGGCATTCAGGATATTTATTAATATCGTAGTTTGGAACAGGCAGAATTTTCCCCCAATCTACTCCTAATGTTTCTAATGCTTTGGCAAAAGCATTTTGATGAGCATTATCACGAACGATTAAAAAAGCAATCGTTTCTCTTAATGTCTTATTATCGCTCATTTCATAAATTCTTGATTTTTGAAGAACTCCTGTTGATTCTAACATTACATTATTGAGAAGATTAGCAACGAGGTTTCCATGGTCGTACACCCAAGAACCATTCCATGGATTTCCGCCTGCATCGACAGGAAGAGAAGCTTTTGCACCAATTATATAATGGTGAGGGTTTGCCCCGCCTTTGATGACATCATCTAAAGGAGCTCCATCACTTGCCATATTTCCTGGCATGCTACCACCAGAATCGTTTAGAAGCTGATTGATAGTGGATTGTACAAGCTCTACATGGCTAAGCTCTTCCAAGAATACGCCGCGGATAAGATCACGATACTGTTTTGCTTTTCCACGGAAGTTAGCGCTTTGAAAGGAGAACTGCATTAGTGTTCTCATTTCTCCAAACTGTCCGCCTAATGCCTCCTGCAATACTTTTGCTGCATTTGGATCTGGTTTGTCTGGGACGATCATATTGATTAAATCTTCTTTATAAAAATACATACATCATCTAGCTCCTTTTTGATAATCTGCATATCGTTTTTATGATTCCAAAAGTAGCTGAATCTATTCTGTACTAGAGAGAGTTGGAAATTTTTTGATAGGAAAAGATGATGATTTTTGTTAGAGTGAAGGAAGCATTTTGCTAATGGGGGAACATGAAAAGATTAGTCATCATGACAGTGGGCGTGACACATAGCGGAAAGTCCACTTTTTACGCAAACGTTAAAAGCAGACTTGAAAACGCGATTGTCATGGATCAAGATAATCATGCAGAATTTTTGCAGACCTATTATGAAAAGCTTTTGCCAAAGAAGTGGCCTAATCTTATTAAGCATGCTCTCACAAAAACAATTGTTGATTATGCCGTCCATCACTCTGACTGTCATCTCATTTTGAGTAATAGCAATCGCGAAAGTCGGATGGAACTGCTTCAATAGTATAAAACACATGGTTTCACGACGATTCTTGTCCATTTTGATCTGCCGATAGAGCTGCTAAAGGAGAGAATTGCGAGAAGCAAGCAGGGAAAATTACGTTTGAGAACAGCAGCCACTTACGAAGTCGCTTCTTGAGCGTCAGCATAAATAAGCAGCGAAGGGGTAGCGGATTATTTATATAGGGTAAAGCAGGAAGCAGATATCTCAGTTACGAGGGATTTGATTGTTAGTATATTTAAGTAGGCTAAAAAAATTGATTCCTGAGATGAATGGAGTCCATTTTTCATGACCATTAATCTCAGGATTTTATTTATTTAAGGCAACTTAAAAAACAGCATTTTCCTTAAATAAATAGTAAGATAATAGCTTTTCTGTATTTGCTTTTAATTCTGTATTAGCAAATCGGTGAACTTCGTGATAGTTGGCTACATAGTAATGATACTCGGTAAAGTTTTTATCCATATTGCCTTTTATTAGTTTTAATTTCTTTCTATCCATTTTTTCTTTGAAGCCTTTTAAATCATCTTGGACTTTTTTCATCGTATGTTCGATTAAGTTTAGATAGACTTGATTAAGTTTAAAGGGAGTTGTTTTTGCTTGCTGGTAATCTCTTTCTAAAACAGTTAGCAAGAGAGGCAAATAAATGAGATGTTCCAGTATTTTTATGTCTTCCTTTGATAGTCTATTCATGGTGATTTCCTTTAAATTATAGGCGTTCCACATCGATTAATAGATGGAATGGAATGTAGTGAATAACATTGGTTTCGTCTTCTATCCGAAGTTCCTTTTTTAAGTAGTCAATAAAAACAGTTCTGCCAATGAATGTTTCGATAAATCCATTTTTAAATAATGAAAATTGCAGAAATAAATGATATTCCATTCCCTCGTGAATAAGTAAATCGATATCATTTAATTTTTCTTGATCTAATTCTGGCTTTTTTATTTTTTTCTCATTTAATAGCTCTTCTTTCACAGCAGCAACATGTTCTGGCAGCATCATTGCTACCCATTTTTTTGTTCCACGGTCTTTAATCATGTAAACACTCTCCTTATATTATTATAATAAAACGAACAGACGTTCTTTTCAATACTTTTTTGAGAACGTTTGTTCGTTTTATAATATGCACATAATGATTATATATATGTGAAGTTAGAAAAAATCGTAGCGTATAGGAAACCACTGGTTAGGTGAGTGCGTATAAAACATAAAAGCGAGGGTGATCGAAGAGAGTAGGGGATTTTCGGTTTCGCTAATAAACGTGGAGGAGCTGATTATATGTTTGACTATCAATTTGTTTCCATTCCCGTTAAAGGATTGAGTGGAATACTCAAAATGGATTATCAACCAATTTGTTCATGAATATGCAAGAAACGGTGGAGTTGCTTTTAACAATGGAGCTAGTTTTTGAAAAAAACGAAAAGAAGGGGAAGGCAGTGGGCCTTCCCTTTTTATTTAATCGGTCTTTCCAGTGTCAATAATTCGTCTTCAAGAGAGCTGGCTCTTTCTTCCACGATTTTTCTTGCATCTTTTACTCCAGCATTATAAAAATGGGGAGCAAGGGAGTCTTTCACAAAGTCTAACACTCGTTCGGCAGCAAATTCCGAAATCTCTTCTTCTCGCTCTTGAGAAAAAAAGAATTGAATGTCTGCAATCATTGCTTTTTGTTGTTCTCTAGTCAATTTATAAAACATGGTATCCCGTCCTTTATTTTGAGTTTTCCCATTCTTCACGCAACAAACCATAGATAACATGGTCGACATAATGGTCATAAAGCCATTCTGCTTGTCTAATAATCCCTTCTTCTGTAAATCCAAGTCTTTCTGGAAGTGCTCTGCTTTTTTTATTTTCGCTTGCTGCTGCAATTTGAATACGATTAAGCTTTAATTCAGTGAAGCCATAATGGATGATTGCTTGGCATGCCTTTGTCATAATTCCCTTTCCCTGATATTCTTCCCCTAACCAATAGCCAATTTCACCAATCTTACTTGTACGGTTAATCACGTTGAAACCAATGGTTCCGGCAATTTTTCCTTTATAGAGAATGGCTGTGGATTTTGGATAGCCGCCCATTTCAATAATTTCTTGCAGTCTTTGCCGAATATTTTCTTTTGTGTCTTCTACTGTTCGCGTATAATCGAGCCAGCCGAGCCATTCCTTTAAATAGGCTTTATTTTTCATCGTTAATTGGAAAAATTCTTCGGCATCATCTAAACGGAACATTCTCAGTGCTAAATCTTCATCAATTGTATGTTCAAACATATGTATCCCTCCGCGGTTAGATTATGTATATTCTTTCATTGTAAGGGAAGTGAATCAGAAGTTCATTACTTTTTTCTTCGCTAACACAATAGTTGTAATTCGAGACATCTCCTGTTTTAATAGAGAAGAAGATATGATTTTTGTGTCATTATTAAGGAGGATATATTCATAGTGGAGATAGGTATTAGTACGTTTGTAGAGACAACTCCAGACCCGCATACAGGGAAGGTAGTAAGCCATGCAGAGCGAATTCGTCAAGTAGTGGAGGAAATTATTTTAGCAGATAAAGTTGGGTTAGATGTTTTTGGCGTAGGAGAACATCATCGAAAAGATTATGCCGCGTCCGCACCTGCGCTTATTTTAGCAGCAGCAGCCACACAGACAAGTAAGATTCGGTTAACAAGTGCGGTGACGGTTCTTTCTTCTGATGATCCGGTTCGGGTGTTTCAAGATTTTGCAACATTGGACGGGCTATCAAATGGACGTGCCGAAATTATGGCCGGCCGAGGTTCTTTTATTGAATCATTTCCGCTCTTTGGCTATGATTTAAATGATTATAATGAATTATTTGATGAAAAATTAGATTTGCTTTTAAAATTGCAAGCATCCGAGAAAGTAACATGGAGTGGAAAGCATCGTGCAGCTATTCAAAATCGTGGTGTTTATCCACGGTCAGTGCAAGATCCACTGCCAATATGGATTGGAAGTGGAGGAAATAGTGAGTCTGTTGTACGAGCTGGGATTCTTGGATTACCACTAGTGTTAGCGATTATCGGAGGAAACCCGGCAAACTTTGCCCCGCTTGTCGACCTGTATTACCGTGCAGTGGAGCATGCCGGTCATGATCCGAAAAAGTTAACGGTCGCGTCTCATTCTCATGGATTTGTAGGAGAAGATCCACTGCTTGCAGCAGATGCATTCTTCCCATCTACTCAATATGCCATGAATGTGCTTGGGAAAGAAAGAGGATGGGAACCATATACTCGAGAAACTTTTGATGCCGCTTGCAGTGAAACTGGAGCCTTATATGTCGGAGATCCGCGTACTGTCGCAGATAAAATTATTGCACTGCGCAAAAATGTGGGAATCACACGATTTATGCTCCATGTTCCTGTTGGCAGCATGCCACACGACCAAGTGATGCGTTCAATCGAATTGCTTGGAACAGAAGTTGCCCCAATTGTCCGCAAAGAAATTGCCGAATGGGAAAGTAATAATTAAAAAGATAAGGACTGCTCGTTAAGAAGCAGTCCTTATCTTTTTATCGGAGATGATAAATTTTTGAAACCAGTAATTAAGAAAAGAGAGGCCATATGCAATTAAGAATAAATGAATGGATGTGAATTTTTTTAATTTATAAAAGCCTACTTTTTGAAAAAAGGAATTTAGTGGAAACGAAAAAATAAGATCCATGATTAAGTTTACTAATGTGTACACAAGGAATCTTTTTTGTGTTAAATGAAATATCCAAATATTAATGGCGGCGAAAGGTCCGAATATAAACCCTAATGCGTCTGCGACCAATGATTTTAATCCGCCTTTGACCTCCCACCATTTAAAGATAAGTGATAAGAGCGTTTCAATTAAGAGGATAGAAGCAGAGAAAAAAGTAACCGGAAGAAATTTTTTAATTGCTGATTTTGGAAGAAAAAACAAGCTTCCCCAACTAATCAGAACCATAAAAATTCGTAAAATAACAATCGACATTGGATTTCATCTCCATTTTGAAATTTTCTTAAATATGAAATATCTTTAGTTTTCTTCTATAATAATAATTTTATTCTCAGTAGAGTCGGAAAATTGCAGAATAAAGTTTGATTTGCTAAAGGGGATGGAACAGCAGAAAATAAAAAATCCATCATTAATTAATGATGGACTGGCAGTAAGGACAGGTGATATCAGTTAACTGCTTAAATTCAATTCGTTTAAAGTCTGATTTTTTAAAGGTGGAGTATGATTTATACTTTGATCCACACATACAATAATTTTTGTCCTTTACAACATGTCTAAGACAAGGCTTTTCATCCGTTACTACAGTTGGGTAAAACATTAACATTCCTCTTTTCTAATTTTATAAGGCAAATTAGACAGGAAGATTTATTAACAAGATATACAATAATCTTGGCAACCCGGCTGCCATAGCATTTCGCTTTAGGCCCGTGGCTTTGCGTCTTTTACTTTCGTAAAATTTGCCCAAACTTAATTCTACCATGTTCCTCTGTTAATTCAAGGTATAAAGTCATGATTTTTTAATGTTTTTTGTAAAAAAAATGAGTTTATAGTCCTATTTGCTGTCAAATAGGAAATATAGACGCGCGTAAATACTAATTTCAGATATATATTCGATTATATTCATGAATGTGGCAGAGGAAAACGGGATGGATTTTTGGGTATACGGCCAAAAGTGACGAAGAAAGAGGATGAATTGCCACTATATCAGCTAAAGTGGAGGGGGAATCAGCCAAACTACAGAATATATCAGCCAAAGTGGAGGGGGAATCAGCCAAACTACAGAATATATCAGCCAAAGTGGAGAGAAAATCAGCCAAACTACAGAATATATCAGCCAAAGTGGAAAGAAAATCAGCCAAACCACAGGGTATATCAGCCAAAGTGGGAGGAAATCAGCCAAATTACAGATATATCAGCCAAACCAAATAAAACCCCAACAAAAAAGCCGAGTAGCAATCCAATAGGGCGCGCTTTCTTTATAATTACGCCAAAAAGGATTTCTTCTCGAGCTTATTTATTAGCTTATAATATTTAATTAAAATAAATAATAAGAACGGATTAATAAGAAAGGAGTAGGCGAGTTTCCACCAGCCGTAATGAAAGAATCCCCATGGGGAAGGGAGTAAAGTAAGCCACTCGTATCCCACAATGACAAAATTCCATAGGAAAATAAACAAAATTTTATTTAGAATCCGCTTTTTCATCGGATAAAGGTTTAAGAAAATAATATTTACAGGCGGTACTAAAAATAGAATATGAATGATGGATTCCCAATCTACTTCGGTTTTGCTGAAGTACCAGTAGGCATGATATCCAATATCAATATATAAGTCAAATAGCTGTTGAAATGCAATCGTGAAGATCCATATATGTAAGATTTGATTTACTGTTAACTTTTTATTTGTTTTATAAGCAATCAAGTTAAATAAAAAGACAGAGAGTAATAATCCAAGCATAACATCCTCCTGGAAGTAATTAGATAGTTATACTATTTACTTACTTTGATTAGATTATCCTATATATGTTTTTTTACATTTCTTCTTCTGTAAATATATCTTTTAACATTTTCTCCCGATATTGCAAAAAGTATTTAGTAATTTGATAATGTTCTGTATCCTCATATGCTATTTCTTCGATTTGATCCCCGTCGAAGCTTAGAATTGTTGCATTTGGATACCCTAATAGAATCGGAGAATGGGTGGCAATAATAAATTGACATTCTTCTGTTTCTGCTAAATCATGGAGGATGCGGAGAAAGCTTAATTGCCGCTGCGGCGATAGCGCTGCCTCAGGCTCATCGAGCAAATAAATGGCTTCCCCTCTAAAACGATGGAGAAAGAGGGATAAGAAGGATTCGCCATGAGATTGCTGCAATAAGGACTTTCCGCCATAGCTCGCGAATTTTTTATTACTATCGAACTCATCTAGTTGATCAATATGGGTGGCAAATTGATAAAAGGATTCGGCCCGCAGAAAGAATCCATTGGTGAGCTTAGTCGGGGACCAAGATAGCTGCAGATATTCTCCTAAATCTGATTGAGAAGCATGAACCTCATAGCGGTTATTTCTTCCGCCGCCTGCTGTGTTAAATTGACATTGATAGGCAATTGCCTCAAGCAAGGTCGACTTTCCAGAACCATTTTCCCCTACAAAAAAAGTCACTTTATTTTGAAAATCGAGGGAGCTGAAATGGCTAATAGCAGGGATTGTAAAAGGATAGCTATTTTTTGATGGGATATTTTCTTCTTTTAAGCGAATTTGTTTTAGCATTTGAAACACCTCATTTTTGTTTATTTTTTATGACCGCCAAGCAGCTGTGCGCGCTGCAAGGCTGTACCGCCAGAAGTGTAGGAAACAGCACGTAAAAGGGCGGTCGATCCATAGCGATTTCGAATAGTATCGACAACATACCCAAGCTTTCTTTTTTTCCAGCCTCCTGTATCAAATAAATCTAATTGCATTTCATTATCATTCTCTAATTTTGTAATAGAAACAGAAATTTGTCTAACGGTTTGTCCTCGGTGATGCTCATGAAATAATTCAAGACAAACTTGATAAATAATCATGGTTACATTGGTCGGATTTTCGATTGTTCGCGAGCGCTGGAAACCGCCGCCGAACTCATCTTTGCTGTAGGAAATGCCTAATGTAACGGTGCGCCCTGCATGGTGATTACTTCGTGCTCTTTTGGCAACATCTTCGCACATTTCAAGAAGAACTGATTTGATTTCATCAATCTCTTTATAATCCCGTAATAAAATCTGACTTTTCCCATAGCTGATTTGTCCCTGCATAATAGGTGCGCCAATTTCCGATAAATCAATGCCCCAAGCATGATGGTAAAGTTGATTGCCCATAATTCCAAATTTTTTCTCTAGTAAGCCTAAATCATAGTGTGCAAGTTGACCAACAGAGAATATGCCCATATTATTTAATGTTTTTTCCGTTCGCTTCCCAATCCCCCACATATCGCGTAAAGGGGAGATAGGCCATAGTTTATCTGGAATGTCTTTATAAGTCCATCTGCTTATACCACCATCTGCTTTTTTTGCTTCTAAATCGAGGCAAAGCTTCGCCATCAGCATATTGGGACCGATGCCGATTGTTGAAGGCAGCCCAAACTCACGCATAATATCAGCTTTTATTTTTTGTGCTATTTGGAAGGGAGTGCCCAAGCTTTTTTCCATTCCACTGACATCCAGAAAGCTTTCATCGACAGAATAGGTATGGACAGCAGTCACAGGGACATATCGAAAAAATAATTTCGTTATTTCCGTTGACACCCGAACGAATAGTCCCATTTGGGGATTACTTACAATAATTCGTGGATCATCTGGTATTTCAAAAAGGCGGGAGCCAGTCTTTATCTTAAAATCCTTCTTCATAGCAGGAGATGCCGCAAGTACGACACTGCCTTTTTGATCGGTATTGCCGACAACAACTAGATGACAGGTTAGAGGGTCTAAACCTTTAGTGACCGCTATAATACTTGCATAAAAGCTTTTCATATCAACGCAAAGAATCGCTCTATTGGCCAATTGGTCATAATCAAACACGGTAGTGCTCCTTTTTTTATTGTTTTGTATGTTTACTAAGCTGTGAAAAGGAATAGAGTGCATATGATTATTCTTATCCTTGAATACGAAACTCTTGTTTTAGATGGTTTTGCCAGTTAAACGATCGATCGTTCCATGGTTAAAAAGATCGTAGTGAAGCAAAAGATTATATTCGAGTCCTTCTAGTAAGAGTAGTTCTATTCTGTATTTTATCTTTTTCTAAAATGAGAATTGATATTTTTTCGGGTTACTCTAAAATCTCTTTTATACTTTGAACATGCTCCGGCGGCAGCATCGCTGTCCATTTAATCGAACCTCGATTACGTATTCATCATCTCCTTAATGGTTTTATCATATCAGAACAAACGTTCGTAAACAAGAAGGGGAACAAGAAAAATAAGAGGTAAAAGAAGGAAATGAATTATTAGAGAATAAAAATTTTACGTATCCAAAAAGTAAAAAAACTTTCAACGTCTATAAAACAAGAATTGACAACAAGAAATTATCGTGCTAATATTTTGTTAATTCAAAATCGAATAAAAACTCTTATATAGAGAGGTGGAGGGACTGGCCCGTCGAAGCCTCAGCAACCATTCTTTTTAAAGAAAAGGTGCTAATTCCAGCAAAGCTACTATGCTTTGAAAGATAAGAGGGGGATAAGGATACAAGGTGAAACCTCTCTTTTTTTAAGGGAGGTTTTTTATTTTTTACACAGGACAATTGAATAGCGCAAATAGGTGCTGTGAATGAAGTATTCATAGCTTAAAAGGGAAGACCGGTTAGAATCCGGCACGGTCCCGCCACTGTAAAGAGGAGCAATTTCTCAATATCCACTGTCTTTTTAGATGGGAAGGGGAGAAAGAGTGATGATTCTAAGTCAGGAGACCTGCCTATTTTGTAAGTAAGCTACTCTACGTGGATATAGAGGAGGGAGACCATGTGTTGGGACAAAGCGTATCTCAACTCTAGTTAGTGCTGACTAAAATGAGAGAAAATCTCATAAGAGTCTGACTCCACTGTTTATCCAAGAAGCAAGAATGTAGGAAGCTTCTGTAAAGAGAATGTGGATGTCAGACTCTTTTTTTACTAACTTTCGGCTGAGAAAAAATAAGAAATGGGGAAAAGAAATGTACAAAAGTTCTAATTTAGGCTATCCGAGAATTGGAGAAAAGCGAGAATGGAAAAAAGCATTGGAACGTTATTGGAAGGGAGAGTGTTCCGAAGAAGAGCTTTTACAAGAAACGAAAAACCTTCGATTGAAAAACTTACAAAAGCAAAAGCTTCAAGGAATTGACTTGATTCCAGTTGGCGATTTTAGTTTCTATGACCATGTATTAGATACGGCTGCAATGTTTGGGCAAGTGCCAGCTAGATTTGCTTATGATGGGGGCAGGGTCCCGTTACAAACTTATTTTCAGATAGCTCGCGGAAATCCGGCTGCTGTAGCAGCAGCCATGAAAAAATGGTTTAACACAAATTATCACTATATCGTGCCAGAGCTTGGGGAGAGAACACCAACATTAACGGAGAATCGCCCGCTGTTTTTTTATCGGGAAGCAAAAGCAGCATTAGGAATCGAGGGGAAACCAGTATTATTAGGACCGCTGACCTTTGTCAAATTAGCAAAAGGCTATGAAGAAGATAAGCTTGCAGAAACAGTGGCATCCTATCTTCCTTTATATGCGCAGGTTTTAAAAGAGCTAGAAGCAGAAGGGGTACAATGGCTTCAAATTGATGAACCATATTTAGTAACAGATGTCACAGCAAGAGAATGGGAGATCACGCAGCAAATATATCAAACATTGCGAGAAGCGGCTCCAAACTTAAAAATAATTCTCCAAACCTATTTTGATTCTGTAACAGATTATAAAACAATTGTTTCGTTGCCTGTTGCAGGAATCGGTTTAGATTTCGTTCATGATGATGGAGAGAATTTAGTATCCATCCAGCAATACGGATTTCCCCAAGATAAAATCCTAGCGGCAGGCATTATTGATGGTAGAAATGTATGGAGAGCTAATTTAGAGGAAAAGTGGAATCTGCTTACAGAGATACAGAAAGCAATCGGAAGTGATAAGTTAATTGTTCAGCCGTCATCAAGCTTACTTCATGTACCGGTAACAGTGAAGGAAGAGCAAATCACTCCCATTTTAAAAGAAGCACTTTCTTTTGCAGATGAAAAACTACAAGAATTAAATGCATTAACAGAAGGAATTAGAAAAGGAAAAGCAGTCATTCAAGCAGAAATCAATAAAAGCGTAGAAGCAATCGGTCAATTGAATGCCTCCTCAGCAAGAAATAATCAACGCCTTCAAGAAGAATTAAAATGGCTTCCTGATAAAGTGGAAAGAAGCGAAAATGCAAAAATCAGACAGCAAGCACAACAAGAAGCTTTTAAACTCCCTATTCTTCCAACCACTACAATCGGAAGTTTTCCGCAGACAAAGGAAGTAAGGAAGGAACGCTTGCGATGGCGAAAAGGAGAAATAACGAATGAGGAGTACGAGACTTTTATTCAAGCAGAAATAAAAAAATGGATGGAAATACAAGAAGACTTGGGATTAGATGTATTGGTACATGGAGAATTCGAACGAACCGATATGGTTGAATATTTTGGCGAAAAACTAGCTGGTTTTCAGTTTACAACATTCGGCTGGGTTCAATCCTATGGTTCCCGCTGTGTGAAGCCGCCTATTATATATGGAGATGTGGCCTATGTGAATCCAATGACGGTGAAAGAAACGGTTTATGCCCAAAGTCTGACGAATAAGCCTGTGAAAGGAATGCTGACAGGGCCCATTACGATTTTAAACTGGTCTTTTGTAAGAGATGATATTTCACGAGCAGAAGTTGCCAAACAAATTGCCTTCAGCCTTAAGAATGAAGTAGAGGAGCTGGAGAAAAACGATATACGCATGATCCAAGTAGATGAACCGGCACTTCGTGAAGGGCTGCCATTGAAAAAAGAAAAGTGGCAGGGCTATTTAAATACTGCCGTCTATTCTTTTAAACTTGCTACCACTTTTGTGGAAAAGGAAACACAAATTCATACCCATATGTGTTATTCGAATTTTGAAGACATTATCGATGCTATTGATGCCCTCGATGTGGATGTCATTTCTATTGAAACTTCGAGAAGTCACGGTGAATTTATTCAAACATTTGCAAATAAAACATATGAGAAAGGAATTGGCCTTGGTGTATATGATATACATAGTCCTAGAGTGCCAACAAAAGAAGAAATAATGCAAACAATCGGAAACTCCTTAGGTGTTTTGGATCCACAATTATTCTGGATTAATCCTGATTGCGGCTTGAAGACTAGAAATGAAGAAGAAACGATTCGTGCACTTGAAGTGATGGTAGAGGCAGCGAAAGAAACAAGAGAAAAGCTATTTGTGCAAAAACAGTAATTGATCGTAAAAACTTGTAACCTTGGTTGCAAGTTTTTTTGCATTCCCATTAAAAATGTCCAAGGTTTGCCACAAAGTTTTTTTCAAAAAGCTGAATAAAATGGTCATTTCATGTATAATATTAGTGGCTTTAAGTAATGACAGATAGATAAGCGCTTAAATACAGTAACTAAAAGTTGAAGAAGTACCGTGTTTTTATCTATAATGAATAAGTTGAATGTATAAGCAGAAAGAGAGTGTTCATAATGGGTCGTAAATGGAACAATATTAAAGACAAAAAAGCTTCAAAAGATGCAAATACTAGTCGGATTTACGCAAAATTCGGACGTGAAATTTATGTAGCGGCTAAACAAGGGGAACCAGATCCAGAATCTAACCAAGCATTAAAAGTTGTACTAGAGCGTGCAAAAACATATAGTGTACCAAAACACATCATTGATCGTGCGATTGAAAAAGCAAAAGGCGGTTCCGAAGAAACATATGACGAGCTTCGCTATGAAGGCTTTGGCCCTAACGGTTCGATGGTAATCGTTGATGCTTTAACAAATAACGTAAACAGAACTGCTTCAGATGTTCGTGCCGCATTTGGCAAAAATGGCGGAAACATGGGAGTAAGTGGATCTGTTTCTTATATGTTTGATGCAACAGCTGTTATCGGTGTAGAAGGAAAAACAGAAGAAGAAGCATTAGAGCTACTAATGGAAGCAGATGTAGATGTCCGTGATATCATGGAAGAAGAAGATTCTGTTATTGTATACGCAGAGCCAGATCAATTCCACGCTGTCCAAGAAGCATTTAAACAAGCTGGTGTAACAGAATTCACTGTAGCCGAGTTAACAATGCTTGCTCAAAACGATGTAACATTAGATCCAGAGGCACAGGCGCAATTCGAGAAAATGATTGATGCAATCGAAGATTTAGATGACGTGCAGCAAGTATACCACAATGTGGATTTAGGCGAGTAAGCTGGATAAGAATAAATGATACCCCCCACTTTTGGATGGATGAGAGCCATTCAGAAAGTGGGGTTTTACTTTGTTATTAGCAGATGCTTACCAAGAATTTTTATACGATTTAAAGATTAAAAATTGCTCACCCAGAACTATTAAAGGATATACAAATAACAATAATTCATGTTTAAATTACTTGAAAAATGAATTTAATTTTAGCATATCTAATGCTTTTAAAGAATCAAGGACTGAGCATGTTGTACATAAATAATGTTCCTAAATGTGTTCGCGGTATATTTTATATTGCGCTAGGTACACTAGTTAATTTACTTATCTCTATGAATAACAAATTATATGCAGATGTAAGATGATTTTAATACACTATTTAAGATACTTGAATTTCAGTGTCTTTTAAGTAAAACTAGCAGTATCAAAAATTGTATCTACTGCGAACAGACTGACATCAGAATTAATTGGAGCTTCTATTAACTGAGTAGATAGGTAGTATTTTACTTGTTGGATATTGTCTTCCAAATCAGTATAGTTTAAATGTAAACCATTAGTTGGTTTACATTTAGGATTGAGATTTTTTATTTCTTGTAATTCACTTGGCTCAAGAGAAACTAATTCGTAAGATGCGTTAATATCATCACTTGATAATATCAGATCATCTAAATAGCCATTCAATGAGAGTGGAGTAATTTGTTCTCCTAAGATTAAAGAGGATGTTTCTTTGTCATAATTTTCAATTGATTGCTAGCTAGAACTGTATTATTTTTGATTTGATTTTCGTTTGCGAAAATACTTGATAGTAATAAAGAGTAACATAAAACAACTATAGATATGGTCACTAAAAGGAACTTTATACTTTTATTCTTTATTATACCCTCAAAATCAGCAGTATTTACCAAGGAAGCTTCTGTAATTATATTGGAATATATTGTAAATTATGGTGGATATTTTAAAAAATGTGTAGAGTATTTAAAAATAGGAGAGATATTCTATGAGAGTTATTTATAGTGTATTAAGAGAAATTGATAAAGGTGAATCTTTACCGACTGCAGAAGACTATGGATTTAAGCAGAGAGAATTTGAAAATTTCATATTTGATTTGGAAAAAGGGGGATATGTTGAAAGAGTGCTTAGAATGGATACGTTTTTCTCTTTGAAGCCAGCGAGATTAACCAAAAAGGGACATGATCTTGTAGAGGAATACAAGGAGTTAGAGAAGTCTTATCCGAAAAAAAAGAAAGATATCATTAAGTGGATACAAGTTGATAAAGAAATGTACTCGAATGACGCTGAGGGAGAAGAGTATTAATGTTTATGTTAATTTATGAGGTAGGAAGATAACAATTAAAACAGGGATTTTAACCTTTTAGCAAAAAAAACTAAGGATAAAGTATGTTTTAAATGTTAATATGGACACTTAACAAATAGAAGAAGATGTCAACTTATAATTATAAAAGTAACTATTAGAAATCAACTATATTCAATTTTGAATCGGGGTTACTTAAAAGGAGAGATTACAATGGAGACTATCGTTATAATGACTTTATGAGTGGAAATTACAAGAAAGAAAAATACTACGCATCCAAAAAAAGAGTAGTAAAAAAATGATTTAGATTAAGTAATTAGGAGAATATGAACATCCATTATTAATAGCTAAAGCTACCTTTGCTGCTAGTCCTGCAGCTGTTCCAGTTAATGCAGCTACTGAGTTTGCTGGTCATACTGCAATGGAAACACTAGCCATGCTTTAAATCTATTAGTTGATGTCCTTGTTGCGCTATTTATTTCAGTTGCTTCAGTAATTATTGTAGGTGGATGTTTCTTCTTTATGCTTGGAAAGAGTGAAAAGGGATGGAGTTCGATAATGAATGCTGGATTAGGTTATGGATTGATTCAAATTAGTCCATTAATAATGGAGATGTTAAAAGATATAGGGAGTGTTTTTTAACACTGACCACAATATTGTTTGGTAACAATAAAAATTATACGAAATACTTTTAATAAAGTAGAGTAATAACCCATCTTTTAAATTATAATAAATGTTAATAACTTCATACACTAAATGATTAGTGAAAACATTGATATAGTAGTATTATTAGCCCTAATTTAGATGACGTGCAGCAAGTATACCACAATGTGGATTTAGGCGAGTAAGCTGGATAAGAATAAATGATACCCTCCACTTTTGGATGGATGAGAGCCATTCAGAAAGTGGGGTTTATTTGTTGTTAGAAGAAGTATATCCACAGTCTATAAGCTGGGGAATTTTTAACTTATTCCCCAATAGCCAACCATTAGGTAGAATTTTTCCAATTCTCCCTTGAACCTCCAGTTACTTGAGGAGTTATAATGAGATTAAACTTTGAATAGGGGGAATTTTAATGGACAAAAATAACAAGTTTTCGATTGGGGAATTCTCAGAAAAGACAGGAGTATCAATTCCTACATTACATTATTATGATGAGATTGGTATATTACGACCCGAAAAGAATCCATCATCCGGTCACCGAATTTACAATTATCAGGATATTGTAACCTTACAGAAAATTCTTAGCCTAAAATTTCTAGGATATAGTCTAGATAATATTGCTAATTTGTTATATGAATCAAGTTTTACTACTGATTTGAATGAAAGTTTGTCTCTCCAATTGCAAGTGTTAGAAAAAGAACAAGAACAAATTGAACAATCCATAAAATCTATTAAAAGAGTAATTAAGCTAGTCAAGGAAGAAGGAGAAGTAGATAGTGCTGTTTTATTTAGCCTCATTCATAGCATGCGTACCGAATATATCCAAGAAGAGTGGATGGAGCGTCATATGTTAACAGATGTTGTTGAAGAGCTATCAAAGAAATCGGAAGAAGATAAAATCACTTTAGATAAAACATATATTCAGATGTCTAAAAAAGTAAAACGATTATATGGTAAACCAGTAGAGGATCCAGAAGTCCAAGAAATGATAAAGACCTATATAGAAGCATCCTTGGCATTTCTTGGGGAGGATTTGATGCAAAAGCTGGCTGATACTAATATGGAAGAGCTTGATATTCAAGAAATTGAAAATATGACACCATCTCCTTTTACAGAAGAAGAACAACAATGGATTAATCAAGCAATGGAATTTTATATGAAGCAAGAAGAATTGGAATAGATAGATTTAACCTTGAAGTTCAGAGAGAGAGAACTATTAATAGGGTATGCTTGCGGGATTTAACAGGTCTTTCCTTAAATAAAAGGGAAGCCTTTTTTTATGCTGGAATAAACAAAAAAATATTAGTAGAGGTAAAACTTCCCTTGGTTGAGAATCGTCTAATCATTGAAAGAGAGTAAATAAAGGGATGTACCAGCTTACAAAACATAGAAAAGTAATGGAGGGGAAAATGAAGAAAATAGGAAAAGTAGTTTTAAAGATAAGTTTCGTGTTTTATTTATTAGCACTAGTTTATTTATTATTCTTAGGCACAAGAGCGATCTTCTGGTCAGATATATCATGGATAGAATATATAAAATACTCATCCAATTTTGTCCCATTTAAAACGATCACTACCTATATTCTAGCAATGTTTAACGGAAGTATGAATATGTATATACCTATCGAAAATCTTTTTGGTAATTTTATGATGTTCATGCCAATGGGTATATACTTACCTTATTTATTCAAGCATTTAAACAAATTTAGCAAATTTATTATTTCGATGTGTTCCTTACTAATAGTTATTGAAGTAGTACAAGTAGTTACAAGATTAGGGAGTTTCGATATTGATGATTTTATCTTAAATATGTTAGGTGCATGGATAGGATATGGTATTTGGAAAACAAAAGTTGTCCAATATGTACTTAAATGACTTATGTTGAAGAAGGAGTACAACGAGAGAACAAAGAATATAAAAGGCGAGAATTTACAAGGGGATGATGTACGATGGAAGGGATACTGCAATCATTTTTAGAAGCGGAAATTTCAGATCAAGAGTTTTATGACGGCATTATTGATTTTATTTATAATGGCAATATAAGATGTGGAGAATATGAATGCAATGAATTTGTCATTCGGAAAATGGATCTTTTAAATTTTGTCGTTTATGTAGAGTATGTTATAGATGATAAGAGAGAAATTCACGGGTCTTTTTCTATCGCTAAAAATAAATTACTTCAAGCTATTAATGAATATGCACGAAAGCAAGGATTTGCCATAAGAAATTTCGAAGGTTATCCTAAACATAAAGGACATTGATCTAAAAAAGATTAATGTCTTTTTCGTTTGGATGTCTTATGGAAGAAAAGAGACGGTTTAGTAAAATTAAAGCAAGGGAAGAAACGATGGTGGATATTGTAAATTATAAAATATGGACTGTTTGTATGATTCAAAAGGACATAAATGCTGAAGAAAGAAGAAACAGATTAATTGAAGAAGAGTTGAAACCATCACTAATATTGCTATTCCAAAAAATGCTGGGATTTTTTCTTGTCCTTATAAAGATGATGGTCATCATATGTTAGTAGTTCAAGGTTTGAGCAAACATTTGGAATTTCCCAGGGGGCAGACAGGAATTAGGAAAGGAATGTGCAAAACGAGAAATACAAGAAGAACTCGATCTTTATATTCATCAACTTACAGAGATTTTTATTTCGGACATACTAAGTGGAAGGACTATTTCTATTTTGCAGCGTCTGTTGGTAGAATACCTGTGATGAATGAAATGGATAAAATAATAGGAATTAGATTTGTAAATAGTAAGGAAAAGATTAATTTTCCAATTGAGTTATCCTCAGCAATAAAAACAGTATTAGCTAGTAATCTTGTCCACGATAAAATAACTAAATGGATTTAACGTTTAGGTGGTTTCCTTTAAATAAAAGGGAGCTTTTTTTACGTTGCTATGGGAAAGACTAGTGGAATAATGATAAAAAGAAGTAGCATAAAGTCCTCTTACAATGAGGGGAAGCTAAAATCTAAGTATTAGTATTTTAGCTTTGTTCTCTTGGCAAATTATGCATTAAAAATCATCTTAATAAACTCATTTTTTCTCTCCCCCGATATTAGGCATCCATCCACCTTGACCCAAAAAGTTCCCATTTTTTGAAATGGAATCATAAAAATCTAACTCTTTTCATTGTAAGGATTCTGATTAACTCAGTTTCATCACTGTTTCTTAATCAATCAGCAAGATTAAACATGGGCTTTACCTCGTCTAGCTGAGTACTTAATTTTAATACTAATAATAGGGAACAAGTCTAGGTCTCCATCCTCTTAAAAGCTAAAGTTCAGGAAGCGTTCTCCTCATATTTCGTGTTTATGAATAAATGAGCGTAAAGGATAAAGAATATAAAATATTTCACTTATCTTCAATAGGAAGAGGATGATCATTTGTTAAGGAAAATCACTCGAAGTAAAGTACAAGAAGTAACAGAAGAGAAAAAGGAGACGACTCTTTCAACAATTCTTCATGAAAATCAAAATATACTACAATCGATTTTTCATTCATGCTTTGATGTAGTATTCCATTCATTTAAAATTTTCAATGAAATAAATGCGATTGTTATTTATATAGATGGGTTGAATAATAAAGAGGTATTAGAAGATCATGTATTAAAACCATTGCAGCAAAGGAAAAATAAACATACAACAAGCTTAAAAGAGAACATAGAAGAAAGCGTATTTTCGACAGATGTAAAGGAAGTCACTACAGTAGAGGAAGTGGTTAAGGAAATATTAAATGGAAAACCTGTATTAATGGTGGATTCTATCAATAAAGCATATACTTTTGGTTTAGCTAATTGGCAGAAACGATCAATTGAAGAGCCATCCAGTGAAAGTGTTGTTAGGGGACCAAGAGAAGGATTTATAGAGACTATGCAGATTAATCTATCACTCATTAGAAGAAAGATTAAAAGTTCTATGTTAAAAGCAGAATTAATCAATCTTGGTAGATATACGAATACAAGTGTGGCAATCACCTATATCGACGGTCTAGTAGAGGTAGATCTCTTAGAGGAGATAAAAAGAAGACTAAATAGTATTCAAGTAGATAGTATTTTAGAGAGTGGATATATAGAGGAGCTAATAGAAGATAACTCGTATTCTCCATTCCCACAAATTCTCAATACAGAGCGACCGGACGTAGTTGCAGCGCATTTATTAGAAGGAAGAGTGGCTATTTTGGTAGATGGAACGCCTTTTGTTTTGATTGTTCCAATCAGCCTCATAAGCTTATTGCATTCATCTGAAGATTACTATGAGCGTTTCATAATAAGTACAGCAGTACGAATTCTACGTTTTGTGTTTATGGTTATTTCGCTTTTATTACCGTCACTTTATGTTTCAATAGTTACGTTTCATCAAGAAATGATTCCGACAAATTTATTAATTAGTATTGCAGCAGCAAGAGAAGCTGTTCCGTTTCCAGCGGTTGTTGAAGCACTTATTATGGAAATATCCTTTGAAGCGCTAAGAGAGGCAGGAGTTCGACTGCCAAAGCAAATCGGCTCGGCGGTAAGTATTGTCGGAGCACTAGTTATTGGGCAAGCGGCAGTTCAGGCTGGATTAGTATCTGCACCAATGGTTATTGTAGTTGCTTTAACTGGAATTGCATCTTTTATGTCCCCTTATACAGCTACTGGCTCAGCATTAAGACTATTACGATTTCCGATTATGTTGTTTGCAAGTATGTTAGGCTTGCTCGGAATCATGCTATGTGTGATTGCTATTATCATTCATTTATGTAGTTTACGCTCATTTGGTCTTCCGTATCTTGCACCACTAGCGCCAGTCAAAAACACAGAATTAAAGGATGCGATTGCTAGAGCTCCATGGTGGAAAATGGATACACGACCAAGTTTAACGGGAAATGTTAATAAGTATCGACAGAGGGCAAGCCAGAAACCAAAAACAAAAAGAAATTAATGCCAAAACCAATTAACAAGATGTAATCTGCTTCCTGGATCTTGTTTTTGAGTATTTAGTAAATAGAAGCTAAAGGATCGAATTATTGCTTTATTATTAAAAACTCTATTATGAAAGGACTTACTTATATGGATAAGCAATTTCTATCTGAAGCAATTAAATATAAAATGATCATGCTTATTCTTTTTAGTTCAATATTTTTAACTGGATGCTGGGATAGAAGAGAAGTGTTTGATATGGCTATTGTCTTAGGAACAGCAATCGATAAGACAGATGACGGACAAATAGAAGTAAGTATTCAGGTTTTAATTCCCCAATCAATAGGAGGGAGTTCCGAATCTGGTGGACAAGGTGGTAATAAAGAGATTGTGATGGTGAAAAACGGGAAAGGGAAAACTATTTCAGATGCTACATCTAATTTAGAGATGCAATTATCTAGAAATATATTTTGGGGACATTGCAAAATGTATATTTTTAGTGAGAATTTCGCTAAAGAAAATGGAATTAGAAAGGAGCTAGAATATCTTATTCGCCATCCCAAGCCTAGAGAAAGAGCGTATCTTTATATAGCAAAAGGGCTTGCTAAGGATATGTTAGAAGTAACTCCAGATTTAGAGTTATATGTTGGAGAAGGAATGAGAAGGTTAGTAGAAAAGCAAATAGTTGTGAAACAAACAATTAAAGATGTAGAGGAAATGCTGACAAGTGATACAAAATCAATTATTTTGCCTTATATGTACATAGAAAAAAGTGAAAAGGGAGAGGCATCTATTGTTATTACCGAAGCTTCTATTTTTAATAGAGATAAGATGGTCGGAGTTATTAATAATGATGCAATGAGGGGAGTTCTCTGGCTCCGTAATGAAGTCAAGATAAATAGTATTACAGTTCCTTTAAAAGAGCGAGAATATATATCTGTCAGAGTGACTTCAGGAAAGACTAGCTTGAAACCGAAAATCATTAACGGAAACTGGAGGATGGATATAAATGTGCAGATCAAATGTGAAGTTACTCAAAATGGGACAAATTTAAATGTGTTTGACCCTAAAATAGTGGCAACATTAGAAGAGGAGTTAGAAAAGGCAACGAGGAAAAAAATAGAAGTAGCACTTCAAGCTGTTCAACAAGACCTCAAGGTAGATGTTATAGGTTTTGGCGAAGCATTCCATCGTAAATATCCAAAGGATTGGAAACAAGCGGAAAGCGATTGGGAATATTATTTTTCAAATATCAAGACAAAAACGAAAGTAAAGGCAACTGTATTGCGATCTGGATTAACCACATCATCATCAAGTTTAAAATAGAGGGAGTGAGTCAAATGAAGTGGCTTTCTTTATTAGGGATTACGTGTTTGATTGCTCTTATAGTTATTTATGAGTGGCCGAGGGTAAAAATAGCAGAAAAAAGGGGGAAAGTCGTTTTTTTATTTCTAACGATTATAGGTGGAGCATTATCTATTGTTTTACTTTTTTTTCCTCAGTTTCCTGGTCCGATTGAATGGGTTCATACCATTTTCAGACCAATAAGTAAGTATTTAGAATAATGATGATATGTGCCAGAAAAAAATTGGGTTATGAATGTTGCAGTGTTGTTTCTTGACCGTTTTTAACTCCTCAATATTTTTTTGTATTATGCTTAGGACTTTTGCAAGGGAAACTAAATAATGGTGTGTGATTGCTTCATAGCATTTAACCGTAATATGCTATCTCCCTATTTGAAAAGAAAAGCTGTTTCCATTAACAAAGAGCTAGATTTGAATGATTTAAGCTGTTTTTATATTTCTTCTATAAAGGAGATTAAGAAGATGAATAACAAAATAAGAATTTCAGCTAAACAAATGATGTCTTTATTAATGATGACTATTATTTCAACAGCTATTCTTTCGATTCCGGCAGTTACATCAAAGCATGCTGGGCATGATATGTGGGTTTCTCCTATATTCTCAAGTATAAGTGGATTAATTACGGCATTTATTATTTTACAACTTCATAAATTATATCCCAATGAAACCATTTTCCAGTATAGTAAGCATATTGTGGGGACTTTTTTATCGAAGTGTATAGGTTTAGCTTATTTGCTATACATTCTATTGGTCACAAGCATTATTGTAAGAGAATATGCAGACTTTATCTTAACTTCTCTTTTATATTCTACCCCTTTAGTGGTAATTATAGGAGTAATGGTTATTCTTTGTGCCTATTCGGTTAAAAGTGGATTGGAAGTATTTGCACGGGCATCACAAGTATTTTTGCCAATTTATATCTTCTCTTTATTAGTATTATTATTGTTATTTCATGAATTTGATGTGAAAAATATGCTGCCGCTTTTTGAGGGTAAATGGAAATCGATGCTTCATGGTGCGTTGCAGCCTGCACTTTGGTTTAATCAAATTTTTTATATGGGGATATTATTGCCATATGTCAAGGATAAAGCGACAAAAAAAGTAGTGGGGTATAAAGTAATTTTATATAGCTTGATAGTTATGTTTTCTTTAAATATTATTTGTCTTTTTTTGTTTGGCGAGAATGTGGATAGTTACCAATTTCCTGTATTTACAGCGTTTCGCTATATTTATATCCCTCCGTTTTTTGAACGTTTTGAATCAGTTCTTGTAGTTATTTGGGTATTAGGTGTATTTATTAAAATTTCGTTATTTTACTTTACTTTGTGTTTAGGAACAGCTCAATGGTTAGGTGTTGAAAAAGAAAAAACTTTTGTCTTTCCATATGGTATTTTAATCATAATCATAGCCTTATGGGTTAGTACGAACCTAGCAGATTTAAATAAATTCATCGAAAGCACAATACCTGTATTAGAGATTGGGCTGTATGTTCTAATTCCACTTAGTCTTCTTCTCCTTTCATTTATTAGAAAAAAGAGAAAAGCAAGTGTATAAATTGGGATGATTAAATGCTATAGATCTCGTTTTAAGGTTAGCATGAACAGTTATTTGGTTCAGGAAGTGATCATTATCCTATAGGTAATTATATAATTACTATCTCGGATGTAAACTTTGATTTTTGAGTGGAGTAGAACTAACAATTATTAAATTCAGGTGATAGGCCAACTATTTAAGGATTATCATTCATAAAAAGAGAAAATTTTCATATCATTTCATGAATTTTCTTTGGGAAAATAGAAACTTAGTCAGGAAATCAGCCAAAGCAGCGGGGAAATCAGCCAAACTAAAAAAATATCAGCCAAAGTAGCGGGAAAATCAGCCAAACTAAAAAAATATCAGCCAAAGCAGCGGGGAAATCAGCCAAACTAAAAAGAAATCAACCAAAGCAACCAAATATCAGCCAAACCACATACAAAGAAGAGGATATATTTTCCTTTTCGCCGAATATAAAAGCAAGCTATTCTATCGAAAAGGAGAAAAATAATGAATACAATCATCCACAGAGTGGGAACAATTTATCTGCCAGTTGAAAATCCAGAATTAGCCTCAAACTGGTATCAAGAAAAATTAGGAGCAAGAGAAAATTTCAGAAATGAAGATAAAGCTATTTTAGATTTTGCGAATCAAAGTTTCTTTCTTGTTAAAGCAAAAAAAGGAGAAAAAGCAGCCTTTCAAGATGATGCAGGAAATGAGCATTTTTTTCTGACATTTGAAGTCGATGGGATAGACCAATTAAAGAAACTTCATTACTCCTTAAAAGAAAAAGGTGTTACGGTTGACGATATTGAGGATAGAGGACATCCAGGCAACAATTTTGTCTTTTACGATCTTGATGGAAATAAATTTGATGTGTGGAGTCAGTTAAGCCCGAGCTTTAAAGAAAAATACTTGCTTAACGATAGTGAAAGATAGATGATACATAATTCGAAAACTCCAGAGCATACTAATGTTTTGGAGGTGGCTGTAATGGATGAAAAAGACTATCAAAAAATTTACGATGATTATTTGCAGCAAGCAAGTAGCGAAGCTCAAATAGAAGCGGCCGAAGAAATCGATCCCAATATAGAACAAATTGTGGCTGTTCGTAAAAATGAGGATGATGATATTATTGCTTTTAAAACAAACAGTGGTAGAGAATTAGATTATATTACTGCCCTTGATGAAGCTAAAGCAGGAAAATTAGCGCATGTGGATGTTTTTCATAAATATGGCAGGGATATTATCCGTAGTGAACCAGATGGGATTAAAGAAAATAACTTAGATAATTTGCCTACTTTTTAAATAGGGAAATAAAAGAGAATATTCAAGTGGTGGATATTCTCTTTTAACATTTGGGAGGAGAGAGCTATAAATATACATACATATATATTTAATTCAAAAGAGAAAAAATAGCTATCTCAGAAGAGAAAGCAATAAGCATAGCAAATAACTATCAAGTGCGAAATAATGGCTATATAGACGGCTTCATCCAAATAACGTATTATGATCATAATATAACATCAGAGGAAAACAATGATGATGTAGAATTAATATGGATTGGTCTCCTGCGAATGACGTTAGAATACTTGGAAAATGGCAGCGGAGAAACGAGTTATTTTATGAACGATCAGACTTGGAAAATGGAAAGAATCAACACAAAGCCAGAAAATCAAATATTGTTCAGTATCAGAAACAAGCAGGGGAAATTCGCAGTTGCAGAGCAAATGTTTCTAAAAGAATTACTAAAAAGTGGGGAAGAATTCACGAAATTTATAAGTGAGTTATCTCAGCCAAATAGTATAACTGTTTTAGAGCCAGTAATAATGAAAATAAAAAAACTAGTATACTAGCTCTAACTATTGACTATAAATTTAATTTAAGGTAATATTTTCTAAAATAAATACGGAATAGTTGGCTAAGAAGAGAAGAGTAATTTTGATTCATTATTTAAAGAGAGCTCCAGCTGGTGAAAAGGGGTAATAAGAATCTTAATGAAAAAAGACTTGGAGCTTTCGCACGGATCAAAGAAACCCTCTTTGTGATACTGCGACGGGATCTCCCGTTATAGAGATAGGGTATAATCAATTTTTTAATTGCCGTACCCGAAGAGGTTGATATGGCAACATATCAATAAACTGGGGTGGTACCACGAAGTTAATAATAACTCTCGTCCTCAAGATGAATAATCTTGGGGGTGAGAGTTTTTTTATTTTATAAGTATAAGTAAATAATCCAATAAAAGGACTGGAGGGCCATAGAATGAGCCAGGAACAAACAACGCGGAGAATAGAAAAATTAGCGGCATTAAGATCACAGGGAGTTTTCGTATATCCAGAAAGATTTGCGACAAATTATGAACTTTATGAAGCAGCTTTACTGGAGGATGGCACAGAAGCAGTGCGGGTGGCAGGAAGAATCATGGGGATTCGCCAGTTTAGTAAATTTAGCTTCCTGACGATTTCAGATATTCAAGGAAGTCTGCAGCTGCTTTTGAAAAAAGAAGAGGTCGGAGAGCAGTCAGCTAATGATTTCGCTTACTATTTAGATGTAGGAGATTTTATTGGTGTGGAAGGGAGAATGTATTCGACGAAAACAAAGGAAAAAACGCTGCGAATAGAAAAATATGTTTTACTAGGAAAAGCTCTGCATCCTCTGCCAGAAAAATGGCATGGGTTAAACAATGTAGAAACCCGTTATCGACAACGTTATTTAGACCTAATGATGACAAAGGAAACAAAAGAAAGAATGTTAACACGAACAAAGTTAGTGCGTGCGATTCGGAGATTTTTAGAAGAAAGAGATTTTCTAGAAGTGGAGACACCTGTGTTACAGCATACTTCTTCCGGGGCATTAGCTCGTCCATTTAGAACGTATCATCATGCATTGGATTCGGAACTAAATTTACGAATTGCACCAGAGACTTACTTAAAAAGATTAATAGTAGGAGGTTTTACAAAAATATATGAGTTTGCTAAGTGCTTTCGAAATGAAGGAGTCAGTCCTCAGCATCTTCAAGAATTTACAATGGTAGAAGGCTATGCTGCTTATTGGAGCTATGAGGATACAATGGCACTTATGCGTGATCTACTTCTATATGTTCTGAATGAGACTTTTCAAACAACCGTTATTCCAGTCCAAGGAAAAACAATTGATTTTTCTTTAGACTGGAAAGTCGTCTCCTTTAGAGAGCTAATCCTCCAAGATACAGGCATTGATATTGATTTATATCCAAATGTAGATGACTTGTATGAAGAAACAAAGCGGAGAAATATCTATTTAGAACAAGACAATATCGAGACCTTAGGGAGAGGGAACTTTATCGATTTGCTATATAAAAAAATGTGTCGTCCGCAACTAATAGAGCCAACTTTTTTAATCAATCATCCTATTGATTTGTCACCCTTGGCAAGAGCAAATGATTATAATCCCGCAATTACGGATCGCTTTCAACTAGTAGTAAATGGGGTTGAAATTATCAATGCATATTCAGAATTAGTGGATCCTCTTGAACAAAGAAGAAGATTAGAGGCACAGGCTGTGTTGAAAAGCGGCGGTGATCTGGAGGCGATGGAAATGGATGAGGACTACCTATTGGCAATGGAATATGGAATGCCGCCAATTTCTGGTTGGGGATTTGGAATTGAACGGCTTTTAATGATATTAACGGACAGTGAGACAATTAAAGATTGTGCACTATTTCCATTAACGAAAAAAGTTTAATGGAATTTTACAAAAGAAAAGCAGTAAGCATACCTTTTTAGTAAAATAGCAATAGAGACCAAAAAGTTTTGGTCTCCATTGCTTTAGATTAGGAAATTTAAAACGCTTATTTAATTGAAGTAGGAGAGGTCAGCTGATAAAAAGAAAAATAATTGATTTCTAGATTGAAAAAAGAGATACCTAATAGGTGATATGTTTTCCAAAAAACTGGATGGAATCAGATTGGTCTGTTAAAATCTAATGAAAAAGAAGAATGAGAGAATGATAACAAATATAGTGAAACAGCTGTAAAGGAAAAGAGGGACTAATTTTGCAAGATCATATAAATGCTATCGCAGCAAGCATCCCAACACCCGCAAAAGGGAAAAGAGTTGTGGTTGGGATAGATGGGCTAAGCCGGTCTGGAAAACAACCATAGTGAAAAAACTACAAGCATGTCTCCATGAAAAAGGATTTTCTGTAACAGTTTTACACTTAGATGATTATATTGTACAAAGAAATCGGCGTTATCATACCAGCTATGAGGAATGGCATGAATACTATCATTTACAATGGGATGTCCAAGCTTTACAAGAATCACTTTTTAAGAAACTAAAAGATAAAACAGTATTACAGCTGTGTAAATATAATCCGGACTCTGATACCCACCAAATAGAAAAGATTTCCTTATTGCATACCGACTTAATCATAATGGAAGGAGTTTTCTTACAACGAAAAGAATGGAGAGAATTCTTCGATTTTATCCTCTATTTAGATTGTTCCAAGGAAACTAGATTTGCTCGAGAAAGCAAGGAAACACAGCAGAATCTAAATAAATTTAAGAATAGATACTGGAAGGCAGAGGATTATTATGTAAACACAGAATATCCCAAAGAACGAGCAAATATGGTGTTTAAAGTTTAAGGAAAAGTAGCGATTACATAATATGGAGACAAGATTGTGCAATCGATTTTTGCATAAGCGAGGCGGGGGATTACTTGAATATGATCTGATGTTGATTACTTCAATAGCTATTATCGATGTATAGTAAACATGGAGTATACGGGACAGTAGATTAGGTGCTTGTATGCCTTTTGCTAATAGTTACTTGGAGGATAATGAATAAGGTAAAGCACAATGATGTGCGGAAAGGGTGATATAGGATGACAGGTAATATAGAACAATTTGTTACACTACTTCCGGTAAACAAGAATATGCTGGTTGATTTTAAGCAGGAATTACACGAAGCCTTTTTAAAAGGGTTAAAAGATAGTTTTCCAGAGCATGACAATCCAACCGAAATAGCACCGGTTCCACCTGAAAAGGATGTTGACAAAATGCTCACAGAACCAGATGCAGAGATTTATCATCTCGTAATGAACGGAGAAAAGCTGGGTGGGGCAGTATTAAAAATTGATGAAGACACACAGCATAATGAAGTTGTATTTTTATATATGAATGCGAATGCACATGGAAAAGGTATCGGGACAAAAGCATGGCAAGCAATAGAGGCGGCATACCCAGAAACAAAAGTTTGGGAGCTATATACACCTTATTTTGAAAAACGCAATATTCACTTTTATGTGAATAAATGTGGTTTTCATATCGTGGAATTTTTGCATAGAGGTAACCCAGGCCCAGACTTTGAAGTGGATGAAACGAAACCAGATACAGAATATGAATTTTTCCACTTTAAAAAAGTCATGAAGAAGTAAGAGCGTAATTTTATAATTTAACTAAAAAGTTGACTATTTAGTTAAATTAACTTTCAGCTTATATAAAAGCTGCGTTTTTATGCGTTGGAATGGATATAATCTTTTGATATGTGTGTAATAAACAAAAAGAAGAAGGCAAAACTTGCATTTCCAATGATATAATCATAGGGTTGTTTTCGATTAATCAAGAGAGGAGATAGTATGAATAGTATACGTTTTTATAGTTTCTGGTTTGCTAAGACAAGCATAGCCTTAGCAGATGTCATTTACATTATGGTTATTACCACATACATATATCAAAAAACGGACTCTGCATTAATGTCTTCGTTGTTTCCTTTATTCAAAGCTTTGGCTAATTTAACTGCTGGTCTAACATCCCCATTAATTTATAGAAAGTTTGCTTTCGCTAAATTAATGGTAAAGTTTCAGGGGTTGAAGGCATTATTACTTACTTTTTTACTACTCGGTTTTTTGCCGATAACGAATCATATTTATGTTTTGCTGCTATTTATTTTAGTTATATCTTTTATGGAAGGATGGGGGAACCCATTACTTAACTCTGTTACACCTAAAATTGTATCAAAGGAAAATCTTGTGAGAGCTAACAGTTCTTTATCCATCACAACTCAATCTGTTCAAATAGCTGGTTATAGCTTTACAGGTTTTGCGGTAATAAATTGGGGGCATAATTCTACTTTGGCGTTTAATGTAGTATTGCTCTGGCTTTCTGTATTGGCTTTATATATTACATCAAAACATTTCGTTTCTAATATGGAAGTTCCTGTCGAAAATAAATCCAAGTGGGCGCTGATGAATGAAGGATGGAAGATTTTATGGCATAATCAGACGCTTAGAATGGTTACTTTAATGGATGTTATTGAGGGAATGGCAGGTTCCATTTGGGTTGGAGCAATAACATTGGTGTATGTAAAAGAAGCCCTAAACCAAGGAGAGCAATGGTGGGGTTTTATTAATGCAAGCTATTATGTTGGCGCTATTTTGGGGGGATAATCACCATATTCATAGCTAAAACAATTCAGAAGCATTTGATATTTAGTATGGCGATTGGTTCGTTAGTATTTAGTATTTTTACTTTAATTTATGGGCTGACCAGTAGTCCTATATTGGCTCTTCTGCTTTGTATTGCAATGGGTCCCGCCTACCAAATAAGAGATGTGGCTCAACAAACTGCATTTCAAATAAATATTCAAACCATAGACTTACCCAAGGTGTTTGCATCCCAAAGTATTCTATTATCAACTGTTTCAGGTTTATCCATTTTTCTAATAGGTTTCATTGCTGACTTTGTTGGAATACGAGCCGTTTATATATTTGCCGCTATCTTAATCTTTATTTCTGCTTTATTATCGTTTACCTTAGTTAAGGTAAATAAAAAGAAATTTTCTACTGTGGATGTTAAGTAATATTAAATGGGGCAATTCCTGACTTGGAATAGTGCTTTTTTAATCATACTAAATAGCATCTTTTGTTGAATCGAAAAGCGAATACTAGTGAAACTTCTAATTAGAAAAAAATGTAATATCTCTCTTAATCTTTTACGTAATTGAACTGAGTATCTACTGTAATAATATTAAAATTGTAATATACTATTATAAACGGGTTAACATTGTTAATTCTGCTTTCGTCAAAAATTTCTAGAATGATTTATAAGAAAACACCATGAGGAGTCTTGACATGAAAAAGAAAATGAACTATTTAATCTTACTTTTAACTGCCATCTTTATAGTTGGTTGCTCCAACGTAGAAGATGTATCGAATACGGATGGGAATGCTAATTCACAAGAAGTAACTACTAAAAATAGTGAAAAAGAAAAAACATCGACTGGAAAACAAGTAGTAGAGGAAACGGTAACCCAATCAAAAAATGAACTGTTTAAAGGATACAAGCTTATTGAAGTGGATGGCGGTGATTTGTCTGGGCATCGTGAACCAAATGTTGTTGTTGACGTTGGATATGGGGATCGTGAATATTGGGCATTTACAAATAAGCATGGGCAGCTAGTCCGTGTCGTTGCTGAGAAAATCATTCTACAAGATGACAAAAATGAACCAGTAACATCGTCTGGCAGATACTATTCTGATGAAGCAAAGGTTCCTGGTGTCGAGAGAGCAGATTTAGATGAAGGACATATCATTGCAGATTCACTAGGCGGAGTGTCGAATGCTTATAATATTACCCCACAAGATAGTACGCTTAACCGCCATGGTGATCAAGCCTATATGGAAGACGCAATCCGTAAGGCAGGTGGAGCTACGAACTTTGAAGCCATCATCACCTATCCTAATACAGAAACGCAGATTCCTTCTAGATATCAGTATACCTATACTATAAAAGGAAATGTCATTAAGGATGAATTCGACAATATGAACCCTGATGAAGTAAATAAATCACTTGGACTAACTGGTAGTAAGTCTTCCGAGTCAACTACTTCAAAGGAAAAAGAGGATATTTCAACTATTGATACAAACGGTGATGGTCAAGTAACAATTAAAGAAGCAAAAGCAGCAGGATATAGCATGCCTATAACAAGTGATCACTGGCTGTACAAATATATGCGCGATAATGATAACGACGGTATGGTGGGGGAGTAAGCCGCTAGAACTTTAGGAGATTGGAAAACTCCTCTTATACTAGGAGGAATTATTTAAATTCAGGCATCGAAGTAAGAGATAAAAAGTCCGAATAATAACTATTGATTAACACGTAGTTGGTGTTGGTAAAAGTAGTAAGAGAAAATCGGACTCCGGTAGCGAAGGAATTCTCTGTAAACACATATAAATCGCATGAACTTACGATGAAATGAGGAGCGTTAATTAAAAAATGCAGCTGATACTATCAGTTGCATTTTTTGTCCTTCTAAGCATCTCTATCGTCATCCGATTTGTTTTATGGACAGCATGAAAATGAAAGTTGCTTCACTCATTTTTTGTGAGCTAACTTTTGCTATTAATATATCTAAAGGTAGAGAAGAATTTATTTTCTTTCAGATAAGTCTTCTATAAAAAGAGAGTTATCGAAAGTATGATAAATGCGTTTAAAACATTTGGAAGAAATAAAATGCTCTAAAAAAGAGCTGTTAATATCATTTTCTGGTTATTTAAAGCAAAGATTTAAAGTCCTTCCATTGGAACGATTAGTTTTGCTATAATTTAAAAAATAAAAAACTATAAGGGACTCTCCTTTAATTAAAGGGAAGTATTTCTCATATTTTGCTGTAGAAGCAGGGGAGTTCAAGAAGAGACTATACAGGATATAGAAACAATTGAAATTTTGGTTGATGAAAAGTCAGGAACCATTATGAATACAGAAGACACACATACGATTTATTCTTTCCCTATTAACACAATCAAAAAAATTAATGGGTTATTTCACTAATGGTTGCGATACTTTTACAAAAAGGTATCGCATTTTTTACTGAAGAGGGAGGTTAGTGGAAGAAGGAAATAATGACTTTATAGCGAAAGATATAATATTAAGCTAAATTAGGGGTGTTCAAAATATTAATAAAATTCTTTGTATATAACTGGCAAGTAAGAGATGAATGGTTTGACTGGTGTAATCAATTAACAACTGAAGAGTTATTAAAAAATCGTATTGGCGGAGTAGGAAATATTTTATTTACACTTTTCCATATAATTGATGTGGAATATAGTTGGATTCGTGGTATTCAAGGGAAAGAGGATGTAGTATTTCAGTTTGATGACTATCATACACTTGAAAAGGTTAAAACTCTTTCAGATAAATTAAGGAATGAAATCGCTGAATTTTTGAAAAACACAGATGACTTGAAGGAACAGAGTGTCAGTGTCCCTTGGGATGAAAAAAAATATGCTGTGAATGATATTATTCACCATATTATTGCACACGAAATTCATCATATCGGACAACTTTCAGTTTGGTCGAGAGAATTAAAACTACAACCTCCATCTTCTAATTTTGTTGGCAGAGAACTAAAATTTGTTCATTTTTCTTGAACTATCGGGGCATTTTTTTTCATAGAAAGTCAATTTATATATTGAAACAACCGCACCAATTAAGGCATAGCCTTAATTAATAACGGAGCACTATAAAGGAACATGGAGAAGGAGGGAATTTTATCTTAGGAATAAAAAATTACAATCCCAAATTGTATGAAGAATCATTTAAAATCATAGCAGAATATAAATATAAGCTGGAATCTCTGAAAGGGCAAACAATAGAAGAACTATGGGTGTCCTGGGATAGTATTAATGATGAATGGTTTAATGACCTGCCAGTAATATTAAAATTTAAAACTTGCCAGTTAGAACTATGTGCATACAAGACTAATCAATATGCTGTGACTTTTGATCACATTGACCTGTTACAAGAGATTAATTACTTTGGTAGAAAACTAGTTTGGAAAAAGAACAAATTGGTAGAGCTTAATAAATTTTTTAAGAAAGAAATAAATACTGTTGAAATTATTCAATGGATGGAACAATTGATTGGCGTCGGTTTTGAAACTAATGAAGGTTTTTTTGCAATATGTAATGGCTTAGATGAAAATGAAATTGTTACAAGAAAGCATATAGATCAGGATTACAAATATATCACTATATAGTTTACACAAAGGGGAACTTGCTTAAAATAGGTAGCATCATTGTAAGAAACTAAAGTAAGTGAAGAATTGTTCTTAAACTATACCGGGGCATTGATCCAAGACGGATGAATGCTTTTTTATTTATGCAGGCACTAAAGGGGGCTGGTTAATTAAATAGCTAGAAGGAATTTTAATTTACATCTCATTAGAATAATTGCTAAGGAATTCATGAATTTTGTGTTATAGTTTAAAATATAAGGGGAAAAATGGTGATTATTTTATGTTGATATCTTTAACAATAAATACTAAGTGAGGTAATAAATATGAGGAAAGCTTCAATGGCATCATTTTTAAAGAATTATATAGGATTAGCAGCAATTATGTTATTAGCTTACCTAGTTTTAGGACCAAATGAACATACATCCCTACCTTTTGTGCTACTTCTGGGCATACCAATAACAGCATTCATGCTTTTTACTGGATTAGATGAAAAACTTAAAAAAATTTTCCCTTAAAGTAAATGAAATGTGAAATGATCTTGGGAGGGGCAGTTGCTATAGGCAGCTGTTTTTTTTATGGTTTTAAGGGTCAACTTTCCTGTAATAAATAAAGTTGCGAATAACTATAATACGCTAGTTCTTCAGGAAACTGATGTATTTATCAAGACGGATGAATGCAATTTTATCTATTAAGATATTAAAGAAGTAGGTTAGGGGATAAGGACTTCATCACTATTAGTGTGTAGTGGGCTTAGATGATCCAGTTAAAATAACTTCTGACCAACTTTCAATAAAAGATGTGGAGAAGGTTGAAAATAGTGACTTCGACGGAGTTTCAATTGCTCACCAGTGGGTGCTGCAATTCATTTATTTAATTAATATCGTGCGGGAGAAAATCAAATTTTATACTTATCTTTTATAAAGAATGAGATGAAGTTACATACAAATTCAACGAGTAATTGGACCATGGCTATCACTCCGTTTTTCTTTTTATTACATTGTATTGGCGAAACGAAGCATTAATTACATAAAATATAGGAGGAATTCAAGGGAAGTTTTCTACTTACAAGTACAGATTTTACCTAAGAATATAGATGGAGTTGGAAAAGACGAATGCTGATATACAGAAAAAACTAGACAATGAGATTACCTTACTATCGAGATAGCATTCCTGCAATAAGTGAAATCTTGCTATTGGTAAAGATTTGTTAAATAACGGGAACTTTTTCTAAAACTAATCGTAGTAATACTAATAATATATATTTATCCTATTTCACCATAACTAAATCAAAAATAGACAAGGGCGTGAAAACTATGAAGTTATCTTTATTAGAAAGAATCACTCTTATTATCCTAACTATTTGTACAGTAATTTTTATTTATGGTTTTATAGTAAATCAAAACATAATGTCACTAGTATTTTTATTGATCCCTATTATATATATTACAAGGCTTGTTATAATCAAAAAAAGAAAAAATACCCCAATTTAACTATGTTTAAGTTTTATAATAATAAAAAAACAAAGATCCGGATAAGGTGTGTCATAAAATTTTGAGCTAAGGAGTGATAAGGTTGATCGTCTTGAGAGGTATTGGAAGGTTTCAGGAGCTGCCGGAAATGGCGATGCATATTTATAAAGGAAATATTCCGGCTTTAGAGGCGGAAATCGCAGCAGGCTGGGATATTGAGGAGGGGATCGTACTTAGTAAGCGTATTTCTCTTAGTCCGTTAGATCTGGCGCTAGTATTGCAGAAAAAGGAGGTTATAAAGCTGCTGGTAGAGCATGGCGTTAACCTGAATGTTCATCATAATCCGGCTTTTTTGAGAGCTGTACGTTATTGCGGGGAGGATATCGTCCGTTACATTGCAGCGCAAGGAGCTGAGATGGACAAGCATAATCAAACGGGGTCGGGTGCATATTCAGAAGCCTATTATGGCAACAAAAAAAACATCCCGTTTATTCATGAGCTGGGATTAGATATTAAGCTGTACGGCGGTGCCATCATACGTGAAGCTGCATCGGACCATGACCTGAAGACACTCAAATATTTGCTCGATCATGGGGTGGACATCAATTATAATCAACCGGATATGGTCTATCCTTATCAAGCTACTCCATTAACGGTGGCTGCTCGTATGGGGAATATGGGCATGGTTAAATTTTTGATTGAACACGGCGCAGATGTTACTAAAGCGGAAAAAGACGGCGATCGGCCATATACGATTGCGGTCAGCAATAAGGATACGGTCATGGCTAATTATTTGAAATCGCTGGAGCCGGCTGAATTCCATGATCCAGCGAACAAGAAAAATGAGCTTAAAAAATATAAATTACCCGATGAACTGGTCTGCTTTCTTACAGGAAATCAGCTACGCATTGAGCTAGCGCAAAATGAATATGAAATCGAGTATATAGATTTTTTTACGCTGAACGATACAATTGAGATGAAAATCGGTAGACAAAAGCTGCTTCGTCTTTCAGCTGATATCGACAATTACTCTGACCTACAGTTGGTTTGGAACCCAAAGAATAAAGGCCTGATAGGATGTTATGATGTAGAGCATCAGACGTATCTGGATTTATGCAGCTTTACAGAGTTCCTCGAACAGCCTGAATTGTACCTAATAAAGTATCTTGAGGGAGAATTGTAAAGATAAGAAGGATGGAAGATCAGATGAAGATTTTAGCAAAGAGAACAGATGGTATTTTTTTCTTTTTTCTATAGATTATAATTTAGATTTTCTTGAACTTCAATTGATGTGATCTACCTTTATCTTGTTAAGCTAACGGGGCAGCATTCCTGTAATAAGTGAAATCTTACTCATGTAGAAACGAAGCAGGTTAGTTTTATGTAGATCAGGGTTCTGCGTAAAATTACACAAGAGCAACAGGGGAGATATTAAATGATTAAAGGAATATTGAATTTAAGCGAACCATAGTTAAAAAGTACGTAGAACTTGCTGTACGAGCTGGTGTAGCATTAACCTGGACGATATTTGAATCAACGGGAGCTTTTCCTAGTACTTTACAGGAAACTTGGGGGAGGATTTTTTCTGAGTGGTTTCCATCTTCTAATTATCAAGTAACAGAAGGACCCAAATCTTGTCGATTAAAACCAAAGATTTAACTTCACCATTTGTGAAAAGCAAAATTTGGATTGCAGTTATAAAAAAATAAATTTATTTTTTAGATCAAAGAGCTGCTTGGGTCAGCTCTTTTTTTCTTAAGAGATGGAATGATTGTGAGTGCGATACCTCAACAAAGAGATATCGTATTTCTTGCTAAAGTAGGATAGTTGATTAAATTGAATAATAGATGTGCTAGAATTGGTAATAAGTGTGGGATTGGGTAAATATAGCATACAAGTGTAGGGGGATTAAAAATGAAGATTCGTTCAGTAAACAGTTTAGATTACTATGAAATCTCGCCATTACTAAATCAATGGTGGGGGGAAGACAAATGGCTGATAAGTTACCAAAGCTCTTTTTTGATCATTTTACAGATACAAGTTTTATTGCTGAAAAAGATGGGGAAATAGTGGGGTTTCTAATTGGGTTTTTATCACAATCACAGCCTGAAGAGGCATATATTCATTTCGTTGGAGTGCACCCAAAATATAGAAAACACAATGTAGGAAAAACACTCTACAATAAATTTTTTTATGTGGTTAAACAAAAAGGTGCTAGTATAATCCGTTGTGTAACCTCACCTATTAATAAAATTTCAATTTCCTTTCATACTAATATGGGTTTTGATATTGAACAAGGAAATGCAGTCGTAGATGGAGTTACTGTTTATAAGGACTATGACGGACCAAATCAAGATAGAGTTTTATTTAAAAAGAATTTACAATAAATTTGGGAGCTCATAGAACTATCGAGGAATTAATCCATGAAGGATTTACCTTTTTTTGCTATGGTACGAACGGAGCAGGTTGGTGCAAGAAGGATAATTCAAAGTAACCTAGAATAAGTATTTAGATTAAAGGAGTTAAAATATTAATAAAGGAAGAAGTAGGAAAATGAATAACAGAGTTAATGAATTTTGGAATCAATTTTGTATAGACACCCAAAAAGAAGGGGTTCAATATAAAGATGCTACTCAATTTGGTGCTTCGGCTGATTGGTTAGCAGAATTAGTTGTAAATGGAAAAAAGACAGCTACAACTTCGGGTTATGTGTTTTACGAAATTGAAAAAGAAGCTATTCCTAAAGTTGGTGAATATTATATTATTTTAAATGGTAAGGAAAATCCAGTTGCTATTATTGAAATTGAATCAGTTCAAATTGTTCCAATGAATGAGGTAACCGAGGAATTTGCTTTAGCCGAAGGTGAAGGTGATTATCAATTCTGGTGGGATGCTCACGAGAAGTTCTTTACAGAATTATTAAAGGAATATGATATAGCATTTACACAAGATATGTTAGTTGTGTGTGAACGAATTAAAAAGGTATATCCTAAATAAGCAATTAAATGATATAGAATAATAAGTAACTTTTAATTTAATAGTTGTACCCTATTCCTAAAAACAAGTTGAATATAGCAACTTGTTTTTTATATTAAAAGTTTAGCACTCCTGTTATAAATAATTTTCTTGTACCACAAAACGGGCAGCCTCAGTTCAACAGTGATTTTTAACTAGTGTTCAACAATCGGGCTATATTCAGGAATACTATATTGTGAATATACTATTAAGTATTGTGTTAGTTTAATTGTTGCCTTAGCACATTCATTTTCTGATGTTAGTTTAGAAGTAGTTAGCCAGAACGTAACTGTAAAGTTGCTGGACTACAAAAAATTACATGAAAAATCCCGTATCAATTTTACTAAGTAATATTGATACGGGATTTTAGTGTTTATTTACACAGTTGCTTCTTCTATGTCTGCTTTCAATTCTTTAAACCATTTTAAGTTCACTAAATGGTGTGAACGAGAATTTTCGTTCATGCGACGAAAATAATCAATTTTACCAGGTAATTCTTTAGTGATAGCTAGGTATTCATCGAGAAGAGCAATTCTGGCTTCAGTTTGATCAATTTGTGATTGGATTAATTCTAATAATTTATTTTTATCGAATTCATCTGCAAAGAGTAACGACCCATAGAATTGTAAGTTTACATACTCGGATTTAGTCCCATATTTGACCATTAATTTATCGAATTCTTCTCTTCCTAAAGACGTGATTTTAAAGGGGTGCATTTCACGCCCATTGTTTGGACTTATTTGATGTGTTTGTTCAATCAAGCCTTTTTCTTCAAGTTGTTGTAAATTGTAATAAAATGATCCTTTAGTGAAGTTAACGATATATTTATAGTGTCGTTTTTCCATTAAACTTAATAGTTCGTATCCATGAGCGCCAGGGTTTTGAATAAGTAAGCCAAGGATAAGTAAGGGAATCAAGGGCGCATCACCTTCGTCATTTGGGCTTCAAATTCAGCGTATGTGATTTTACCTAGAGTCAAATTCATACTGTGAATATAAATTTGTTCTGTTTTTGAATAGTTATTGTTTATTTTTAGTGATTGATTTTCATCTGAAAGAGGCTCTAAGATATGACATTTTTTCGAAAATGCTTCGAAGTAGCGATAACCGAATTTTCGTTGAGAAACGGCGTTCAAATGAATACCATCTGGATTGGCAGTTAGACCTTTTGCTGATACAAAATAACAATTTTGCTGCTCGTGAGCGAATCGACGTAATTGGTCGTTTATTTCTTGAAACTCTGATGAGTACTTTCCGAAACCAGATTTTCCTAGAAAATCACCAAGCTCACCAATGATTAATGGAACATTTTGAAGGTTTAATTCTTTACGTAAAGTTTCCATGATAAGAGATAACTTTTCATAATACGTTTCATGTAGAGAATTATTGCTATCACTTTCACCTTGATGCCAGAGGATGCCACAAATTTCACTAGTTTCAAGTGCAAATCGAGCTTCAGATAAAGCATGTTGAAAAAGAATACCCTGCGGATGCCAATCGTTCAAAGAACTGCCACCTTCCGCACAAGGAATCAAACCAATTTCTTCATCCGGGTTGGCATTCGACCAAGCCTGTGCAAAAGATGCTGCTAGACTTACACCAGCAACAGGGCGGTCATAATTAATAGGCTCTGTCATCATTTGCCACTGACCGTTGCGAAGCATTTTTATTTTTTCATTATAGATAGGTTCTACCTCATGCAAGAATCCTCGACCTGCCATATTCGATTGACCTAACATTAAAAAAGATTTTATCATTTAAATTTCAATCCTTTACATAATAGTCGATAGTCTAATTAGATTTCCATATTATATAGTCTAATTAGACTAACGTCAACACACTATTGCTAGTGAATTTTTAATTACGAATTAATAAAGAACTGCCAGCGTTCTAATACCTATTGAAAGAAAATATTGAGCAGCACTAATAAGGTCAAATTTCTTTTATAAAATATAGATCATTACTTTATTGATTAAATAAGCTTGAGGAAGAAGGATATTAAAAATATGGATTTAAAATTAAGTTAGAAGGTTTGTAGAAAAATGAGGAATATTTTGGTTATTCTAAACCAGTAAAAGGTATTAAAATAAGATTTATGAATTGAAAAACATCAAAGTACAGGGTGCGATTATCATCTTCCACAATCAGGCACTAAAAGGACAGGTTAAGAAGGAAAATGATAAGATATAAAAATAAGTTGTATTTTTAAAAAGTAATACTGGAGGGGGATTATGAATAGAGGTTGGCAAGATTATGTTCTAGTGAATGACAGAAAAATTTTTATAAATGTAGTAGGCGAAGGAGATGCTATTATTTTTCTTCATGGTGGTCCTGGTAGTAATCATAAATTCTTTCTTCCTCATGTACTACCATTATCTAAGAATTATAAACTTATACTTTATGATCAAACTGGTTGTGGTAAATCGGAACATTTATTAAATAACGAATATTCAATGGCTGATGAAGTAGAAACATTAGAGATGTTGAGGAAAAAACTGAAGTTAGATAAGATACATTTATTTGGTGAATCATGGAGCTCTATACTTGCACTTCTTTATGCCACTGAGTACCCTGAAAATGTAAATAAATTGTTTTTAACGGCTGCAATTGGTATTAGTTCCAGCGGTTACAGACAATTCTCCAAAGAATTATTAAAAAGAATGTCAATACTAGATAAAATTAAACTTTTCATAATCCATAATAGAATGAAAAAAGGTAAGTCTGATGACAGAAATGTTGAAAGTTATCGATCCTTATTATGTATATTCATATGACAACATTCAGAAAAAAGATCAATCACCCATTAATAATATAGTAAATAATCGAATAGGTGATGACATTAGAAATAACTATAATTTAATTCCCCAAATCAATAAATTATCAAAGATACCTATTATTGTAGTACAAGGAAGTGATGATATTTTAAACCCAAAGAGGATAAAGGAGCTGCTTTTAGATTATATTCCTCATGCTGAACTGATTGAGATTGAAAACTGTGGTCACTGGGCTATTATAGAGAATCCTTCTGAACTTAATAGAATTGCAACTGAGTTTTTTCAATAACTTATAGTTGATTCACTGAACTGGAGATTATTTGCCCCCAAAGAAGTATCTTAACTTTACGAACTAAAGGAGGTTAGTTAAACAAGAAGATAAGGTATCATTGAGTTATATAAATCAATAAAGGAAGTGTATAAGTGTTTTATTTTTCAAAAAAGAAGAAAATACGAGGTTGGAAAAGACATAAAAGAAAAATCGAAAGATGGAAGCAAAATGCAATCAATTTAGATATGGACTACTTAAGGAATTATCAAAGACAATACGAAAAATTATGGATTCATCCTTTTTATAAATTAGAACGAAGAAACCCTCCTAATTGGTATCAAAGCCTTTTACTTGATGCAATGATCGAGGTTTACCTAGAGTGGCATCAAAAAATGAAAAAAGAAGAGGAAGACTTTTATTTGAAACTCTGGCTTTATGACCCTCATTTTATTAACTCACAAATTGTTGTCGCATATAGAAATTGTCTTGATTTTTATGATGAAACCTTCAAAAGAAGGCAAGAAAATAAGGGATTTCCATTTGATAAATTTCATTCTTTGAGAGACAAGTTAGAACAATTTGAATGGGATTTGCATATAGAGAGTGATTATTACGATGAAAATGACTTAAATGAATGGTTAGAAGAAGGTGCTTTAACCGAAAAAGAAGTATCAAGAATTAAGGGAAAAGCCTATGATGCCGTAAGAATTAAAGATGAAGAGGGGAGTTTCCTGCAATATAGTCTCGACAAGGGTGATGTTTGGATAGGGACTTTAAAGAGATAAGAGATAATACGCTAGTTCTTCAGCTAAGTGTTACATTGATTCAAGATGGAGGAATGCACTTTTATCTATTAAGGTGATAAAGGATGAGTTTAGTTCAATAACTATTTCTACATCACGAGATAGGTTATGAATGCTTTTTAGGAAATAAAAAAACATCTACATCCTTTAAAAATATAGATGGTATATGTTAAATGAATTAGCCCCGTTAGGTATAACGGTCAACACAATAAATCCAGGTCCAACTGATACTGGCTGGATGACAGAGGAAATAAAAACTCAATTAAAACCGATGTTTCCTTTTGGTAGAATAGGTGAGCCGAAAGATGTTGCAAAAACCATTAAATTTCTAGTGAGTGATGAAGCAGCTTGGATTACAGGTCGGATTATTCATTCAGAAGGTGGATTTAAAAGATAACCTATACAAAAAGACTCATATCCTGAAGCCTTTTGTTATATCAACATAGATATGAGTTTGTAAACTATTGTACTTAAAGTAACAGGTGCTTTAGTTTAATAAACTAGGCTGTTACTTGCCATGGCTAAAGCTATATTATGCTAATGTGCCAAAACCCACCATAACTCTTAAATAATGCGGTTCAAGGTGCGGCATTTTATTTTTTTTAGGAGAAAATGCTTTGGCTTTGAAAAAAATAGTAATCAAATTAAGTTACCTATGCTGGCCTATCAAGTTACCGACGACTTTCTAGTAATGGCAGCTAATGTATCGTTCGATGGATTGTACTTATCGTATGAACGCTTAAATCATTAAACGTCTAAAACCATGCTAAATAAGGTCTAGACGTTTCTTTATTATTCAATAATCTAGTTAATAGAAAAATGAACACTACTTCTTAAATAATACTGTGCATTAGTATAAACCAAATAGAGAGTCTAGCTGGAGTTAGGACAAGCTAGATTATTTTGCCATTTCCCAGCATTGCATTAATTGATGAATGCATTCCTCGATTTTTTCTAAGGGGATGCCTCCAAATCCTAACAGGAATGTTGGATACTTATATTCGATTGGTTCTATCAGATAATCGCTTAAAGGATAAATGGAGATGTGGCTTTTTGCTGCGATAGCTTTTAACTCATTTTCACTTTTTTGCAAGGGAAGGGAAATTAAAATATGCATCCCGGCTTGATCTCCAGTGATGATGACTTCAGGATAATCTGTTTTAAAGATATGGGTCAGTCTATCAAGTTTTTTACGGTAAATTTTCCGCATCCGATTTAAGTGTTTTGAAAAATAACCGTCTCTCATGAAGCTGGCTACTATATGCTGATCGAATCTAGGGACAGTTGCCGAATAATAACTGAATGTTTCCTTATATTTCTTCAGCAATGTGGAAGGCAAAAGAAAATAGGCCAATCGCAATGAGGGCATTAATGACTTGGTGAAGGTACTTAGATAAATCACCTTGTCGTTTTGGTCCATCCCGTGTAAGGCGGGAATGGGTTTACCGGTGTAACGAAACTCGCTGTCGTAATCATCTTCAATGATATAGCGAGTTTTACTTTTTGCTGCCCACTGCATTAACTGTGTTCTCCTTGTGGCGGAAAGAATCGCACCTGTCGGAAATTGATGAGAAGGTGTAATATAGACTACATTCGCCATTGTTTTTTCAAGCTGTTCCACTATCAATCCGTCTTCATCAACTGGAACAGGGATCGTTTTATTTTGCAATTGAATTCTTGGGCTTGCTGAATAGCCAGGATTTTCAAGGGCTATGGTTGAATCTTTTTCAAGCAACCGTAAAATCATGGGGAAGAGTTGTTCTGTTCCTGAACCAATCACAATTTGTTCTGGCTTACATACAATCCCTCGTGATTGATACAGGTATTTGGCTATTTCCGCCCGTAAAGTGTATTCCCCTTGTGGTTCTCCAATCTGTAGCAACTCCTTTGACGGTGTATCAAATAAATTTTTTGCATACTTTCTCCACTGGGAAAAAGGAAAGGAATCTGTATCGATTTTTCCAGGATGAAAGTCAATTCGGATCACTTCTTTCCCTGTATCCTCTATAGGCAACTCATCATGTTCTGTTTCAATATAAGGCAATTCATTTATATCCTCTACAAAAAAACCGATCCGTGGTTTTGAGACAATAAATCCCTCTGCAAGCAGCTGAGCATATGCCACTTCGATGGTTGTTTGGCTGATATTTAAGAAATCGGCCAATTTTTTTTTGGAGGGGAGTTGCGTTCCAACTCCAATTTGTTGGCTTAAAATAGCAGATTTGATTCCCATATAAAGCTGCTCATATAAGGGTTTTGTTGTGTTTTTATTCAATTCAAACATAAGCATATCCATTCGGGAACTATCCTTTCTGACCATGTTATTTTTATAAAAATTGACACTTTTTATATTGTCAGATTTTATTATACTAGTAATCATGAAGAAAAGGATATTCTTTTTTTAACTGAAAAACAAATACTCGAAGGAAGAGGAGAATATGCATGTATACGACTAAACAAAACAAAACGAGAATTCTGGTTCTCAATGCACTTTTTATTACTTTAACGTTTCTTGCTACAATGTTTATCAACATCAGGCTGCCATTGATGGGAAATGGGGGGCTAATCCATTTGGGTAACGTGCCGTTTTTGATTGCTGCATTTCTTTTTGGCAAGAAATCAGGTGCGATTGTAGGCGCTTTTGGAATGGCTTTATTCGATATTATGTCAGGCTGGACATTATGGGCTCCATTTACATTTATTATCGTTGGTACTATGGGATATATAGCTGGACTTATCGCGGAAAAGATGCCCGGCAAAAAGTCTTTTGTATATATACTGGCAGTTGCAGTTGCCATGATCATCAAAGTTGTCGGCTACTATTTTACAGAAGTGATCCTTTATGGCAACTGGATCCAGCCATTCGGTTCCGTGCCAGGTAATATCATGCAACTTGTCATCGCCGGCATCATCGTCGTGCCACTTACAAAAGGGTTTGAGCAACGGATTCTTAAGAGTGTCCATTAAGAGTGCCTGGCACCACAAAAAGACAAAAGGTATTAAAATGTCCTTTCTGAGAGGACATTTTAATACCTATAAATAGTGTGCCACTCATTAACCAATTTGTTTTGGTATTAGAAAAATTCATACAAGCCTTCGTCAAAATATCGAAATTCATCTATGGTAATCTGATAGTGTTTATAGCCTGCATAAAACGCTTCTTTAAACTTTTTATTATGAACAAAGCTTCTAATGGCCAATGCTTCATCATAGCGAGGATCACCAACTGTCATGCCAGCGACATCAATGAACTTTGTTGCAGCACCATTCACAACAAGAATATTGTCTGTTGTGCAATCTCCATGTATAATCGTTTGGTTTATTGGCGCTGGCTTGTTATTTTTCAACAAAGTGAGAAGTTCAATGGATCCTTCTGTCCATCCTTTTTTTACATAATACTCTGCTTTTAGGAGACGTTCAGATAGCCATTCATTTGCATAATGGAAAGGATCCAATATTTCTGTAGTATGCAGTTTATGTAAAAGTCGGCCAAAGCTTTGAACTAAAGCACATTTCTCTGTGTCTGTTTTTGCTTGGTTTAAAGCTGCCGTTAAGGTAATCCCTTGTTCATAGGACATGATTAAATGACTGCTGGCTTGTTCCTTTAAAAAACCATAGTAATACGGAACAGGAATAAATTCTTTCCCGATTAACTTTTCTAAAACACTTGCTTCTGTCTGTAGCCAATCGCGATATTTTTCTTCAAAAGCACTTTTTAGTATATAGGTGCCACTTCTAGTTTCCACTTGATAAACGGTTGAGGTACTGCCTTGTTCAGCAACAAGAGAAATAGATGGAAGTGATCCAATTATTTTCTCTAGTTGCTTTAGTGGTAACTTCAATTCATTCACCAGCTTTCTATTATTCTATTTTTCATGGTCGAGAAAAGAGCAAAAGAAGAATGCTTGATAAATAGGTCACTAGAATAATTTATAATAATATTATTATGTTAACTAGTGTTTTGAGGATATTTTTTCAAGCATAGCCGCCAAAATGATGGAAGAGTGCAATTATTTATTGCACTCTTTCATCATTATCCTTTTTGCGAAACATATTTAAAAGCAAGTCACAGATTAGATAGACAATGACAAATGCAATAAAAACGTTGTACCAAAGAGTATCAATGTTTGTTAAGATTAATAGAAGACCTAAACCAGTAATCAAAATTTTTATCAATAAATGTAACTTATTCATTATGAAACACTCCTAACCATTTTTTTTAATAAAAGTAACCTCGTTTAAAAAAATTAGTAGTAATAACTCTATCAAAGAAAAAACATAAAGAGCTAAAAATAAATCAAAGTAGAATTCTCCTTTAGGAATAAATTCCGTCTTATCTGTTAGCAATAATTGGAATAGAAAGAATATAAGCGTGACGAAAAGGAGTAATACATATATACATATCCAGTGATGATAAAAACTTATCTACCAGTTACTGCGCTAAATCCATAAATTTATAGGCAAAAAAATAATGATAAAAAAGAAAAGCTGTAAAAGAAAATCGATATCGTTCAAATAAAAGAACAAATACAAATGTAGGCAAAAAATAGCGGCATTTATTAGTAAGATGAGTACGTATGATTGCGTTTGCGGCAAATAAACATCTCCAGAAAAAATCTATTATAATTGGAAATCAAGGTTCATTCTAAAAAATTGAAGTAACAAAAGATAAGGACATTGCCGATAAGGCCGCTAATTTGAATGACTCCTTTTTTTAAGAAACCAAAGTTAATCCCAATGAGAGGAAGAAGCCAAAGGAGTATAATAGAAAGAGTATTGGGAATAGAGAAATCCATAAAAAATTCAAGGATATAAGCCATCAGCAATATAATAAAAATAACAAAAGATCCAACGCCAAAGAAAATCTGTATTATATCATCTCCTTTCCTATTTTGTTTAATATTACCATATTGTTGTTTTTTCGGAAATAGAAGAAAGCAAATGTCCTTATTTGATGGCTGTATTTGCAGCTTTTATAAAAATGAGAAGGAGCTTGATAGATAAATGCCTATATATTTCACCAACCAAACAATCGAAGTGGTAAATCGATTAAATAAAACTGGCTATTTAACTGGAAACGCAGAATTTGTAGATAAAGATTTTCTTCCTGCTTATAAATGGATGATAGAACAAATGAGTAAGAGGCTGAATCATAATGGTTCCTATCCTATTTGGGTGTGGACGACCAAACCAAATTTACAGAGGGAAGGAATTTTAATAGAGGAACAAAAGCTGTATGTTTAACAGTCGAGATACCAAAAAATCAAATTCTGTTTTCTGATTTTTATGCTTGGCATTGTGTGTTAAATAACGGTTTTTGCCCTATGACTGAGGAGGAAGATACTTTATTCGACGAGGGAAGATTAACGATTACAAAGGAACAAAGCTGGGAAAGAATTTTCGATTTAGCTAAATTGCGTAGCTCAGAAATGTGGAATAACGGGGACCAAGTTGTTCAAGGGGTGACACCCATAATCCAGAAAGAACAGATTGTAAATATAGAATATTTTATTGCAAAATAATAGTTTTATCGAAATAAAATCATGGATTAAAAAGAGGAATTAGCTTCATTCTATGGAATTTTTTAAATAACGTCATAGACTGGGAGAAAAAGATGAAAAATATATTAGTGCTAGGCGGCACCCGTTTTTTTGGAAGGAAGCTTGTGGAAATGCTTTTGAAAGAGGGACACCGTGTTACGATTCTGACTCGGGGGACAGTAAGTCATCCCTTTGGCAACGAAGTGAAACATATTATTGCTGATCGTTCTAGAAAGGAACAATTACAACATCATTTCGCAGGTCAAACCTATGATATTGTTTATGACAATATCTGTTATACGCCTAATGAAGCAAAAGACTTTTGTGAAGTATTTAATGGGAAAATTGGAAAGCTGGTGTTTACTTCCTCTTTATCTACTTATTCTGTAGATGGAAACGAAAAAAGGGAGGCAGATTTTCATCCATACAACTATCCTATACAACTTGAGAAGAACGAGTTTGTTTATGATGAAGGAAAGCGGCAGGCAGAAGCAGCATTTTTCCATTATGCAGATTTCCCCGTTGTTGCGGTAAGATTTCCAATTGTGTTAGGGGAAGATGATTACACGCGCCGCCTGCATTTTCATGTTGAGCGGATTCAACAGGATAGAATGATCGGCTTTGTTAATACGGAGGCAGAAATGTCCTTTATTCTTGCTTCGGAAGCGGCCGCATTTTTAAAGTGGGCAGGTTTTTCAGAGGTGGAAGGGCCATTTAATGCGACAGCAAATGGGAAGATTACAATGAAAAAATTAATCCATATAATCGAAAAGGTTACAGGGCATACTGCAAAAATTACCCTTGACGGAGATGAAGAAAATTTCTCTCCGTATGCTATTCCTGCATCATGGTATATGAATACGGAAAAGGCAGAAAAAGCAGGATTTACGTTTACGAATCTGGATGATTGGCTGCCAGCTTTGATTAAGAAGATTGCAAAAGATAATAAAAAATAATGCACTACTGAAAATTTACAAAACAGGATAAAAACGTACCGAAGAAGAAATCCTCCGAGAATAAGACCATATTTAGTGTATGTCTTATTCTCGAAGGATGTTTTTGTTGAAAGGAAAAAGGAGAAAAGAAATTAAAGGAAGATACCTATTATAAAATGGTCTGTTCCGATTGCTAACAACGGAATTATCAATAATAGAAAAAATTTAGTTGATAGGATAAGTCATATACAAAAGATAAATAGCTCTACAAAAGCAATTTTCGGGATACTAGCAGTTGCTTTGTCAACGCAAGAATAGATGTTTATATTTTATAACACTTCCCTCATCTGTAAATTTAACTAAATACAAATTGACATATCGCATTTTTTAGATATAATAAAAGACATGAAACCTATTGAAATCTTTAAAGCCTTATCAAATGAATCAAGGCTGCAAATTTTACACTGGCTAAAAGAACCTGAACGTCATTTTGTACCCCATGAAGGGATTGATATGAGAAAAACAGGGGTATGCGTTAGTCAAATAACAGAGCAATTAAAAATGACGCAATCGACAGCTTCTCAATACCTAAATATACTTTTGCGAGCTGGTTTGATTAAGACAGAGCGTATTGGAAAGTATACGTATTACAAAAGAGATGAAGAAGCAATAAAAAATATTGCAGCTATTTTGGAGCAAGAGATCTAAAGTAAATGTAACTGAATTCTCTCGGAGAATTCAGCTTTATTTACGCTAAACATATCGACATATCACGATATGTTTATAATTATGATTATCATATCGTCTTTTCTAGATATGTGAATATATTATACGAAGGAGAGATTATTTTGTCTAACACATTTAAAATTTATATTTTAGCACTTATTAGTTTTTTAGTTGGAACATCGGAGTATATTATCTCTGGTGTATTGGATAACATTGCAGATTCACTAGGAATTACTTTGGCGGCTGCAGGACAATTAATAACGATATTTTCACTTGTCTATGCAATCTTTACACCCATTCTTATGGCACTTACGTCAAGCATGGATAGACGAAAGCTTATAATCGTATCATTAGGCTTGTTTGTGATAGCAAACATACTTGCATTCTTATTGCCAGGTTACACGTTATTTGTTTTCTCAAGAATAATAATGGCACTAGGTGCTGGAATGGTAGTTGTTACAGCTCTGACTATCGCGGCAAAAATAGCACCTGATGGTAAACAAGGTAGTGCAATAGCTACTGTAGTCATGGGCTTTACAGCATCTTTAATCATTGGTGTTCCTCTAGGGCGAATTATTACAGATGCATTTGACTGGAAAGCAGTATTTGGCGGAATTGCGTTACTTGGATTATTAGCGATGATCATCATCTCATTTGTAATACCACCAACAAAAGGGGATGAACCGGTTCCATTAATACAACAACTTTCTCTACTAAAGGATCGAAAAGTAGCGATTGGTTTATCCATCACCTTCTTCTGGCTTGGCGGGTATTCAGTTGCTTATACCTATTTATCTCCTTACCTTTTGAACATTTCGGGTATCCATGAAAAATTATTAAGTGGTGTTCTGCTTATATTCGGAGTTGCTAGTTTATTCGGCTCGAAATTCGGTGGTTATAGTACAGACAAATGGGGTGTATCACGTACATTAATAGGTTCAATGCTACTACACATTGTTATGCTTATTCTTTTATCATTAATCACGCACATTTATGTTGGTGTTGTAATCATCCTAATATTGTGGTCCTTTGCTGCGTGGACATCAGCTCCAGCACAACAGTTCAATTTGGCAACCATAAAACCAGAATCATCAGGTGTGCTTCTAGGACTAAACCAGTCAATGATGCAATTATCGATGGCTGCAGGGGCAGGAATTGGTGGGATATTTGTAGAAAAAGTATCGCTAGGTTCCATAACCTGGGTAGGAGTACTTGGATTAGCTATAGCTATTTTTATGGTATTAAAGTCTTCGCGTGGCAGCTACATAAAAAGTTGAAAACAAGGTGAAAGGAACAAAAGATTTCAAGTATAATAGGTTTCTCTTTTAGAACACAAAAAGGAAAAGACAATCCAATTAGATATGTAATTAACATGAAAAACGACCGGATTTCTGTCTGGCCGTTTTTCATATCCTATATACGCCAACAATAAGAAATAAAATGGAATAGTAACGACTAATAAAAAATCATTATTTATAATATTGGCGTAGTTTGCAAGTGATTTGTCGCGGTTTGCTAGTTACAAGACATTATCGGGGAGGTATTATTAAACGGTACCATTTGTAAAGAAGGACACAATTACACTTAAAACCTACTAATGTAAATAGAGAAAGGAGGCCCATATATGACGTTGTATGCTTCTGACCGTATTAAAGTTCCGGCAGGATTTTGGACAGGATTAAGTCAATTGGGGATAGACGCTCTCGATGTAGTTCGAAAAGCACAATTGCCATTAACCATTATTTCTGATTCAGTTGTCACCACAGCCCAATATTTTGCGATATGGCAGGCTTATGCCGCTCTCATTGATGACACTGCGAAAGGAATCATCAAGCTTGCGACATCCTTTGAAACAGATCATTTCCCACCGACTGTCTTAGCAACTTACCATGCTCGTGACTACCGTGATGCCTTAAAGCGGATGGCTAGGTATAAACAACTGTGCCCTCCTGAAAGCTTACATATTACCGAGGAAGGGGAACACTGTACAATTGAAATAAAATCATTGCATAGTGAACAACCCGGTCTGACCATATTAATTGGTATTACGATGGCATTTCTTCTCGAACTGGGACGTCGGGGTACAGGTCAACATTTGACAGCAAGCTTCGTAGAATTTTCGACCCATTCAATTGGCGACCTACAGTTACTTGAAGCTTACTTTGGCTGCCGAATTCAGCTCGGTACAAATTGTAACAGGTTGACTATACATCGAGCAGATCTAGATCGTCCCTTTGTCTCATACAATGCAGAATTGCTAGAAATATTAACTCCCGTACTGGAACAGTCGTTGAATGAGCAGGCACGAGGACCTTCTATTACTGAGACAGTCAAGTGGATCATGAAACGCAGCCTAACAGGAGGTCGCCCTGATATTCAGACTATCGCGAGCGAGTTAGGGGTAAGCGATCGTACCTTGCAGCGGCGGCTTATGGAAGAAGGCACGAGCTTTAAGCATTTGTTAACAAAAGTTCGACATGAGCAGGCAAAAGAGTACCTGGCAGACCCCTCACTTGATATTAAAGAGGTCGCCTTTTTAATTGGATATGAAGACCAAAGCTCCTTCTATCGAGCCTTTCATCTTTGGGAAGGCGCTACTCCTTTAAAATGGCGCACTGAATATTTCGGTTTAAACTTGATTAATTGACCGTTTACTTTTAGAACTGTATTAACAGTCGGATAAGTATTAATAATAACTAGAATTTACTTAAAACTAAAAGGAGCAATGGATTATGCAGCTAGATTTAAAAAATAAAACAGCTTTAGTCACTGGATCATCAAGAGGGATCGGCAAAGGAATTGCCATTGAACTAGCAAAAGAAGGTGTTAATGTACTAATTAATGGCCGAAATTACGAGGAGGTGGAACAAACTGTAAATGAAATTAAACTAGAGTTCCCTGATACCTTCCCTCAAAATGCCACTGTTGATATAGTAGATATTCAACAAAGGGAAGCATTATTTAAAAAGCATCCTCAAATTGATATTTTAGTTAACAATATGGGGATTTATGAAATAATGAAATACGAGGACGTCAACGATGAAGTATGGGAAAAGTATATCCATACCAATGTTCTTGCCGCAAATGGATTATCTAAATTTTACTTACCGAAAATGATAAAAAATAATTTTGGTAGAATTATTTTTATTGCGAGTGAAGAAGCAGTTATGCCTTCGGGACAAATGCCGCAATATTGTATGACAAAAACAATGCTTTTATCATTGTCAAAAAGTCTATCTAAATTAACAATAGGAAAAGAAGTCACTGTTAATACGATTATGCCAGGTCCAACACTCTCCGAAAATGTTCATCAAATAATTGAGGGGATGTATCCTAATGAAGATATGACATTTTCAGAAAAAGAGAAAAAATTTATGACTACAAATCTACCTCAGTCTGAAATCCAGCGATTTATCAGACCAACTGAGATAGGTAGATTAGCTGCCTTTATATGCAGCCCTTATGCATCCGCCTTCAAAGGTTCTCCGATCCGTATGGATGGAGGTATGGTACCGACTATTTTCTAGCACCTTTATTAAACAACTCTTCGTCAAATATCAAGAGGGTATGCTTTCTGTTTCTGTTTCGTGTTGTTTACTGAAAATCACTCTTTTACTATTTATGCGAACTGCGCACCACTATTATTTTAAAGCCTAATATTTATACATAGTGCTTTTGTGAATAAAAATAAACAATTAAAATGTTCTATTTGTACTAAATAAATTGAAACTAATGAAAGTCTTGAGGTTGAACTAAAATTGTCCAACCCAGCTAAAATGCTTATGAAGTTTTTGAATGCATCATTGTGCAAGCATACTAATATTACTCTGTTCAGTATGAAAAAAGGTGAGTTTTTTAACTCATCTCAGACTGTAGACAAACTCCTGAATTTTGGAAATAGAAGTTTGAGTAAAGTATATTTATTAATCTCTTTGAATTTAGACGTTACTTTCCGCTCCGGGGGTTCGCTTTCCGTGGGGCTCGCGCTGAGCCGCTTCGGCTTACAGCCTGCAGGGTCTCAGACTGTCTCGCTAATCCCACAGGAGTCTCACCCCCTCCACTCCAAGCAACGCATGAAAATGCATTTTTACTTCTCCAATATCTTTTTGTCGACAAGCTAAGGTGAGTTTTTTAACTCATCTTTTTCATCTCCTTATGTCGCAAATTTATTAATTCAATGTATTCTAAAGCACAAAAGAACATTTTTCATTGTTCCAGAAAAGCGCTCTTAACATAAGATTTGATTAAGAATATGTTTTTTCTGGACTTTTCGTTCCGGAAACTTTATACTACTTTATATGAATGGGGGTGTTATAAATTGGGTAGAAGGATTAGCTTTAATAAAGAACAGGCTTTGAATAAAGCTATGTATTTATTTTGGGAAAAAGGCTATGATGCTACATACATATCAGATCTTATTGAAAAGATGGGAATAAGTCGATCAACACTCTATGAGAGTTTTGGAGATAAGGATGAACTATTTAAACTGGTTTTAGAACATTATAAAAACTATGGCCGCCAAAAAAGAAATTTACTTTTTAGCGGAATAGACACTAAAGGATCACTTAAATCTTTTTTTTATCAACATATTGAAAAATGCTATTCAGATGACAATCCAAAAAGTTGTATTATAACTAATTCTTCACTGCTTATTGGACATATTGATCCTTCCATAGAAGAAATACTTATAAATGATTTTAATGAATTAGAAAAAGTATTTAAGCAAGTCATTGAAGAAGGAAAAAAGAAAGGAGAAATTTCACAAGAGGCTGACTCTGAATTAGTTGCATATTCTTTATTAAGTTTAAATCATAGCATTAATTTAATGTCCAGATACAAAAAAGAGAAAAATCTAGCCTATAATCTAGTGGATAAGACTATTGCAGACCTATAGTCTTTCTTTTTTTAGTATTTCGGAACGATCGTACCAAAATAAACAAAAGGATTGATAAAATTGATTAAAAAAACAAATTTTCTAATTTTCATTTTGGCAATTAGTTGCGGATCACTTGCTGCTAATATTTACTATGCTCAACCAATCGTACAGTTCATTGCAAAAGATCTAAACATCTCTTCTAATTTATCAGGATTGCTCACTACTTTGACCCAAATTGGATATGGATTGGGATTATTTTTTATTGTTCCAATGGCTGACTTATTTAAAAGCAAAAAAATAATTACTATTCTGATCGGGCTAACCGTTATTTCATTAATTGGTACACTGATTTCTTCTAATGGAATTGTCTTTTTGTTATTAACAATCATCATTGGTATTGGGGCCTGTGCAGCTCAAATATTAGTTCCACTAACTATAAGGATTGTACCTGTTGGGGAGACAGGTAAATATGTAGGTAAAGTGATGAGTGGTTTATTGATTGGAATTATGATTGCTCGTCCACTATCTATCGGAATAACTGAATGGTACGGCTGGAGAATGGTTTTTCTATTTTCATTAATAATCCTTGTTGCTGTATTACTGATTATTTTAAAATTTTTGCCTAATTATGAAGTTGTATCAAATAGTAATATGTCATATTCCAATTTAATTGCTTCTATGGTGAAGCTGCTAATAAATACTTCTCCTTTACAACAAAGAGCATTTTATCACGCATGTTTATTTGCAACATTTAGCCTTTATTGGACGGTACTCCCAATTTTATTAAGGTCGGAACCATTAGATTTTTCAAATAATGAAATTGCATTAATTGGATTTGTTGCAATTGCTGGTGCTTTATTAACTCCTACTATTGGTAAACTAGCAGATAAAGGCTATATTTTTGCAATGACTAATGTATCAATGGCACTCGTTCTATTATCTATCGTACTATTATTTTTTGTTCAAGATCATTCACCATTGAGTATAATTCTGATCTTAATTTCAGGCATTAGCATCGATGTTGGGGTATCAGGAAATTTATTATTAGGTCAAAAAGTTATTTTTAGTTTGAACCCCGAGGAAAGAAATAGACTTAATGGATTATATATGACTATTTTCTTTTTAGGAGGAGCATTTGGTTCATGGATTGGAAGTTATTCATACTATAAATTTAATAGTGAAGTACCATTGCTAATTGGAACAGCTTTGCCTTTAATCGCCTTATTAGTTCATTTAATAAAAAATAATACAATCAATATAGCAAAAAACAATAGTAAAAATATATCCTGATTATCTAAATGCCTCCAAAAGCTAGAGTCAGATTCTAATTTTAGGACGGTAGTAGCGATATCTGCTAACTCAGGAGCATATTATTATTTATCTTTATTCGTTAGATCAAGGAATCCTTAAAGAATAAGGCTCGTATTAAGTAAGGGAAATGAAAACGCCCGAATTTCTATTTCTCCTTTTGAGGTGGGTGCGAGAGCTAGTTAATCGGTCACGCCTCAAAAGCTGAAATTAGAAATGATAGCCAATGACGAGTTTAATGGATATCCTCAAGGAATCTGGTTTGCATATAAACTTTACAAAATTTTTTTAAACAGCTGTATTAGGATAGATCAATTTTAACAGTTGCTACAGGAGAGGAGTATTTTATTTACTGACCATGCTGTTGAACATATAGTTTTTAAGTATACTAAATCATTTGTACAAACTGGTGGGGATATCCCTCTTGTTATGGAATCAATTAGTCTGATATATTACTCTACATAAATGCGACTAGGGAAAGCTAAGACTTGCTGGAGACCGACTATTTTTAGTTAGATAAGTTTTTTTATATCATTAATCACCTGTAAATGCATGCCTTCGTGAAAAATCGTACGAACCAGCACTTGTTCGATTGTATGCATGCCCATATCAATTGGTGGATATTCTTTTTCGAGAATAGCTCCATATTTCTCTAATATTGCTTGTGGTTGTGATTGCAAAAGTACTTTTAATTCCGTAAAAGAAGGTGTCTCCACTGTAAAGTTGGCTGGCGTAGTACCGAAACCAAACCATTGATTGAATTGTTTTGAGATAGCAGTGGGTACTTTAGTCAATGCCTCAATCCATAATAACTGGTCAACGTATAGGTGACCAAGATTCCAGCGGATATTATTCCTAAAGCCCGCTGGAATGATTTCTGCTTGTTCTTCTGTCACCAATTCAACAGTCCCTAAAAGTTCCTTTCGATAGGTTTCTAATTGTTTAAGCAAAACTTCCTGACGTGGTTTCATTTTATCCACTCCCTAAACATTAATTTACTCTAAACATTCGCTGTATTTTTGTTTTTTCCTGCACTGGAAGAATAGAGATTTGTCTAGCGGAAATACTAGAAAAAACAGAATTACAGTTAGGAGAAGAACAATGCCTCGCAAGGATGTAGAGATTAGTGAAGAAGTAGAAAAGGAACAGACGAATACGAAAAAGAAAGAAGGAGAAGAAGATAAATTAAACCGGATGCTGGCAGCCGTATTGGAGTATATTTCCGATGATGAAGTAGAAGAAATCGACATTGATTACATATTGGATCAGACAGAAGGACTACGCGACTGGTGGAATCAATACCGAGAGAAAAACCGCAAACGCATGGAGAAAGAAATAAAAGAGTCATTAGGGGAATTATCCCTTGAAGAATTGGAGAAGATACGGGAACAAATAAAGGCAAAGCAATAAAAAAAATGGTTTTCATCGTCACTGTTGAAAACCATTTTTTAATTTTTTTATTAAAAAAGCAGAAAAATGTGGATGTGAACAGCATTTTCCTTTGATAGAATAAGAGAATCGAATTGGTAGATACAATATTAAGAAATTCTTAAGAATTTTGCTTGGCAGATGTTAAGAATTTTTTTCTATGATAGAGACAGCGAAAGAGAGAGAAAGCAGGTGGTTTTAAGGTGGAGAATGTCAATGTGCTCGTGGTGGACGATGAAAAAGAAATAAGAGATGCTATTGAAATTTATCTTAAAAACGAAGGGATTACGGTATTAAAAGCAAGTGATGGAATAGAGGCATTGGAGATTTTAATGGGAGAAACAGTCCATTTAATTTTAATGGATATTATGATGCCAAATTTAGATGGAATTTCGGCTACTTATAAAATTCGCGAGCAAAAAAATATTCCGATTATTATGCTGACAGCCAAAAGCGAGGATACAGATAAAATATTGGGATTGCAAATAGGGGCAGATGATTATATCACAAAGCCATTTAATCCAATGGAGCTTGTTGCACGAGTGAAATCGCAGTTGCGAAGATATGTAACACTTGGCACCTTTGATGGTGTGAAGAAAAAAATAGACCTTCATGGATTAACATTAGACCAGGAGGCGAAAGAAGTTGCGGTAAATGGAGAAAGTGTAAAGCTGACTCCGATTGAATATAAAATTGTTGTTTTATTGATGAAAAATGCAGGCAGAGTATTCTCGATTGCAGAAATTTATGAAAGTGTTTGGAAAGAACCTGGATACAATGCCGAAAATACGGTAGCAGTACATATACGAAAAATACGTGAAAAAATTGAAGTGGATCCAAAAAATCCTCGCTTCTTAAAGGTGGTGTGGGGCATTGGCTACAAAATCGAGAAGTAAAGGCTTTTTTATTGTTTGGACACTGCTTATTACACTCGCGCTGAGTGGAATTGTATCTGTAGATATGTGGTTTAACCGTTATTTACACACGGATTTTTATCAAACATCGATATTTCAAGAAAGAATGCAATATTATAAGGATCTTCTAAGTGAAAATGAGTTATATTATGTTCCGATTGAAGAGGCAAAGAAAAAAATAACCGTATCAGCTAAAGAAATAAATGAATACCGTTATTATTATGGTGATTTAAATGAACAAATTCAAAACATAAAAAGTCAGTATGAAGAGCAAATTCAGACCGCTAAAGAAACAGGAAGCTCAGAAGCAGAACAGCTATATACAGAAGAAAGAGATAAGAAAATAGCTGATATTACGAAAAATTTCCAAAGTGATGAATACGTAGAAGATAAGATTAAGAAAGAAAAAGCAAGGCAATTAGATGAATACTATCAAGAATTACAGAATAGAGAATATGAGTATAAAGACTGGACTGATTCCTTCCTTTTTTATTTTGAAAATAACAAAACTGGAAAAATAGTAACAAATGTTGATCTTGCACCTGGCGAAACGATTGAGAGTAAGCTGAAACAGAAAAAAACAAAATTTCTTAGCGATATCCATATAGACCCAAAAGATGAGTGGGAACAGCATTATATTTCAATAAATTCTCCTTGGTATGAGTTTGGTGATTCCGATGATGTTGCTATAGAAGTGTCTATTCTAAATGACATCAAGAAGAATATCGGCAGCTTTGAAGGAGTTATTGCGGTTCCTGAAAATCTAAGTGCCAAAAGTATGCTGCATACAGACATGGATAATTATAAAACGCAACAAAAGCAAGTGATCTACTTTAGTGTTATTAGTATCATCAGCCTAGTTGCCAGCTGTATTCTCCTTTTAACAAAAAGAAGAAATTTAACACAATGGGAGTTCCCATTTTATAAGAAAATTCCTATTGATATTGGGATTATTTTTCTCCTTATAAGTATAGCTGTTGCCATTATAAGTGTATGGGGAGTAAATGATCAAATAGAATTAGCTTTATATAATGAGGGCTCCTTTTGGAAGGAAATTATATTATTTGGCTGTTTAGCTTGGCTGTTTATATCCTTGTCCTTTATCCAAATGTCTCTATTATATAAGGAAATAGTAAAAGGCGATAAATCAATTTGGACAAAAACATTTGTTGGAAAATGTGTTAAAACAATCGGAAAACCAATGCTGCTATTATTTTCAAGTAGAAGTCCAGTGACTAAATTAATCCTTTGTTTAATGATTGTTTTCGCGCTAGGATTTTGTTTAATGGCAGTGATTGTGGAACCATTTTTTGTGTTGTTCTTTCTTATTGCGGTCATAATTATCGGCATACCAGCCATCCATTATTTAGTGAAAAATGCAAAGTCTCTAGGTCAGTTAGTTCTATATACAAAGGAAATCAGGAGCGGTCGAAAAGTAAGTGACTTAGATATAAAAACATCTAGTGAACTTTCAGCATTAGCAGAGACAATCAATACACTAAAAAATGGCGTGATTTATTCCCAAAATGCTCAAGAAAAAAGCGAACGCCTAAAAACAGAGTTAATTACGAATGTCAGTCATGATTTGCGAACACCTTTAACATCAATCATCAATTACACGGAATTATTGAAGAAAAAAAATCTATCTGAGGAAGAAAAAGAGGGATATCTAGGTATTATCGATCGGAAATCCCAACGATTAAAAGTACTAATTGATGATTTATTCGAGGTTTCGAAAATGGTCAGCGGCAATGTGGAATTAAAGAAGGAAAAAATAGACTTAGTGCAGCTTTTACAGCAAGCGTTAGGTGAATATGATGAAACAATTAAAGCGACAACACTTGATTTTCGTGTAACCAATCAAGAACCGTCGATTTATGCAACTGTAGATGGTCAGAAGCTTTGGAGAGTATTTGATAATTTAATAGGCAATATTTTGAAATATTCTTTAGAGCATTCACGTGTCTATATTTCCATTAAACTAGAAAAAGACCAAGCTATTTTGCAGTTTAAAAATATATCTAAGTATGAGCTTGACGATAATCTTGATGAATTATATGAGCGTTTTAAACGAGGGGATACATCGAGGCATACAGAAGGATCAGGTCTAGGACTTGCGATTGCGAAATCAATCATAGATCTACACCAAGGCATGATGAAAATCGAGACAGATGGCGATCTATTTAAAGTTACGCTCGCATTAAATCTAAGCGATTTGTAGTGAAAAGAAGTATGAATAAAAAACAAGCACTCAAGCTGTATGCTTTAATATTTCCGATTACTCGCAATAAAAAGACAGCAACAAAAATAGTAATGGAAATGCTTCAGGCTGATGATAACCTAGGAGAGAAAGAATTAGCTCGCAAAGCAGTTAATAGAGCCATTGAAATGGTGAAAAAATAAATACGAAAAAATACTTTCTTTTCAACTAGAAAAGGAGGTATTTTTTCGTAGGAGAAATTTATGGTAAAATAATGGAAAGATTGCAAAAAATCGCAAAAAAAGAAGGGATGGGGGAAAGCAATTGACTCAAAATACACAACCGCAATATGCACCGCCTAAACATATTGTTTCGGCTGCTTCGATTGTCATCAATGAACAAAAGGAAATTTTATTAATCAAAGGACCCAAAAGAGGCTGGGAAATGCCAGGTGGCCAAGTGGAAGAGGGAGAGTCACTGAAAGCTGCTGCGATAAGAGAAACAAAAGAGGAATCAGGAATTGATATTGAAGTAATAAAATTTTGTGGAATCTTTCAGAATGTAAATGGTTCTATATGCAATACATTATTCTTAGCTAAACCGGTTGGCGGGGAATTTACTACATCACCAGAAAGTTTAGAAGTAGGATTTTTCCCTATTGAGGAAGCGCTCAACATGGTGAAATATAAGAATTTTAGACAAAGAATAGAATACTGTTTGGATGAGAAGCGACAACCTTTTTATGTAGGATTTTAATGTAGTAAAGAATCACAACAAAGACAAGAAAATAAGTGAGGGAAGAATGACAACTATTGGTCTTATAAGACACGGTATTACCGAATGGAATACACTGGGGAAAGCACAAGGGATTTCAAATATTCCATTAAATAGACTTGGAAAACAACAAGCAATGGCTATAGCAAATAGACTATAACAGGAAGAAAAATGGGATATTCTTATTACAAGTGACTTGTCTCGAGCAATAGAGACAGGAGAAATAATTGGACAAAAAATTAACTTACCCATAAGTCATATAGAAAAAAGAGTGCGCGAAATAGATTGTGGCAAAATAGAAGGGACAACGTTGGAAGAAAGGATTTCCAAATGGGGTAGCAATTGGAGTGAGCTAGATTAAAAATGGAGAAGTTTGAAGAGGTTGCAAAAAGAGGAGAGCAGTTTTTAGAGGAAATAATTTTGCGATACCCAGGAAAAAGGATATTAATCGTTAGTCATGGAGCTTTTATTGGACTGACCCTAAAACAGATACTTCCAGCAGTTTTTCAAGATACTTTTATAGAAAATACTTCACTAACTATTTTAAATAATATGAATGGAAGTTGGGACTGTACTTTGTATAATTGTACAAAGCATCTAAAATGATGTTTGTTAGTTAATTTTAACCGTATAAAAAAGTCTGTTTAGATAATTATGAGAGAAAGGCAGTGAATGATGAGCAGCTATAAAGCAGTTCTATTTGATTTAGATGATACTTTGCTTGATAGAGATAAAGCAGTAGAAAAGTTATTTTTCATTCTGTTAGAAAAGTGTTATGTAGATATTAGTGATTCCTTAAAAAGGGAAATGTTGTTAGAATTCAAAAAACAGGACAAGCAAAGCTACGGTCAAAAAGATAAAACAAAAGTTTTAGAATCATTTTTTGCTATGTTTCCACCAAAATACAGAATTCCACATAATGACATATTAGCTTTTTGGAATAAGCATTTTCCTTATTGTTTTTCTGTAAACCAAGCGAGAATAAATATAGTAAATAAGATAAAGAATCAAGCGAGGGTTGCAATTATCACAAATGGTACAATCCATAGACAAAAAGCAAAAATACAGAATACCAATTTACATAGCTATTTTGATCCAATTATTATTTCCGATGAAGTGGGGGTGAGTAAACCTGACAAACGTATATTTGAACTGGCTTTAAATATGCTGAATGTTCAGCCAGAGGAAGCATTATTCGTTGGGGATGACATAGAAATAGATATAAATGGTTGTCAAAATGCCCATATAAAAGGTGTATGGTTTAATCCTCGAAAGATCAAGAATCCTACCGAGATTATGCCATTTGCCGAAATTCATTCTTTTGATTGTTTATTAAATTATTTTTCATAAGATAATAATGTTTGTTTCAGAAAACAGAAGTAGACGTATCCTTCCATAAGGATTGGCACACATTTTTTAAATGTACCTGCTTGAAAATGTAAAAGGGCTGAACCATCCGGTATAGAAAAAAGGGGAATTATCCCTTTTTTCTTACAATAAATAACTATCTATTTACCTATAAAACAAACGCAAAATAAGCTTCTTCCTGCTCAGTATCCTCGAAATATTTAATGCCCATATACTGAAAACCAATTTTGCCGAGTACATCTAAGGAAGCCTTGTTCTCAATACTTGCAGAAGCAATTACTTTTTGGATATTCCCTTGCTCTTTTGCGAACGTTAAACAGGCAATGCCAGCTTCTGTAGCGTACCCTTTATTCCAATTAGCTTTGGAGAAATGGAAAATAAGTTCAGCTTGATCAACAGATTCTTCGATATTAAAGCCTGCTGCTCCAATAACTAGATTGGTTGTCAAATCAATAACGCCATAAACGGAAAGGCCAAAATCTTTTTGGCATTGCTGATAAAAGTCAATAACTTGAGGCAATAATGCAGAAGAAGTGCTGCCACCACAATATTTCATAACTTCTTCATTTCCCCAAAATTGTTCACATGCATCTATATCTTCTATTGTTAATAAACGAAAACCTAGTCGCTCACTTGCAAAAAGTAAATCCAATAAAAAAACTCCTTTAAAAAATTCTAGTGTTTATCTTAATCATTTTAGCGTATTTGTGCCAGTTTATGCAAAATTAAATTGCCTCAGACCGCACTAGTAGAGATATTGTAGACCGAAAAATAGGGGATCGTAAAAAGTCACAAGGATAACAAATTATATACAATTAGAAAGGTAGAATGGGTTCTTAATGGTTAGCAAGAGTCAAACTATTTGAGGAAATTAGATGGGAAAATCGCGGTTAGATCAGAAGGTTACAACAAACCATCAAGTGGGCGATAAACTTCCACTTGATGGAAGTTATAATATATTATGAAGTTTCATATTTACTAATAGAAGTTGTGATACTTTCAGCTAGTTGGGAACAGTCTCCTTCAAACATATGAAAAGTTAAAGAATGTAGTAAATGGTCGAATTGATCATGTGGAGATCCTTCATTGCTTATTTCGGTAGACCAATTAATTTTAGGGATGGAAATAACAAACGAATCAGTTGTTTTCATGATGTATAGTTTCGTATCTTTTAGTCCATGTTGGGCAATATCTTCTAATAAAGTAATCATTTCAACAACCTCCCCCTATTTTTATTTCCATTATACTCCTTTTTTTCGACGTAATTTTCCAAAAATAGAAAATTTAATAAAATTGTTAAAGGATTGTTATGTTTGAAATAAAAAGAGGGAGGATTATTTTGTTATTCTTATCGAGAAGAATTAATCATGATAATTTTTAACTCATTATAAGTATCTTATTGAAAAAATGGGATATTTTGAAAAAATGAAACGGTAAGAATTATCGTGAATAAAGAGCCAGCAGATGTTAATAAAACGATTTTGCGATTGTTTTGTTCTTTCGATGGCTTCAAAAGCTCATAAATTTGTATAGACCATACAGCTATTGCGGCTAATGCAATAATAAAGATAGCGGTACTATTCATATTTTTCACTCCTCAGGACAGTTTTTTATGATCTATCATTTGTAGAAGAGATGACTGTCTATTATAAAGCGTATTACTTTAAAATCAATTTTATCTTCACAAAAGTCATCTTCATCATATTCTACGGATTTGATAGAAAAATGGTTTCATTTTTTTAGTGCCATATTTTGCTATGGAGAAAACGCGAAAGTTGTAGAGAAGAGAAAGCACGAGAAATCAACTTTTGAAAAGGTTAATGTTTCAAACAATAGCAGACTGTTATATACTTATAGTTCATTATGTACGTTTTTTACCAGAATAAAAGGATAAGACTAACTAATGATACGTAATATATAAGAAAAATCGGAGTTGATTTTATGAGTAAAGCTAAGGCTAAAGGTAAAGGCGGTACAGGCAGAGGAACAGATAAAAAAGGCTGGAATCGTTGGCAGGCTAGTGCCAATAAAGCTAAGAGTAACAAACCCTATAAAAGCAAAGGGGTTAAGAATCGTAAAAATACAGAAAATACTAGCAATCCTGCTACAACCGAAAAAAAGAACTAATCTCCATATTTAGGATTTCTTACTGAATAGATAAAGTAGCGATGCTTCCTTTAGGAAGGATCGCTTTGTTTTATTCGCCAATGGTAAGTTTTCTTGTACAAGAAAACTTACCATTGGAATGTCATAACCATTTTGCTTTAATAATATGTTTGACAGATGGCATTTCAATAATTCCTTCTCCAGAAGTAAAATGTCCGCCAGAAGGTAATAAAATAAAAGGAATTTCAAGTTTATTTGCTAAGGAATTCGAGATTTGCCAATCGATGATTTTATCGGTTCTGGATGAAATAAAAAAGGATGCACCCAGTAAATGCTTGATTTTATCCAAATTTAATTCTTGCATATAGGGATCAAATTGTGGGAACGCTGCAATGGGTTCTGCAAATCCAGAAACAAAAATAGCCCCTTTAATTTGTACATTATGACGTAAAAGGTATCTTAAAAACGTAATACAGCCTAAACTGTGGCAAATAAAATAAACATTGTTCGGTTCTTTGATAGCTCTATCTAAATCAAGATCCCATTGCGTAACATTTGCAATTGTGGCATCTGTATAGTCCACTATTTGTATATGGAAGGAATTCTTAAATTCTTTTTTTATATCAGAAAGCCAATTTATTTTTGGTGATCCGCCATATCCATCAATCAAGTATAATTTATTCATTTAATCTTCTCCTAATACTACGATCTAGAGTAATAAAAAAATAACATAGCGTATTCCACCAGAAGATATTTATAATTTCAGTTCTCCCTTTTTGATCGTTAAAAAACGGTTATTCCAAATAGATTCATGATGGTCAATAATATTATCTGCATTTAAAATAGAGCCGTTAATGGTGCTATGAGTGTTTTGATAAAGGAGATTTTGCTGAAATCCCAAGCTATAGGCTGCTCTGATAGTAGTATCAAGACAAAACTCCGTTTGTGCACCAGCGAAAATAAGCTGTTCGATTGCCTTGCTTTTTAAATACTCTAAAAGTTCTGTTTTGTAGAATGCATCCCATTTTGATTTTTTAATTATCTTATCAGTAGTAGATAACAATAGATTTTGATGCAATTTCCAATCGTTCTTGCCCTCATAAAGCGCGGACTGCTCATTCGGATCTGTATGCTGAATAAAGATAACCTGAATATTTTTTTCATGTGCTTGCTTGATTAGTATATTGATGTTTTTTACTAGTTGAATTCTATCGTATAAATAGTTTTTGGGATGGTTAAAGAAAATTTCTTGCATGTCGATGATTATAAGAGCCTGTTTCATAAAATTCCACTTCCTGTTCGTTTCTTTTAAAGTATAGCAAATTGAAAAAGAGCTATACAAGGATATTTAAGATGGAAGCTATGGTTGCTTTGAAATTCATTCTTGTTTAAAAGTCAGAATTAATGAATATTTATATTGAACTTATGATAGATTCGTCTATAATTATAAGAACGAACATATATTCGCTGTAAGGAGGGAGTTAGGGTGAATACCTATATAGGTAGCGCACTAAATCAAATAGAAATAGCTTTAAAAACAACAATCGAAATGGTAGAGACTATAGAAGAGGCTGACCTACAGCAAAGGCCAGATGATAATAAGCGTTCAATAGGTGAGCTCTTAGAGCATATTGCCGTTATTTGTAAGGCTGATTTATTGATATCAAACGGTGCAACACAAAAAGAGATGGATGAATATTATTCGAGTGTTGCATTACTAAACATGCAGGATATAAAGAATGCTATTGCAGATAATTATAAAACATTAAAAGATATTTATATGAATCTCACAGAAATAGAATTACAAGAAAGGACTACATCATATTGGGGAGTAACCTATTCAAGGTACGAGTGGTTGTTAGAAATAGTCGCACATATCTATCATCATAGAGCTCAATTACATACACTACTTGTCTACTGCTGTGGAAAAGACTTAAATATCTCATTATTTGAATAAGGAACTTCCATAGATACATACATTTTTAATTAATAGGGAGGATAAAAGATGCCATACTGCAAAGTGAAAAATGCAAACATATATTATGAAGAAATAGGCGCAGGAATTCCCATTATCATGCTACATGGATTTACGCCAGATCATAGACTCATGAGTGGTTGTATGGAGCCTGTTTTTAAAGAGAACGACGGTTGGAAACGGATATATTTGGATTTACCTGGTATGGGGAAAACTATGGATTATGACTTAATCAGTAATTCTGATGAGATGTTAAAAGCCGTTGCAAGCTTTATAGATACAAAGATTTCCAATCAACCATTTCTGATTATATAGGAGAATCCTATGGCGGCTACTTAACTAGAGGAATCATCAAGCTCTATAAAGAGCAAATATTAGGCGCTGGATTCATTTGCCCGATGATTTTACCAGATAAAGAAAAGAGGACACTCCCAGAACACACGATTGTTTATGCCGATAATGAATTTTTATCCAACTTAGTAGAAGAAGAACGTAATGATTTCAAATCCAATCAAGTAGTTTTAGATGAATACAATTGGAAACGATACAAGCAGGAAATTTTATCAGGATGCAATATTGCTGACACAGCATTTTTGGATAAAATTCAAAAGAACTACGGGTTTTCTTTTGCGATCGATGATGTTCTATTTCAGAAACCAACTGTCTTTTTACTAGGAAAACAAGATTCTGTAGTCGGATATCAAGATGCGTTTGCGATTCTAGGGAATTATCCCAGAGCAACATTTGCCATTTTAGATCGAGCGGGGCATAACTTGCAGATTGAACAGACAAAGTTATTTACTGCGCATATGAATGAGTGGTTAGATAGGGTTGAAGAAGAGATGTAGGAAAAAGTAGTTTGATAGATTGGGATCAAAGGGGAGTAAAAGAGCAGTTATATTTTGCAAATTAATGTAAAATATAACTGCTTTTTTGGATGATTTAACTATTTTTCAGGGTAGAAATATACCCTGATTGAAAAAAAGTAGAAACGGGTAGAAAATAGATAATTATAAAAAAATCAAAAGGAAGAAATCTGTAGTAAAATGATTCATCTAAAGTGTACCACTCTTTAGAATATGACATATAATTTATGAAAAAGGTGATTTGTATAAAACATTTTTGGAAGCCATTCACATTTTTTGTGACAGTAAGCCTCTTTATTATATTTTTCCGATACACCGATATTTTTCAGGCGATTCGTGAAGGGGAGTTAAATTCGGTCACATCTGTATTTAAAGAGAATATTTCTTATGCACTTATTGTCAGTTTATTCCTTATGATTATCCAAAATAGCTTTACCGTTATTCCTTTAATTTTAGTAATTACCCTCAATTTTTACTCATTTGGCTTCATCTATGGCTTTTTATGGAGTTGGTTTTCTAGCATTATAGCCGCAATCATTATCTTTTTAGCCATTCGTTTTTGGTTCCAAGATTTCGTGATTAGAAAGGTGCAAAATCACCAAGAAATGTTAGATAAAATCGAACAAAAAGGAATGCGCTATGTGTTCTATGGAAGGGTTTTTCCGTTCTTTCCGACAAGTATTTTAAATATCATTGCTGGTGTAAGCAAAATATCGATACGACCTTTTACCATTGGCACAGCAATAGGCAATTTCTTTTACTTCTTTATCCTTGCGTTAATTCCTTATGGTGTTTTCTCTACAGATATTAATCCATTAGCATTAATCGTAATTATTTTATTGATAACAGGAATTTTTTATTATTTCAGCAAAAAGAAACCTTCCGTTATGGAAAGGGTAAAGGAAATAAGGAAAAGAGCATAAATTAATTTATTCCGAAAGGTAGATTACTACTTTTCGGCTTTTAATATGAAAAAAATATGAAACTATTTCCAATTATCCTACGTATATAAAATAGAATAGCTAGTGAGGGAGGAATACAGTATGTTTGGAATTATAATGTTGGTATTTGTGGCAATTATCGTGGCTCAAATTTTTTCTCGCAAAGAAAAGACAAACAATATAAATAGCCATAATTATCAGCCTTTTCAAGGAGAAATAGGAGATAGCTCACAAGCGTCTATCTTTGATGGAGGAAATGACTGCGGATCTTCCTTTGATAGTGGAGGAAGCTGTGGTGGAGAATAGGAATAATATCGCTGGAATTTTCTATTTATAAAGAAAAATCGAAACTTTTATACGATATCAATCGTCCAATAATAAAGAGGAATGAAAGGGGACAAAAAAGATCGCATGTTTATGGTGGTAACAATAATTGCTTTTATTTTTGCCTGTATTTGGGTTCTAATGGATACGATTTATTTTTCCAAACCACCAAAACCTGAGGTATTATGGAAGAATAATAGAATTCCGACAACAATTGGCTCAAATTGCTGGCAAGGTTCATTAAAAGGATCTTGTGTTGATTATGTCTATGCATCTCCTTGGGATATGGGGTTACAAAATGGTTCTGTCAAAGTGGAACCGAATTCAACTATTACCATCGATTTTAATAAAAAGCCATTAGCTGGATCTTTACAGGTTGCAGAAGTGTTTGAAGATGGAGAAGAGGAATTTATCAAGGTAGATAAAAATAAAATGACGGTCCCAGCCAAAAAAGGCACACATGTTTATATGATTTATGCTAAATGGGATCAAGGAAATCCCAATTATACGTTTTCTATTAGAGTCGAATAAGGTTGTCTAAACCTAGAGCTAGGGATAGGGGTAGACAGCCTATTTTTCGTAACGATACATATTCAATCTGTAAAAAAAGGAAGGTGAATAAATGAAAAAACATCCAATATTCAATTTGTTGATCGCACTAGTATTTTTAATATTATTTATTGCCAGTAAGAAGATATTCGCCAATTATCTAGCAGCACTTATTATTTTTGGTGCCTTTTTTTGTATTTACTTAGGACGGTCTATCCTTTCTTTAATCCGATATTTTGATGAGAAGAAAACAAATAATATATCTGTCAAAAGCAAGCATAAATGAACAGGAAATCCTGCAGTAATCCCTGTATGCTATTTTTAAGGATGTGATGAATGTGACATGGTTGGAAGGGTTACAAAGGGCATTAATATATATCGAAAATAATTTGGAAGAAAGACTTGAAATAGAAGCGATTGCGCGTATCGCAAATGTTTCATTATTTCACTTTCAACGCACATTTACAATTCTTACGGATATACCAGTGGGAGAGTATATTAGACGACGCCGATTATCGATGGCTGGACAAAGTTTGCTTCATTCGAGCGAAAAGATAATCGATATTGCTTTAAGATATGGATATGATACACCAGAAGCATTTACGAAAGCATATCGCAGACAACATGGCGTAACACCAAGTGAAACGAGACGAGGAATTGGTAGTCTAAAAATATACAATCCACTAGTCATTCAAGTACAGCTGAAAGGGGCAGAACCAATGAAAGTAAAAGTAGTGGAGAAAGAGGCATTTACGATTGTCGGAATGAAAAAATCTTATACTTTTAAGGAAGATGAAAATCTCCGTGAGATTCCAAAACTGTGGGATGAAGTTAATAAGAATGGAACAGTGAACGAGCTTTTGCTGCTGACTAGGGGAGAAATTCCAGGCGTTCTTGGTGTTTGTGTAGAGGAGTCAGAAGCAGCGGGTAAGGATATGGATTACTGGATAGCGGTTGCAACAGAGGATAAATCTGAAAAATATGATCAGCTCGTTATTCCAGCATCAAAGTGGGCAGTTTTTGAGGTGAATGGACCAATGCCGGAAAGTATGCAGAAAGTTTGGAAGCAAATATATTCAGAATGGATGCCGTCCAGTGGTTATCAACAAGCAGGATTTATTTCCTTTGAACGCTATACAGATGATGATTCATCAAGCGAAAATTGCTACTCTGAAATATGGATTCCCGTTAAATAACAAAAAGCGATGGAATGACTATGCGTGCATAGTTCAGATACCATCGCTTTTTTCATAAATGGTGATTGTTATAGATTTAGAATATGTGAGTTTAAGAGAGAGGGATGCTAAATTTGGAGTATTGGAGGGAGATTCAGTATTTTAATATACGAATGAAAACCATTTTATAGAAGAACCGAAGGAAAAGTGGAGTTCAAAAAGGAGATGAAAGCCATTATTCAGGGTAACCGAAGGAAAAGTGGAGTTCAAAAAGGAGATGAAAGCCACTATTCAGAGGAACCGAGGGAAAAGTGGAGTTCAAAAAGGAGATGAACGCCACTATTCAGAGGAGCCAAGGGAAAAGTGGTGATCATAAAGGGAATGAAAGCCACTATTCAGGGTAACCGAAGGAAAAGTGGAGTTCAAAAAGAAGATGAAAGCCAATAATCAGAGGAACCGAAGGAAAAGTAGTGTTCAAAAAGGAGATGAACGCCACTATTCAGAGGGACAAGGGAAAAGTAGTGTTCATAAAGGGAATGAAAGCTATTATTCAAGGTAACCGAAGGAAAAGTAGAGTTCAAAAAGGAGATGAACGCCACTATTCAGAGGAACCGAGGGAAAAGTGGAGTTCAAAAAGGAGATGAAAGCCATTATTCAGAGGGACAAGGGAAAAGTAGTGTTCAAAATCCCAGGAGTTCAGCCTACAAAACCTGGATGTTTCGCCATTGTTCTCCGACAGTGCATATCCTCTTGTCTCCATGCAGTTCTCGTTCTCTATTGTAAAACTATTATTATTGCCGCAAGCATCTGTATTTGCTGATGCACCGCCATTATTAATGGTTTGTCCTAGCATATTCATTTTCTCTGTAGGAGCTTCTCTATAAAATTCTTTCCCATGGTAGATTATCAGTCATCTTCATAAATTAGCGAAAAAATAAACAAATATGCATAGCCAGAATAATAGCAATAGATGAAATGGCAGCAACCAGAATATCTCTAAATGGATGGAATCTAGTTGTTGCCTTTTTTCAGTTGTCAATAAAAGGGATAATATCCGTAAGTAGAATAAGCAGGATTATAGCCATATGGTTGTGTGTATGAAGGGTAAGTTTGGCCATAATTCCAATGTTGTTGTTGAGTCGTTGGTACATGGTGGAATGGCGTAATAATTAGAGGATTACCTGCAGTAAAGCCAGCAGTTGGAGTAACTGCACCAAGAGGAATAGCCCCGACACCCACTGCACCATGTCCCACTCCTGCAAAACCACCGGCTCCAATTGGACCAACAGCACCAATATGTCCACCAAAAGCTCGATTTTGAAAATTCATTATTGTTTCACCTCCTCCAATACTATATGTAGACGGAAATGATTGGCGCTTGCCTTTCTTTTATAAAAATAAAAAAGTATTGGATTCTTCCGAAAAGTATGTGTATAATAAGAAAAAAATATAGGAAATCGTAGAAAAAGAGAGTAGCTGGTTGTAAAGCAATAGCGAATTAGGGACGGTGGAAGCCTAATGTGGAGCAAGCAGTGAAACGCACTTTGGAGATATCATGCTGAAAAGGGAGTAGGCATGATCGGTAACAGGCCGTTAACTGATTTAAGTGGTTATGAAAATAACAATTAGAGTGGTACCGCGGGAATTATATACTCTCGCCTCTTCGTATGAAGGGGTGGGAGTTTTTTTATTTTATTAAAATATCTAATATAGAAAAGGAGAATATAGATGAACATCAAATCAGAACTAGCAAACGTATTAGCATCAAAATTACATGTAGAATTATCACCAGAAGCGATTGAACAGTTATTGGAAAAACCGAAATATGCTCATTTAGGAGATCTTGCTTTTCCCTGTTTTACACTTGCCAAAAAGTTGCGAAAGGCACCTGCGTTAATTGCGGAAGAACTTTCTCATAAGATAGAATCTCCGCTGATTGATCATGTTGAAGTAGTAGGAGCTTATATTAATATTTTCTTAAATCAGCAATTAATTGCCTCTAAAGTAATCAAGGAAGTTCTCGAACAAAAGGAGCATTATGGAGATTTACCTAAGAATAAGGGTGTAATGACAATTGATTTGTCTTCACCTAATATTGCAAAGCCATTTTCAATGGGGCATTTGCGTTCTACCGTTATCGGAAATGCTCTTGGCCTTATTGCTGAGAAAAATGGTTACACACCGATTCGCATAAATCATCTTGGTGATTGGGGAACGCAATTTGGTAAATTAATCGTCGCCTATAAAAGATGGGGAAATGAAGAGGAAGTGCGGAAGAATCCTATTAAAGAATTATTAAAGTTGTACGTGAAGTTTCATGAAAAAGCAGAAGAAGATCCCTCGCTAAATGAGGAAGGGAGAAAGTGGTTTAACTATCTAGAACAGGGAAATGAAGAAGCCATAAATCTTTGGAAATGGTTTCGAAAAGAATCGTTAGAAGAGTTTAATAAAATCTACAAACTATTAGGAATTACATTTGATTCCAATGATGGCGAAGCTTTTTTTAACGACAAGATGGAAAGAGTTGTCGAGTTATTAAAGGAGAAGCAGCTTTTAATAGAATCAGAAGGGGCGCAAGTAGTAGAGCTTGAAGACTTCCCACCGTGTTTAATTAAAAAAAGCGACGGTGCGACACTTTATGCTACACGGGATCTAGCTGCAGCGATCTATCGTCAAGAAAACTACCATTTTGTGAAAAGTTTATACGTAGTTGGAAATGAACAAACTCTCCATTTTAAGCAGTTATTTCAAGTATTAGAGAAAATGGGCTATGATTGGGCAAAAGGAATGGCTCATATTCCATTTGGTATGATGCTGAAAGACGGCAAGAAGATGTCAACGAGAAAAGGGAAAGTTGTTTTATTGGAAGAAGTGCTTCAAGCAGCTATTCAATTAGCGGAGAAAAATATCGAAGAAAAAAACCCTTCTCTTGAAAATAAAGAAGAAGTGGCAAATCAAGTAGGAACAGGAGCAATTATCTTTCATGACTTAAAGCATTATCGCCTAACCGATATTGAGTTTTCTCTAGAAGACATGTTGAAGTTTGAAGGAGAAACAGGACCATATATCCAATATACACATGCAAGAGCCTGTTCTTTATTGCGGAAAGGAAATTTCGTCCCACCAGCTAACTTAGACAACTTACAGTGGGATGAGGTAAGTTTTCCGATCGTCAAGCTATTAATGGATTTTCCGACGACCCTGGAAAAAGCGAATGAGCATTATGATCCTTCTGAAGTGGCAAAGTACGTTATCGATTTAGCGAAAACATTTAATAAGTATTATGCGCATATTCAAATTTTAGAGGAAAATAGTGGGAAAACAGCGAGACTTTCTCTCGTATATGCTGTAACAGTTGTTTTAAAAGAAGGCTTAAGATTACTTGGAATTGCTGCACCAGAGGCAATGTAATAGAAAGAAAATCCCTTGATTAAAGATGAATCATCTTGGCTAAAATGAGGAATAGCTCAGTTAAAGTACATTTGTCATAAAATGTTCACAGAATAGACATAATCTAAGCTGTTTTTTCTTTGAACGAAGTACCCCTATTTGATATGATGAAAGAGGTTAACACATTCAAAGTAGTGTTAACCTCTCTTTTTGCAAAACTGCAGAAATAAGGAAAGGAGATTTGAAATGATACATAAAAAGAAATTTATATCTGGATTAGTAGCATTAGCAGCTGTCTTCTTTATAGCATTACCAGTTAGCGCTCATGTTACCGTGAATCCATCCCAATCTACTACAGAGGCGTGGGAAACGTATACTGTAAGAATTCCAGTTGAAAAAGATGTGGATACAACAAAGGTAACGATTAAAATTCCCGAAAATGTGGAGTATAAAATGTATGAACCTGTCGATGGCTGGAAAACGACTACAACAAAAGATGATAATGATAAAGTGGCAACTGTAACTTGGGAAGCAGAATCAGAAGAGACTGCTATTAAGGCTGGTCAATATCGCGATTTTACTTTTAGAGCACAGAATCCAAAAGAGCCTGGCGATATAGCATGGGATGCATTCCAGTACTATGCAGATGGCAGCATTGTGGAATGGACTGGAGACAGTGATGCTGAGCTGCCTCATTCTATCACAAATATTGCTCAATCTAATGAAACGGTTGATAGTCATGGACACAGCACAAAAACGGATGATGCAGCAGATGATCAACAGAAAGACAAAGATGCCGAGCATGCAAATGAAGGTACAAATGTAAATACGATATTATCGATTATCGCTATTGTTTTATCATTAGCTGCAATTGTAATAATTTTTATAAGAAAAAAATAAGAACTAGTTAAAGAGTTCATTCCTTAAGAGAAGTTTAACTTCAAGGAATGGACTTTTTTTTGAGAATTTAAGGACATCGGCAGGGAATTGACCATATTGGTTCGAGTAGTAATAAAAAATATTATATTCCACATAATAAATACATACTAAATAGAAAAAGGAATGATTATGCAAAATACATTACGATATATATCCATTGTATATCTAGTTCTTCTATCAGTTGGCCTATTTGCCCATGTGGAAATAATTCCAGGTGTTTTAACAATAGTCAAAAGAGATGCGTGGATTAGTGTGGTTATAGCGCTGATTGTTGTGCCGCTGTGGGTATTATTACTTCACAGAATTAATGGAATCGTACATACAGATTCTTTTATTAAAATAGTAAAACGGTATACCAGCACCATACAATACTATTATTTCTTATTACCATTAGGTTTATATATGTATATTAGTGCTTTTATAACAGCGAAAGATATTGTTTTCTGGTCACAATTAACTTATATGAAAGACTATAATATTTTTTTGCTTGGAGGCACTTTACTGTTTTTATGTTTGCTGTGCAGCAATTTAGGGCTATTTTCTATGGGGATATTGAGCACTATTTTATGTCCGATAGTGATTTTCTTAGGTTTTTTTATTTCTTTTGCAAATACGGAGAATAAAAACTATGAATTATTATTGCCCGTACTAGAAAACGGATTTATGCCTGTTTCAAAAGGGCTCATATATACGCTATTACCAATAATAGAGCTTTTTGTCATTCTTTTTCTTTCATCCATAGTAAAAAAATCAATCACAAAAAAGCAGCTCTTTGTGTTAAATGTTTTGATTATTGGTTTAATGATTGGACCGACAATAGGGGCGATTGTCGAATTTGGACCAGAGCTTGCTTCCCAATATCGCTATCCAGCATATGAGCAATGGCGGTTAATAGCTATTGGAAAATATATTTCACACACCGATTTTTTTGCGATTTATCAATGGTTATCGGGTGGCGTGGTTCGGATCAGTTTATTTGTTTTACTAACAAGCTTTATATTTACAAAGGATGAAAAGAATAGCAAGCTGTTAACTTTTCTTTATATTTTTTTATTTATTGCACTGCTTATTCCAGTGGATCAAAGTATATTTTCCGAGGTTGTTTTCCTTTATTTTAGACCAGTATCCTTAGTATTATTGATCATCCAGATAGTATCTTTAACTCTATTTATAGGGAAAAGAAAAAAAGTGACTAGGAGTTGAGTTTGTGGATTATCCTCTTTTTACGTCAGAAGCGTTAAAACAATTATTTAATGAATCCTCTGATATTATGGTGAAAGAGGATAAGGGAGAATTACAGATTATCATGGTCTACTGTGTGCCACTAACAGATACAAGCATGATTAAAACCATACATTTTCCAGTATTAGGGGCGGAAGAGTCGAATATCTATCAATATGTTCAGATGGAAAGCTTTAATAAAAAGGAATTTAATCGAGAAAAAATTCAAGAAGAAGTTTTTTCCGGAAAGCTACTAGTTATTCCCCCAGGAGAAAAACTTTATCTTTATGATATAAAGAAGTTTCCCAGTCGACAACCTGATGAATCTGTCGTAGAGGTATCAGCGATCGGCCCAAAAGATGGCTTTGTAGAAGATATAAATACAAATATAGGCTTAATTCGTAAAAGACTACGTACCTCTTCTCTCATTATAAAGGAATATACAATTGGAAAAAGAACAAATACAAAAGTAGGACTTCTTTATATGAATGATATTGTGAATAATGAAATTCTCGCTGATATTAAGGATCGCCTTTCTCAGGTAGATATCGATGTTTTAACTAGTTCTAATATTTTAACGGAATATCTGGAACCGCGGAAGTTTTCTTTAATCCCAACTATCCACTATTCTGGAAGAGCGGATTTTATTGTCCAGGCCCTAAATCAAGGTAGATTTGCCATTGTGGTGGATGGTTCACCCACAGCATTAATTGCGCCTGTTGATTTATCCCTTTTATTTAAATCGGCAGAGGATGAAAATTCAAGTTTTTATTATACTTCCCTGCAGAGAACCCTAAGGATTATTGGAATTTTTACAACCATTTTGCTTCCCGGTTTTTATACAGCAATTATTACCCATCATGTAGGACAATTGCCATTACCAATCCTAGCAACAATCTCTGTATCTAGATTAGGATTGCCTTTTTCCCCTTTAATTGAATCGCTTCTTATGGTTGTAATGTTTGAATTGTTTTTTGAAGCCGGCTCTCGATTGCCAAAAGGGATCGGACAAACAGTTTCTGTCCTTGGTGGCTTAATCATCGGTGATGCTGCGATAAGAGGGGGAATCACTTCTCCATCTATGCTTGTAATAATAGGAATAACCGCGCTAACAAGCTTTACATTAGTAAATCGCTCTTTGGCAGGAAATTTATTTTATTTTCGTGTTTTTGTCTTATTAATAAGTTATTTTTTGGGCATTTACGGTTTTTTCTTAAGTTTTATTTTCATCATCTTGTATATAGCAAGGTTAGAATCCTTTGGTGTTCCAATGTTCTCCAATATAACGACGCCTTATGGAAAAGATATTTTGTTTACGTTTCTCCGGATACCTAATAATCTTCTAAAGAAAAGAAATGCTGGTTTGTCCATTAAAGATGAAAAAAGAAAAGGTGACTAAATGAAAAAAATAGTTATTGCTTTCGTTTCTCTTTTCTTCCTTGCAGGGTGTACAAATATTAAGGAAGTTCAATATCAAGCATATGCGGTTGGTTTAGGGATTGACTATAAAGATAACCAATATATCGTAACCGTTCAGTTTTTGGATTTTTTAAATGTTGCCAAATCAGAACAGGGAAAAGGGGATCAACCTAGTAAGGTGTGGTTAGGAAATGGGACTGCCAAGTCGATTGAAGATGCTATCGACCAAATAAATAAAGGAATTCAATTACCTTTGAATTTCGACCAAGTGAAAGTTATTGTATTCGGAAAATCTCTGTTGAAAAGCAAATTAAAACCAACATTAAATGCCCTTGATTCTAGCTATAATATTAGATTGACCGGGAAGGTTTATGGAACAAACCAGGCTATTGAGGATATATTCACGGCAAAGATTCCTTTTTATTATCCATTTAATGAGTCGCAAATAAGTTATCCAGACGCCATGCAGCATCAAAGCTCTACGGTTCCTCCTTTAACTTTACAAAAATTCATGTATCGATTTAACGAAAAAATTAATACCATTCTTTTGCCATCACTAGAGGTTAATAAGGAAATTATAAAAGAAGACCAGAAAGATTATGTTGTTCCATCCATTAATGGAGCGCATCTATTTAAAGAGAAAGAATGGAAAGGCTTTTTAAACACCGATGACTTATCTGGATATATCCGGGTAAACAATGAAACCGAACGTACTAAGTTAAATCTCAATAATGATGATAACGAAATGGAGATAGAATTGATTAAACCGAAATTAAGACAAGTAGTAAATAAAGATAAAAAGAAATATTCTTTTGGGCTTAAAATAAGAATAGATGCAACTGTTCTGAGTTCGAATGAAAGAACAAATGCTAATAAAATGAAAAAGCAGTTAAAGAAACAACTTGTCGAAGAAATATACACTTCTTATGAAAAAAGCAAAGAGATTGGTGCAGATATTTATCAATTTGAGAACTACCTTTATCGATATCATTGGGATATATGGAAATCATCTGAAGAAGAGGAGTTTCCGACGCTAGATATTGATGACATTGAAATCAACGTGAAAAACTTTAAGAGTGTTCCTAAACTCCATTCAAAATATCAACCATAAGAAACAAGCTCCACATTTTTAGCTTGTTTGTTTTTTGTCATACTATTGATTGACGCAAGAACTACAGGTAGAGTATGCTAGTCTAGTTTAAGTAAATGAATCATCCTAAATTTTCAGGATTGTCCACATATAAGGCTACAATATAACCGCAGTGACCACAATACTTTGCTGATATTGTAGAGGAATTCTTCCTAAGTTTTTTTTCGGGATACATATGAACTTGACCAACAGTTGCTGCCATTACTCCTTTTTTTATTTCTTCACTATTGCATTTTGGGCATATATTATTTTTCATACGAGAGTCCTCCTTGTTTATATGGCTCACTAATTATATTGTAACATGGTAAATCCCTTCCTGAAAAATAACAAAGTTACGAAAAGGTTGCTGACAATTGTATTAGCGGAACTAGATTAAGATTAGCTGACAAACTATCCAAGTCTATAAAATAATCTCAAATTTATAAGTAAATATGGTTGGAGTAATGAACTTAAGATAAAAAAGGTATGTTGTATCGAAAGAGCTCAGTGTTGTTTAATGAGGAGAAATTAAGCTATAATGAAACAACATAAAAACGAGATAGCTGTCTTATATGGAGACAAAATTAGGAAAAGAAGTGTGGATACAATGGAGTGGAAACCTGATCGACAAGTAAAAAAAGCAATATATAAGCAGCTGGCAGACTACATTGAAAATGGTATCGCAGATGGATCCTTTCCCTTAGATAAACCGCTGCCATCGGAAAGAAAGCTAGCAAAACTGCTAGAATTAAATAGAAGTACGGTAGTTGCTGCATATGATGAGTTAGAGTCGAATGGATTAATTGAAAGAAAACGCGGCAGCGGAACAATGATAAGTAAAGATATATGGGGAATAACCAAGAAACGTGTTCCTAGCTGGAACCGATATATAGAAGCGGGATCTTTTCTTCCTAATGTACCTGTCATGCAGCGGATACGAAAAGAAATGGCAGAACATGATTTAATTAATTTAGCTAGTGGGGAACTTTCTGAAGATCTTTTCCCTTTAAATTCATTGCGAAAAATTACTTCTGATCGAGCTTACATAGGATCATTGGGGTACGATCATCCACAAGGAAGTGAAGTTCTAAGAAAGACCATTACCAATCATATGGAGAAATATCGTGGTTTACAAACAACGCCTTCTTCTATATTGATTACATCTGGAGCCCAGCAGGCTTTACATTTGGTTATTCAATGCTTGCTGAAACCTGGCGATGCGGTAGCAATGGAGAACCCATCTTACCATTATAGTCTTCCGCTATTTGAATCAGCCGGAGTTAAACCTTATTATTTGACTGCAGATGAAAATGGTATAAAACCTGAGGATTTAATCTTATTACACAGAAAACACCGAATTAAGATGATATTTCTAAACCCAGCTTTTCAAAATCCAACTGGCGTATCTCTCGGTCAAAAAAGAAGAAGAGAGATTTTAGAAATTTCTTCTCAATATGGTATTCCCGTGGTAGAGGATGATCCATATAGTTTAACTTCTTTTAGCGGAAAGCCATTGCTTCCGCTAAAATCGATGGATCAAAATGGCAATGTATTATATATTAGCTCTCTCTCCAAAATTGTCGCCTCTGGTCTGCGAATTGGCTGGATTATTGGACCTAAGCCAGTGATAGAAAGGTTATCCGACGCTAAGCAGCAGATTGATTTTGGCCATTCTAGTTATTCCCAATGGGTAGCAAACGACTTCTTAGAATCACCTTCCTTTGCAGTCCATTTAGATAATTTAGTTAAACAACTTGAAAACAGAAGAAATCAAATCATCGAAAGCTTGGATACTTACTTAAAAGAAGAAGTGGAATTTCTAACACCTAATGGTGGGATTCACCTGTGGTGTAAAATAAAAAACGCAGTCAATGAAAATCGCTTATTAGAAGAGTCGTTAAAAAATGGTGTTATTTATGCGCCTGGATCTACAATGGGGTCAAACGCTAACTATGTTCGTTTTACGTATGCGAAAGAGACAGAAAGCAATATTGATGAGGGGATAAGGAGATTTGCTGCAGCGCTTAAATCCAGTAGAGAATAATGGGGGAAAGATGCAAGGATAAAACTTGCATCTTATTTTTATCCCATGAGAAAAAAGTGGATGGTCAACTTATATGGGAATTGGATGGTCTATTTAGAGAGGAAATTTAGTACTATTAATAACGTAGAAATATTAATTGAATGAGTAATGGAGTGAATGGAAATGACCTGGATTACTATTATAGCATTAGTGTTCTTTTGTATAATAAAAATTTTAATGACGTGTTTGCCAACAGGAGTAGTGGATTGGCTGTTGGATAAATATAGATTGCATTTAAAACTTAATAATATGGAAACAGAAATAATCTACAATGAAATGAAAATCGATGGAGAGAATAAAGAAGCAATTATTAAGATATTCAACGAAGCGATTGTTAGAGAAAAGTATAGTTTATATCCAGGAAGTGAAGAAACATATCTTAACGCTAAAAATGCGGAGTATTCTCTTGTTATTCATACAAAAAAAGGGAATAAGAACATAAACTTATTTTTGAATAGTTATCAAGACCATGTAGATATAGTGAAAAAGTACAAAAATAAAATGGTTGCATATAGCACCTATCCACTTCAACTAGATGTTTTAACTAAAAAATAAAATATATTTTTACAAATTTATAAAAAGCTACTAAAAGGCTAAGCATTTTCTGCTGCCAGTTTAGTAGTTTTTTTATGCATTTTTTGAAAAAAAATATATTAAACAATAATGACAAGGAAATTGGCAAAAAATGTCGAATTTAATACATATAATTTTATTTTGGAGTGTTGCATATAATGGAATTTCTTGTTGACAGTGAGTACTTTAATAGAGCGATAACAGATGTGAGCAAAGCAGTATCCCAGAAAACGCCATTTCCTATTCTTTCAGGTATCAAAATAATGGCTACTAAAGAATCATTAATTGTTATAGGAAGTAATGCTGATATCATAATTGAACAAGTAATTCCGATGGAAATAGATGGAGTACAAGTGCTAGAAGTAAAGGAGGTAGGCAGTGTTGTACTATCAGCAAAATATGTAAGTGAGCTTGTGAGAAAATTGCCGGGTAAAATTCATCTAACAGTAAACGAAAAGCAAATAGCTACGCTTAAAGCGGATGAAATCGTGACAACACTTAATGGTTTTCATGCAGAAGAATATCCAACGCTTCCAAGTATGGAAGAAACAACGCATATTAGAATGGAAAGCACCGATTTAATCGAGATGATCAACCAGACAGCTTTTGCTGTATCAAAAAGTGAAGCGAGAGCCGTTTTGACTGGCGTTAATATGTTATTCGAAGAAACAAAACTTACATGTGTAGCTACTAATTCTCATCGACTAGCATGGAGAGAGCTTCCAATTGAATCTGGTGTAAGAGGTGCATTCATCGTGCCAAGTACAAGCCTCCATGAGCTGACCAAGTTAATGCAGAAAACAACGGGAATGATTAAAATATTTGCTACAGATCGCTATATTGTATTTAAAACGAATTCAACTACTCTTTATTCTCGATTAATCGAAGGGAATTATCCTAATGTCGCTGGATTATTCCCCAATAACGCAAGGACAAAGATTACAGTTAATACAAAACAGCTGTTAAAAGGAGTAAATCGAGCTTGTCTTTTTGCAAGTGAATGGAAGAATAACAATATCCATATGGAAATAAAAGATGGTTCGAAATTAAAAATCACCTCTAATTCCTCGGAAATTGGAAAAATAGAAGAAATACAACCGATCAATAAGCTTGCTGGAGAAACAGATTTAAGCATCTCTTTAGATGGAAGCTTCCTTATGGATGCATTAAAAGCAATAAAGGAAGAAGAGATAAAAATCAGTTTTGGAGGTTCCATGAGACCGATATTAATGGAACCAGTTGGAAACAATTCATATATGCATTTGATTTCTCCTGTGCGCTCTTATTAAAGTCCTTTTGATTGGATCATTTGTAAGACAAATCAATGAATGAAAATAAAGAAAGAAGGAAGCGTTATATGATATTAGAAGCTGTGCTGTTACAAGTTAAGGAAGGAATGGAAGCAAAATATGAAGAATCATTTCGCGAGGCATCGAAAATTATTTCTTCTATGAATGGGTATATTTCTCATGAATTACAGCAGTGCTTAGAAGTAAAGGGAAAATATTTGCTGCTTGTTCAATGGGAAACATTAGAAGACCATACAGTTGGCTTTAGACAATCGAATGAATATCAGGAATGGAAAAAGCAGCTACATCATTTTTATGATCCGTTTCCTACGGTTGAACATTTTAAAAAGGTGAAACTTTAACCTAGATGCATAAGTATTTCGCATGAAATAAGAAAATTAGTTTAGTTAACTATTAGGAGAAAGAGCCATGACAAAAGAATTTACTGCCTACCATATTGTCACAAATAAAAAAATGAAGCTTGGACAGATCATTAACTTTGATGAGCATCAAAAAAATACTTTACACCATTACTTTTTTGAAAAAGAACAATTAAACAATCAAAATGAAGACTTTATGCAAATACTTAATAATCATTTTACGGAAACAGGTTTACACTTAGATAAAGAGAATGCCGAAGTGGTTGTTCAGTATGCAGGGCACACCATGAGAGCAATTAGAGAAGTAATAGCTGAAATGGTGAGACTCCAGGATTTTCCTAATCATCCGTCTAGATTGTCTTGCCTGTATGCTGCGAAAAGCTATGAGGATGTCTTAAAATGGAAAGCACTTTTTGATTCCTATAATCGCAAAGTATTACAAATTGTGAAACTTCATGTGTCTGGAAATTATTTTGAAGGAGACGGAGAGCTTCTGCCTAATTTAGAGGCTGTTCCTTTCCATAAAAAAATGGAACAAGCGAGAGAGTATTGGAAGGGGAATGCAAAAAATGAACTTCCAGAGCTTTTGATAAATGGAAGAATAGAAGTAATGGAGATTATTCATGAATATTTAGATGAAAGTAAGTCGTGAAAATTCGATAGAAGAATGTTTTAGAAACCCTCGTGGGCGGCAAACGTATGAAAGGAATAAATAGCGAGGGTTTCATAAAGGGAAAATCTATTGTTTGCAATAAATACATTACCATCTATTAATGGGATAATCTAATTGCTTATATGCTAATTTTATAGGAGGGCTTGAAATGAAAAAAGAAAAAGATGCTCCTGAAATAAGAAGAGAAAAAATGAGGCAAGAAGAATTGAAACATCCATCTAGTAGTATGCACGGCAGCAATCTTGCTGACTTAGTTGGCGGATTAGGATGGAAAGGTACTGGAATACTCATTCTTATCATAATTGTGGGGGTAATCATTTATGCTGCCCTCTTTCAATAAAGCTGTCTGGCATTTAATGAGAGACCGCACTATTCTATATAAGCTTTGGGAAACAAAATAGTGAAAGCTAGAATCAACTGTAAGAATAGAGATTTAAGCGAAAAGAGGAGTATTAACAGTGATTAATTTAACTTTAATGAATGCAGGTGAATATCAAGGATATCTGTCTAGTGCAATTAAAACGTATGCGGAAGAAAAGGTTTTAGCAGGAAATTGGAAAGAAGAAGAGGCACTTAAGAAGGCAGAGGAGGAATATACAAGACTTTTGCCCCAAGGCGAGAAGACAGAGAGTAATTTTTTATACACCATTCGAAAGGGGGATGAGACAGTCGGCATTATATGGCTTGCACAAAAGTCTGAAAAGCTAGGATTTATCTATGATATTTATATACTAGAAAAATACCAAGGGCAAGGCTATGCTAAGGAAGCTTTAAAGAGTATAGAGAATGTTGGTCAGAAACTAGGATTGAAAAAAATAGGTCTCCATGTTTTTGGTCATAATAAAGTAGCCAGAGGATTATATGAAAAACTAGGATATGAGACCACAAATGTATTGATGGAAAAAGACATTTAATATAAATCCACGCATGGTAGGAGTTAATGGTTTCATGTCCTGAACAGGCTGTGAATAATAAGGGTTTAGAAAGAAGTAAGATGCTTGGTAAGCTATTTACAAATGATTTGAAATAGCTTACTATTATACATAGTTTTACTATATACATAGATTATCTTTGTACTATTGTAAAGTTTAATTGATTTAATAAATAGAATTCAGAGGAAGGAGAGAAAGGAAAGAATTGAAGTATTCTGTCATAGGATTAATTTTTCAATTAATTTTTGTTTTCACAATAACTATCTTTAATCCAATTCGAGTTTATGTAATGAATCAATACTCCGTTTATCCTGTAGCATTATTTGAGTTGCTTTTAGGAGTTATAAGTCTAATTTGTGCATTAGTGGGGCTAATAAAGAAAGAGGTTAATGGTCTTTCACTCTTTGTTTTCCTTTTCAGTTTACTAATCTGTGTTTATTTTGTATTTGTATATCTATTAGGAGAAGCAGGAAATCCACCTGAGATTCCATGGTTGTATAAAAAGTAAAAAAATGTATAAGTTAGTTTTCTTAAAAAATATTTTTCGCAGGACCAAAATTGTTTCTTAAAAAGTTAATGGGTGTAATAAGAGGAAATTAAAGAGGAGAGATGTTTTTTATGAAATTTTTACGAGATGATAATTGGGATAATGACGGGTATTGTGAATATTTAAAATCTATCCAGCATGTCTTTGATCCATATACGGGCGAATTCCTTGTGACAAATTCATTCCATGATGGAAGGTTTAAAAAAATGGAGTTAATCAATCATTGTGAAGGAGATATAGATGAAACAATGGATGATCCAACATCAATTAGAGTGGTTATAGAGCACTGGGATGGTACTGTATATGAATTGGTTTGGGATAAAGTGAGAAGATTTTACTTTGATTATGATATTACACGAAATATTGTCGTTAATACAAAAGAAATAGTGGATAATGGAAGAAGTGGGATTGATAATTGGGGTTATGACGAAATTTTAATAACGGAAGATAAGATGTTTTCACATGAAATAGAACTGCTTTCAAAAACACGGATGTTTATCATCTGTAGACAGTTTCAAATCAAGTCATATTCGGCATAATTAATTCAAAGTACTAGACAAAGTTATAAAATTGATACATAGAAAAAACTTTAATTTAAAGAAGTCAGGAACTTTAAGCTATAGTTATTAAATATGTAGTTTTGGAGGGGAACTATGTTTAAAGTAAAACCCCAATGTTCTAATTGCGGTAAACATATTGAAAGAAATGAAGTAGTTTTTGTCAAAATGCGCTATCCAGAGCGAAAAGGGATGACCGAAATAAAGGCTTTTATCCAAAATGAAGGAAAATTAATTTGTGAAGCTTGCTTTAATACTAAGCAATTTTAAGCAAAGACAAATGGAATGGGATTGGGTGTTTTTCGTCATTACCGTTATATAATCATTAATTTTTTAATAAATTGCTAATTAGGAGACTTAAAAATGTATGAAACTAGATGGGCAACTTACAACGAACTGAATATTGTGGCAGAATGCTGGTATAAAATGGCTTGTGAAATGGGAGAAATCGACAGAATTCCAAAACCAAGTCTTCAACGGCTGGAAGAAGTGAAAAATCTATTTCGGAAAGAATTTGAATTAGGAAATTTAATGTTTCGAGTTGCTTTAGATAGTGATGAAAAAATTGTTGCTTGTGCTGGAGGGTTAATTAGAACAGAGTATGCTTTTCCACTTGCGGAAGAACAAAGTCTTTTTGGGTGGATCATAGCTGTATATACGGTGAAAAACCATCGTAAGAATGGGTTAGCTTCTCAATTAGTTGAGGAAATATGTTTATGGCTAAAACAAAAAGGGGCTAAACGAGCAAGATTATGGTCCAGTTCATCTGGCCGATCTGTTTATGAACAGCTAGGGTTTCATAATATGATGGATTTAGCAAAACCTCTTTCTTAAATGAAAGAAATGATAGGAAGGAAGATATAGATTTCAGGTATTGATTAAAGAATTCATCATTATGATGACATAGAGATAATTATTTTGCAAAAGGTGTTGTAATATGATTAAGGTACCAATAGATCAGTATTCTATAATAAAAAAAGAGATTAGGGAAGCTCCAACATTTGCCCATAGTATATTAGATTTCATGATAGAGGGTACTGTATACAGTGATTGTACGAATTATAATTCATTGCTTTTTCAAGCAGCTTCAGGCTTGTTTTTTGTGACAGGTAGTCCTTCGAACGAGCTATTTATGGAGCATTTAATTGATATTTTTGAGAAAACAGTTTTAAAGGGTAATAGATTTACGTTATTTTCCAATGAAATCGTATGGGAGCAGGCAATAGAGAAGTTTCTAAATAAGCGAGTAAGAAGAATCGAACGTATTGCTTATTCCTTTGATTTACCAACATATATTAATAGAACAACAATAGCTAGTCCGTATGATGTCTATCGAATTAATTCTTGCTTAATTGAAAATAGTTTAGAATTCAATGAAAAATATTATGAGGAGTATTGGGATTCTAAAGAGAATTTTCTTCAAAACGGAATTGGTTTTTGTGTGAAAGATAAAAATCGGATAATTGGGGAAGCGGTTTCTATTTTTAAATCTAATAACTATGCAGAAATAGATATAATAACAGAACCAGCGTACAGAGGAAAAGGGGTTGCAAGTCTTGTTTCGCAACGATTTATAGATTATTGTCTTTCTATCAATATTCATCCGCGATGGGATTGTGATGTTGATAATCGTGCATCCGCATATTTAGCTAATAAATTTGGGTTTACCAATCCTAAAAAATACGCTATTTATATAAAAGCATAGTTGTGAAAATAATATTTCTACACATAATAGAGTTTTGCCAGCCAGCTATTCAAAGAGAGCGAGGAAAACCTTCTGTTTCCTCGCTAGACTCTATTATTCTTTCACGCCAATTATTCGAATCCTTTTATAGTCAGCCATCCATTTTCCATCAATATATAAAGTATCCTTTACATTTCTTTCAACCTTTGCAATGATTTCGTTCTTAGCTTCTGTTGGAATATTATGAAACAGTTGGCTTCCAAACATGTCAATCCAATTTCTTAAGCCATTTTCCCCAATTAAGGGAGTTGATCGATCAAAGTGTTGTGCAAAGGTAACCCGGAATCCGACTTTTTCCATTAAATTTGAATACTCCCCGACACTTGGGTAAAACCAAGGGAAATGCTCTGCGCTGAACGGGAATCCTGCTTGCTTTATTTGCTGTATCACTTCATTTGTTATTGTTTCTACATTGCCTTTTCCGCCAAATTCAGCAACAAATCTTCCACCTTGTTTTAAACATTGGTAAATACCTTTTAATGCTTGGATTGGAGGGTGTACCCAATGGAGAGTGGCATTAGAGAATACAGCATCAAACTCATTTAGATAATCCAAGCTTGTAGCATCACGAACCATAAAAGTTAGACTAGGGTATTTATTAAGAGCTTGGTTTATCATATTTTCTGATTTATCAATACCTAATATTTCTACCCCATATTTGTGGATGGTATTTGTTAAATCTCCTGTCCCACAGCCAAGGTCAAGAATTTTCTCTCCTTGCTTTGGAGCTAATAGCTCGACTAAATTATTTCCGAATTTTGAAACAAAGGAATGTTTATTATCATATAAACTTGCATTCCAATTATCGGTTTCACTTTGATAGCTTCCCATTCTCCCACTCTCCTTATGTATATATTTGTAAGTAGAATTATAATGGAAAAAAGGGATAAAGGGAATTATAAAATAAGTATTTAACAACGAAAGTTATGAATAGGGAAGCTAATATGGATGTACTTTTGATGATGTTTTTCCAAGTTGAAAATGGCGATGGATTTAGAATAGAATAACGGTGACTGAAAAGGAGATAAATTATAAGAAAAGAAACGGGCATTAAAAAGAGGAAAACGTCGAATTCCTCTTCTTATGGCTTAATAGCCAGCCCAAAGACTATAGGCATATTTGTTTATGTTCATGGTGTGTTGCAAATGTTTTTGGAAAAAATCCAATTGTCCTTCGTTGATATCAAAAGTTCCAACAATGGGATGTTCGCTTGATAAATTAAAAATGCTTCGATACTCAGCAAGTGGAATAGCTGGAAGTTGTTCTTCTCCTACAATTATCATGGAGGGATCGTTGATTTCATACCATTGTACTTGCCTGATCGTTTCTTCCTCGGAAAAATAGTATGGTGATTGAAATGCTTCCACATAAAGTCCGTTCCTTGTCGCATAATCGATAGCAGATGGGCAATTAACGTAAGAACCTATGTACATATAGTAATCCCATCCAAAATGCACAAAGAATTTATCTTTAGCATATAACTGACATTCTAGGAAATTTCGCAATACCATTTTGCAAATAAGGCGTATTTCATTCCTCTCTATAAGCATGTCTTCTTGTAGCACTAACTGATCGAATGCAGCTTCATATAAGGAAGCGGTTAAATCTCTTTCTGAGACTTCCTGTTTTGTTAGGTTTAAAATTCTTAATGAATGAATCCCGCTTTCTTCCAAGAATTTCATAACAGCCTCAACATAAGCATTCTCGACTTGAAGATATTCATCTAAAGTGAATTTTTTACCGTTAATGATCTCTCCAATCTGGGTAGGGGAAGTCCATTCCTCCGTTAAGGTAAAGTAGCCATTTTCATCCCGAAACGCTGGATTGTATTTTGTCACACGCCACTGATATTTTATGTGATTAATCATCCTGCACCTCCTCAAATAATTATTATCATAACAGTAAAGACAATGAAAAGTTATTTATTAGTTACTAATATATAGCCTTTTCTTAAAAGGAATAAACAACAGGAAAGGAAATAACTCTTCCTTTAACAGCAAATGACAGACCAAGCTGTGTTATTTGGTCTGTCATTTGGATATAATTTCTCTGTTAAAAATTGAAACTTCCTTATCCTATTTCTGTTTTTTGCCGGTTTTAGCTGCTTCTCTATTTGGAACAGATTGAGGGGAATGATGTTTTTCACTTCCACCATTTGGCGGCCCATATGTATGAGCATCATCCGTAATTTTGGCACCTTCTAGAAAATTATCCTTAGTTTTCATGTATTTCACCTCCGTTTGTAGTATGTGTCTTGTCTAAAATATTATTTATTTGCTGGGAATCCACTTAGTATTAACAGAGTTTTCTTCTCCTGTTGAGTGAAACTAATTCCATTCTGAATCGTATATATAGATAACAATGGGAAGACAGGAGTGAGAGTATGATGGAGATAGTTTTATCAATAGTAGCTGTAATCATACTTGTTATTTCAGTAATTAGCGTGATTAAACAAAGAAAAAAAGCAGGTGTAACTGGATTTAAAAGTATGTTGACACCAATTTCCTTTTTCTTATAAGTATAAACTGCTTATTAGCCATTTGGTTTAAGTATATGGGACTTGCTGTTTGGCTCATTAATGTAGTTTTGTTATTGCTGGCAGCTTATTGCACAAAATATTTGCCGGAAACTAAAAAATGAACGGGAAATACGGCGAGCAATTTTTTACAAAGAGCTTATGTTGATAATCTAATTATCGCATAAGCTCTTTTTTTCCTTTATTCACTTAGATAACAAGAAAATTCATTTTTGGAATAGCCTAAAAATAGATGTTTAAAAATTCGCTAATCCTTAGTAAATAATCTTATAACATAAATAATGTAAATGGTGGTTGCACTATATAGTAACTTTGTATATAATGTGTATATAGTATATATACATTATATTAAGTGTGAAAGATAAAAGAAGAGGGATAAGCATGCAAATAATTATTTCAAACAGTTCAAAGGAGCCGATTTATGAACAAATTACCAATCAAATTAAGTCGTCTATCTTAGCAGGGGAACTAAAGGAAGGAACAGCGCTGCCTTCCATACGCAACTTAGCTAAAGACTTGCAGATAAGTGTGATTACAACAAAACGAGCATATGAAGAATTGGAGAAAGCTGGTTTTATTTACTCGATTGTTGGTAAAGGGTCGTTTGTGGCTGAGCAGAATTTAGATGTAATCAGGGAGAAGAAATTGAAGGTTATTGAAGAACAGCTAAGTGCTGTTATCGCCAATAGTAAAGAAATCGGCTTGCCGTATGAGGATTTACTGCAGTTATTCAATATTTTGTATGAGGAGTGAGAAGAATGGAAAATGTGGTAGAGCTAAGGAATGCCACGAAGAAATTCAAGGGTTTTTCTGTCAATAATATAAATTTAGAAGTGAAAAAAGGCTTTATAACGGGTTTTATTGGCGAAAATGGAGCTGGGAAATCAACTACGATTAAGATGATGATGAATTTATTAAAGCCAGATGCTGGCCAAGTGAAACTCTTTGGATTAGATTATCAAACACATGAAAAGGCAATCAAGGAACGGATTGGCTTTGTATATGATGGCAATGTATTTTTTGAAGGACTGAACTTAATCGATATAAAACGCATTGTGGGACCTGCATACAAGCAGTGGGATGATAGATTATTTTATCATTATGTAGAAAAATTTGAGTTACCACTAAAAAAAGCTATTAAGACTTTTTCAAAAGGAATGCAGATGAAGGCATCTTTAGCAATCGCTTTATCCCATCATGCCGAATTAATCATTATGGACGAACCTACAGCAGGCTTGGATCCTATCTTTAGGAGAGAACTGTTGAATCTGTTACAAGAGTTAATGGTCGATGGCAATCGTACTCTGTTTTTCTCCACTCATATTACTACAGATTTAGATCGTATTGCCGATTATATTGCCTTCATACAAAGAGGAGAATTGATTTTTAATCAATCAACACTGGATATCACAGAGAACTATGCAGTTGTTAAGGGAGGGCTGGATTTACTGGATAGAGACACAGAAAAAAGCTTTGTTCATCTAAATCGTGGTCCAACGGGGTTTGTGGCATTAACAGATGATCGAAAAGAAGTGGAACAGGTATTTGGTGAGAGTGTTGTGATCGAACATGCGACATTAGAAGATATTATGTACTACACAAAAGGAGGAATGCAATATGTTTAATTTAATAAGACGTGATGCAATCCTTCAGAAAAGGCAACTCTTAGTATTTATCCCTTTTATCATATTTTTTATTGTGATGAATTTAGACTCTGTTTACATTTTTCTCGTCGCTAGTATTTTTATCCCGTTTAATGCATATGCATATGATGAAAAAGCAGAGACAAATATATTATTAAATTCCTTACCTTATACACGAAAGGAAATCATTGCATCACGCTATATTGGGGCAATTGTGTATATGTTAGCATCTATTCTACTAACAAGTGCAGCCTTGTTTCTTTTTAATAAACCATTTACACTTACAGATATTGTCGTTGGGAGTGGTTTTTTCTTGCTGTTTGCTGCTTTCACCTTTCCATTGTTCTATATGCTTAAGCCTGGCTATATTACAACAGTGGTTATTATCAGTTTTCTTGTATTATCAGCCATAGGCCCTAGAATCGTTACCTTTCTAGGGGAACATTTAACCAGCATAACAGGTTTTATTATCAATTTATCCCTTCCAACTTTATATACAGGAGCGACCATTTTTATTCTTGTTGTCTATTTAGCCTCATGGGGAGTGGCGACAGTGATTTACCAGCGAAAAGTGTTTTAATATAAATCCCTTCAATATCCAACAAAAATGTAGGTACAGCACTATAACAGACTGAAAAACTGGAGAAGCCAGTAAGTGAAAGAGAAGTTATCCATCAGTGGGGGAAACGAAAGTCTCCATTGATGGGAATTTCTCTCTTTTTTTCAATATAGATTGCTCTATACCTACAAGCTAATGTTTTGTAAGGTTCCAAAATGTCCATTAGAAGCTTGAAAGGAAATTGCGATATTAATAATCAATTGGATCAGAGATCACTCTTGAAATAAGAAAATTTTTTGGGTAAGACAAATCCCTTTTTAAAATGTAAAAAAGTTACCAAGAGTAAGAACGGAAACCTTTTACTAAAAAAGTACTCCTGTTATAATACAAATAAAGATTCTATGTAATAACTAGAATAAGGGGGATACTTATGACTGGTAAAATAGATACAAAGGAAGTGTGGACTCGGTTTATTCAAGAAGGATCTTTAGAACCAGCAAATTTAACACCAGAGATTGAAGAATCTTGGCATCTTTGTCGGCAAAAAGGCTTGAACCCACATGATGGAATAACTGATTGTATCTTGACCCCAGAGGAATTCGAAGAAAGATTGGTAGAAAATGAATTATTGATTACTTTAGCTAAGCAAAATGTTAAGCGTTTACAAAAGTTTCTGCGAGGCTGGCGTTTTGTTATTATTTTAACGGATAGAGATGGGTACATATTATATAAAGAAGGGGAAAGTTCAATTAACATTGCAGCAGAAACGATCCGATTCAAAGAAGGAGCAAAATGGGGAGAAATAGAAGTAGGAACAAATGCAATTGGTCTCGCGGCAAGATATAAAAAACCCATGATGGTTAGAGGGTATGAACATTTTTCGAAAGCATCCCAACAATGGAATTGTTCCGCCGCACCAATTTTTAACCAGCATAAAGATATGATAGGAGTTTTGAATGTATCTAGTCTCTATCAATCTATTAACCAGCCATATGTGTTAGCATGTGTTAAGCTTATTGCGGATTCCATTTCACTTGATTGGAAAAAAAGATGCACGAGGATATGGAGTTTTTGCTGCGAACAACTTTCCAAAGCACTGGACAATACATTGTTTGTACCATTGATAAATACATTTGTGCCCTTCCAAAAAATCTTCAGCAAAAATATCAAAAGTGGATTGGCACATCATTAAGTCGATTCGCGCAAGAGACTGGCGCAGTATCTGCTGTACATATCCCAATTATGCACCAACATCGACTCATTGGATATCGAATACCTCTCCGTGCGGAAACAAGCTTTGTTTTAAATGGAAGTAGAGGAGTAAGCGAAAGTTATAAGCAAGTGATGGAATCTATTAAAAATGTCGCACCCACAGATACTACGGTGCATTTAATAGGAGAAACAGGAGTTGGCAAAAAATTTCTTGCGAGTTGTATTCATGAAAATAGCCCAAAATCCACGTCCCCTTTTTATAAATTACACTGTTCGATGCTAACTAAGGATATTCTTCAAAGATTTCTTTCTACAGATTTGCAACGTTTGACTAAGAAAAAGCATCAAGTGGTTGAGGAAGCAACGATTTTTTTGGAAGAGATAGGAGAACTGTCGATTTCCTCTCAGCAAATGCTGTTAACCATCTTACAGGAAAAGGAAAGGGAATATCATAAATCTTATCGTTTTATCACATCTTCCACGAAAGATATCCGTGATCTAGTAGAGCAGGGGATAATAGATCAGGATTTATTCTACTATATTTATGCCTATCCCATTTATCTTACTCCTTTGCGTGAACGAAACGAAGATATAAATGCTTTGATTGATTACTATTGTGACAAAAACAATTGGCATCCGGAGTGGAGAATAAATTGGAAATTACTATTTTCAAAGGGACAATGGTATGGAAATGTTCGCGAATTATATAATGCTCTCGATCGATGCAGAATTTTATATAAAGAGGTTGCGCCAACTGAAGAACAGTTGTATGAGCAAGTAATGATCGCGGAAAAACATATGCAAAAATCGTACTATAGAAAGGATCCGAAGACTAAATTTGAAATTCAGGCAATTACAAACGCATTAAAAAAACATCATGGAAATGTATCAGAAGCAATAAAAGAACTAAATATGTCTCGTGCAACACTATATAGAAAAATAAAAAAATATCAACTAAAAAATTTTTTATAAATGTTCACATTCTCAGTTTGGGAAATAGTGAGACAAAAGTGAGACAAAATTACATGATTGGAGAATAAATAAGACAACCGAAATGGTGGTCTTTCACATTCTCCAATCTTTTTTTTGTTTAATGATAAACAGGTTTTTGCAAAGTAATTATTGACTAAGAAAATGTGCGTCTTTTTTTAAACAAAATGATGGTGAGAAAAGTGAGAAATAATGAGAAAATCTGTCTCATTTTAGTAGTTGAAAAATACGATATATATTGATTTATCAATGTTTTAAGCGCTTTCAAAAAATAAAAATATGTTGTATCATCGAAGTGTGTTAATACTGGAATATAGAATGGAGGAAAGAAAATGAAGAAAGAAACTGCTTATTGGGCCTATACGAAAATGAATGAAATTAGAAAGTTTGAAGATCAAGTTCATAAGATCTTTTCAACCGGGGCTATCCCAGGTTTTGTTCACTTGTATGCAGGAGAAGAAGCAATTGCTGTTGGTGTATGTGCACATTTAACGAATAAAGATTATATAACGAGTACACATAGAGGTCATGGTCATTGTTTGGCTAAAGGCTGTGATTTAAATAGTATGATGGCAGAGATTTTTGGAAAAGAAACAGGGATATGCAAAGGCAAAGGAGGTTCTATGCATATTGCTGACCTTGACGTTGGCATGTTAGGGGCTAATGGCATTGTTGGTGGAGGATTCCCCCTTGCAGCTGGTGCCGCTTTAACAGCCTATGTTGAGGGAACAGATAGCGTAACTGTCTGCTTTTCTGGAGATGGTTCCAATAATCATGGAACATTTCATGAAGCAATAAACATCGCTTCTATCTTAAAGCTGCCTGTTGTTTTTGTAGTAGAAAATAACGGTTTCGGGGAAGCCACTCCATATCATTATTCTACTTCCTGTAAACAAATTATTGATCGTGCACCTGGCTATAGTATTCCAGGAGTAAGAGTTGATGGAAAAGACTTAGTAGCTGTTTATAATGCTGCTAAAGATGCAGTGGAACGAGCTAGAAATGGAGAAGGTCCTACTCTTATTGAAGCGGTTACGTATCGAAATTATGGTCACTTTGAAGGAGATGCCCAAAAGTATAAATCGGAAACAGATCGTGAGAAGTGGCCAGTAGATGAAGACTGTATCGAAATCTTTAAATCGTATGCTTTTGCGAATGACTTGTTAACGGAAAAAGAAGTGGAACAGATTGAGAACGAAGTGGAAAAGGCAGTGGACAATGCAGTAGAATTTGCAAAAAATAGTAAACAGCCTGACCCATCCATGTTATTAGAAGATGTGTATGTCAACTACAAATAATAAAAGAATGAGGTGAAGGAAGAATGGGAAGAAAGATTACATTTTCACAAGCTATCAATGAAGCAATGGATATTGCTATGGAGAGAGATAATAAAGTTATCTTAATTGGAGAAGATGTTGCGGGTGGTGCAACTGTTGACCACTTACAAGACGAAGAAGCATGGGGTGGCGTTTTTGGTGTTACCAAGGGATTAGCAAATAAATATGGCCGTAAAAGAGTTATCGATATGCCGATTGCAGAAGCTGGATATATGGGAGCAGCTGTAGCATCAGCAGTTACTGGTTTACGTCCGATTTCAGAATTAATGTTTAACGACTTTATTGGAAGCTGTTTAGATGAAGTGCTTAATCAGGGAGCGAAAATGCGTTATATGTTTGGTGGAAAAGCAAGAGTGCCTTTAACTATTCGTACAAACCATGGCGCTGGTGCAAGTGCGGCCGCACAGCATTCCCAGACTTTATATGGTATGTTTACCGCTATTCCAGGTTTGAAGGTAGTTGTGCCATCTAATCCATATGATGCAAAAGGTTTATTACTTTCAGCAATTGAAGACGATGATTTAGTTGTATTCTTTGAAGATAAAACTCTTTATAGCATGAAAGGGGAAGTGCCGGAGGGATACTATACCATTCCGCTCGGAAAAGCAGAAGTGAAGAGAGCAGGTAGTGATCTTACCATTGTGGCAATTGGAAAAATGGTCCATGTTGCGATGGAAGCAGCAGATATTTTAGCAAGTAAAGGAGTGGAAGTGGAAGTAATCGATCCACGTTCATTATCTCCACTGGAAGAAGAACCAATTTTAGATTCTGTCGAAAAAACTGGAAGGCTAATTATTGTCGATGAAGCAAATCCACGCTGTAGTGTAGCAACCGATATTGCAGCACTTGTCGCTAATAAAGGATTTGATTATTTAGATGCTCCAATTAAAACAATAACGGCGCCACATACTCCAGTTCCATTTGCAACTAATTTAGAGCAATTATATATACCAAACGCAGAAAAAGTTGTCAATACGGCATATGAATTAATTAATGAATTAACTTTAGCTCGATAAGTGGAGGTGAAAATATGTCAACTGCTATTGTGATGCCGAAATTAGGAATGACCATGAAAGAAGGCACCATCGTGGAGTGGTTAAAACAGCCTGGAGAATCCGTCACGGAAGGGGAAGGAGTGGCTGTTATTAGCTCAGAAAAACTTACAAGTGAAGTAGAGGCACCATCAGATGGAGTACTTCTTAAAATTATCGAAGACGTCGATAATGAAGTAGAAGTTGGAAAGCCAATTGGAATAATAGGTAATGAAAAGGAAGCGGAAAGTGAAAGTAATCATGATGTTAAGGAAGGAAAAGATTCAACGTTAGAGGAAAAAGAGCCGGCACAACAAGAGGCGGAAGTGAAAGTGAAAGATACAAATAAACGAATTCGGATCTCTCCTGCTGCAAGAAAACTTGCCCAACAATTGCAAGTGGATACACAAAAAGTTACAGGAACAGGACCAAATAATCGAATCACGCGAAGAGATATTCAAGCATTTGCTGACAAGCGTGGAGAAGAAAAAGTACCAACAAAACCAAAAGTGGAGCAAGAAACTTCAACTGTTGTACAACCAACAGGCGTAAACGGTGAAAAATTATCTGTTATGCGTCAAACCATTGCAAAACGAATGCAGCAAAGCCTGTTTACAACTGCACAATTAACATTGCATCGAAAAGCAGAAATTAATGCCCTGCTAGATTTTCAAAAGGATATTAAGAAACAAGTAATGGAAAGTGAACTTGATGTCCGATTAACTTTAACGGTGCTTATTGCCAGAGCCGTTACATTAAGCTTGCGTGATAAGTCCTTTATGAATACTCATTTAATTGATGACAAATTATATTTATTTGATGAGGTGCATTTAGGAATTGCCACATCTTTAGATGCCGGATTAGTCGTCCCGGTAGTAAAAAATGCAGAACGGCTTCCACTCGGGGAATTAGCAAAAGCTATATCGTCTGTAACGGAAAAAGCAAGAAATGGACAATTACCAGGAAATGAACTAACGGGATCAACTTTTACTATTTCTAATTTAGGCCAACAGGGAATTGAATATTTTACCCCAGTCCTAAATACCCCTGAAACAGGAATTCTTGGTGTAGGAACATTTATCGACGAATTAAAACTAGAAAATGGAACAGTAAAAACAGTGAAAAAATTACCTTTAAGCTTAACGTTTGATCACCAAGTGCTTGATGGAGCACCAGCAGGAGATTTCTTGAACCGAGTTGTTTATTATCTAGAACATCCATATTTACTAGTGTTATAGATAAAAAGAGTGTAAAAAGTAGATAGGCACACAAATGAAAAATGATTGCAGCTCTATACCTGTTAGGAAGCAATATTTATTGAGTGTTTGAGAAAATTTAAGAAGCGGAGCAGTGCGATTTTTCTCTGTGATCGTGCTGCTAACTTAAAAGACAAATTCAATATGATTGCTTTGGTTCGAAGCATGGATACTAATTGTCGGCAATAGGCACCATTTTTCTGTTGCCTCTCTGTAGAAGGAAGGGAATCAAGAATGAAAAAATATGATGTCGTAGTCCTAGGTGGAGGTACGGGAGGGTATGTAGCAGCAATACGTGCTTCTCAAAAAGGAAAGACAGTTGCAGTAATAGAAAAGGATAAGCTCGGTGGAACTTGTCTTCACCGTGGCTGTATTCCAAGTAAAGCATTATTGCGTACAGCAGAAGTATTTACTACATTTAAAAATGCTGCAAGCTTTGGAGTAGAAGTAAGTGGAAATATAGCAGTGAATTTTCAAAAAGCGCAAAAAAGAAAAGAAATGATTGTGCGCCAATTAGAAGCTGGAATAAAAGGATTGATGGCGAAAGGGAAAATTGATGTCTATGAAGGGACCGGTTTCTTTCACTCTAATTCCATTTTAAAAATCACTGATCGAGCAGGAAAAGAAACAAGTATTGAAGCAAAAAATACAATTATTGCGACAGGTTCCAAACCAAGATCCTTGCCAGGCCTAACATTAGATGAAAAGCAAGTTCTTTCATCAGATGGGGCGCTGTCACTTAAAGAATTACCTAAAAGCATCATCATTATTGGTGGAGGGGTTATTGGCATGGAATGGGCCTCTTTACTTAATGATTTCGGTGTAAAAGTTACAGTTTTAGAATATAGTCCGCGAATTGTCCCGACAGAAGATGAGGACATTTCACAAGAATTACAAAAAATTTATACAAAGAAAAAAGTACAGATTGTAACCAATGCTTTAGTTGATGCAAAGAGTTGTAGATTAACAGAAAAAGGGGTGCAAATTAGCGCCGAAGTAAATGGAAAAAAAGACATCTTTTCCGCAGAAAAACTGCTTGTCTCCGTTGGAAGAAGTCCTGTAGTGGAGGGAATTGGTTTAGAAAATACCGCAATTAAACTGGAAAAAGGCGCAATCGTTGTAGATGAAAATTGTCGTACACATGATCATAAAATATTTGCAATTGGAGATTGTATCCCAACACTTCAATTAGCCCATGTTGCCATGCATGAGGGTATTCTCGCAGTGGATACAATTGTCGGGGAAGAAACATATTTGATTCCATATGAACAAATACCCCGTTGTATTTATACCGCACCGGAAATTGCAAGTGTAGGGATATCTGAAGCAACAGCTAAAGAAAGAGGATATGAAGTCAAAGTTGGATATTTTCCGTTCCAAGCAATTGGAAAAGCACTTGTTCATGGAGAGAAAGAGGGGTTTACCAAGATAATTGCCGATAAGAATACAGATGATATTCTGGGGTTAACGATTATTGGGCCACATGCTACAGATTTAATTGGCGAAGCTGCATTAGGTCAAATGCTCGAAGCAACTCCTTGGGAAATTGCCCATACCGTTCATGCCCATCCAACCTTATCAGAAGTATTAGGAGAAGCTGCTTTGGCAGTAGATGGTTTATCACTTCATATGTAATGACAATTGGCTAATTTGTACGATTTGTGTGGATAATATCAATCGCAATTAGCCATTAACCTGTGCAGAATAGTGTCTGCACAGGTATCATATCGTTTGCGGATTGTGAAAAAAGAAAAGTAACATTAAAACAATGGTTTCCACTCTTTCTAGCTACTGAAAGCAGAATTTTTGCAAGAAACCATGTCATCCGTTAAGCTGAAAGTAAGTTTATTTCCATTCTTATATATATAAGAATGTTACAAAGGCAGGAGATGGCATGATGAAGGTTACAATCACCGATGCAGCTGTTGAGAAATTCCGTAGCTATGAAGTTCCTGAGGGTGCAGTTTATCGATTAAGTACCATTTTTAGTGGCGGCTGCAGCTATGTTTACAATTTTGATTTAGCGGTTGATTTTCCACAAGAAGAGGATAAGGCATTTGAGGATAATGGTTTAACGATTTATTTAGATCCATTAACGATTAAGCATATTAATGAAGATTTAAAGTTCGACTATGTGCAGGGAAAAGGCTTTCGTTTAATTGGACCAAGTGAAATTTATTCTTTCCATTTGGAAGTAAAGCAAAAAGCGAAATAAGGTTGAAAACCGATCAGGTCCTCACATTGGGTCTGATCTTTTTTGTTTAGCGCGATGAAACTATACCTCTCTATTTTCATATAAGGATATAAAGTGGGGGATTAGTTAATGGTTATGTATTTCTTGATGCTATCGTTAGGAATCATTATTCTATTGTTTTAATGTGTTGAACATTAAATTTATATAGTTAAAATAATTTAGTAATTTCTATTCTAACTTTTATTCTTTTCGGTATATACTTATTTAGAGGAATAGTGTCGCAGTACTTTTTAAGTTGATATACCATTATAAATGGAATTATTTATGAACAAAGCATTAGATAAGAATGAACCATCATTTCGTTTTATAATAATAAAAAGGAAGTGAATCGCTTGATTAAATACGAATCCCTTCATCATGTAAGTCTTACTGTAACCGATTTAAAAAAGGCTAAACACTTTTATGAGAAAATATTATGCCTAAAAGAACTTCCCCGCCCTAATTTTGATTTTCCTGGTGCCTGGTACCAAATACAGGATCAGCAACTTCATTTAATTGTCTATCCAAATTCCCAGACAATTCGCAAAGATAAATCGATAAACAGTCGGGAAGGGCACTTTGCTCTCCGAGTTGAAAATTATTATGATACGCGTAGTTGGTTAAAGAAGCATAACGTGGAATTTTTAGAAAAGCCTTATGGAATAAGCGGATTTGCCCAAATATTCTGTGCAGACCCAGATGGTAATTTGATTGAACTGAATGTGGATCAGAAAGATTTATAAGGACAAAATGCCATGAAAATAGATAATGGGAAACAAAGAAAAATACAAGCTAAATATAGAGAATTACAAAATGAAGATAATAAAAAAGATAATATTACGGAAAAGATTGCAATTGTTTTTAGTTTGCTCTTTCTACTTATTATGTTTTTGAATGTGTTTATAAAGTCATTTTAAAATGTATTGCCCATCAGTAATCTGTACATTAAATAGAAAGAAATAGGGTGAATTAATTTATCCCTATTTCTTTCTATTTAAAAAGCAAACATCACTATGATAGATGTTAAAACAAATAAACATAATAATCCAACAAATAAATAGGCCGATATTTTTACAAACTTTGGAAAAGAGTTAATGTTATAGTTTGTAACTCCTATTTGGTCGCCTGTTGCTTTTTGCAAATGAGCAAATTCTTTAGGTACAAAAATTTCATCGTCATTTGAGAAATCAGCGTCATTCTTCTGTGTTTCATGTGTTTTTATTGTCCTCACCACTTTTCGTTCCTATTTTATCTTTTTGTCATTACTTCAAACTTGTATGGATTATTATGACTTAATTATATCGTTATTTCCTTTTAATTGGAAATTTTTCTGTATTATCTTCTGATAACAGTGACTAAGAAATCTGATTCTTCTCAATCAGTAAAAGGAAATAGCATGGAGGCGGGGATTTTAATGGAATTAGTAAGACCATCAAAGAAATATAGCAAACAATTAATGGAATATAGATCAGCTTTTTTACAAATAGAAGAACAGCCATATGGTGGAAGCTCTTTGCAAAATTATACAGATTTTCATGAATGGCTTAATAAAGTAAACAGCCAGGAAAAAGGTGAAAACCTCCCACCTAATCGGGTTCCTGCCACTCAATTTTTAAGCATAAAGAATGGGGAATTAATGGGACTTATTAATATCCGCCATCGATTAACACCAGAACTATTGATGGAGAGTGGGCATGTTGGCTATAGTATCCATCCAGCCAAACGAAGGAAAGGGTATGCGACAGAACAACTGCGACTTAGTTTACTAGAAGCAAAAAAGCTTGGTTTAAATAAAGTGCTAGTAACCTGCGATAAAGAAAATACCGCTTCTGCTAAAACGATTCAAAAAGTTGGGGGAGTGTTAGAGAATGAAGTAATTTCCACAGATGGGAAGGAGATTGTTCAGCGGTATTGGATTGAAATTAGGTAAAGTTATACTAACATTTTTATCCTAAGTGTGATGATTTTTCTATAATATTTACTTAACTCTAAAAAGGAGGAGACTATATGTATAGAATAGCAATCATTTCAGATATTCACGGGAATATATATGCATTGAAAGCGGTACTTAAAGATATGAAAGAAAAATCAGTTGATTTCATCTATTGTCTTGGTGATATGATTGGAGTCGGTCCATACTCGAATGAAGTATTACATTCCTTATTCGAATTGGATAATACGGAAATATTAACTGGTAACCATGATGAATCTGTATTAGCAATACTTAACAATGAACCTTATCCTAAAAGCAGATTCCATGTTATTCCACACCATCAATGGATTGCAGAAAGGTTAAATAAAGAGTATATTGATAAATTGAAGAAACTGCCTCGAATAATTAATCCTACTTTCCATGAACAAAGTTTTCATTTCATTCATTACCCAATGAAACAATCCATATATAATATGCATATAAGTAAAGATCCTTTTGATCGAATTGGTATACCTTCTTTAGAAAATTTTTCTATCCTAGATGGACTTGATTTTGCCTCTTTAGTCTGTTTTGGACACTACCATTGCTCCCATCAATTTTTAAGTAAAAATAAAACCTTTTATAATGCGGGTTCTCTTGGTTGTTTCAATCAGCCATTTGCTCGATATGGAATTATAGATATTAGGGAGAGAGAATTTAATATTATGCAACAATATGTTCCATATGAATTTCATACTTACATAGATAAGATTAGAAACGCAAATATGCCTCGTAAGGAGTCAATCCTTGCTATGTATGAGTAAATGACCAAAATCACATAGCAAGTTTGAGAGGGGATACAGATGAAAAAATATATGATCGAACAAATAAAAAATCTAATGAACTTTGAGTTAGATAGTCTAGTAGAGCAAAGCAAGGAAGAAGGCTTTCGATTTGTTGAAAGATTAGTGACAGATTATAAAAATGAAGTTAATACCTTCAGCAATTTTGGTGAGATATTATTTGGTGTATATGATGAAGAGGATTTTCAAAGAGTAATCTTTATTTAGAAGCAAGTCACTTTATAGAGTAAAAAAGATAAAAAAAACACCAGTCCACTTCGCTTCGGAAATGGACTGCTTTTTTATTGATAGGAGCTTATTTTAGCAAAAAAATGAATTTGAATATGGTTTGAAATAATCGTTCAACCTGTTTATCAATAAAAAAAGTATAAAAATGAATAAAAATTTATTGTAAAACGATAAAACATGTGGTAAATTTCAATAAGATAATATATAGAAGAGGTGTTTTTTTATGAAAAGAGGAACTACCCTTTTTTTAAGGGTTGCTGTTGTTCTTATTGGAATTCCAGTTCTTGCTTTAGGATTATGGGGAATGTATGGCTTGGCTAAAAACCCAGTAAATCCAGATTATGCACATATACTATATCCGATTGTATTGGGAATCTATCTATCTGCAATCCCATTTTATATGGCACTTTATCAGGCTTTTAGACTTTTGGGGAATATTGATAGGAATGAAGCATTCTCTGAAATGTCTGTTAAGGCATTAAGCCATATAAAGAAAGATGCAATCAGCATTAGTATCTTATACGTTCTAATGACGCCTTTTATTTTTCTCTTAGCTCAGACAGACGATGCTCCAGGTCTTATCCTATTTGGAATGATTCCGATTTTTGCTTCCATTGTAATTGCGGTGTTTGCAGCTGTTCTACAAAAGCTTTTACAACAAGCGATTGATATAAAATCAGAAAATGAGTTAACAGTCTGAGGTGAATGAAATGGCAATTGTAATTAATATTGATGTGATGTTAGCAAAAAGGAAAATGAGTGTAACTGAACTTTCAGAGAAGGTTGGAATCACAATGGCGAATCTATCTATTTTAAAAAATGGAAAAGCAAAGGCTATTCGACTTTCAACACTAGAGGGGATATGCAAAGCTCTAGAATGTCAACCAGGAGATATTTTAGAATATCGTAAGAGCCAAGAAAATGAATAAGTAAAATTGCAAAGGCTATTTGAAAAGTATTGTGACGTATTTTCTAACATAGAGAAATTAAAAACATTTCGGAAGGAGGGAAAGGAATGAAACTACCTTTTTTCAGCAAGAAACAAGCAGCAGTATCCGACCTTTTTCTGAACGAAACGATACCGGAACATGTTGCCATCATTATGGATGGAAACGGACGCTGGGCAAAGAAAAGAGGAATGCCTAGAATTGCTGGTCATAAAGAAGGGATATCAACTGTAGTGAAAATTGTAAAGACCGCCGTTAAATGGAAGGTAAAGGTTCTTACGCTATATACATTTTCTACAGAAAATTGGAAACGACCAAAGACAGAGGTTGAGTTCATATTGAGGCTTCCTAAAGAGTTTCTATCTATATATCTACCAGATCTGATAGCTAGTAATGTTCGCATAGAATTAATAGGAGATATCGAAAAGCTTCCAGCACATACCCGTGAAGCTGTTGAGGACGCAATCGAACGTACGCGTGATAATGACGGACTTTTGCTGAATTTTGCGCTTAACTATGGAAGCAGACAAGAGATTTTACATGCGATGAAAGAGATATTTTTGGATATTAACAATGATGAATTTTCGCTACAGGAATTGGATGAACAGAAGTTTTCAGACTATCTATATACAGCTGATATGAAGGAACCAGACCTCCTTATTCGAACAGGTGGAGAAAAGCGAATAAGTAATTTCCTCCTATGGCAGCTGGCATACACAGAATTTTGGTTTACGGATGTATTATGGCCAGATTTTTCGGAGAAGGAATTTCTATATGCGTTGGAAGATTTCTGTAAACGAAAAAGACGCTATGGTGGATTATAGGTGGAAGGAATATATTGTGGTAATAAATAACGATTATGCTATTGGGAATTATATAAAAAGTGCAACCTCAAATAATACTTTGTTATATTGATATAATAAACGATCGATAAAGTAGGGAGACTGGAAAATGGAAACGAATGTTTTTGAACAGCTGGCCAAAAGATATGATACAGAAGAAAGAAGAGAATTAGCTAATGTGATTGTGAAGGAAGTAAGAAGAGAACTTGAAAACAGTACATCTCTATCTTTAATGGACTATGGGAGCGGAACTGGTCTCGTTAGTTTAGAATTATCGGATTTGGTAGCTTCGATTTTGTTAGTAGATTCATCCGAACAGATGCTGGAGGTTGCCCAAGCAAAAATAGCTAATAGAGGAATTATGAATGCAGATATCCTATATTCTGATTTTACGCAAGACACTCCGAAACATAAGGCAGACGTTATTTTAATGTCATTAGTTCTTCTTCATATCCCAAATACTAAGAAGATTTTACAAGCGTTATTCCAAATTTTAAATCAGGATGGCAAATTAATTATCATCGACTTTGAAAAAAATGATAAAATAAACCATCCAAAAGTGCATAACGGTTTTACAGAGGAAGAATTAAATGAAATATTGTCGGAAGTAGGTTTTCGTTCATCAAAAAGGAAAACATTTTATCAAGGTAATCGTATTTTTATGAATCAAGATGCTTCTTTGTTTATTTCCAGCAGTATAAAGTGAGTTTCAGATGTGGAAGCATCGGCTAAATAGTTTCTCTCTTTTCCTGTTCTGCTTCGTGATATTCGTCTGGCAGATCACTAAGGTAGAGAACGTTGCTTAAAAGTTTAATATCACTATGTATTTGCTTTTTAAGTTGTGCATCTTCACATTTATAATAATCAGCCATTAAACGTTTGATTTCGTTACAAATAAGTTCGATTCGGAGCATGATACCGATCCCTTCGAGTATGATAGACTATACTAATTATGTACCAATTTACTAATGAATGAAAGTGTTAAGTGTTATTTAGTTGGTAGAAGATAAAAAAGAAATCGTATCCGAACGTGAATCAAGTTTTAGCATGATCGGATGAATTACCTTCTCTCCTTTCCCATGAATTAATTTGATTTTTCTTCGCAGATTAGGCTTTCTTATTGACAAATATAAAAATTTGACATATCTTATAGTTAGTTTCATACTTAGTTATAAATTAATTTTCGCTTAAAAATTAAGACTTTAGCATTCTTTTAATAATGATATTGACTGAATGAAAAAGTAACTTAATAAAGTAAGGAAAAGTGATTTGATAAATAAGTATCCTAAATTATTGTATGAATGTCTTTTATTAATTAAATGAAAATATAAAACCAAATAGAGGTAGCTCTTCAAACAATTCGATGTAATTAGTTGAAGAGAAGCCGACAATTTTTTGAGTTCTCATGATTTGCAGATCATGGTGAATTTAAAAGATTGTCGGCTTTTTTATTGGAAAAATGAAAGGTTTTTTGAAGTAAGTTAGTTAAAGGAGTTTTTAAAATGTTTCTTTTGCACAGTATGCCATCATTACTGTTAGTGTTTTTTATGATGATTATTGTTTCGATGCTGAGTGGACTATTATTTTTGCATCAAAAAGTGCCATTAAGCTATGTAAGGATTCATATCTGGATTGTGTCTTTACCGCCTTTGTTCGCTTTAATCGCGCTTGCGAATCCGAATGGAGCAGAAAATGCAGGTCCTTTTCATATGGATTCCTTGGCTTGGCTGATGACTTTTTTTGTTCTTGTCATTGGTTTAATTGTTCAACGTTTTTCAATCCGCTATTTAATGGGAGATCGATCTTATCGTAAGTATTTTACCCTTTTCACTTTTACCACAACTGCCGCTTCCATTGCTTGGCTAAGTGGAGATCTGCGATGGTTGGTTCTATTCTGGGGAGTAACGCTAGCAGGATTAACCTTACTTATAAGATTAAATAATGGCTGGAAAGTAGCTACTGAGGCTTCTAAATTATCTGGTTATCATTTTTTAATCGGTTGGGTGTCCTTGTTATTGGCAGCAGTTTGGTTATCTCACAGTACTGATTCTTGGCAATTATCAACCGCACTATCGATTGAAAATCTAGCTGGAATTTCGGCATGGGAAAGAACTGGAATTAATTTATTGATTGTCCTAGCGGTTATCATTCCAGCAGCCCAATGGCCTTTCCAAAGATGGTTAGTAGAGTCTGTTGTGGCACCAACACCTGTTTCAGCGATAATGCATGCAGGAATTGTCAATGCAGGTGGAATCATGCTTACTCGTTTTTCTCCACTATTTAATGGCGATTTAGCTCCCACTATTTTATTACTAATATTTGCCGGGATATCTGTCTTGGTTGGTACAGGAATTAGTTTAGTACAAGTTGACTATAAACGTCAGTTAGTTGGCTCGACGATTGGACAAATGGGTTTCATGCTCATTCAGTGTGCCTTAGGTGCCTATGTTGCTGCCATTATCCACCTTATTCTACATGGTTTATTCAAAGCGACGCTATTTTTACAGTCGGGTTCAGCAGTGCGACGAAAGGAAGAGTCTAGTTACAGAAAAACACAGCCCGCTTTTTTATGGACGATCGCAGGGTGGATTTTAAGTTTTGCTGTGGGGCTAGTTTTTTGGCTTCAAGCACCAAGAGAAGGCTATCAAATAATTAGTGCGTTAATTTTAGTTTGGTCTATTTCTATTTCTTGGCGACAGCTTGTTGCTTTTGGAGAAGGGAGCATTGGCCGGATTGCTGGTTTAATTTTTGTAGGAGGAACCGCTGCTATTTATTCTTTTATTCATCATTTTTTCTATGACATATTACAGACTGCTGTTTTCCAAGGTTCGCAGCCGCCATTAGCTGTTGTTCTTATCGTTGGTTGTCTTTTATTAGTTGGCACTGTAATAGGGGCGATCGCTGCTAGAAATCGTTCGTCCATCTTCTTTACTGTCCTATATCTTTGGTTAGTGCGATTAGGAGAAGCAAAGCCAAAAGCAGTAGAAAGTCATCCGAGCTATCTAAAACAACAATTACCATAAAAGGAGGTAATGTGTGATGAGTATTACATCTGTATTAACAAAAGCTAGTTCAAATAAAAAAATATACCAGATAATTTTGTAGAAAGCGATATTAGTAGTTACATTGAAGCTGCCAGCAAAGTAATTGCGCCGCTTTGGCCAATTTCTACGTTCGCAGCCCGTCATCCGTGGATGGGACTTGAAAAACAAACCTTTGATCAAGTGGCAGATTGGTTAAAACAGACTCGTGATGTTGATATTTATCCTAGTGCCTCTATGATCCTTTCAGCGAAAAAAAAGGGAGAGATTAAAGAGGTATTTGTTAAACAAGGTTTTAAACAATGGCTTGCATCAAATCCCTTTAATATCCCACAAGATGTGGCAGAGCGTTTTTGCCATGCGGCATTAAATTTGGAACCCATTCCATCCAGCTTGCTCACATCTCATGAATTAAAGAAAAAAGCAGAAGAATATAGGAAGCATCATACAGATTTTGCCCATTATTCGTCTGTGCAGCCAATCAGTTCACATCTACAAAGTAAAGATAAGGAAAGATTAATCAATATACTCGATTACCATGTTATTAAGTGGTGTAAATTATATCTTGATGAGTCGCAGGCTGCCTGGACAATGCCACATCGAGAGGAAGGTTTTTATCGTTCTTGGCGCCGGCTGATTTGTTATGATCCTGCCCTTACAAAAAAACAACGTGAAAGTTTAAAAAAGTGGCCAGAAGAGGCAGAAATAGCCTTGAATAAAGGATTAAATGCTCTTTCTATTCCTGAACCAGAAAAACAGAAATATCTTGAAGCACATTTACTATCTTTGCCTGGATGGGCAGGAATGATGCTCTGGCGTTCTAAACAATCGAGTGAGGAAAATAACCTGCTAACCGAATATTTAGCAGTAAGAATTTCCTTAGAATGGGTGCTTATCAATCCGCAGCTTCCTTTTATTCCGAAAAGCTACGAAAATAATCAGTCCATAGATGGTCTTTTAGCAGCTTTGATTCATTGGGGGAGTCTGTCATTAGAGGAATGGTCTCAGTTGTCTAGTGCACAACAACAAGAATACTTGTTATTTGCAGCAAAATTTGATGAGAAGCTTTGCAGAAAACTCTGGCTGGAAGCTTGGGAGCAAACACATGCTGAACAATTAAGTCAAAAAATTAGTGCGAAACAATTCAGTACAAACGATAAGGCAACAACATTAGCACAATTTGTATTCTGTATAGATGTTCGCTCCGAGCCATTTCGCCGTCAGCTTGAAAAAGAGGGACCATTTGAAACAATAGGAATGGCTGGTTTCTTTGGAGTACCGATAGCTACGAATAAATTAGGAAGCGAACACAGTCACCCATCCTTGCCAATTATGCAAAAGCCATTGCATAAAATCATGGAGAGTACGGATGAGAATGAACTTAAAGCCTTTCAACAACGTCAGCAGACCGTTCATTCCTTTAGCGATACTTTCAAATCGATGAAACAGAATTTACTTGCAAACTTACTATTACCAGAATTAAGTGGTCCTTGGCTAAGTCTCCAAATGGCAGCACGCAGTTTTGTCCCAAAAAGTGCCGATCGCTTCATTCATAATCTACGCAAAAATTGGCTGCGTAAACCAAATACAAAACTGGTTCTTAATCATGTTCATCAAACAGAGAACGGGATACCAATTGGGTTTACCGAGGAAGAGAAAGTTAATTATGCCCGCCAAGCATTAAAAATGATGGGGATAACAGAGAATTTCAGCCCGTTAGTTGTTATATGTGGACATGGAAGCCACAGTACTAATAACCCTTATGCATCTTCTCTTGATTGTGGTGCCTGTGGCGGGGCTTCAGGTGGATTCAACGCGCGAGTCTTAGCAACTTTGTGCAACCTGCCTGAAGTAAGAAGAGCATTGTCTTTAGAAGGAATAGACATTCCTAAGGAAACGGTTTTCGCAGCTGCTGAGCATAATACAACCGTTGATGAATTAGACTGGATTTATGTTCCAGAGCTTTCCAAATCAGCACAAGAGGCTTTTCGTCGGATTAAAGCCATTTTGCCAAAAGTAAGCAAACAGGCAAATACAGAGCGTTTAGCTAAAATACCGCATTTCCCATCTCAACGCAAAAATTCTCAGTCTGAGGCCTATTGCTTGGCAGAGGATTGGAGTGTGATCCGTCCCGAATGGGGCTTAGCTGGGAATGCAGCTTTTATAATTGGTCAACGTGATTTAACAAATGGCTGTGACTTGGAAGGAAGAGTCTTTCTTCATAACTATAATTGGCAGAAGGATGAAAGCGGAGAAATCTTAGATAATATTATTTCAGGTCCAGGAACGGTTACTCAATGGATAAATCTAGAATATTACGCATCAACAGTAGCTCCACATTATTATGGAAGTGGCAATAAGGCAACACAAACCGTAACAGCAGGTCTTGGTGTTATGCAGGGGAATGCGAGTGACTTGTTAACGGGCTTACCGTGGCAATCTGTTATGCAATCAGATGAAGCTGCATTTCATTCACCACTTCGCTTACTGATTATAATTCAGGCACCAAAAAATTATGTAGAGCGATTATTGCAAACTAATGCTGCGTTTCAAGAAAAAGTCCAAAATGGCTGGGTTCGCTTAGCAAGTGTCAGCCCAGAAGGCGATTGGGAGAATTGGTAAAGGAGGGTTCGAGATGATTTTAGATAAGACAAAAAAAGTATTATTTTTGATGGATGTTAGAGATGGATTGGAATCAATTATAAAAGAGGAAACCAATATACAGCCTGAAAACATGCTAACTATAAAATGCTTTGGTCCTGTTATCTCCAATCCTTTTGGAGATATAATGAGGTCAATTATTATTGCTGTCTTTCAGGAAAAAGTAGAAGAAATTTTTGTTGTCGGAACAAGCAGTGAGGCCGATCGTTTTATTTCGATAGATGGACAATTTAAGTCAAGAATACAGACATTGGATTATCTGTTTCAAAATAGCATGCCTGAATTTACTGGTGAAACGATTAATGAATGGCTAAATGGAAAACAAAATACTGGTGACAATATCAAAAATTGTGTTAAGATGATTTGTCATCATCCATTAGTGCCACCAACGGTAAAAGTGCGAGGTTTACTGATTAATAATCAAGATGGAAAGTCTTCTGTTGTGGAAATAAATACAAATAAAACAGCTTAAAAATGTTGAAATATGCTAATGCTGATGGTGTTGCAAATCAGAATGGTATATATTCATTTCTATATAAGAGGTTTTAATCGATTTGTATTAATTTTAATAATAAAGGATGTTCAAGTGTTAAATCATCTTAGATGGCAAATATAGAAAAATTAGTTTTTATCTGTTTAATAGGGGATGCATAATAAAATGAAATTAACAAAAGGTGCTTGTGAAGCGGAAATAAGTAAAGCAATAACACAATGGGAAAAGGATTTCCTTGGTCGGGGATCCTTATCTGTTAAAACAGATATATTACGCGACATGATCATAGTGAATTTGCAGGGCATTCTAACCCCAGCGGAATATACGGTGTGTGAAACAAAAGAAGGACTATTAACCATTAAGAAAACACGCTCCGAATTAGTGGAATCAGGTGTTGAAGAACTAAAAAAATGTATATTAACCATTACGGGAGAGGAAGTAAAAAGCTTTCATACAGACTTAAGCTCTCGCACAGGTGAACGAGTGATGGTATTTAAATTATATAATAATGTTGAAAATCTCTTTGCGTAAAAGGTTATTATCAATTTTTTTAGAAGAAAATAAAGACATTTAATCAGTCTGCGCATAACTTCTACTTATCTTCTTTCATAAGAAGAATAAAAACCCGAATTGGGTTTTTATTCTTTTTAACTGCCTCATTATTTTATAACAGTGTCGTATATAAAAAGGTCGTCTACCGTTGTAGCCAATGCAACGGCTAAGCTAAATGCTAATTGTAAAGTGGGATCATATTTATCATTTTCAATTGCATTTATCGTTTGTCTTGTCACATTACATAGTTTTGCTAATTCTTCTTGAGATAATTTTGCCGATTTTCTTAATTCTCTAATACGATTTTTCATTTATCCACCATATTTCCTCTTAGATAATAATAATGAAATTAAATATATAACTGAAATTGTAACAAGAAAACTAAATGGTTTCATCCCCTCATAATGGCTGTTCGTCCAAGTTGTTACATAGATAGACTCCATAATCTCTAACAATAAAATCCCGATTACAACTACAAAGGTGTATGATTGTGCTCTCATTTTAATGTAATTTGCTCTTTCATCTCCTAATTTTGGTAATGACACAAGATTCGTTACAATTAATAGAATACATATCGCTAAAATAATAAGTAATAAAGCAACTATCCAATTCATCATTCAATCTCCTTTATTAAAATGTAAAAAGTATTTTACATTTTAATTTTATCATGAGTTTAATATATGTCAAATTGTTTTTACATTTTTGTTTGTGACAAATTGAAATAATCATGCAACGAAACAATAGAAATTGAAAGGAAAGTAAGCTCAAGTGGGGGAATGACAGTTACCTCTAGTTTTTCTGCAACGTCCATGCACCCCTAGTTTGCAGTCAAAGTTAAATAAATAGATCCTCATAGTGTACATTTTGATAATTTTCCATTGATTTTAATAAGCTACATTAAGCAAGTATCATCCCTTTTTCCTCCTTTGCATAGTGACATGATAAATATATGATTATCTCTAGCTAGATGTATCTTTTGTTTATAAATAATTCAATAGTTGGAATATTATGTTATTATTGATATAGAAAGATAATAATAAAGTCTATTTCGGATAGAAACTAAAGAGGTTGTTAGGTAAAAGTATAGGTTGATGAATCAATGGGGGTGGTCAAAGTAGTGGAATCAGAAAAGCGAAAAAAGAAACGTAGTAAATGGGTGAATTATTCAATCGGAGTTGTTGTATTACTAGCAATTATGGGGGGATCTCTTGTTATATATAAGCATTTTATAGTAAAAACAAATAATGATTCCTTTGTGGCAGAAACTAAAGAAGGAGAGATTCTTGATGAAACAGGGAAGGAGAGCATTGATTATTCTTATTGGAACGAAGATCGGGCAATATCAACTCTGCATAAAATGACACACCAAAAAGTGTACGCATCCGATAAGTGGGGCGCAGTGCAAATGACAAATGATAGAGTAAATCGGCTTTATGAAATTGTAAAAAACAGTAGTTTTTCCAATAAAGATAACCTCTTAGGGATTCTGGAAAAATGGAAGGTTGGAGACTTTAGCACGGTTGATAAAGATCATAATTATTTTTGGAAATATCAAGGTGGAAACGTTGGGGAAGCAACTGGCATTATGACTGCAGAGGATGAACAAAGTTTCATAGAAAGTACATTCAAACAGACTCAAAATGATGCCGAGGAATGAGTTCCTCGTTTAAAGATGCCAAATGAAAGGATCCAATAAATGAAAAGGATAATAGTTCCAACTGTTTTTATACTAGGAGTAATCGGAATTCTCGTTCTTTTTCTGCCACGAGAGGGTTTTGATATAGAAATCGAAAATCAAGCAAACAAGGATATATCCGGTTTGTATTTGACCTATGAAAATATTAAAAAAGATATTGAAATTCCAACCATTATGGCAGGAGAAAAAGAAGAATTTCAGGTGAGTGTAAAAGATAATTCTTCCGATAACTTTGAAGAAGCAGCATTAAAACTAGTCTATGAAGACAATGAAGGGAATCAACAAACAGAGTATATTATTGGTTATTTTGAAAAGGGGTATTATGGAGAAGCTAAAATTAATATCTTATCTGTTGATGAAAAAGGGAAGCTAGAAATAGAAGTAACTGAAAATACAAAATTATTTTAACAAGTCAAAAGGGTGAAAAATTATGATTCATAAATTAAAAGAATACGTAGAGAATGCAAGTGAAGAAGAAGTAAGGTCATTGTTATTTCTTATTCTGCTACAAATAAGTGTGGAAGAACAGCCAGATGAGGAACTTGCGAAAAATCTAAGAAAAACTTATCAAGATTATTTACAAACTAAAATTGATCAACTAAAGCTTGAAAATAAAAAGGATTATAAGGTCGTACACATTGTTTTTGGTGAATCTGCTGCTGGTAGTTTAAGAATGGCACTTAAAGAAATGGGAGTGCAAGAAGAGGAAAAGGTTATCTATTTTTCAGATGATTTTTCCTTTGGACCATTATGGAAGATAGAGGAGGAAATAGGATTCGCACTTAGGCATAAATGGTTAATAAACCATATTAATTATGATGATGAGTATTTATTTAGCTATAAGAGAAAATTCCATAAAACAATTTTAGAAGTAAAGAATATCAAAGAACAGGCGCATATCATCATTTGGGCAGGTGAAAATGCTAATGAACAAACGGCACAACGCTTTGTTCTTTCTTTATTACAACATAAAACGAATGATATTTTCTTAATTAACCCCTTGGAATACAATAAAGAGATAGCTTCCAAATCGGATGCAGAGGTCCATGCAATACATACTGGCGAGTTTACATCTGAGGAGTTACAAGTCATTTATCAAAAAAATAACTGGAAACAGCCACTTACAAAGAGTGCACGATTAAAGTACATCAATGAGTGGAAGAAGATATCCCAACAGAATAAAAATTTAAGAATCTGGGCGGATAAGAAAATTGATAGTGTTGGCGAAGACTATTACGATAATTATATAATAAAAACAGCTAAATTATTACATAAAGAACAGAATAATGCAGATTTTATAAAATCTGCGCGGCTAATAGGAGAGATTATTGGAAATCTCAATCAAAGGATCGGAGATATTTACTTCGAATATCGATTAATCCGATTAGTATTAAAAGGGATATTTGAACTAGAAGGGGTTCCTAAAGCTATGCGGTATTACAGTGTTAAGCTGCAAGAAGGTTATAGGTAGTAAAATCTTTCATATTGTCAATTAACATAAGGAGAATATCTTATGATAGAGAATGAAGAACAAACAGATATTTTTAATTTAGCAATAAAGAAGCTCTGCAAACTTAATAATATTTCTCCAAGGAAACCGAGATTTGAACTCATTGACAACTTAGTTGTGATAAATAATAAAAACCACTTAAAAGATGGCGTAGATTCCGACTGTTTTTTCATATTGAACTGGGTATACCAAATAATAGCCTCATTAGGAATAAAGTTTCGTCAACAATTAATGCTCTTTCCGAACTCGAGGAGAGTGGCTAGTATAGCTGTTTCTTTTAAAAAGAAGGATTATGATACTTTAAATAGAAATTTAAGGGAAGGAAACATTCCTATTTAATAAAAATATATCCAAACTTAGTGAAACTAAATGCTCCCATAAACGTATGTATAAATATATAAAAAATAACGTTTGAACGGAATTCAAACAACGAAACTAAGTTAGCTGATAGGGGAAAAAATGAATAAAGTTGCAATCTTGATAATCGTTGGCATACTACTACTTATGACAGGAATTTACGTATCTGCTTTTCTATCCGCAAATTGGGTAATGATTGGTACAGCACTCACTGTTGTAGGAGGCATTATGACGGGCGGGAGCTCATACTTCCTAATAAATACAAAAAAATAGCCAGATACCTCAATTCCAGAAGAAAATGCCGATTGACAAAGGGGACAAAATGCCTACTAACAAAGGGGACAAAAATGCCTACTAACAAAGGGAATAAACATCCCAAATTGGAAAACTATTTAATATATGGAATGATTTTTGGATTATTAGCTGGTTCTTTATTAGGTACATTTGCAATGATTTCAGGGCATGTATTTATAGCAATAGGCAGCTACGGAGCAGGAGCTGCTTTAGGAATGCTGGTAGGTACCTTATTATATACCATTAAAAAAGGGCGTAGCTAAATAAAATTTATATTCACTGGAAGAGAAAGCAATTATTCCAATTAGAAATAAGTTTTCTCATCAATTCTTAGATAACTATTGAATATTTGTAAATTAACGGAGGTAACTTTAGTGGAAGATTGTTTAATATGCAATCGGATAGAAATGATTAAAAAAGGAACCAATAAGTATTTCGTCAAAGAACTGGAAACAGGTTATATCGTTATTGGTGATCATCAATATTTTAAGGGCTATACATTATTCCTTTGTAAAGAACATAAAAATGAGTTGCATGAGTTGGATAGTGATTTTAAAGAAAAGTTTCTTGTCGAAATGAGTAGGGTATCAGAAGCAGTATATAAAGCATTTAAGCCTATCAAATTAAATTATGAGCTTTTAGGAAATGGTGATTCTCACATGCACTGGCACATATTCCCAAGGAGCGAACAAGAACCTAATCCAACCCACCCAGTATGGTGGACACCTAGAGACCAAATGTATGCTGAGAATGTGAAACCAAATGCTGAAGAACTATCTGCAATGAAAAAATTATTAGTAAGTGAATTAGATAAGATAATGACGTCATACTAAAAACGAAAACCTGCAAAGAGAAATTAGCACACATAATTTCTCTTTTTTGTTTGGAATAACAAATAGATCTTTCCACTTGAATTTATGATTGAGATATAATCTAAAACCCATTTTAGCGTTATCTTCCAATGATCTTCCTTTTATGTTAATCCACTTTCGCAATTTATCATTCAACAAAATCTTCCCTAAAGACAAGTTTCTTTCTTGACGTGGATGCTATTGTGTGACAAAATAAACTACCGAACGGTTGGTAGTTATATAGGGGAGGTAATTAATTTGAATAAATATTGGATGATGGTTTTTAGTGCTGGAATCGTCGAGGTGGCATGGGTTTCAGGCTTAAAACATGCATCAAATCTTTGGGAATGGAGTGGAACCATTTTCGCAATTGCTATTAGTTTTTATCTAATGATATATACGACAAGATATTTGCCAATTGGAACAGTTTACGCTGTATTTACAGGATTGGGAACTGCTGGAACAGTGATCGCAGAAATAGTTTTATTTAATGAACCAATTAACATAGCAAAAATAATATTGATGCTTGTATTACTAATTGGGGTAATTGGTTTGAAAATAGTAACAGATGAAGCAGCAAATCAAGAGGAGGCTTGAATAGATGGCATGGTTAGCTTTAATTGCAGCAGGTTGTTGTGAGATAATTGGCGTTATAAATATTAAAAGATTAACGATGAAAAAGTGGGATGCTTTCCTTTATTTAATCATTGGGTTTATGTGCAGCTTTGCCTTGTTATCTTATGCAATGAAAACTATATCAATGGGAACGGCATATGGTGTATGGACAGGAATTGGTACAGTTGGTTCTGCTCTATTAGGGATGTTTGTATATGGAGAACCAAAGGATGGCAAAAGAATTTTATTTATATCGATGATACTTGTTGCAGCTGTAGGTTTAAAACTAATCTCGTAAAGGAGAGAGTCCGATGAAAAAAGAAGAAATAAAAAAAGCGGCAATTAAGTTCTTTTTGCAAAATGGCTTTGAAGGAGCCTCTCTTTCAGAAATTGCTGAGGAAGCTGGGATAAAGAAAGCTTCTATTTATTCTCATTTTAAAGGGAAAGATGAATTATTTCTTGAAGTATTAAGGGAAGCAAAAGCAGAAGAGATAAAACGCAAAGCGTATTTTTTTGAAAAAAAAGACAGTCATAATCCCGAAACTTTTCTTTACGAATATTTACTATACACAAAAGAATTGTTCCAAGAAAATGAAATGTTGAAGTTTTGGCTAAGAATGGGATTTTTCCCACCCTTACATTTATATGATGTCATCCAAAGAGAGGTTTTTGAAGCAGAGCAATTTCAAGAAGAACTAATTGGCCAAAAAAGCAGCAAATGGATCAAACATAGCCAAATTCATGTAAAAGATACAAACACTTTTAACCTAGCATTCACAGGGATCATCATGGCTATTATGGTAGAAATAGTTTATTTTCATTCGGAAAAAAGAGTAGATGATAAGCTAGAAGCTTTGTGGGAAGTTTTTTGGAAGGGGGTTTCCAGTTAAATAAGAAAGGAGGGGAAATTATTGCAAAAAAACATTATCATGCATATCCCATTAAATGCACGATAATGATTTTTGCTCCATCGAACCAAAGAATATTGGAGCCAACATGAGATGTGGATTTTAAGCCTCACCAAATCCTACTGCGAATGCTAATAATGTAAAAAACACACCTGCTGCCCCATTTAAAAGCACTCCAAGAATAATATTGCTCCATTTTTTCGAAAAAATAGCAAAGATAATGCCCGAAAGAGATAAAATAGGGAATAGCAAGAAGAAAATTCCTGCGTTTTTGGTGCTGAGAAATAAGGATAATATAATACAAATACCTACCATAAGTAGCGACAACCATCCATTTTTAGTCATTTAAAGCACTCCATTCATTTGTCGTAGTAATTGTATTATACAATATAATCAAATGAAGATGGGGTTTATTACCATTTTCTGGATAGCTAATACTAGCTTTTTAAATCAGGTGATGCGTATAATTCTATAACTATTTTGGCAGTTGTAGCATTATTTTTTTTATCTAAAGCAAAAACGAAAGAAAATATGTGAAAATACTAGAAAGTCTTGCCCAAAGTTTAGGAATACTCGGGAATTTTCTCCTCTTAACCTACTAAGCACTATGATTTTTTAAAACTTTCGTCATTACAGTAAAAATCATTGAATTCCATAGAAATCTCCAGCATTTTCCTTGATAACTCTAAATCCTTCCTTTTCATAAAATGATAAATTAGGATTTCCTTTATAAACCATTAACGAAAGAGTACTCTCCTGAAAAAATGCATATCCTGTAATTTTATCGTTATTTTCTGCAACAAGCGTTAAAGAAGAGTTAAGACGTTTCTCCATTTCAACATCTGAATAGGCATCATTTAAAACTTTCGCTTGTATTTCTTCTAGAATGATTTCACTATATGTATTTTTCCAAGTGACAACAGCAATTTTCCGGATGGAAGCTATATCTGATCTATTCATTTCTCTAATAGTAAACATACTTATATCATCTCCTTTTAATGGTGTTTACTAGTAAATGGCAACATAGATTATTAGCGTAAAACTATGTAAACACTAAAGCTGAAGTGAGATTTATATAGTAATAACGAGGTGTGGAAGAAATAAGTTTAAGGATAAATGTAGTTTGGCTGATAAGCCCCTAGCTTTGGCTGATAAAAATGAAGTTTGGCTGATAAGCCCCTAGCTTTGGCTGATAAAAATGAAGTTTGGCTGATAAGCTCCTAGTTTTGGCTGATAAAAATGAAGTTTGGCTGATAAGCCCCTAGCTTTGGCTGATAAAAATGAAGTTTGGCTGATAAGCCCCTAGCTTTGGCTGATAAAAATGAAGTTTGGCTGATAAGCTCCTAGTTTTGGCTGATAAAAATGAAGTTTGGCTGATAAGCCCCCAGTTTTGGCTGATAAAATCAAAGTTTGGCTGATAAGCTTCTAGTTTTGGCTGATAAATTCACCAATTTGGCTAATTCACTCCCTGCAATTGCTTAAATCTGCAAGAAGAATGATGTTTGATCAACAGATGACAGAGCCTTTGATAAATTTAAATTAAAAATGGAACCAATGAATGTTTATTTAGAAAAACACATCAAAACTTTTGAACAAATTTAAGAAAGACCATTTGACGAGACTTATGTGAGGGATAGAGATAGTTAACTGTTGAGTTTGAATATCTTACTGGCATATATTCTAATTATATTTACAACAAAAGAAAAACTCAGACTTTCAATCATTTTTTCATTAAAAACCACTGGCGGAAGAACTTACCGCAGAGTTAGATCAAATAGAAGCAAACATAGTGTCTTTGGAAATAATGGCAGTATGATATACTAAATATAACCTATGTAAAAAATTTACTTTTAGTCATAAAGAGAAAATATTTGGAGGAGGAAAATGAGAAAATTCTTTTCGATTTTGTCTGTAATTTCCACATTATTAGGATTACTTCTGTTTATTTCGTTGTTACAAAATGATGAAAAGCTTCTTACCGCTTTATCTTTTGGAACTAAGGGATATCCCTTTATTATTTTACTAAATCTATACAATATTATAGGTTTCTTGTTTGCTATTTTCGCAGAAAGGAATAAGTATAGAATTTTATTATTTGTTTTTAGTATTTCAATGATATTAACTAGTCTATTTGTAACATTTGTTGCTCTGTATGGTTTCCGAGAACCTTAATAACCCAGTTATATAGTAATAGTGAGAATAGCTGCGCATTAAGAGATAAGTGTTTATTTATTGAGGGAGGATAGTTGAATAAGAAATGATTTAATCTCTATTGGTTATATAATTGTAGATTACCTTTGTGGAGGAATAAAGATGCTTCAAATACTGAGAATATCAGATAATTTAATTATTGTCATACATGAAATCTATGGCATTAATCAACATATAAAGAATTTTTGTGATATTTTATCAAATCAGGATTTTGATGTAATCTGCCCAAACTTATTAGAACGGGAACAACCATTTAATTATTCTGAGGAGAAAATTGCCTATCACAATTTTATGGAGACTGTAGGATTCTCCGATGCTGCAGATAAAATAAAGAATTTATTAGCAGGTGTTAAAAATAAATATCAAAAAATATATATTATTGGATTTAGTGTAGGGGCAACGATTGCTTGGTTGTGCAGCGAGGAAGATTGTCTTGATGGGGTTGTGGGGTACTATGGTTCGAGAATAAGGAATTTCACGAAAATAGTACCACTATGTCCTATAATTTTATTCTTTCCTCAAGAGGAGCAATCATTTAATGTGGATGAGTTAATTTTAAATTTAGATAAAAAGAATATAGAAGTACATAAATATTTTGGACATCACGGATTTAGCGACCCATACTCTATAAAATTTAATGAGAAATCATCCCAACAAGCTTTCAATGAAATGCTAAACTTCTTAAAGAAACATTGATTTATTAAACAAGGTTGATATTCATCTAAAGGGGCAAGTTCAAGAAGGATTTTTATCGGTTATTCAATAATCGAGCCTTATTTTGAATACCATTCTTTTATGAAATGTTACCAAAAGAAGATTTTGGGACTTTGAAATATTTATTCGAGGTTCTCGCAAATAAATGCGAATAAATATATGGGTGGTACAATTGCTAAAACAGAAATTAGGAATTTTAGAGCATCAACAGAAATTTATAGATTTATACAAAAATTAGCAAATTTTAATGAAAATTTGCTTAGAAAACCAATTGGAGAAGGAAAATGGTCTGTTATAGAAATCATAGGTCACTTTTATGCTTAGGATGAATTTGTTTTACAATACAGAATTCCATATTTATTATCAGCTAAAGATTTGCCCAAAGGTCCTAAAGCTGATGATTTAAACTCTCAATCTGCAATTAATTGCTAGAACCGAAGATATAGAGAGTACCTTTAAAAAATGCATACATATTCGATACGAGTTAATCAATCAATTAAGCAACATATCTGATGATAATTGGTTAATTGAATTACAGATTAATCAATCTAAACTAACACTTTATGAGTACTTAAAAGGATTAATGGAGCACGATCTACATCATTTTAAAAAAATAAAATCTGCTCTTAAACTATATGATTATTGGTGTAAAAGTTTCTATGCAAGTTAAAATTTTTGTTGTATATAACTTGAAATTTTGTTTAGTTAAATATAAATAACATTCCATTAGGAAAAAGTTCTATTTTCCGAATTTTAGTAGATTTTCTATATCATAAACGAATGTAATGATATTTTTTCCTTTTCCAGGTCTAAACACATCCGTAGTACATTCTTCTAACCCACATAAATTAGATCAATATTTCTTCTCATTAATCCTTCTTAAAGGTGGGAAGTGGATCTATTTGAGACCTAGTTCTCTTAATACTAGAATTACCATCAAGCAATATCCATTTTTCTCTTTCAATAAAGGTCATTTCAAGTACTCCTTAGAATGATTTTTCTTGTTGAATACTCTATTTTAGTTTATTTTTCTTCATAGAACAAATGGTGTAGCCGAAGGAAGGAATTTTCTGATTCAAATAGAATTACTAATAGAACTGCGTTAGGATAAAAGACGTAGAGGAAAAAACATTGGAGTTGTATGTAATGAATATCAAACTTAATAAAGCTATAGATCTACGGAAAAATGGAAAGTTCAAAGAATCTAACGAACTGATTGGTGAATTGGTAAGGGATTTCCCAGAGGATGCTATATATAATTATCAATATGCCTGGAGCTTTGATATATTGGGAGAAGAAGAAAAGGCAGTGCCATATTACGAAAATGCTATAAAAATAGGATTACCTTCTAAGGATATGGAAGGTGCAATATTGGGATTAGGGAGTACATATAGAGCTTTAGGAGAATATGAAAATTCAAAAGATGTATTCTTAAAAGGAATGGAATTATTCCCAGATAATCATGCAATTCAAGTATTTTATTCCATGACCTTATACAATTTAAAAGAACATAGTAAAGCGATGGAGCTGATACTAAAGTGTTTAATTAATACGACAAATGACACTGAATTACTAAGTTATAAAAGAGCTATAAATTTCTATTCAGATAAACTAGATGAAACTTGGAAGTAATTTATATATTCAACAAAGTTTTGCATCCTTTCCTTAAACAAGGAGAGGACTGCTCTATGTCACAAAAGGGACAGTTTAGCTAATAAAAAACTTTTTTATAAAAGAATAATGGATACCATAAAATCATAAGGTACCCATTGAAGAAAATTTATTTAGATTCCACTTCACTAATAAATGCATGCGTATTGCCTTCTGTATCTTTAAAGAAAGTCATCCAAGTTTCCATTCCACTCATCTTTGCCACAATATGTGGTTCGTCGACAAAGGATATTTCCTCATTTGTAAATTTTTCATAGGTTTCCTTTATGTTTTCTACTTGAAAGTAAAGGACAGAACTTGGATGAGCAAACTCTTCTTTTTCAGGTAAACTGAGTAGAATTCTTGTTCCATTACAATCGAAAAATGCCATTGTATCTGTTGAAAAAAGTAAGGGAAGATCAAGAGCCTTGTAAAACTTTACTGCTCTATTAATGTCTTTAACTGGTACTCCGATTTGATTTATCTTTTGTATAGTAGTCATTATTCTCTCCTTTATTGTGTCATACCACTATAATAATTCATAAATGCTGAAACGGATAGGGATGCAGCTTGATTTTTCCGAAAATACTGATTTTAGATAACTGGTTTGGGTGCATAATCTACAGGTGTAGAATAGGTACTAATGTGAATTAAGAAACAAATAACTAGTAAAAATGTGGGGGATTGATTCTAGAAGGATTAATGCTTTTTTTATGAATTTATTTACTAACAAAGCTGAACAAAAATCAAATAATACCAGAAAGTATAAAAGAAAAATATTAAAGATGGAAAGAAATTGATAAAAGGAATATATAAAGCAGAATCTCCTACTTAATAAAAGTGAGAGATTCTCTTTTTAAATATTATAAAACATTTAGCTGTTGCTTATATCTTTCAAAATTAAAGAGAGTTGTAATATATTGTTCGGCCTGAATATACACTTTAGAAGTTAAAAGTAGCAGCATCTAAGAATTAGTTAGATAAATCAATAAACCACCTAAAATAATCTATTTTATTTTCGTTCATTATTTTCTCGCAAAAAGCGAATAAATTTTTTAAAACCTGGTGTTTGCTGTTTTTTGTTTTTGATTAAAAAGTCTATTTTTATCTTTTTAGGTAGTTCTGTAAATATGATTTCCTTGGTACCTTTTCGAGTTTCTGCAATATCTGCAGGTATTATGCTGATACCCAATCCATCGTAAACTGCTTGAATAATAGACTCGAGAGAATCAAATTCAATGATGTGAGAACTATGAAAATTGCTTTCTTTGGACCACTCCAATAATTGTTTTCTATATATGCAATTTCTATCACTATTAACTATCAACGTCTGATTAGAATTAATATGAAAGGGGTTAAGTATAGGGGAAATTAGTATAATTTTCTCTAAGTAACTATAAACAATCTCGCAATCAGATGTATTTTTACTACTATTATTTACAAATATACCATCCACTTCACCATAGAAAAGCATTTCTTCTAACATCAAATTATTACTTGTTCTTACTTTCACATCTAGATTATTAGATTCTTTTAAAAATGCAGAAAGTAAGGAAGGAATCTTAACGGCAGAAATTGTTTGAGAAGCTCCTATTTTTAATGATTCTCTCCACTTATTAGGATTAATAGCTGTTTTAGCTTCGTCTATCAATTGTAGAATTTCATTTGTATAATCTAATAATTTTTCCCCTTCTTCAGTCAATGTTACTCCCCGATTATTTCGCATAAATAATCGCACGCCTAGTTCATTTTCTAAATTTTTTATTCGTTGACTAACGTTTGGTTGTACATATCCTAATTTTTCGGCTGCTTTTGATACTGATTGCAATTCTGCAACATGTTTGAAAATCTTTAATTCATGACTTTCCAATAGTTTCGCCTTCTCTCTGGTATCATTTAAAATGATACCTAATTCATTATTCTGTATTATACTCCTCATTTTAATTAAAGCATAATGTAATAGTACAAATAAAAATAAGTAAGGATGATACGGAAATGGAATTAATGAATAAAGTAGTAATCATTACCGGGGCTGGAACTGGAGTAGGAAGAGCTACAGCTGTAAAACTAGCTTCTGAAGGTGCAAAAGTAGTGATAAATTACAACCAATCTGAAAAGGAAGCTCATAAAGTTGTTAATGAAATAAAACAAAATGGCGGGATAGCTATTGCTTATAAAGCAAATGTAGCAAACGAAAAGGAAGTAAAGGAATTAGTATCCCAAACTGTTCAAACTTTTGGATCTATAGATGGATTAGTAAATAATGCGAGTATCACAGCGCAAATAGCTATGGATAACTTAGATGCATTAACAGATGAAATATGGGATTCTCTTTTCAGTGTAAATGTGAAGGGAATGTTCCATTGCATAAAAGCCGTTGTCCCTTTTATGAAAAAACAACATTCTGGAGTAATTGTAAATATGGGGAGTGTAGCAGGAATGACTGGTATAGGTTCGTCTATCCCATATGCAGCAACAAAATCTGCTATACATACGATGACAAGGTCATTGGCTATCGCATTGGCACCTTCCATAAGAGTTAATAGCATTTCTCCTGGAGCAGTTGAAACAAGGTGGTGGGCTGGTAATGAAGAGAAGATGTATCAACTTGCAGGCAAATTACCACTACAAAGAATTTCCACACCAGAAGATATAGCTGAAGCAATAGTTTTTCAACTAATTCAAAAATCTATAACCGGACAAGTATTTACTATAGATAATGGTCAAACCCTCTAAATAGAGGGTTTTATATATTAAGCTGCCGTTCTGTATTTGTTCTGTTTGTCAAAAAAGCCAGTGATCCTTAATGTACATTCTATTAAGATGAATTAGTGTATTCCTTTTTGACTATGTTTCACAGATTTGTAAGTAATAGCGATTTGTCTTCCGCAGTGAAGCAGGAAAAAAATATATAATAATGTAATATACAGGAGTTTTCAGAAGGTCGTCGAAATAGTTATCTATAATCAGAAGGAGTGTGATTAGTTATGTCTCGCGCGAAAGACGTTTTGCAGGATCAATTGTTAGCAAATGCGAATGATCCTAGCTGGTACGTATCGTTTTCGGAATCTGTTGTAAATTTAACAGAGGAAGAAGCGTTTTGGAAACCTAATGATGAAAGCAACAGTATTGCAGAAATTGTACAACATCTTCTTTACTGGAATGAAACTTGGCAAACAAGATACAAAGAATCTCATGTCAATGCTGTTGCCCCTATAAATGATAATAATGAAAGCTTTGTTATTCCAGAAAATATAACGTTTGCTGATTTAAAAAAGTCTCTTTTAGCTGTTCTGCTTCAATGGCAAGACCTACTGACACAAGAAAAGGTTGATAATGATGTAATTGGGTTCCCGGAGACGGCAAAGTGGTGGGAGGTTCTAAGCAATTTGACCACTCATAATGCATACCACATTGGACAAATCGTTTATATTCGGAAACTGCAAAAAAGTTGGAAAACTAATCTTAAAGGAGATTAAATAAAGTAACTTTTATTTTATTGCTCTATATAGGCTTACCCTTAGTAAGAAGTCATACTTTGAAATGCTTTATACATAAAGGTATCAGAATTTGTTAAGGTAAAAAGAGTAAGAGTATTTTCACTTAAGCTATCGAATGCTTTAATTTACAACGAAAAATAGCAAGATGACAAAACGCTTGAATTTTTTTCAAGCGTTTTATCTGTATTAAGGTGTATTACTGCTTTTTTAGGTTTTCTGCGCATTAATGGAACTATTTGATTTTCCGTTATTACACTATATGATAAACTGTTTTTAACAGAATTTTTCGAAATGAATTGCGCTGTTAATATAATTTTTACAAAAATAGATTCAGATACTTAGGAGGTACAGAATGAATATAGAGAAAAGACTATATGAAGAAGCAGTAGCGTTAATAGAAAAAAGGTATCCAGTAGGTTGGGGAGGCGCTGCTGCTATGTATACAAATGAAGGTGAAATATTGACTAGTGTTGCTCCTGAAATTATTAATGCTTCTACAGAATTATGTATAGAAACAGGTGCTGTACTAGAAGCACATAAACTTGCTGTCCGAATTACCCATTCCATTTGTGTAGTGAGGGAAAATGAAAAAGCTGCTTTTACAATCCTCACGCCATGTGGAATATGCCAGGAAAGGCTTTTTTATTGGGGATCAGATGTGAAAGTAGCTATTACGAATCCTGGCAATGAAATTATTTTTAAGACATTAACAGAAGTACAACCATATCATTGGTATGAAGCATATCGAGAAAGATAATCCACTTTAAGACATCCCAGGTATGAAACTTAAGAAACCTTTAAATTACTGCTAGCGACCTAACTGGATGATGATTGATAATATTCTAGTAGAAAAATTAATGGAGTTTATTAGCAAAGTGAAGATAAGGAATAGGGAGAATGGCTAATCTATAATTATTCTTTGTAATCCGCATTATCAACCAAATGCTTCTTATAGGAGACGACATCATAATAACCAGTTATATTTTTCCTCCCCGGGATACGAATGACCATTCGAATGAAATTATAAGGAGGATTATGGGCTCCTTCAAACCCAACTACATGTAATGTGACATCATACGAATCTTCATGTTCGTTAAAAGTAATCGACTCCTTTTTTTTCATTCATATAAAGCTGGTTATCGCCATGCTTCTCCATGATTTCAAGTATGGTTGGACTGAGAAATCTTAAAAAAGCAGACTCTGTTAATGCAGAGTTTACCTTTGGAGGAATGCCTTCTGATATGGTGGTTACATCTACCACAGGATGTAAAGATGTGAAAAGAAGTAATAATAAAAAAGGGGTTCTCATAATAAAAATTTTCTCCTATAAATATTGTATTATGATTAGCTTTTGTTATTATTTTGGAAATATACAGTTGGAAAAAGAGGGTAAGGAGCATTTACCCAATTCTATCGAGCTGATGTAATTTTCATATAAAGGGAAATAGTGTTATATGCATAACAATCTTATAAAAAATAATTCTTCTTTTTCTCTAAATGCATATTTTGAACAACCATTGTCTTAAATGTATAATTGCTATTTTTTTCATTTATAGCTTTAGTTGAAATACAATAGAACCTTTCGAACTGGTAATATGCAATATCATACATTTGAAATTAAAATATTTAGGAGGCAGCCTATTGAATGTCTATTGGTTCGGTCAACTTTTCTGGTTATTAACTGGTGGCGCCTTCTTATTCTTCCTAATAGGATTACGGTGTCGATCTTGGAAAATTGTTTTAATTAGTGGAATTCTCTTTTTTGTGCCTGCCCTTTATTTTTTAGGAGCGAATAATTGGTTTCGATTATTAGTGATTGTACCGTTAATTTCATTTTGGTTTGCATTTAGGATAAAAAAGAGCATGTAGCCTTGTTATAATGGAAGGGAATTATTTTCCTTTTCAATCACAAAATCATTGTTCTTTTTCCCACGATTCTTTTCCTTGTAATTTTATAATTGTGAGCATGATATTTATATTCTCTTCTGTATTGGGGATTTTTCTATTTATTTCCATCGTGATTCATAATTATTTGTTTCTATGATCTTTTTTATACCGCCTGGCTCATCAACATTGCGAAAGTTAGTTCTAAGTAAGCTAGTGGCTTTTTTAGTATTTAAAGAAGTATCAAAAGCATGAAAAGGTTTTTCGTACTTGTTAATGGAAAAGGGCAGAAGATTTGTAGTTGCAAATCCAAGTTGCAATAATCTTTTGCCATAAAAAGAATAATAGCTTTCCTTTTGTATTGGACCAAAGTGTAAAATTCCTGTTAAATTCATATTGATGATTTCGATTATTGCGTTTGATAAATCATCAATATGAACAAAAGTTTTGAATGTGTTGGCAGGGGCATGCGCATATCCATGTATTTTAATTTCATGAACGAGTCGTTTTGTTCTAGCTTCAATCTCTTGATTAGCATCTTTGCCATAAATAGGACCTGTCCGAATAATTAGATGGTTTGTGTGATTTGTAAGGAGTAAATCTTCCCCAATGTGTTTGGCATTTATATATGTAGATAATGGTGCTCCACTAGGTAGAAATCCTGGTAGATCTGTTTCAGAATAGTTACCTTTGCCGTCCACAAAAACTGCATCTGTTGACAAATATATTAATTTTGTTTTTGGAGAAATGACAGTTAATATATTGTGGAGGCCAATTTCAATAAGCTGCTTCTCATTTTCTCCATCCATCAAAGACCAAATAACAACATCAGGATTAATATGGTTCATTAGTTGGGTTACTTGATGTTTGTTATTCGTGTCCAGTTGTAAAATATGTGAATGGGCATTTGCAAAACGAGAAGTCCCGTAAACGGAAAAATCAGGTATGGATGAGGCAAGTGCAAATAAGGAAGATCCTAAAAATCCAGTAGATCCTAATATGATAATTTTCATAAGCAATACTCCTAGTTCATGAGTTTAGAAAAATCTGTTAATATGATAGTATCATAATTTAATTGGAAGAATCATGAATTTTTTTAAAAGGAGAGATTATTGATAGAAATTAAAAATATTGGGCGTATTTGTCGGACAGATTCAAGAGGCAATATCATAAATGATTCGACTATAAATGCCATAAAGCCAGAATTTAAATGTATTATAGAAGCGGCGGTAGCAACATATGTATCTCATTTAGGAGAACATTTACATAGTGTGTATATTAGAGGTTCTATTCCTCGTGGGTTAGGAATAGATAATGTATCAGATTTGGATACAATAGCTATTACCAATAAAAATATTGATTCCATTGACTTAAATTGGGTTGATAGAGCAGAAGAAGTCTTAAATGAAAACTTTAAAGCAGTTGATGGTGTTGAACTTAGTTTTTATTTTATTGAAGATATTTTAGAGACTACTAACTTTTCGATAATACCATTTATGATAAAAACTCATAGTATTTGTGTTTATGGAGAAGATATAAGGGATTTTTTACCTAACTATAAAGCAGACAAAACACTTGCCAATGAACATCTTGTCAATTTAAAAAGTCAAATTCAACAGGCAAAAGAAGAACTTTCTGGGAACGAAGATGTTGAAGATGTAGTGGATTGCTGCAGGTGGATTATGAAAATTATAATTAGGGCAGGACTAGCCTTGGTTTTAGTGGAAGAAAACAAATACACAAGGGATTTGTACCCAGCATATAAACTATTTTCTGAACACTTTCCAAGCAAACAATCTGAAATGAAACAAGCACTGGAGTATGCGGTTAACCCAATAACTAATTCAGAAGTAATCATAAACTTTTTAAATGTAATGGGAGACTGGATGATAAGTATCACGGAAAAATGGCTGCAAACTCATAATCCTATAATGGAGAGAAATATGAAAATATAAAAAGCGAGATAGGCATAGTGAGTTGCAGATTCGGGGATAAATAAACGCTATTGGATATTTTTTTATTCATAAGGTATACTGCCAAAAGAGAATTATATGCAAAAGATTATCATTCAAAATTATAACGAATTAAATATTAAATATCTAGTTGCGTCCTTCCCTTCATTATTTACCTTTAGAAAGATACATCATATAGAGAAATCTAGAAAAGAGATTTATAATCTGATAGTGCATCTTGACCAAGAAAATGATGATAAGAAATTATAGAGTAGTAGAGGCGATTATTGAAGATCTAGAGGATATAATATATAGATTTCTGACCTTTGAGATAATGGATTTAACATAAAAAATAGGGGGTGAGATTATGATTAAAGTTAGAAAAGCGGAACCGAAAGATGTCGAAGGAATTGCAAAGGTATGCAGGGATGGCTACTGGGGAACATATGAAGATCTCAGTTCAAAAGAATATATTACTAGAATTATTTCAACGTTTTATAATCGGGAAAGAATTCACAAGGAAGTTACGGAAACAAGTAGAGAATGGGGAGGCTATTTTGTTGCCATTGATAATGATGAAGTAGTCGGTGCCATTGGTGGTGGCATGATAAATGATACCGCTAGCGAAGTGTTTGTTTTATACATCAATCCGGATAGGCGGAATGAAGGCATTGGTACAAAATTATTAGATGTTCTCACAAAACAGCAGAAGGAAGAGTTCGCTGCAAGTGAGCAATGGGTGTCAGTAGCGAAAGGTAATCAAAAAGGAATCCCATTCTATGAAGCGAAAGGATTTATTTTTAAGAAGGAACAAGATACATACGGCAATGTAGAAGGAGAGAGTTACACTTCCTTGCGATATTGTCGAGTAATTTAAAAGCAGAAAGAAATTAACTATAAATGTACACATTTTTCTATATGTATTCAAGTAGACCATCTAATTTGATTTCTTAGGTGGTCTTTTGAATTCTTTTAAACGGAAACAATGATCGAATAATGCTAATAAATGAATTATGGCGATTTTTAAATAAATGATGATCACAGCAATAATATAGAATTATCAAAAAGGAATAGTCAGATTAGACTACAAAAAGTTGGAACAATAAGGTAAAATAGACTTTTACATAGTAGTGAGGATAAAAAGCTTACCTATTAGACCCTTCTTATGACAAGTAATTGAACGGCTTAGTGAATAAAGATTACAAATTGTATACTATAAAAACTTCAGTTATGATTATGATGTACCATTTTTAAATAACCTACGATTTAATATAAATGTGAGGACTGTTTTAATGATAGACAATGAATTTTTACCTAGTATAAAGCTTTATCGTATGATTATTGGCTTATTCATCATATTAATGAGCGCAGGGATAGTGATAGTTTACATAGAGGATAATCGAATTATTTCGATGTCTTTAATCTTGCAATTTTTATTCGTTGTAAGTATTTCTATTCTACTAGTCATTTTTCCCAAAAAAGATACATTAAATTTTAGAGCAACGATTATATTTTTGATGTCTGCCTATTTTTTCTTTATGTATTTACGGTTTCCTGACAGATTTGCTTTGATATTGCTGATTTGTTTTATACCAGTTATTCCTGTCTTGTTTTTACATATTAGATTATTTTATATCACATTGTTAGGGAATATTACTATTATGTTATGCGTAATTATTTATTTGATGATGAATAAATCCCCTGGCATACATAGTTATAGCTATTTGGATTTTATAGGAGTTATCACTAATTTCTTGGGGACACAGCTTTTGCTGCTGTTTCTTTTCCTGCTCTTTCAAAAAGAATGAAAGATCAAGAGCTATATTATGTTCAAGTTAAGCAAGCTGAAAAGCTGAGGACAACAGGGCAGCTTGCGGCAGCTGTTGCACATGAAATTCGTAATCCTATTACGGTAGTAAAAGGATTTATCCAGCTTCATGAAAAGGATAAGGAAATACCAGAACATATAAAAAAACAATATAAGCTAATGTTAGATGAGCTAGAAGCAGCCGAAACGGTTATTACTGATTTTTTATCATTAGCAAAACCAAGCGAAACGAAGACGGAGATTATTTCAGTCAAACTAGCTCTGCATACTGTGATGGACTTACTGAATTCATATGCAATGAATGATACGATACATATTGAATTAGAAAGTGAAACGGACTATAAGATTCAATGTAATATCATGGAATTTAAACAATTATTCGTAAATTTATTGAAAAATGCGATTGAAGCCTCCCAGCCTGGTGATACAATTCATGTAAAATTAATAGGAGAATTAGACATATTAAAAATTGTGATTATCGATAAGGGTACAGGAATGAACGAAGAACAATTAGAGCAGATTGGAACACCTTTCTATTCTTTAAAAGCGAAAGGAACAGGGCTTGGATTAATGATTTGCTATAATATTATCGAAAAGTATGATGGAACCATTCATTTTAAGAGTAAGGAAGGAAACGGAACAGAAGTTACTGTTACTTTTCCTATTGTATAGAAATAATACCTGATTTAATTATTCATTTTTAGTACATCACTAAGTATTCTATTAGGAAGCCATTAATCATTGTTGAAATGCGATGATTAATGGCTTTTGTTTTTATGAAGTAAATAACTAAGCTCAAAAAGAAAGTTATCTAAATAAGGTAAAACTTAGAATTTATTAGGAAATTAGTATTATTATTTTTCTAAATATTAATAGTAAAACAATCAATCACAGTGTCTCCTATTCAAAACATTAGGATGGTTATTAAGATTTCTTTCGCTAAAAATAGAAAAAATGTTTCTCGAAACTATTTTTAGAGAAACTCTAAATGGAGAAGAATATCTCTACTGGTATTCTATCCAAGGGGAAGGTGAACAAGAAGTAGAACAATCAGAGCATTTGATTGATAAATAGCATATTGAGTTTTGGAATGAACGTATAGATGATATGTCTAAGCCGGTTGATATAAAGACAGAAGTTGTTATGATTTCTCATAAGGTGAAATAGAGTATGAAGTAAAAGTTTAAGATCTCCTATTGGAGGTTTTTTTGTTTATATATTGGTATAAAAATACTGATTTAGAGAACAAATCGCTACTGTTTATCTTGGATAGCATAGTATTGTGAGTAAAACCTTAAAGATTGTATATATCTATTCAATAGATGAATAGAATAACTTCCGTTACAAAAACATACATATATACTTGAAAGGGGGATGGAAGATGAAAATATCCAAGTCTCATAGCTTAATATATTACATAAATATTAGTATTATGGGGATTATTGTAATGTTTGTCTGTATAGCAGTTACTACAACATCAGTTTTCTCATTGAAATTAACTTCAAATAATATGATGGATTTATTAAAGCCAGTTAACTCCACTGAATTATTTTCTGGATTTTTTCATATCTCGAATCATTCATTTCCCCCCTCTAATGCTAGTGAGCATACAGTTTCAACTCTTTTTTTACAACTATCAGCTAATGTGCGACTTGATGATATAAGGACTTTGCTTGGTCGCGAACTACCTACATTGGCGAACTTTCATACAGAAATTGTCGTGGCTGAGGAAGGGACAACTCTTGCTAATCTACCATTTGAATCAACTCCCTCAAAGGATATGCTAGAAAATCCATTAGTGGTCGATGAAGAAAAAGTTAAGGAAGAAGAGCAGAAGGAACAGCCAAACAAAGATGAAAATAAAAAGGTAGCTGGGAAACCAAAGAATAAGACAATATTTATTTACAATTCACATAATTATGAGGCATATCGCCCATTGTTAAAAGACACTGCTAACAACCCCAATGTTATAAGTGCGGATGAAAGAGCCAATGTGGTTGGAGTAAGTGCAAAGTTGACTAAATTACTCGAGCAAGAAGGAATCGGTGTTGAATTAGATAAAACAAACATTAATCAATTAATATTGGATCGAAAGTGGAATTATACTTATTCCTATACTGTATCAAAAGAAGTAGTTGAAACGGCCCTAAGCAATAACAACAAACTTGGATATTTAATAGATATACACCGCGATGCAGCAGGAAAAAAGCATACAACAGCATCTATAAATGATAAAAGGTACGCCAAACTCTACTTTGTAATAGGCAAAGAACATAAAAACTACGAAGAAAACCAAAAATTTGCAGTTAAGATCCATAAGGAATTAACTAGGAAGTATCCTGGTATATCTAGAGGAGTTTTCTTAAAAGGAGCCGATACGGGGAATGGGGTTTACAATCAAAATTTTTCTAAAAGAGCATTATTGTTAGAAGTAGGGGGAGTGGATAATAATAATGAAGAAATAAACCGCAGTATTGAGGCGTTTGCAGAGATTTATAGCAGGTTGTACTGGGAAGAGAATAAAGCAACGCAACAATAATAACATGATAGCTAGGAAAATTTTAAAAATTTCCTAGCTTTTTTAGTTTTATTATCTGTTAAAATTTGTCTATGTAAGCGGGCGTTTTAAATTATTTTACTGAAATTAGTGAGGATTTAGATGGAAGGAGAAAAGTTTTGATAAAAGGTAAGATAATACGGTTATTTATTTGCTCACAAAAAAATAAAAAAGAATGAAAGACTAATAAAATTTACACTTTAAGTGATTTGTTATCCAATTTAAAATATTTCGTATAATGTGTTATATTGGAAATGAAAACGTGAGTATAGGAGAGTACAAAATGACACTTGAATCGTATGGTAACTATTATGATAAACGTGTGGAGTCAATTGATGAAAAAATATGTGAATTAATAAGTCAAAGAAAAATAATATCAAGTGATCCTGGAGATCCAACTTCGCAGCATATAGCTATTTGGTCTAAAAAATATAATTTGAATGGGGAGTTTTTAAATGATGTTTTTAGCCATTTACTAAGAGAGGATATATATAAACCAATAGAAGTACCTAAAGGATTTCTGAAAAATAAACCAGTTTTAAAATCGTATGAAGATAATAATGTTTTCTATTCAGTACCATTTATTCGTCAATATGAAAATGCCAGCGTGGTTCACTTGAATATTGATAAGGACGTCTCCGAAGAGAAGCCTGGAGATATGCACCATTTTATATTTATAGAACTTTCCATCAATGGCACCAATATTGTTTACGACTGTCGAAACGATCATGGTGGAGCTTCCGGTGGGCATATATCATTCGAATTCATTGTAACACCGCCCTTGCCTGATAATATGTCAAACATTATATTAATATTTAAGGAATACAATGAGCCTCTCAAAAGAAAGCCAACTGGTCTTGAATTCGAGTTTACTTTGGACAAATAGTTCTACTATTATATAAGTATCTAACTGTATTGGTAACATATTCTTTCTAAGATGAATAGAGGAGGATTTTAAAAATTTTCTTCTATTTTCATATAAAGAATTATTAGAATGTTCGGGAACTTTTATGTAATTAGAACGTGCAAATAATGAAAAATCTATGGGAGGTAAGGGATAACTTTGCGGGGAATCAAATACTATCTTTTGATATTTACAATATTCTTCTTATCATCATGTCAACAAAATGAGGTAGTAGAACAAGAAGAAAAGGTAAAAGAAGGACTTACATACTCATTCCAACATTCTGAAACTGGTCAAGCGTACAATATAATTCACGTATATAAACTATATGAGAACTTCGAGAAAAGGATGAAAAAAGATGTAAATATGTCAGAAAGTCAGGTGTTTGAAGAGGAAGTAATTAATCCTATTTATGAGGCATGTTATCAGGATGCAGAGTATTTCACAGAGACTGTTAAAGCACCAGAAAATAGAGAAGAAGTTAATAATATCATTCAAACAATGGATGTGAAGGCTATAAATTCAGCCATTGAGGAAAGTTTAATAAAATCTTCTAATTATATACCATCAAATCAAAAAACGAATATATGTATTTATCCTACAGAGGCAACTAAGAGTACAACTTTAATGTTTACAGAGGGAGCAGGAAAAATCAGTGTATTATACAATGAATTTTTTAATGAGGAAACTCTTAAAGCAGGAATTGCTCACGAATATCATCATAGTGTGTGGACGGAAAAGTACTTTAATAATTCTCACTCTCATACCGTATTGGATAACTTAATTCTTGAAGGAAAAGCAGTAATGTTTGAAAAGCTTGTATATCCAGATATTACTCTAACTACTGTTAATTACAATTTTAATAAGGATGATTGGAATCAAATTGAACCAGATTTATTCCAAGAAGATCCCTACAGGGCAGCAGAAATAATATCGGGCGGGAATGGACTGCCTTATAATTATGGTTACAATGTCGGTTATCAAATGATGAGATCCTATTTAGATTTACATCCAGATTTCACACCCCAAGAATGGACAGCTCTTGGCGCAAGAGAAATTTATGAAGAAGGAAAATACAACGAACATTATCAATAATAGAAGTTACATATCGAACTAATCCCTTTTACTCTAATACAAAACATTCTCCAGCAAAACAGTGTAGGAGATGGGAAAATTTGTATTTTAACTAATTTATTTGTTAAAATCAAGGTGTTTATATAAATGTTCCTCCTCTTCATTAGGATTGGGGGAAGCTTGTCTAATTTCCTTATCAACTCGTATATATTCATATTTTTGGTCCGGTTCATCTCTAAAAGTCACAAACGTGGTAAAGTGATAGCTTGCTTTTGTCAAGGTAGTATCAATTTCTAGTATGTCATCTTCTTGATATTTTTCTAAAAGATATGCATATACGTCATTTTTTAATGAATGTTTTTGATAGTTGATATATCCTAATATAGCAAAAGGACATAGTATGATTAGCCAAGTCACGGTAGTAAAGATAATAAGCGCTTTTTTCTTCAAATGTTTGCTCCTCCTTTAATAAGACTTACCGACAATTAAAAAGTCAATAAACATTGTTTATGATACGATCTTTTTCTTGCCTAAATCGCCTTATGGATTCATCTATAAGAAAGAACATAATAGATATACTTAAGGAGTAGATAGTGAAAATCCAAAGAAAAAAGAAAGGTAGAAAACCAAAGAAAACATATAATATAAAGCTGAATGCAAGCCTGCCTTGAGGAAGTTTGCTTGTTATTTTCTCTATTAAGATGGAGATCGGAAGCCCATATAGAAGTAAACCTAAGCTGAAAAAAAGAGTATAGCTTATAAGATCTTCTTTTAAATCAACATCTTGAATAACCGGTTGAGTAAAAAATGAGTCTAGTGGAAGAAAAACAGTAAATACAAAAGTGGATAAAAATAAAGTCAGAATAACTGATACTACTTTTCTTTTAAGCATGTTGTCTTCCTCCAATTCTCTTCACTTTCTTTATTTTAACAAATAATGTAATTAAAAAGGAGAATCGTTTAAAAAAAATGAATTTAGAAACAGAGAAAAAATTTTAACATTAGGGAGAGGGATCGACAATTAACCATGATTAAAGCGATTATATTTGATTTAGATGGTACCTTATTGAATAGAGATGCATCAATAGAAATGTTTGTGGATTGTCAATATGATAGATTGAATATAGAGCTTGGCCATATTCCCAAAGATACATATACCAAGAGATTTATTGAATTGGATCAACGCGGCTATGTTTGGAAGGATAAGGTATATCAACAATTAGCAGCTGAATTCGAGCTTAAGGAGATAACATGGGAAGAGCTCTTACAAGATTATCTTAGCCAATTTAAAAATCACTGCATGGCTTTTCCCAATCTTAAGAAGATGTTGGAGGGATTAAAAAGCCAGAATCTTCTTTTAGGAATGATAACCAATGGGTTTGGACAATTTCAAATGGATAATATGAAGTCTTTGCAGATTGAAAAATATTTTGATGTCATATTGGTTTCCGAATGGGAAGGAATAAAAAAGCCGGATCCTAGGATATTTAATAAAGCTTTAAACATACTGAATGTGCAGCCAAATGAAGCTATATTTGTCGGAGACCATCCAGAAAATGATGTGCTTGCTGCGAAAAAAGTAGGGATGAAAGGGATTTGGAAGAAGGATTTGCATTGGAGAAATGCCGAAGCAGATTATATTGTAGATGATTTAGGAGAATTGCCTTTCATTATAGAAAAGTTAATGTAAAAATAGAACGATGCTAAATGGAATGATATTTTAAGTCGAGAAGCGTATAAAAGAAAGGATTTGAAAAAGGAGTGGAATAAGGGATGAAGCGAGATAAAGAAGAGAAATTACAAAAACAGAAAATGGTCCAAGAACTATATAGAGAAAGAGTAAAACAGAAAAGTAAAGATAAAAACGACAACCGAATTGGAAAATTAATTGTAAACCTTTGCATTGTGGTGTTTTTTGTATGTACGATAATGGCAATCTTGTTTGACTGGGGAGTAAAAGTGCCACAGTTTTTCGGGATTTAGAGCCCAAAATAAAACAAATATACTGGTGCTCTATAATCTTTTAAGAGTAAATAAAATGTGAGGGGCTATATGAACCATATTGGAATAGATTTTGATGATACACTTGTTGATATGAGAAAATCGATTGTAAAACTTTTAAATAAAATACATAACAAAAATTGGGATTACGAAGAAATGGTAGAGTACGGAGTTTCGGATTTATATGGATATTCCTTTGAAGCATTTGTAGATTTTTTTACAATCAACCAAAAGGAACTGCATTCAGCTAAACCATATCCATTTTTAATTGATGTACTTAGTGAACTAAGCAAAACTTCAAAACTATCAATCATGACGGGGAGGCCTAAAGCGTGGATGAATTCAGCGGAACTTTGGATAGTTAAAAATAAGTTGCCCATAGATGATATAGTATGCGCTTCAGAATATATAAATGGTAAGCCTGAATGTGCTTTCATTCATAATGTTACTCTATTTATTGAAGACAACCCTACCCATGCACTATCTATTGCAAATAGTGGAATAGATGTATTGCTACTTGATAAGCCATACAATCAAATGTGTAAGCACGAACGAATAACGAAAGTGAAGGACTGGGAACAAGTAGGTAGGTTGTTATTAAGTTATGGCTTCTATAAATGAAAAATAACTTTGAATCCATTATAGAAGCTAATTAATCTACACAAATCTTAATTCGAGCAACGGCCTCTTTATAATGAAGTATACAATCATTTATTGATAATACAGCGAAATAGGAAAAAGAGGTTAAATCTTCTATTATAGAATTATCATAAATAAAGTTAATATGTAATGGTTTTTTGGGGATGATTTTTTCTTCTAATAGTATAGTTGAAATATCATGATAGATATGCTCTATTGTTTCGCCCATAGCTCTTTCAATGGAAAATCCACCTGCTAGACTAGTCCACCAAGTGAAAAAGGAATCATATATTTGATCAAAAGCAGTTAGATTATCGACATTAACATCACACAATTCATGATAAAATAAGTGTTTTTCATTATAGAAAATATCCTGGTCAATATCTCTATTCTCAGAAATACTTTTCGTTACCTTAGTCCATAAGTCGCGATACTGTAATAAAAAATCCTTTCGAAACTCGCAAGTTGTTAGCGGATAGGGGAATTTCCAATTATCCTTATTATCATTTTGGTTGAGAAAGATATTTTGAACATAAACCAAAAAATTTAATGAATAAGAAGCTTCTGCTATTATTTGTAATGAGTTTTTCATACGTTTCCTCCTAATTTCTCACAGCAGATTTCAATATTTATTCCGCTTTTTTCTGAAGTAACAGAGAATCAACTTTCCAAAAAAGAGATGCACACAAAATAAAAGATGGAAGAATGGAAAGGATCTTCCATATCAAAAACATGGCAACAATCCATGTGACAACACCAGAAAAAACATTATAGATCGCGAGGTAGAAAATGCTAAATTTCTTTGGTCTTTGATTTAGCAAAATTTGCAGCGGCGACGCAATAACCAGATAAAAGCAAAAGAAAATAAAACTAAATATTAGTATTCCCAACAAACTAAAATAAGAGGAATTAATAAGGTAAATCGTACTAATGCAAATAGCGGTTATCAGAGAAGTAAGCAATGAGTGAGCGATCATATCAATATCTATCTTCTTTAATTGCATGAAATTTCCCCCATAAATGCATCTATTTCATCCTTAAATCGTGAAGCTTCTTCTAGAAACGGATAATGATTGCTTTGATTAAATATCAATAATTTTGAATGAGGAATGCACTCATTCATTTCAAGCGAATAGGAAAGAGGGCATTGAACATCGAATTTTCCACAAATGATTAATGTTGGAGTTGAAATCAATTTAAGCTTCCTAGTAACATCAAAAAGTTGCACTTCCCGGCTAAAATAGTTCAGTCTAATCGAGGATATTTTCTTTTGAATAGGAAGGGAAAAATACTCTTCGTAGTTTTCAGGAGTATATAAGGATAACTTTGTTCGTTCTTTCGTAATTCTCATCTTTTCTGTAATTGTTAAATCAGATCGTTTTAGCTTTTCTATCAAATCTTGCATTTTCTTAAAAGATGGGTGTTTATCATTGTATATACAGTCAGGAGAAAATGTCATATATTCTCTTGCAGCAGCTCCTACTAAAACAAGTTTGTTCAAACTGTTAGAGTAATATATCCCATAAATAACTCCTAGAATACCCCAGTGGAATGTCCTGCCAAGTTCCATTTTTTAAATCCTAATGCTTCCCGTATTGCTTCTAAGTCGAAGATAGACTCTAGTAACCCTAGTTCATATGGTTGAGTAGCCTTATCGGAGCTACCAGCTTCTCTGAGATTAATTAGAAATACTTTATGCGTATCGACAAAGGATTCTGCAAAATAATCTCCTGTCTCATTAAATTCTGCATAATGGTGGGTTATACAAAGAGGTTCACCTTGCCCTTTAATAAAAATTTCAAATTTTCCCCTAGAGGTATTTAATAACTTTCTAGTCCATTTCTTCATATATACTCCCTTCAAATGCAATAAGGTAATCTCTTGTTATGTATGAGGATGTAAAAGGTTTACTTATTAATCTGCTAATTTTATTAACTCAGCATCATGCCGGATATTTGTTGAAAGCACTACATAGTTGTTACCATATTTTAGCATTTGGGAGAGAAGTTATAAACAGTTTTCGTAAGACAATCGAAAAATTATATCCTGCAGGTAATATGATAGGATAAAAAACGAAACATTTATTAAGCTCAATCTTCAAGACATTTTTTACTTCATAGTTATTACAGCACCAAGAGGAATCCTTCTAGGGGCGATTAATTCCATCACTTTTTAAAGGCTCTATATCTTATTTAATTTGCATAATATTTTATTACCATATATTGGTCTTTTTTCAACAAGTATTTTATAATCTATTAATAAAGGAGGGGAAAACTTGAATCAAAAAAATAAGAAAGAATTTATATCCATTATTTTAACATTATTCTTATTCTTAGCCTCAATTGCAGTTTTTCTTTTTGTAAGGGGGTCTAATTTAACTCTGTGGATACCAATATCCTTATATTTATTAATAGACTTAGGCCTACTAGTTTCACTTATTATAGGTGTACAATCTAAAAATAAAAACATAAAAATTTTTAGTATTTTATCTAATATTATTTTGTTGATTCCAATAACCATTTGGACATATTTTTTGTTGCTGGCAAATGGAATTTCAGAAAAATAAAAATTATTGCTGGCTTAATTTTAATGGTTATTTGAAAAGATAATTAAAAGGATGGATTTAATGGAATCATCAAAACTTCTAAGAGGAACATTTCTTTTAACGCTAGGAACAATTATCTCAAAAGTTCTTGGTATGCTCTATGTTATTCCTTTTTATCATATAGTAGGGGAAAAAGGAAATGCTTTATACTCGATGGCTTATATCCCTTATTCTATTTTTATCAGTATAGCCACTGCTGGCTTGCCATTAGCAGTGGCAAAGTTTGTTTCTAAATATAATTCTCTAGAGGAGTATGCAGTAGGGAGAAAACTATTTAAATCTGGGCTTATTATGATGAGTTGTACTGGAATTGTTGCATTTGTTATTTTATATCTCTTTGCGCCCATTTTAGCAGCAGCTAGCATACCTGATAACGCCGATGTAAGTGTTCAAGATGGGACGACTGTTATTCGTGCGGTTAGCTTTGCTTTAGTCATAGTTCCATTTATGAGTTTAATTAGAGGTTTTTTTCAAGGGCATCAATCAATGGGACCTTCGGCAGTTTCTCAAGTAGTTGAGCAGATTGTACGAGTTATTTTTATGCTTTCTGGTGCTTATATCATACTAAATCTCTTAAAAGGAAGTTTGGTTACTGCGGTCAGTGTAGCAACTTTTGCGGCATTTATTGGTGCAGTTGGAAGTTTAGTAGTCTTATTATGGTATTGGTATAAAAGAAAACCCCATCTTGATAAGCTTCTTTTAGAAGATAAAGGAGTCATTGATGTTTCACTTAAGGAAACATATAAAGAGATTATCGTATATGCAATCCCTTTTATTTTTGTAGGGCTTGCAAATCCATTATTCCAGTTTATTGATGAACTTACTTTCAAAGGTGCAATGGAATCTATTGGCTTAAAAGATCAAGTAGTAACTGCATTTGGTGTTTTGACTTTAAATACTCATAAACTTGTCATTATTCCAGTCTCTTTAGCAACTGCTTTTTCGTTAACGCTAGTTCCTGCCATTACGAAGGCATACACAGAAAAAGATCATGTCAGTTTAGTTCAACAAGTGAATCAAACAATTCAGATTGTTCTATTCTTTACATTACCTGCTGTTGTAGGTCTTTCGCTGCTTGCCGAACCGATCTATACCGTATTTTATCATCATAAAGAACTTGGTACGGACATATTAAGAATATATGCTCCGGTAGCTATTCTATTTTCCCTTTTCTCTATTACAGCAGCGGTTCTTCAAGGAATAAATAAGCAAAAATATACTATTATAAGTTTGCTGTTAGGTTTAATGGTGAAATTATGTCTGAACATACCACTTATCAAAATTTTTGCAACCAGTGGGGCAGTAATAGCTACTAGTATTGGGTATTTAATGGCAATTATAATTAATTTTTATGTGATAAAAAAGTTTGCTGGCTATTCTTTAAGATTAGTTATCAAAAGAGTACTGCAAATCGGATTCTTTACACTCGCTATGTTTATTGGAACACTATTTACCTATATGCTATTAACTTTATTTTTATCAGCTCAAGCTAAGGTAGACGCATGTATTATAGTGATTGTTTGTATGGTTGTGGGAATAAGTATTTATTTTTGTCTAAGTGTTAAGTCTAATTTAATTATTCAGCTCTTTGGGGAACGAGCAATACGAGTAATAAAGAAGTTGAATATCAATAAATCTTTTTAAATGGAGTCTACTATGCTTTATTCTATTTAATATGAGAAGCCTAGATATTTGGAGTTGAAATTATAATGGGGAGTTATGGTGGATAAATTAATAGGCTCTCAATTAAATAGAGAAGTATATAATATCAGCCATAATATGAAGGGAATCAGCTGAATAACGAATTTATTAGCCAAAATAAGAGGGAAATCAGCTAAACTGCGAAATTATCAGCCAAAGTAAGGTGGGAATCAGCCAAATTACGAAATTATCAGCCAAAGTAAGAGGGAAATCAGCCAAACTAGGAAATTATCAGCCAAAGTATAGTGGGAATCAGCCAAACTAGGAAATTATCAGCCAAAGTAAGAGGGAAATCAGCCAAACTGCGAAATTATCAGCCAAAGTATAGTGGGAATCAGCCAAACTACGAAATTATCAGCCAAAGTAAGGTGGGAATCAGCCAAACTGCGAAATTATCAGCCAAAGTAAGGTGGGAATCAGCCAAACTAGGAAATTATCAGCCAAAGTATAGTGGGAATCAGCCAAACTGCGAAATTATCAGCCAAAGTAAGGTGGGAATCAGCCAAATTACGAAATTATCAGCCAAAGTAAGAGGGAAATCAGCCAAACTAGGAAATTATCAGCCAAAGTATAGTGGGAATCAGCCAAACTAGGAAATTATCAGCCAAAGTAAGAGGGAAATCAGCCAAACTGCGAAATTATCAGCCAAAGTAAGAGGGAAATCAGCCAAACTACGAAATTATCAGCCAAAGTAAGAGGGAAATCAGCCGAACTAGGAAATTATCAGCCAAAGTAAGGTGGGAATCAGCCAAACAAGGAAATTATCAGCCAAAATTAGAGGAGAATCAGCCAAACACCGAAATTATCAGCCAAAAAAGAAGAGGATCAGGCCGAACTGCATATAATAAGTAGAGAAATTTTTAAAGCATTTTTGCACATACAGCATTAAACAGGATAGATTACCAATTCATATGAGGGGATGATTAGGAGAATGCGTACTAATGAAATGCTGTCTCAAACATTTTTAACCTTTGCAGAAAAGGAATGTAAGGGATCAAGCGTCCTCTACGCACTTTTGTCTAAACAAATTGCAATGGATAAAACGCTTCTTAATATTGCTAAATGTGCTAGAGTTGGGCAGCCTGTCCCTAATCTATTATTTGGTGCCGTTCACTACCTTCTGTTAAAGGGGACCAATCACTCGCTAAAAGATTATTACCCTAGTATCACAGAGAATCCCAAAACAGCTAAGGCTTCGTTTCCTATTTTTAAAGATTTCTGCCTCAAATATCAAAAGGAGATTGCATGGATTCTCCAAACGAAGTTAGTTCAAACGAATGAGGTGAGAAGATGTTCTTACCTTTATCCTGCTTTTTGCATGATATATAATCTAGCTAAGAAACCGCTAGCGTTAATCGAAATAGGCACTAGCGCAGGCTTTCAGCTTCAATGGGATAAGTATGCCTATTCATACGGTAAAGAATGGTATGGAAATTCAGAGTCAGAACTGCCAATTACTGCGACTGTAATAGGAGAAAATATGCCATTCTTATTGAAAACTTCTCCTCCTGTTACGATAAGGATTGGTTTTGATTTACATACGATAGATTTACATGACAAAGACGAAGAATTATGGCTAAAAGCATTGATATGGCCAGAACATAGAGAGAGATTATTCTTATTTGAAAAAGCGGCAGATTACAGAAGAGAAGGTGCTTTGAACGTAGTGAGCGGTGATGGAGTAAGCTTGCTGCCATATTATGCCGAAACTATTCCAGAGGGCAGTGCTATTTGCATCTTTCATACCCATGTAGCGAATCAAATACCAAGAGAAGGGAAGGAGCTTCTGTTACAAGGTGTGGAAGAAATTGGGAAGCACAGAGAAGTATTTCATCTTTATAATAATATTCAAGATAGATACTTACACTTAGATTATTATATGGCCGGTAAGAAGAGTGAAAATAGCATTGCAGAAACAGACGGACATGGACGATGGTTTAAATGGTTAAAAAATGATACTAGATAAGGAAGTAATTAAGTTCTATGATAAATAGCTAGCTTTATACTAAAATAAGGGAATATACTTCTAGGGCTATTAAATGTGGAATGTATATAATAGGAGGCATTAAAATAGGATGGGGTTACTGAATATTGGGAGCCTGGTGCTTGGTTTAATTGCTTGGATATTGCCGGCTACAAACTTAATGAGAGATAAAAAGAAAGTTCAGAGAAATGGGCTAATGATTTGTTTTCTTAGCATGGGTGCTTGTGCGATTTCTATCTCTTTTCAGATTTTCTATAGCTATTATCTTGTAAAAATGGAGGATTGGAGTGCAATGATGGACACATCAGGTGGGGTAGTGGTTGCGACTGCCGTTCTCCTTTCTGTGACAATATTTTGAACACGGCGAATTATATTATATATCGTAAAGTTACAGCAAAATAGCCTTTAAAATAAATACATATAAACGAAAAAGGACACTTATTACGGTGTCCTTTTATTACTTTAACAACATCTACTTAATGTAAAATCAACTTCAGCAAATATTTCTAGTTAATTCCAAAAAAAGAGTTATAATGTAGCTAGAAGAAAAATTAAAGGAGTTTTTATGGAATTAATAACATCAAAGGTCATCATCATATCTATTTTACTGTTAGTGATTACAATGATAGAAACATTAGCCTATTCAACGAGAATATCTGGTACGAGAGTTAAGTTAATAGCTACTGCAATATCGTTATTTAGCACGATGGTTATTGTTTCGCGATTTTCTACTATGTTTCAACAGCCATTAACAGCAAAATTGATAGCAGAAGTTCCCAAAGGGGCAGACAAATTAACTTTTATTGCGGCGCAATATCGAATTTTAATAGGAGTAACATCAATGGGGGTATTAATTGGTATCCTGTTGTTTCCAACATTTATAAATATCTTTTCACGAGCAATTGTCCAATTAGCAAATGAAAGAGGGTCCATGCTAGCTCTTTTTTCTAAATTATTCAAGAAGAACAACCTAAACAAGCTTCTAAAATGTCTTAAATTACCGCGATTATCCTATTTTAAAGGAATTACCTTAAACACAGTTCCAAAGCGTTTATTTGTATTAAATGTCATTATTTCAGCTATATTTACGACGGGTGTCATATCCTCCATATATGCTTCCATGTTAGTTCCAGCAAAAGTTTCTCAGGCAGCTTTAATGTCCTCAGGGGTAATAAACGGGATTGCCACCATCATTCTGACCTTATTTATTGATCCAAAGGCGTCTGTGTTAGCTGATCGCGTCATGAAAAAACAAACGGACTATATTTATTTGAAAAGCTACTCATTAACAATGGTTAGCTCTAAATTTATCGGCACGATAGTAGCGCAAATAATCTTTTTGCCTGCAGCTTATTATGTGGCTTGGTTTGCAGAATGGCTTTAATCTAAAATAGGAGCTGAAAAGTAAATTACCGCCATCAATAAAATTGTCGTTAGATCTATTAGCTTTTCAAACGAATGGAAGAACATTTGAGAATTATCAAAATAATTTTTACTAAAGGAGGAATTAAAAATGACAGTGTCATTAGAGTTTAGGTTAGCGACATTACAAGATTTAGATCAAATTGTAGCTATGCTTGCTGATGATATGTTAGGTAGTAAGCGAGAGCGCTATGAACAGCCGCTTCCTGCCAGTTACCTGCAAGCGTTTCAAGCTATTGCAGAAGATCCCAATAATGAATTAGTGGTAGCTTGCTTTGGAAATGAAGTAGTTGGTGTTCAACAAATTACTTTTTCTCCATATATTACCCATCAAGGAGGATGGCGAGCGACTATTGAAGGGGTAAGAACTGTTTCTTCTGTAAGAGGAAAAGGGGTAGGTACTCAACTAATTAACTGGGCAATCGAGCGTGCTAAAGAAAGAGGCTGTCATTTGATTCAGCTTACGACTGACAAACAAAGACCAGATGCCATGCGTTTTTATGAACGATTAGGCTTTCAAGCAACACATGAAGGGCTGAAAATGAAACTATAGCAAGGAGGGTGGAGAGATAAAGTGGTTCGGCTGTTATCAATAGAGAAGCATTAAATCTGTAGGAGAATGTATATAGTTGATGAACATTCCATTTAAAAGATAAGGAGGAGAGACGATGTTTGAAATCTTGAATGTAAATGCTGAAAACGTGGATGAATACGGATTTTTTTGTATGAGAAGCAAACCGAAATCAAAAGGGTATCAAAATAAACTAGCGTGGATGAAGAAACGGTTTAAAGAAGGGTTAAAAGTAAAAATCCTTTTAGAAGACGGTAAACAAAGAGGTTTTATTGAGTATATTCCCAGTGAATTTACATGGCGAGCGATAAATGCCAAGAAATATATGGTGATTCACTGCTTCTGGATCGTTGGCAAGAGCAAAGGAAAAGGTTATGGGAGCAAGCTTTTAGAGGAATGTATAAAGGATGCGAGAGAATTACATTTGGATGGTGTTGCAATAGTCACCAGTAAGAAAAGCTGGTTACCAGACAAAACTCTCTTTGAAAAAAAGGGTTTTAATCAAGTGGATAAAAGAGGGGATTTTGAATTAATGGCTTATGCTTTTCAAAATGATCGGAAACCTAGCTTTATCGATTGGTCGCTGATAGCAAACGAATATGATAATGGGATTACGGTGTTCAAGTCAGACCAATGTCCGTTCACGCAAGATGCTGTTGATAATTTGCAAGCTGCAGCAGATGAGCATGGCTTAAAAGTAACTGTCCTTGAAATGAACGATAATGAAATGGTACAACATCTGTCTCCGACACCTTTTGGCGTATTTACTGTTATATATAATGGGGAAATCATAACTTATCATCCAGAAACAAAGAATAAATTTCTACAATTAATAGAAAGACAGGATTTGAAAATGAGTAAGTAAACATGAGCGAAATGAAATAAAGAGCAATCTTCAAATGGATTCTAAAAGTAGAGCAAAGTCTAGAAGACAATGCTCCATATACTTTTTCCCTAAATAGTAAATTTAGTAATAAGAATTATTCCTTATTATTTGCTAAAGTCTGCCTGTTATCAGCTAAAGGAGGTTGCTCTAGCCATCCATACTTTATTAATAACTCACATCCATCTTCAGCGTATAAACCTACTTCAGCCATGAATTTTGTATATTCTGCCGCAATATCTCTTCTTTGAGAAACAGATAAGCCAGCACCATAATAGCCAACTGCAGAAGAAACCAATGTAACGATATGGTATAACATTAATTTATCAGAAAAAGGAGAAACGGTGGAATTTGTTACCTCCGACACCCATGTTTTTGGAGAAGATAAGTCTTCCTTTGTAAGGATAGTATTAAAAGTAGTGAAGTGGTTCAAACAAATTTTTTTGCCTCTTTCAAAATATTTTTGAATATCTTTTGTTTGGCAAACCTGAGCAAAGCCTAATTCTAAAACTGTTTTTACTACGTCTTTTTTCATGTTAAAGCTCATACCGCTTATTTCAATAGCGTTTAATGGTCGTTTTTTCCCAAACCATCCAGCTAAATAACTTTGGTTATCGACAAATTTGACTTGCTCTGGTGTATTAATTCTAGCAGTTTTACTATAGAATCCTTTATTTAGCATGATGGAAACGATCCGTTTATGTAACTCCATCGTTTCCTTGTTACATTGGATAAAGTAATCTAACTGGTCAGCTCTTGATGATGTAGAAACGGCACCTGCATATCCAGTCAATCCTAGTAAGGTCATAATATGTAAATACGCTATAATAAAAGCGTCTGTAAAGATAGAAGGAGCATTTAAATTAACATCTTCCTCCACTGAAAAACCTTTGGGAATGGGAAGGTTCTCTTGAGTAAAGAAATCAGTAATTTTAGTGATATGGGTTTCAGCAATGCTAAGGGAAAAGTAGAGTACTTCTTTAATGTCTTCGTCTTTTGCTTTTTCAATTGAATGGGTAAGAATACATATGGATAAAGAATCATTTATGTATTGAGTCCAAAGGTTCGCTATTTCAGCTGTGGTTAGTTCTACATCATGACTGATCTTCTTCATAAAAGCTCCTCCAACAAGTGCATATATCAAATACAATTTTATTTTTTGATTTTATATTAATATTTCATAGTTGCGCCATTTCTATGTAAGAATTAAACAAAATGTTAAAGAAACGAAAATAGGTTAAAGTGAGTAGGCTATAATAGATGTTTCCATAATAGATACACAATTTATACGAGTAAAATGGTTTACTTAGGAAGTGAACTGTTTAGTGCAAGCTGTTTAATCGTATTGGCTAAATCTCTTACATCTTCTTCCATATTGTCTTTGCCCATCGATATCCGAACAAACTCTTTTGCCTCTTGATCAGCCAATCCTAACGCCTTCATGGTTTTGGAAGGGGCTTGTTTTCCGACTTGGCACGCACTGCCTGTGGAGATGGCAAATCCACGACGATTACATTCAAGCATAAGCCATTGACCTTCTATCCCTTTAACTCGTAATCCGATAATTCCTGGATATTGATCCGTACATTCAAAAACAGTAACGGTTTCTTTCGGAAGCATCTCTGTAAATAACCTTCGGAACTTAGAATGCTTCGTTTCGTTCTCCGAAATTGTAGAGCATGCCTTTTGGGCAGCGACGGTCATACTTGCAATCCCAGCTGTGTTAACTGTACCAGAGCGAAAGCCATTTTCGTGGCTACCATTTAATACGATTGGAATCCAAGGAACATTTGGATTAATATAGGCAAGACCGACACCTTTGGGTCCATAAAATTTATGACTCGAAAGGGATAATGCATCGACATAGGGGGTTACTTTTTTAACCTCTATTTTTCCAATACTTTGCACCATATCACTATGAAAAAGAACATGATGCTTTTTACAAATCGCTCCGATTTCTTTTATTGGTTGGATTGTACCAATTTCAGAATTCACATGTTGGATAGAAACAAGCACGGTGTCAGGACGAATTGTTTCTTCTAGTAACCGAGTATCGATTAAGCCAGTTTCTGATAATGGCAAATACGTAATTTCATAGCCTTTGTCTGCTAAGACATGCATCGTACCGTGAATTGAAGCATGCTCTGCTATTGATGTAATAAGGTGTTTTCCTTCCTTTTTTGTCCCCTTAAGTAAGCTTTGCAAAATAAGAAAATTACTTTCTGTACCACCGCTTGTAAAGTAAATGCCTTTTTTATCTACGTTTATTAATCTTCCCCATTCTTCACGGCAATTCTCGACGATTCTAGTAGCTGTATCTCCCATATCATGAAGACTGTTCGAATTTCCAAAGTATTTACAAGCAACTTCGACATAAGTAGAAGCAGCATCGGAATCTAAAGAAGTAGTTGCTGCATAATCAAAATATTTCATCAAAAATTCCTCCAAAAAAATCAGTTGTTTACGGGAACCAGATTAATAAGCTAAAAATCTATCCATAAAAAACCCTTGCCTTAATTTTAAAACTATGTAAATATAAGTGTCAAGACACCTGTAAAATAGGATGGTGAAAAATGGACACCGATGTATTGATTATTGGTAGTGGAATCGCTAGCTTGCAGCTAGCTAAAAAACTTTCAACAGATTTCAATGTGATAATTCTCACAAAATCTAAAATAGAAAGCAGCAATTCTTATTTAGCTCAAGGTGGAATTGCTGCAAGCATGGGAGATTCAGATGATTATAGAAAGCACGCACTTGATACATTTGAAGCTGGACGCTTTCACAATAATCCTGAAGTAGTAACGAAAATTACAAACGCAGCACCCATCTTAATAAATGAATTGCGGCAGGGGGGATGCAAATTTGATGAGGATATGTCAGGAAATCTTGCATTAGGAATGGAAGGTGCTCATTCGGAAAACAGAGTAGTACACAGTGGCGGTGATACTACTGGAAAACAGTTGATGCAGTATTTAGTGGAAACAAAGACTAATAATATCAAAATCATCGAAAATGTTTTCGTCTATGAATTAATGGTAAATACTAATACTAAACAATGCTTTGGCGCAAAAGGCATATTTTCAGATGGAACACGAACAGAATTTTATAGCGCTCATACTGTTATTGCAACAGGTGGGTGTGGAAATCTTTACACCTATACGAGTAGTGCTTCCACCATTACGGGAGATGGAATTGCGCTTGCTTATTTAGCAGGGGCAAATATTAGCGATATGGAGTTTATACAATTTCATCCTACCCTGCTTTATGTTAACGGAAAAACGATTGGACTGATTTCAGAAGCTGTCAGAGGAGAGGGTGCAAGACTAGTTACAGCTTTTGGAGAGTACGTGATGGAACATGTCCATCCTTATAAAGACTTAGCTCCACGGCATATCGTCTCCCAAACAATTTATCAGTATTTATCGAAAGGGGAACCAGTCTATTTAGATATTTCCATGATTGCAAATTTTCAAGAGAGATTTCCTACAATTACAAATATGTGTCTAAAAGCAGGCATTGATTTGCAGAAAGGTCTGCTCCCAGTTGCGCCAGGCAGTCATTTTTTAATGGGGGGAATTGATATAGACCTGCATGGAAGAACAAATATCGATAATCTTTATGCAATTGGTGAAGCAGCTTGCACAGGTTTTCATGGAGCGAACCGTTTAGCAAGCAATTCTCTCTTAGAGGGTTTATATATGGGGAAAAACCTTGCGACACTTCTTCATAAAAAGCAAAGAATAAAAACGGAAACGATTCAATGGAAAAACGAAGAAAAAAATGAGAATTTCTTTCCGATTTTGCCAGAAAAAGCAGAGATTCAAGATCGAATGATGGAGTATGTAGGCATTGTCCGTAATGGAATCCACTTACGGATGCATCTTGAATGGCTTGAAGGTTTCAGAATAACCAATCTGGAACAGATCTCTTTAGAAAATAAGTCAGTCGAGGAGATAGAAAAGTATTTTATGCTTTTAACAGCTTTTCTAATTACCAAATCTGCATTGGAAAGAAAAGAAAGCAGAGGGGGCCACTTTCGTTCTGATTATCCTATGGAAAAGAATGAATGGATGAAAAAAAAGATCTTCATGAATCGTGAACAAACAAAGGAGAATCAAAATGAACCAATTAAAATTGCAGAAACTGCTGGAAGCATTTTTTATGGAAGATATCGGTGAACGTGATGTGACGACAGATGCGATTTTTCCCAAAGAGCAGCAAGGAGAAATCGTGATTTTATCGAAGGATAATGGAATTTTTTGTGGGGAAGAGATTATTCAGGTAGGATTCCAAGTTTTGAATCCGGCAACAGAAGTCACAATGCGTATCCATGATGGAGACCGAATGGAAGTAGGTCAAAAATTGGCTACGGTAAGAGGAAAGATTCGTGATTTATTAAAAGGGGAGCGTGTTATTTTAAATCTTGTCCAAAGAATGAGTGGTATCGCCACAAAAACATGTGAAGCAGTAGAAACTTTAAATAGTGGCTACACCAAAATAAGTGATACGCGAAAAACGACACCAGGGTTAAGGATGTTAGAAAAATATGCGGTAACAGTTGGCGGAGGGCATAATCATCGCTTCGGATTGTATGATGCGGTGTTGATTAAAGATAATCATATTGCTTTCGCCGGTTCGATCGCTAATGCTGTAAAAGCGGTTAAACAGTCAATTGGTCATATGGTTAAGGTAGAAGTTGAAACGGAAACAAAGGAACAAATGTTTGAAGCTCTAGCTGCTGGCGCTGATGTAATTATGTTTGACAATCGAAAGCCTGAAGAAATTGTGGAGTGGATTACACATGTTCCAGAAACTGTAACGACAGAAGCATCTGGTGGAATTACATTAGAAAATCTTGCTTCCTATCGAGAGTGTGGAGTGGATTATATTTCATTAGGATTTTTAACCCATTCGGTGAAAGCAGTAGATATTAGTGTGAAAGTAAGCTTTGATTAAAGAGTAAAAAGGGGAGAGGAAAATGAACCTTTTAGAGGGGCTGCAAGCATCAAATACAATACCAGAGAAATACTTGGCCATGTCAAATGCGGAATTAGAAGAAAGAGTGGTTAGTGTAAAGAATCGATTAGGCAAAAAACTATTTATTCCAGGTCACCATTATCAAAAGGATGAAGTTATTCAATTTTCTGATGCTACAGGGGATAGCTTAAAGCTAGCGCAAGTTGCGGCTGAAAATACAGAAGCAGAGTTTATTGTCTTTTGCGGGGTTCATTTCATGGCAGAAACAGCTGATATCCTTACTACAGAGAAGCAGAAAGTCTACTTGCCAGATATGCGGGCGGGTTGCTCGATGGCGGATATGGCCGATATTTATCAGACTAATCGAGCATGGATCAAGCTGCAGGAATTGTTCGGAGACACGATCATACCACTAACCTATGTAAATTCAACAGCAGCCATTAAAGCCTTTGTCGGAGAAAATGGGGGAGCAACCGTAACTTCTTCTAATGCTGAAAAAATGGTATCCTGGGCCTTTACAAAAAAGGAAAGATTACTATTTTTACCAGATCAGCATCTTGGAAGAAATACTGCCTATAATTTAGGGGTTCCTTTAGAGCAAATGGCCATTTGGGATCCGGCTAAAAATGAACTTGTTTATGAAGGCGTGATAGAAGATATTAAAGTAATACTCTGGAAAGGTCATTGTTCTGTACATGAAAATTTTACCGTGAAAAATGTCGAGCAAGTTAGAAAACAATATCCTTACATGAAAATTATTGTCCATCCAGAGTGCAGCAGAGAAGTTGTCGCGGCAGCTGACTTAGCTGGTTCAACCAATTATATTATTGATGTAATCGAAAATGCAGAGTCTGGAAGTGCTTTTGCTATTGGTACGGAAATGAACCTAGTTAATCGGATTATGAAAGAACACCCGGATAAAGAAATTATTTCCCTTAACCCATATATGTGTGCTTGTTTAACAATGAATCGGATTGATTTACCTCATCTCGTATGGTGTTTAGAATCAATTGAAGACAATTTTGAAAGGAATCGAATTAATGTCGAAGAGCCAATAGCGTCTAATGCAAAAATAGCATTGGATAGAATGTTGGAATTATCCTGAATTCTAAGCTGAAAACTGCTTTGTAAAATAAAGGCAGTTTTTTTGGTTAAGTTAAGATGCCATTACATATCGCAACAATAAAAAGAAGTAAGTTATAATTTAACCAGAATATTTATTCAAAGTTGAATTTTCAAACAGATGGTTAATGACAAGTATTCTATCTTCCTTTAAAATATAGGTAATATATGGAGAATGGCGAAAGGTGGAATATACGCTGAATAGACGTCATAGACAATGGAAGAAACAAATACAAGCCTATATAAATGAATGGTATCTTCTAGCATTTTTATTAACTGGAGATAGAGTAACAGCAGAACAATTGTTAAATATGGCGGTAGAACAAGTAAAGGATAAGTGGTCCTATCGCCATTTTGAGCGTTTATGGGCAAAACCAGTAATCAAGGAATATATTAAATTTAGTCGAAATAATGAATGTAATGATAAATATTTGGATTTTAGCACACTATTAAATCGAATAGGTTTGCTGGAAGGAAATGCCCGAGTTGCTTTTTTACTAAAGTATTATTACGGCTTTTCTTATAAGAAAATAGCGCGGAATCTACATATCTCTGAGAGAAAAGCGAAAATAATAATTTATGATGCCCTTCTTCTATGGACAAATAATGGCAAGTTAATTCCCATTGAACAAGTGGAAGCTGCTATAAATAAAGATATAAATCTCGCAAAAAATTTTTTACTAGATTCTTTCCGTTTTGAAAAGAAAAACCAATACATAGAAACTCGCCTTAAAGGTAAGCGAAAGGCACTATTCCTTATCTTTACGATAGTTGTTTTATTTGCTGGTGGATCCATTAATCAGAAAACGCTAGGAAAGACGAGAGTCAGTCTCGGACCGGATGTATATAAAATTTATAAGGAGGGAGGCGTGTTTCAGCTAGGAAGGGAGATTCAACAAAAAGGCTATACCGATATTTATGCCTATCCAGAAGAGGAAAATAATATTTTATATGTCCAATTTAGCACAGCAGAGAGTTTAGAAAATAAAGAAGAGGTAACAATGTTCATCGAATCTTATTTAAAGGAAAGGGACTTGGATTACGAAATTAGATATGAAGAGATGAACCAAGTGATTGAAGCAGAACAAACAGATGAACAAACAGCAGAGAATAAACAGCTGGAAATGGAACAAGAAATATACGAATTACTTACATCAAATACCTATTATTATATGCAAAACTATGTAAGTGATTCATCTGGCGAATCAAGGGAAATCCTTTTATCTGAGTCTATTCCAAAAGAAGAAGAAACGATGATCAAGGAAGAAATCAAAAATATTATGACAAAATTTGATAGTGAATGGAACTTCTCATTCGGAAAGGTCGATGCAGAAGTTGTAGAGATGGAAAAAGCAATGTGGAATATTGTACCAGCTCTTTTAGAAGCTTATATGTTTGGCGGCGACAAATATAAAGTATATGATGTCTATCCAACATATGAAGACGAGCAATTGAAATTCGATATATATACTGAATTAGCCTTCACAACCGATGAAGATCGGGCGAAAAACATCGAAACAGCCAAAGAGTTAAAAAGATCTATACAATTCTTTTTCCAACATGAAGACATTCAAAAACTCTTTAACCATGCTCCCTATGTTATAAAAATATATGGAAATAATAGAAAAGAAGTAGAATTCGATATTTAACACAAATATTAGGGAGGGGTCCTAATGAATAAATCGAGGCAAGCTCCAAGTAAAAGAAATCATTCGCTTTGTCACTGATTTTTTGAAAAAGAAAAATACATCCTACATCGTCCAATAATATTATCGGGAAGATACTCTTGGGGGAAGAGAAAGAAGCTTATCAAGTTATTACAGAAGCGGAGAAAAAAGGGATAAAACTATGGCTAGGGGATTTTTCCGAACAAGGGAAAGTAACAGAATAATGTAACCATTTACTCAGCAGAGAAGGAAAAAATAAAAATTGATTGATAAAATTCCGTATATTTCATAAAGGATTGGTAATAATGCTTACAGGTTAAACTGCGCGGAAGAATGTGATAAAATAATAATAATAGCTTATATATATTTTGGCTAAATGTTAGTAAAAGGCAGTTGAATCATTTGACAATTAAAGAAAAAGTTGTGGTGCTAATTGGACCTACTGCTGTAGGAAAGACTAATCTTAGTATTGAACTGGCTAAAAAATACAACGGAGAAATTATAAGTGGAGATTCCATGCAAATATATAAGGGGATGGATATTGCGACAGCAAAAATCTCTCCAGAAGAAATGCAAGGGGTTCCGCACCATTTAATTGATATTGTAGAACCAGACGAAAGTTTTTCCGTTGCCCAATTTCAAGAGCTTGTGCGCAAAAAAATAACAGAGATTACAGCAAGAGGAAAGTTGCCATTTATTGTAGGCGGAACTGGTTTGTATATTCAAGCGGTTTTATACGATTATCAATTTCAAGAAACAGCTTCAGATCAAGCGTTTCGGATGAAACTGGAAGAAATGGCGCAGAGAGAAGGAAGCTTAAGAATTCATGACAGGCTGAAGGAAATAGATCCTGAGGCTGCAGCTGCTATCCATCACCATAATGTACGACGTGTAATAAGAGCACTCGAGGTCTTTCATGTCACGGGAAGAAAAATGTCTGAAATCCAAAAAGAGCAGAAGCAAGAGCCACTCTATGATACAGCATTAATTGGTTTGACAATGGATAGAGAAATTCTTTATGAGCGAATTAACAAAAGAGTCGATCAAATGCTTGAAAATGGATTGTTAGAGGAAGTGGAGCATTTTTATCATCAAGGCATAAGAGACTGTCAGTCCATTCAAGCAATTGGCTATAAGGAAATCTATAAGTATTACGATGGACTTCTAAGCTTACATGAATCGATTGAAGAGTTAAAACAAAATTCAAGAAGATATGCCAAAAGGCAATTAACTTGGTTTCGCAATAAAATGGATGTACAATGGTATGATATGACAGAAACCGTCAAAACAAATGACATAACAAAAAAAATACAGGAAATTTCTTCTTATTTAGAAGGAATGCTAGAGATTAAATCGAATACATAATAGTAGAGAGAAAAGAGGAGGATTTTCATGAAGCAATCAGTTAATATTCAAGATCAGTTTTTAAATCAATTACGTAAAGATGGCACAAACGTAACGGTATTCTTATTAAACGGATTCCAAATACGTGGATTTATAAAAGGTTTCGATAATTTCACGGTATTATTTGAATCAGAAGGTAAGCAGCAGTTAGTTTATAAGCATGCAATTTCTACGTTTGCTCCACAAAAAAATGTACAGATTGATTTAGAAGGCACGCAAGTTCAGTAAAATAGTCTCATTATAGGGCAAATATAAGTCCTATTGTTCAATCGAGTTAAAGATAGGGATACATAGGCATTTGCAAGGAAATGAATATGGAATAGCTTAATGAGAAACAGACTAAATCAAATATAGGTTTAGTCTGTTTTTTTATCCTTTCTCGTGTATGAAAAAGAATATATTGGTCGTCTGATAACAGTTTTTGGGTTCAAATTATACTGATTTAGTATGGATAAGAATTCAGCTTTAATTGTTTCGGTAAAAAAACGTTTGAAGTTAAAAATATGCTAGCCATTTTATCTCCTTTTTTGCTTAAATATAATATTTGAAATATTTCTTTATTTCAGCATAATAACTTACTCCATAGAATGGACTCTCCAGAAGTCTCCTCGAAAGCACTAAAAAAATAATCTAAAATAGTTTAATGAATAGTAAAGGTTCTGAATATACATTAACAATGGGGAATAGTAGCAAACAGTATGAATCAATGAAAAGGCTTATAAATAGTGATAAATAATGCTTTTGTTGGGCAAGTGTTTAAAGCGTTTTGTTTTAAGAGGAGGTGTGGCTTTTGGAGCATCCAATCCGGATGAAGAATAATGGACAGATCAGCGTAGTAATCAATTCACAGAAAAAGAAGGTTCTTCCAAAGGAAAAGCCAGAAGCTGAGTCAATCCCCAGAAATGTTCCGAGTGAACATGAAGCACTTAGGGAAATTGAAGCGGAATTAGGAAGTCTTGTTGGCATGGATGAAATGAAAAAAATGATAAAAGAAATATACGCATGGATTTATGTAAATAAAAAAAGAGAAGAAAGTGGCCTGAAAACTGGAAAACAAGCATTGCATATGATGTTTAAAGGGAATCCAGGAACTGGTAAAACAACGGTTGCGAGGTTAATTGGCAAGCTTTTTCAAAAAATGAATGTCTTATCAAAAGGGCATTTAATCGAAGCCGAGCGTGCTGATTTAGTTGGTGAATATATCGGACATACAGCACAAAAAACAAGGGATCTCGTGAAAAAAGCAATGGGCGGAATTTTATTTATTGATGAAGCCTATTCTTTAGGTCGAGGTGGAGAGAAGGATTTCGGGAAAGAAGCAATTGATACATTAGTCAAGCATATGGAAGATAAACAGCATGATTTTATACTAATATTAGCAGGCTATTCTAGAGAGATGGATTTTTTTCTCTCATTAAATCCTGGCCTTCACTCCAGATTCCCGCTTGTCATTGACTTTCCCGATTATACGACAGATCAGCTAATGGAAATTGCTGATCGAATGTTAAAAGAAAGGGAGTATGCTTTAAGTCATGAGGCAGAAAAAAAACTTAAAGAACATCTTTCATATGTACGAAATGTCCAGCATCCAAAAAGTTTTTCGAATGGCCGCTATATTCGTAATATCATTGAAAAATCGATAAGAGCACAAGCGATGAGGCTACTATTAGAAAGTAATTATGATAAATACGAACTTATGACTCTTAGAAGTAATGATTTAATGTTAAACTCCCATGAAAAATAAGGATAGCAGGTTATTCTACAAGAAGTAATTCTCGTGGAATAACCTTTTTTCTGTATTTTTCTAAAAAGGCATTTTTACTAAGACATATTTTGGGTAACCTTATAAGGAGCAAATAGAAGAAACATTGTTTGTTTGCTATAATAGATAAAGTTCGACATGGAAAGAAGGTTTACATACTTGAAAGAAACTAAAATAGAAAAAGAAAAAGTAATCCTGGTCGGCTGCGAGACACAAAATGATGCTGCCCGATTTGCATATTCGATGGAAGAACTTGCGAATTTAACGAAAACAGCAAATGGAGAAGTTGTCGCTACTCTAACCCAAATGCGAGAAAGAATTCATCCTTCTACATATATTGGCAAAGGAAAAGTAGAAGAGCTAGAAATGCTTGCAGAGGAGTTAGAAGCAGACTTAATCATTTTTAATGATGAGTTATCGCCAAGTCAGGTGCGTAATGTATCAAAAAATTTGGACGCTAGAATTATTGATCGTACACAGCTTATTTTAGATATTTTCGCTTCGCGAGCAAGATCGAAAGAAGGAAAGCTGCAAGTAGAGCTTGCTCAATTACAATACTTATTGCCGCGTTTAGGCGGTCAAGGTCTGCAATTATCGAGACTAGGAGCGGGGATTGGGACAAGAGGTCCTGGTGAAACAAAGCTTGAGTCAGATAGAAGGCATATTAGACGGAGAATTGATGATATTAAAACGCAATTAAGTGTGATTGTCGAGCATCGTGATCGCTATCGAGAGAGAAGAAAGAAAAACAGAGCATTCCAAATCGCCTTAGTCGGCTATACAAATGCCGGTAAATCGACACTATTTAATCGCCTTTCGGAAGCAGATTCATTTGAAGAAGATATTTTGTTTGCAACTTTAGATCCAATGACACGCAAAATTATTTTGCCAAGCGGATTTTCGGCACTGATTACGGACACAGTAGGCTTTATTCAAGATTTACCAACAACATTAGTTGCTGCTTTCCGTTCTACTTTAGAAGAGGTCCGAGAAGCTGATTTATTGCTTCACGTTGTGGATAGTTCCAATGAGGAATATTATCAGCATGAGGAAACCGTACATAAATTACTTGAAGATTTGGAAATACCTGCAATTCCGCATTTAACGGTCTATAATAAAAAGGATTTAGTGCATCCAAAATTTGTCCCTACATCCAAAACAGAAAGTATTTTAATCAGTGCTTTTGATAAAGAAGACCGGGAACAGCTAAAGCAGACAATTGAACAAATGATGATGGAAAACATGGAATATTATGAAACAACGGTTGAAAGTAATAACGGGAAATTATTGTCGCAGCTAAAAAATGAAACAGTCCTGCGCAGCTTAATTTTTGATGAAGAAACGCAAAACTATTTGTGTAAAGGGTATGCGTTTAAAGAACATGCTATTTTAAACTATAAAAAGTCGATAGAAAAAGAGGAATGGGAGAAATAAATGTATAAACAGTTAACATATGGAACACAGCTAGAAACATTAGTAATGGAAGTGGAAGAACAAATAAAGGAAGTACATCAATCAATCGATAAAAGAATTGATTCCAATCAATTTCGTGTCTTAGCAAGCTTTCAAAATCACAAAGTAAGTGAATCACATTTATTCCGTCTACTGGGTATGGATATGATGATATTGGTCGCGATACTTTGGAAAGTATTTATGCGGAAGTGTTTGGCGGGGAAGCTGGTTTAGTGAGACCACAAATTATATCAGGAACACATGCTATCAGTACGGCGCTATTTGGAATCCTTCGACCAGGCGATGAACTTCTATATATTACAGGCAAACCGTATGATACATTAGAAGAAATTGTTGGGATACGAGGGGAAGGGACTGGGTCGCTGCGAGAGTTTAACATCGGATATAACAGCGTTAATTTACTTCCAGATGGACAGCCAGATTATGAAAAAATCGCTGCGTCTATCCATGCAAATACAAAAATGATTGGGATACAGCGATCAAAGGGCTATGCAACGAGACCTTCCTTTTCCATTAAAGAAATAGAAAAAATGATTGCTTTTGTTAAAGAAATTAAAAGTGATGTAGTTGTATTTGTTGATAATTGCTACGGGGAATTTGTCGAAGATTTGGAGCCGTGCCATGTTGGTGCTGATTTAATGGCAGGTTCTTTAATCAAAAACCCTGGTGGGGGAATTGCTAAAACAGGCGGCTACATTGTCGGAAAAGAGGAATTCGTTAAAGCTTGTTCTTACCGCATGACGTCTCCAGGTATTGGGGCGGAGGCAGGGGCTTCACTTTACAGTTTACAAGAAATGTATCAAGGGTTCTTTCTTGCTCCACATATAGTTGGTCAAAGCTTAAAAGGAGCAATTTTCACAGCAGCTATGCTGGAGAAATTGGGGATGAATTCTTCGCCTTGCTGGAATGCAAAAAGAACGGATCTTATTCAATCTGTTCAATTTGATGATAAAGACAAAATGATTGCTTTTTGCCAAGCCATTCAATATGCTTCGCCGATAAACTCCCACGTAACGGCATATCCTAATTACATGCCAGGATATGAAGATGATGTCATTATGGCAGCTGGGACTTTTATTCAAGGTGCAAGTATTGAATTAACAGCAGATGGACCTATCCGACCTCCGTATGTTGCTTATGTTCAAGGGGGATTAACGTACTCGCATGTTAAAATTGCTATATGTATTGCCATTAATCAATTATTAGAACAAAAACTGATTACTATTTGAGTATAACAATCTGTTACATCAGTTGGGAAGAAATTGTAACATTAGTTGACATCTTTTTTCCCCAATCATATAATGAAGGGGAATTAAATCAATTTAAAGGAGCCGAATGCTATGTCTGGTAGTCAAATTCGTCGATCGATGCCTCTTTTTCCAATAAGTATTGTCATGCAATTAACAGAGCTGTCTGCTCGACAAATTCGTTACTATGAAGAACACGAATTAGTGGCTCCAGCAAGATCGGATGGCAATAGAAGACTTTTTTCATTATCGGATATTGATAAGTTATTGGAGATTAAAGATCTAATTGATCAAGGAGTAAACCTTGCTGGAATTAAACAAATATTCTCTGTTCAAGAAAAACAAGTGCTGACAGATGAAGTAAAGAAAGAAGCAGAAAAAGCACGCAGAGAATTATCTGATGAGGATTTGCGTAAATTATTGCGTAAAGAATTATTAAATGCAGGTCGCTTTAATGATACTCATCGTCCCTCTATGAGACAAGGAGACATGTCTCGTTATTTTCAAAAATAGATAAGAAGAAAAGTAGGGAGTGGAGGAATAGTCGTGGCTAAAAATTACACTAAAGAAGATATCAAAAGGTTTGCAAGTGAAAGTGATGTGAAATTTATCCGTTTACAGTTCACGGATATCCTAGGAACAATCAAAAACGTGGAAATTCCAATTAGTCAGTTAGATAAGGCATTGGATAATAAAATGATGTTTGATGGTTCTTCTATCGAAGGCTTTGTACGTATTGAAGAATCAGATATGTACCTATATCCTGATTTAAACACTTGGGTAGTATTCCCATGGACTGCTGAAAAAGGAAAAGTAGCACGTTTGATTTGTGATATTTACAATCCAGATGGAACACCATTTGGAGGAGATCCTCGTAATAATCTTAAAAGAGTCTTGAAAGAGATGGAAGATCTAGGATTCACAGATTTCAATCTTGGGCCTGAGCCGGAATTTTTCTTATTTAAATTGGATGAAAAAGGCGCACCTTCTTTAGAACTTAATGATAATGGTGGTTACTTCGATTTAGCACCAACAGACTTAGGAGAAAACTGTCGTCGTGATATCGTGTTAGAATTGGAAGAGATGGGCTTTGAAATTGAAGCATCTCACCATGAAGTAGCACCAGGACAGCATGAAATTGATTTTAAATACGCGGATGCAATTACAGCTTGTGATCAAATTCAAACATTTAAATTAGTTGTTAAAACAATTGCTCGCAAGCATGGACTTCATGCAACATTTATGCCAAAACCATTATTTGGTGTGAATGGTTCAGGTATGCACTGCAACCTTTCTCTATTCAAAAATGGCGAAAATGTTTTCTATGATCCAAAAGGTGAATTAGAATTAAGTGAAACAGCATTGCAATTTATCGCTGGTATCGGTAAACATGCTACTAGCTTTACAGCCATTACTAACCCGACTGTAAACTCATATAAGCGTCTAGTACCTGGTTATGAAGCACCTTGCTATGTTGCATGGTCTGCTAGAAATCGTTCTCCACTAATGCGTATTCCAGCTTCACGTGGCTTGAGTACTCGTGTAGAAGTACGTAGTGTAGATCCAGCTGCTAACCCATACTTAGCAATGGCAGCTTTATTAAAAGCAGGTTTAGACGGAATCGAAAACCAAATGACTCCTCCTGCTCCAGTAGATCGAAATATCTACATCATGAGCAAAGAAGAAAGAATTGCGGAAGGCATTGTTGATTTACCATCAACTTTAGCGCAAGCATTAGATGAGCTAAAGCAAAATGAAACAATGATTGACGCTCTAGGCGAGCATATCTTTGATCACTTTGTAGAAGCTAAAGAGATTGAATGGGATATGTTCCGTGTCCAAGTGCACCCATGGGAGCGCGACCAGTATATGGAAATGTATTGATTAGTAAAAGTCTCGGTATTTAATAAAATACCGAGACTTTTTATATGTGATGGTTTTAAAAGAAAGCTTGCATAAACTTTGGTTATTAATCATTTAGGAATATTAGTCTTCACTAAATTCTCTGTGTTTATCCTAATCAGTTTCATCTGAATAAATGCAGATGTTTTAAAAAGTTTTAGTAGAATGGAATGATGGAATTCCATCCAGTTTTTCAGTGGATCTTTGACAGTAAGTTAAGTCATTTAACCTCTTAAATGAATTGTAATACAATGGTGTAGTTAGTGAATCATAAAATATTTTGACAATTTTTTAAATGGGTAATAAAATAAAAAAAAACACTTTGAAAAATGGTAAATAAAAACCAAATATATTATGTGATGATGAAGAAGAGTAAACATTAGGAACATTTTAGAGAGCTGATGGTTGGTGAGAATCGGTATGGGAATTTTGTTGAATGGGCTTCTGAGCAACCAAGCTGAATGAATAGTAGGTTATGGCGGAATGTCCTACCGATAAAAAGGACAATATATGGAGCAATTATAAATTGTTTCTGTATAGTAAAGTGCGTTTATTTTTTAATAAACGAACGAAGGTGGTACCACGGGGTTTCTCGTCCTTTATTAGGATGAGGACCCTTTTTTATTTTATAAATTAAGGGGATGAGTAGATATGAGTAAAAATGGGTTAGATTTAGAACGGATCGTTTTTATCGGAAGAACATTTGAGGAATATATGGAGATGTTTTCACTTTCGTTAGACGAATTACAAGGAAAAAAGATTTTAGACTGTCCGGCAGGAGCCTGCTCTTTTACAGCCATCGGCAAGCAAAAAGGACTGGAAGTCACCGCATGTGATATCGCTTATTATCATCCGGGTGAATTGCTTGCCAATAAGGGGAGAAAAGATCTTGAACACGCAATGGAGAGTGTAGAAAAAGCAAAAGAACAGTACGTGTTTGATTATTTTAAAGATGTTAAAGATCTAGCGCAGCACCGAACCCAAGCACTTAATGATTGTGCAGCTGATATGAAAGAGAATCCTGGCTGCTATATTCCTGTGACATTGCCTTCACTCCCGTTTGAAAGTGAACAATTTGACTTGATTCTCTCTGCACACTTTTTGTTTACATACGGTGATCGTCTTAATAAAGTATTTCACCTCGATGTGATTGCAGAATTGCTTCGGATAGCAAAAGAAGAAATTCGTATCTTTCCACTTGTTGATCTTACTGGAAACAGATACGAGCATTTAGATGAGATTGTGAAGATACTCAAAAATAATGGTCATGATGTTGAAGAAGTTCGCGTGCCATATGAATTTCAAAGAAATGCAAATACAATGATGAAAATTAGAAAGAGAAATAAAGAGTAAGGAAATCTATAATTTTGTGTTGATTTTTATTAAAAAGAATAAAGCAGTATATAGCAGAATTAAAGCGCATAATGAGATGAATAAAAGAGAAATAAAAAGAATAGTAACTTAATATTCCCTATTTTTATAAAACTGTGTTTGTGGTAATATTTAACAGTAGGGGGAGAAACTATGAAAAAGTTCTTTAGCATTGCTTCTTTTATTATCTTTTTTATATCTTTAACAGGTGTTATAAGATTTTTTTGGGACGCAAGTAATTTTAAAAGAGAATTCGCTATATTCTTTATGTGGGTATTACCTGTAATCGGTCTTGTTTTAGGAATAGTTGGCAAAAAAGGAATATTTAAGACTTTTGCTCTTGTTGGAAATTCTCTGATTGTTTTTGTAACAATTGTAATCCCTTATGCTTCTACCTTGTTTTGGAATGAACCTTAAAACATAAAAAGATTTTATGACGAAATATGAAAAAGAGGTGAGGTGGAATGATGGAATTAAAAACAACAGGAAGAAATAAATACGATATGATTATGGAGTTACTAGCCTTACATGTGAAACAGGCAGACCTTTTTGGAGAAGATGTCAGACCAGAAGAAATTGAAGAACTATTTAAAAAATATTCAGAAATAGTAAATAAAATTTAAAGCATAAAAAGCATCCTCAAATGGATGCTTTTTATATGCAAAAAAATTCCAGACAGGACCAAGTTATTTTTTTATTCAATTCTGCATTATTGCACCTCCTCGCAGTTTACGACATGTTGATTTAGAGAGTAAAATGCACGATTTAAAAAAGAAAAAGCTCAAATTGTCGAATTTTTGAATAATCCAGCTATAAATCAAACATTATTGTCACATTAAAATTACAGTACTGTTCGTGTATAAAGAAAAATGTTATCTATTTGGAAGGAGAAAAATCGTATTTTACTTTAAATTAAAAGTCATAGTATATCAAAAGAGAGGATTTAGATATTTATGATTTTTTCAGAGGTTAATATTCACTTATTTAGGTACATTAATGATTTAGGAAAGCAATACACCTTTTTGAATATACCAATGATACTCATTGCCGAGTATATGGTTTATTTCTTAGCTATTGCAACTTTGCTGCTCTGGTTCAGTAGCAAGAAGAAAAATAGGATGATGGTATTATGTGCCGTGGTTAGTTTCCTATTTGCAGAAATTGGAGGGAAAATAGCTGGATTACTGCATTCAAATTATCAACCTTTTGAAGAGTTGTTAAATGTAAATAAATTGATTGAAAAGGCTGTGGATAATTCTTTTCCAAGCGATCATACAATTTTATTTTTTTCCATTTGTCTATCCTTTTATTTGTTTAAAAGAGGGATTTGGTTGTTTTGGGTTATTCTTGCACTTATTGTTGGGATATCGCGTATATGGGTTGGAGTACATTATCCAATGGATGTTTTCGTTGGGGCATTCATTGCGACTATGTCATCCATTTTAGTATATTTGACTTTACCAAAATTAAAGTTGACTAATCAATTTTTAGCCTATTATGAGGATTTGGAACAACGTCTTACTAGAAAAGTTTTTTCAAAAAATAAAGGTTCAAAGGATATATAACAGTTGTTTACAATAATAGTATGAAAAAATAATGCAAGCCTCCTTCTAAGCGGCTTTGCTTACTGGGATAAACGAAGTGTGAACAATCCTTCAAAAGCAACGTATGATAAATCACTCCGCTTTTGAAGGAATTTGATTAATAAAAATCTAATCTGAAGCTAAAAGTGAATACAATTGGAGATCAATAAAACGATTCTTAGCCTTTTCCGCTTTTCTTAAAGTTCCTTCGTAAGTGAAAGATAACTTTTCTATAAGTCTGATTGAATTAAAGTTATCAGGTTCGATTTTAGCTTCAATCCTATTTAGGTTTAAATCAGTAAAAGCAGATTGAATTAAACATGAAATTGCTTCTTTTGCATATCCTTGTCCCCAATGGAGTTTGCTTAATTCATATCCTATTTCCGCTTTCGCATTGTCAAAATCAATAAAATTAAAGCCACAAGAACCGATAATTTGGTTTGATTCCCGCTCAATGATGGCGTAGCGAATGGCTTTATCTTCCTTTGCTAGCTCATCTAAGAAAAAAATCATTTCTTTTGCTTGACTTTCCTCTGTGAAACTGTCGATATTCATAAATTTTGTCACTTCTGGATCCGACCAAATCGGAAATAAACTAGTTGAATCTGAGTCTCTCATTTTTCTTAATAATAGTCTTGTAGTGTGTAATTCTGTAATCAATATTTTCCCTCCATTTTATAAGTTTAGTTTGGGGTTATATATTGATATCTGTGCATAATTCAGTCCCTTCGTATTGATCTTTTTTTATTATAACAGGACTGTTATGAGAAAGAAATAAAACTAACCAAAATGCGATTAACAACCACTATATTTATGAAAGAAGTCTAATGGTAAGAGGTTAATGAGGGGGGATGACATGATTAACAGCTGATAATAAAAAAATGATACTTCTTTTTAAAGTAAGTACCATTCGTCTTTTTGATGATTAAGAGGTTTCTTTTTGTAATTTCATTTTTTAGTATTTTTACAAATTCATTTGATAATTTGAGTTTAACTGCAGAAAAGTATGCAGTCATTAAGTGATCATTACTTAATTTTCTTAATGAATCCATCGTTACAATCTCCTTTGATTGTTAATTAATGTATATTTACCCGAATTTGAGCAATATAAACTAATTATAGGGAAAATTAAGAAATCTATATTTAAACAAAGGCAGTACTGCTGCTTTCTTATTTTTTATGGTTTTCTTTATAGAAAAATTATTAATGGCACAATCATTTGTTTCACCATTTTCATACTATATATGGAAAGGACAAGCAATTAATAAATCCTTTGATTGCTTGGAGGTATTCTTTTAATAAAGGGGTGAAATTTATGCCATTTACAATTTTCGGTTTTGATTTAACTGTTACTATTTTAAATATTCCTTTTAATGCAGAATATAGTATTACTATTGGTAAAGAGCACAAAGGGAAACATCATCATGATCATCATCATCTTCCTGTAAAAGCATAATTATAATGGTTTAAGAAGGCTATAAATATGGTCTATTTATAGCCTTTCCCATGTATGCCTAGAAGAGTAACGATGAGAAGTAATCACTAAAGCAGCGGATTAGTCCGCTGTTTCATTTGGTACTAAATTTAAAAAACGGGCAAATCCAAGAAGCATATATTGTCGTTTACTATACATATCATCTATTAGTTTACAAAAGTTTTTATAAGCGAATTCGTCTTTAGCTTTTTTGCGTTTTTCTCCAAGACTTTGCAATGATTTACTAAGCTTTTCTACTTCCAAACGGTATGTTTTTTCCTTCTGTTCATATTCCTCGATTTTTGCTTTGATATTTTCCGGGATATAGGTTTCTGGAATAAGGAGCGAAACCATTGCTTTTATTTTTGGTATCTCCAGTTGATTTGCTAAATAGGTACGGTGATTCCCGTCTGTTGCAACTGTATATTTCCCATTAGGAAGCCTATATAAATGTAAATCGACGGGACATTCATCATGCCAGCCCTTTTGTTCAAGTGAATTTCGAAGTTCTTTCATTTTATCGCTGTTCTTTACTTGATTAACTGGTGTAGAAAGGCCGATGATGTCATTTGGAGATACAGATATGACACCATAATCAACTGTAACAAAAGGTTTATAAGTCTTCACTATTTGATCAAAGAGCATCCATCGTTTTCTAAATAATTTAATCAATGGAAACACCTCCTAATTAAAGCTATTTTAATTACAGGTAGTCTCATGACAACTAAATGATAATAATTATTTCAGACTATAGACAAACCTGTAAATAGGAGTTTAGTAATCCATCATTTAAAAAAAACGATTACGTATCAGAAAATTCGTTTAGTTAAATGGTATAATAAGTTAGATAGATAATAAGTAAAGAGGTAGAAATAAGAAATTATATAATTATATATGTAAACGGATTCATACAAAAAGAGAAACGATTATTTTTTTTCTTTGTCAAGTTCTCATGAAAAACAGTAATAAATCGTTATATCTATCATATAGTACGAGTGTAATCATAGAAAAAGTGGAGGTGCCATTTTACTAATATGAGTGGATTAGTGTTTTTTCAATTGATTGCCGCGTTATTAGTAGCATTTATATTTTCGTTTTTACCTATCTTAATTTTTTTTATAGTTGTCCTATTTTCAAAATTGAAAGGGTTTACTTTGTCTGGGAAGTTTACAAATAGCTATTTGTTAATCGGCACACTCTTTAGCTTAGTTGTTTTGTTCTCATTTAGTATTCCGACTGTCTTACATTATATTGGAAAATAAGCTGAATTTAAGAAAGATAGCTCCCTATGACTGAAGAATAACTTCTCCGGGGAGCTTATTAATTATAGATTAACCTCTTTTATTTCATAAAATATAAAAACCAAACGGCATGATTTTGCTCATCATGCGCGGCTCTTAAAAAAGCTTCTTTTACTTGATGGTTCGTTGTATTATAGGCGATTTCTAAATACATATCGACAGTCTCTTGTTCATCAAGAAAGGCAGCATCGATTCCTTTTCGATAATTAGTTGGACATTTTTCTTTCATTATTGGTGTGTGTTTTTTTCCTGTTAATTGAGTATATAAATTGGAAAAAGTATTATAATGTCTAATTTCATCTTTTCGAATTTCTGTTATGACTGTTTGTTCCTTTTTCGAAGGAGCGATATTTTTTAGGGTATGATAACAAGAAATGGCTGCATATTCTCCATTAATTGCTTTTGTAATTTGTGAAAGTAAATGGTTCTTTCGGATAGAAGTTTGATTAGGTTGCCTATAAAGACTGTAGGAATATGATGGTAGATTAAAAGGTGTAAAATATTTTTGATGAGGAGAATTGGATAGTTGGCTCCATTGGCTATGAGAGGAAAATGGATATCCTTCCAGCCTATGCGGTATAGCTAGGTTCATCTTAAAACTCCTTTGTTTTTGCTTTATCTTATTCTTAGTTCTGTGGAAAGTTGGTTGTCTTTATTAAAATGGGTGTCTAACAGCAAAGATAAAAAAATCTCCCCCGAAAGAGTAAAAAGTTTTTAAAATAGAACATTAGTTCGCGAACGACTTGAATAAGAACGAATGTTCTTGTATAATGAAAAAGAAGGAGGAGTTAACGATGGTAAAGCAATTAGAAAAAGCATGGAAAGAAAAAAGACCAATTGAGATTATCTATGTAAAAAAGGATAATACTGTCTCCCAGCGTACAATACTGGTGTATGGAGTCACAGACATATACATAATGGCCTATTGTCTAAAAAAGAAGCAGCCACGCATTTTCAAGTTGGGTTCCATCTTAGCAGCCTCCTTTGTAAAAAAGAGACATCCATTGTATGCTTAGAAGCTTTCTCCTGAGGAGATAGCTTTTTATTTTTGAACAGATAAGATTGAATGTTGTTGCAGATGAATGGGAGCCAGTATAGATATTTCAGACTTGTAGGGTCCTTTCTAAAAAAGGAGAATCTATCATATTAGATTGTGAATCTATAAGCTTTTGTTCTAATTAGTGAATCATTAGCTGAGATCGTTTGCTGGTATTATAAAATGCTCCGATTTCCTTGTGTTTAGCTTTATTAAAATCATCTATATTTACTAGACATATTATCCGCGTTTCTATTAATAGACTTTTCTCTTAGTAGTTCTGCATATTTTGACAAAGAATAGTATAAAAGCTCGGACAAGCATTGTTTCCTTACATAATATATATTGTAAGTGAAATTCAAAATTTGAAAGGAGCGAAAGAGAATGGGTCGTCATAATAATAATGTAGGTGGTTCAGGTAATAACAAACATTGCAATAAATGTTCTAATCGTGTTTCCCCAGTAGAAGATATCATCCATCCAACTAAAACAGTTGTTCGTACAACAACAAATGAACGCAGAATCCGTAATATTCATCCAACAGAAATCATCAATGTAAACAGAACTGTAGTTCGTAATGAAAACTTTTTCCCTGTAACAGAAAGACAAGTAAACGAAACAGTAGTGGAAGATTTTGATTGTGGAGCTGACATTAATAACTCAAATAACTGTAGACCAAGAAGAAGATTCTTCTAATGCAAGTAGGAAAGGGCACCTGTTTAAATATATATAGGTGCCCTTTTTTGTATAAGCGAGGATCTGTATTCAAAAAAGGACAAAAAAAGAAAGCACAAACCGTGCTTTCTTTTTACGGATTAATAACTTCCTAAATAGGAAGCCCCAATGATAATTAATAAAATGAACAATACAACTATTAAAGCGAAGTTACTACTGTAACCGCCGCCACCGCCATAACAATCTGACATGTGTGCCACCTCCTTCTACTAGTTACAATATATCCTATGTAAACAAGTAGAAGAGTGAATGGACAAGAATCCCATAGGTAGAACAAAAGGCTTTTTCATTAAAGGCTTACAACTAATAAATAATAGACTAGATATACTAAAAACGAAAAAAGCCTCAAGAACAATCACATATATGATTGTTCTTGAGACCTTAGTAATCGTTACATGAATTAATAACCGCCTACATAAGATGCACCGATGATAATTAATAAAATAAATAATACGACGATTAAAGCAAAGTTACTTCCAAATCCGCCTCCATATTCAGACATATCAGTCACCTCCACCTATAGATTTACTATATGATATGAAAGTGACCGACTATGGTGTGGACAAGTTCATCAAAAATTGTTAAATATGTAAAATGGCCAATAATCTTAAAAAGGAGTTGATCTAGGGAAAAATAACTGGATAGCGCTTACTTTTATATCTGAAAAGAAAAGTGTTCCATTTTATCAAAAAAATAAACCTATTGTGTGCAGACATCTTCTAATTGTGTAAGCTGAGAATTATGTACGAGTTCTACCTTAAAAACATTATAAATATCCCTAATTTCACAGTAACCTGTATCATAGCAAAATAAAACTTTGAACACTCTGCCTTTATACAAAACCTTCCCTTCTTCCATTATAAACCTCCTTGATATTAGGTGTACTTAGAGATGATTTCTAGTTTCAATTACCCAATCTTGAAATAAAATAAACCTATTTTTTATTATTTTTTTTTTGAAAAACAGGTTCCCGTTTTCTTATGTGCTATGAATCTTAGGAAAATCATAAAAATATAATAGGAAATTAGTGAAAATAAGACTTCTTTTAAGCCGTTAATCCAGTTAGAATAATAGGAAGGAGAAAATTTTTCCATTTCAACATTGTTGAACACAGGTTGGTAAATAGAAAGTGTACTATTCTTAAAATGGAGGGATCAAGGTGAAAAAAATTGCTGTGTTCTGTGGTTCAAGTACAGGTGCTTCGCCAATCTATACGGAGGAAGCAATTGCGTTAGGGAAGGAATTAGCAAGAAGAAATTTAGAACTTGTATATGGTGGATCATGCGTAGGTTTAATGGGAGCCATTGCAGACAGTGTGGTGGAAGCTGGTGGTAAAGTAATTGGTGTGCTTCCAGACTTTTTGCAAGAAAAAGAGATAGCACATCCAGCTTTAAGTGAGTTAATTATTGTTAAGTCCATGCATGAACGAAAAGCAAAAATGACTGAGCTTGCAGATGGCTTTATTACTCTTCCTGGCGGTGCAGGAACGATGGAAGAATTTTTTGAGATTTTTACTTGGGCACAGCTTGGATTACATAAAAAACCTTTAGGAATTTTGAATATTAATCATTATTACGATCCTCTTGTGGGATTAATTAATCATATGGCGGATGCGGAATTTTTACAAGAGCAATACCGTTCCATTGCGATAGTAGATTCTAATCCAAAACAATTACTTGATCAATTCACTACTTATACCCCGCCAGCCATTAAAACGTTCATTGAAGTAAGTCAATCGTAATTTTTTTACCTTTAAATTTATTCATGATAGGAGTAGAACAGCTATGTATCTAGTACAGAAGTTTTATGATTTAGAAGATTTCAAGAACGTGATGATTCCTCATTTAGAGAAAGATGAAGCGGTAAATGGATTGCCTCTTGGAATTTTAATGAACGCTAATCAAGATGTAAAGCCACCTGTAATGGCTGGCTTATATGATAATGAACAACCTGTTCTCATGTTATTGCAAACACATCCAAAACAAATCATCGTCGCAGTATTTGAGAGGATTTTGCCTAATGATTTACCACTTATTAGCAAGTTGGTACATGAAAGTATCACGGATATTCCTGGTTTAATTGGAGAGAAAGCAATTGTAGAAGAACTTGCCATTCATATTGCCTCATTACGCAACTTAAAAGTTGTTCTTGGCATGGATCAACGTATTTATCAATTGAAGGAATTAAAGAAAAAGGCAGATCATACTGGTATTTTTAGATGGGCGAATAAAAGCGATCAGGCCATCACCCAGCAATGGGTTTATGATTTCGCAGTTTCAATCAATGAGCCTATGGAAATGGACCAAGCTGCTAAACGGGCAGAAGAACTGATTGATAGTAATCGGCTAGCGTTCTGGGAAGTAAATAATCAGGTAGTCAGCATGGCTAATGCAAGCAGACCGACGAAAAATAATATAACGATAAATTTTGTTTATACACCAAAGGAATTCCGAAAAAGAGGGTATGCATCAAATTGTGTTGCAGAGCTTACACAACGATTATTATCCTCTGGATTTTCCTCTACGAGTCTTTATACGGATATAACAAATCCTACGTCCAATAAGATTTACATGGAAATTGGATATGAGCCAAAGATCGATTCTATCTTATTATTTTTGGAGAAATGAAGCTCTTTTCAAAATTACAACGTCAATAAGGAGGAATAAAAAATATGGATGAAAAATATCCAATTGGATTATTTGAATGGCAAAGCGAAATTACCGAAGAAGTCTTACAACAGTGGCTTGCTGAATTGGAGGAATATCCTGATAAACTAGCAAAAGCAGTTGTGTCTTTAAATGAAGAACAGTTAGATACTCCATATCGGGATGGCGGCTGGACAATTCGTCAAGTGGTGCACCATGTAGCAGATAGCCATATGAATGCCTATATCAGAACAAAATTAACTTTAACAGAAAAAGAGCCGACGATTAAGCCGTATGAAGAAGCACAATGGGCAGAGCTCGCCGATTCTGCACTGCCTCTTTCTGTCTCGCTCCAATTGCTTACTTCACTTCATGAAAGATGGACGTATTTACTCCGCTCCATTCTCTTTACTGATGATAGAAAAAAAGAATTTTTACATCCTGAAAATGGTAAGCAGTCGATTGAATTATTAATGGGAACGTATGCCTGGCATGGTCGGCACCATCTTGCTCACATTATCAATTTATGTAAAAAGATGGGGTGGGATTAAGAAGATAGTAGGAAAGCTCTTTCTCAGTAAACAAGGGATTATTTGAATCTGAATAGTTTTCCGAAAAGGACAATTTAATTTCGTCTCTGTGCTTAAATAGATTTCGAGAAGATAATGAAGGTTTGAACCGGAGCCGGAATACAGAAGGATTGGGTTAGTCGCGATTACTTTATGATTGCAGGCTCTCCAGTCTTGTTGCGCTGTTTTTTATGTGTATTCCGGTTACTCCGTTTAATCCTTTCATTTATAATGGAATTCTCCTCAGAATAAAAAAGTAATGGATTGTATTGTTCTAGCTACTTAATTATTATATAGTAGCCATTACCTCATTAACCTTTACAAAATTTATAGACTGTTCTTTTTTGTTTATTTTCTTCATTAGACAATGAGAATGGTTAACGGATTTTCCTCAACCATTCATAAATTTCCTTTTTTTTGCTTACACCACCTATATTTTTGAAAATATCCTCATATACATATAGAGATTTGTTTATTATTGACCAAGTTTTTTTATAATTGAATAATCTCATAAAATCCATTCTAGAATAATCTCGAGGAATAGAAGAGGAGGGGCACTGTGACGTATATTGGAAAAAGTGTTTTTCGAAAAGAATCCCTCGAAAAAGTGACAGGGAGAGCAAGGTATACGGCTGATTATCTCGCTAGTGATGCTCTACATGTGGAAATGGTGAAAAGCTCTTATGCTCATGCAAATATTCGCTCCATTGAAATAGAAGAAGCACAAAGGCTAGATGGCGTACGAGCAATAATTCTCGGAGATAATCTTCCTCTAATTGGGGAGGAAGTAATTGATCGACCGGCCCTTGCAGTTAATAAAGTTCGTTATTATGGGGAAGTAATTGCGCTTGTTGTAGCGGAAACCATTCCTATTGCCAAAAAGGCAGCACGGCTTATTCGCATTGAATACGACCCTCTACCTATTGTAAATTCACCGCTTCAAGGTCTTGAAGAAAACGCACCTCTTCTTCATGAAAATATGCTTGATTATACAAAAGACGAAGGAATATACCCTGTAGAAGGAACAAATATTATTAATCATACTAAGATCAGAAAAGGGGATATTCAGGCAGGTTTGCAAGAAGGGGAAGTCAAAATAGAATCTCATTTTTCCATTCCTTTATCCGATCATGCCGCAATGGAGACAAGAGCAGCTCTTTGTGAAATTACCGAAAGCGGGATTGTTCGAATTGTAACCAGCTCTCAAGCCCCTTATATGGTGAAAAAAATTATCAGCAGGGATTTCAAGGTGGAAACAGGGAAGGTTGTGGTGGAAACCCCCTTTGTTGGTGGTGGCTATGGTGGCAAGGCATCTGTACAGCTTGAAATTTTTGCTTTTATTGCATCAAGAGCAGTCGGTGGGCGAAAAGTTCGTTTATTTAATACAAGAGAAGAAGATATTGCGGTTTCGCCAGTACATATCGGTTTAGAAGCAACCATTCAGCTCGCTTGCACAGAGGACGGAAAACTAACAGCTGCAAAACTGAAATACGTATTTGATGGGGGCGCATATGCCGATAAATCTCCACATCTTAGTACAGCTGGAGCGGTTGATTGTACAGGACCTTATAAAATAGAGAATGTTTGGTGTGATGCTTTATGTATATATACCAATCATCCATATCCTGCTCCATATAGGGGCTTCAGTCATGGAGAGGTACATTTTGCTTTTGAAAGAGCAATGGATATGCTGGCAAAAAAAGTGAGAATGGATCCTCTTCGGTTTCGCAGGATAAATGCAATCCGTCCTGGTGATACCACACCAACACAAGTGTTGTTAACAAGCAGTAAAGTTGGAAATGTTGAAAAATGCATTGATCGATTACATGAAATGATGGAATGGGAAAAAGGACAATTAGAAGAAATTTCTCCTAATAAAGTACGCGTAAAAGGAATCGCATGCAGCTGGAAAAATTCAACTATTGGTCCTGGTGTCAGTTCGGGTGCCGTTATTACCTTTAACTCCGATGGGAGCATCAATCTTATGTCAGGCTTAGTGGAAATAGGTACGGGAACAAAAACGGTCTTGGCACAAATTTTAGCAGAGAAGATGCAAATGAAGGTGGAGAGAATTCATGTAAGAATGACGGTGGATACACAAACAGAACCAGAGCATTGGAAGACAGTAGCAAGCAGGGGTACGTTAATGGCCGGTAGAGCAGTAATGGCTGCAGCAGATGATGCCATTCGCCAACTGAAAAAAATGGGAGCAATCGTATTAAGGGCTTCAGAAGATGACATAGAGGTTGCTAATGAAACGGTATATTTACGAGATAATCCGCAAAAATTAGTGCCTTTTAAAGATATTGTTTATGGTTACACCTTTCCCAATGGCAATTCTATTGGTGGGCAAATTATTGCAAATGGAAGCTATACACTTACTGGATTAACGAAATTAGACCCTGAAACTGGTGCAGGGAATCCTGGTCCTGAATGGGCAGTCGCAGCACAAGGAGTCGAAATAGAGATAGACATAAAAACATTTCGCTACAAAATCCTTAAAGCAATAACCGTTGTAGATATTGGCGAGGTATTGAACTACAAAGGAGTACTGGGACAAATTAAAGGGGCCATGAGCATGGGCATTGCTTGGGCTGGAAGGGAAGCCTTTTATTTTGATGAGAATGGGAGGATTCTTAATCTGCAATTACGAACCTATCGGCCTCTAAGGTTTGGCGAACATCCTAAATATGAGGTAGCAATAATAAAAACACCTCATTTAGAAGCGCCGTTTGGAGCAAGAGGAGCAGGCGAACATGGTTTGATCGGTATTCCTGCAGCAATAGCAAATGCACTTTCAAAAGCAGTTAATCATGAATTAGTCCGGCTGCCTTTGACTCCAGAATCCATCTGGCGGCAGACAAAGGAGGAAGTACATGGACTTTGAATTTAAGAAGACTTCTACTATCGGTCAAGCATTTGCACAGTTTGCCAAAACAAAGACGGAAAACCGAAAACCTGCTTATTATGCTGGTGGCACAGAAATCCTCACATTACAAAGAGTTCAACAGTTAAACATTGATGTAGCCATTGATATTAAAGATATTCCAGCTTGCCTTGTTCATCAGCTGACAGAAGACTATCTTGTTTATGGTTCCTGTCTCACTCTAACTGAAATAGAGGAACATAATCATTTTCCATTACTAACAGATGTCTGCAAAGAAATTGCCGATCGTACTGCGAGAAATAAAATAACAGTTGGTGGTAATATTTGCGGTGCTATTTTTTATCGAGAGGCTGTTTTACCTTTTCTTTTGACAGACAGCATTCTTGTGCTTGCTGGCAAAAATGGATTGAGAACAGAATATATTCATGATGTTTTCCATCAGCAATTACAGCTTCCAGATGGAGAATTATTTGTGCAGGCATTTATTGAAAAAAGGTACATAACTTGTGCGTACATTGCCATTAAAGTGAGGCAGCAATGGGAAACCGGTTATCCGTTAATTACCATTGCTGCCTTAGAAATAGATGGTGAAATTCGAATGGCCTTTAGTGGTTTATGCCCTTATCCGTTCCGTTCCCTCATATTAGAAAATATAATCAATAATCGAGTGCTCAGTCGGCAAGAACGAATCAATCAAATCGTAAATCAATTACCTGGACCCATTTTAAATGATGTCGAGGGATCAGATGAATACCGTATATTTGTGCTTACAGATCTTTTAGAAAAAGTAATAGCACGACTGGAGGGAGATTAATGGTCGAAAAAGAACCTAATTTGCTGACGATGAAGTTACGTGTCAACGGGGAAAATCATTTAGTAGTCATTCCTCCATATAAAACCCTACTAGCAGTATTAAGGGAAGATTTATTTTTAACAGGATCTAAGCCTGGCTGTTTCAATGGAGATTGTGGCGCATGTACCATTATGGTTGATCAAATGGCGATGAAATCGTGTTTAATGCTTGCAATAGAAGCTGTTGGAAAGGAAGTAATAACTATAGAAGGATTAGAGAATAGTCCTCTTCAACAAACATTTATCGAGGAATTTGCTTTCCAATGTGGGTATTGTACATCTGGGTTTATTATGAACGGCCATGCATTGCTTCTAAATGAAATGAATCCTGATAAAGAAAAAATAAAAGAATGGCTAGAATCGAATATATGTCGCTGTACAAGTTATGAAGAGATCGAAACAGCGATGTTAAAAGCGATAGAAAGAAAAAAAATATAAGATTAAATGCCCCTGTAGTCTAATATGTATGCTGCAGGGGCTTTTTTAGTTATTGCTTTAATTGACTATTTGAGTTATGACGCACATCTTCTTCTTTTGTTTCCGCCATGCCGTATAAACCATTCATTTCTTGTTCATCTTCATCTAGACCTAATCGATCTTGAAAGTTCGCATTTTTTACATTAGGATCTTTCATCTTTGTTCCCTCCTTTTTAAGTTATTACTTTCGTTAGTTTGTGAAAAAATGAAAATTATATGTGATATAAAAGAAAAGGTTAATTAGGAAGTGCCTTTTTTATCTTTTCAAAAATACTTTTTAAGATAACGCCTAGTATGATAAAACCAATAAAAGATCTTGTATGGGACCAATACTCGCCTAATATAAACATTTTTCGAAGCATAAATAATGGTTCAATAATATAAGAGAATAGAATCGACCAACCTAATGTCGCTAACATAAAGTGTTTCCAATTTGTAAAATATTGATAGACAATCATAGCCGTTATCGGAATAATGACCAAATTAGCAGGAATGAGAGGACTGATAATGGGGATAATTTTGTCTGGATAGCTCCATAGCATAAACTCAGTACCAATAACATCAAGGATCATGCAAAAAGTGGCACACACCATCCCATAAGAAAAAATTTCAAAAAAACGATTTTTATCTACAAGTTTCCACCAAATAAAATAAGGAATAATGGTTGCGAGAAATAGAATCCACCAGTTCGTCGACAAAAAGTCATGCTGCAGCCAATGATCGATGGAAAGTTGAGTTAATTTTTCTTTTTCTTGTTCGATTTCAATATTGCTAGGATAGTGTAAGATAAAACTTAACATGTATGTCACCACTTTTTATCCTTGATTTGAAGAAGATTTTATAAAATTAGTATGAGTGTATTAAAAAATTATTATTAGTATTAATTTATGTATACATAAATTTACCAATAAAGAGGATATTAATAGTTATAAAGGTGGGACAACAAATGAAAAAAAGTGGAAAAAATACAAAGTTTATATTATTGGCTTATTTTATATCCTCTTTATTAATGCGTTAATTGCAGCAAGCTATATTATTGGGTTTAAGGAATTCAAAAAACTAATTACTTTCTAAACCAATTGTCTATATTGTGTCTACACAATATAGAAAGTGTCCTTTGTTAGTTAGAGGACACTTTTTTTTAGGCGTAATGGAGTGCAGGAAAAAGTATTTGAGCTGAGATCTGTTAAGTGATATATTTAAAATATTATGAAAATTCTAAAGGGGGTCCGTCATTGTCGTTAGAAAATGTACAAGCATATCTAAGTAAATGGAATAAAGAGAAAGATATACGACTATTTACAACTTCTAGTGCAACGGTTTTGGAGGCAGCTGAAACTTTAGGGGTAGAACCACAAAGGATAGCGAAGACATTGTCATTTCGTAAGGATAATAATGCGATATTAATTGTTACAGCAGGTGATGCTAAAATTGATAATAAAAAATTCAAACAAGCTTTTTCGGAAAAACCAAGGATGCTTTCACCAGAAGAAGTTTTAGAGAAAACTGGTCATGCTATAGGCGGTGTTTGTCCTTTTGGATTAACGGAAGATTTACCTGTCTACATGGATGAATCATTGAAGCGATTTAATACGGTCTTTCCGGCTTGCGGCAGTAGCAATTCAGCTATTGAATTAACCAATGAAGAACTTTATATATACGGAAATGTAGAGGAATGGGTGGATGTATGTAAGGGTTGGGAGTGATACAAAAAAGAAATTGTTTGAGCATTAATTAGAAAAATAATCATCAGCTCTTTTTTTGTATTAGCCAAATAGGTAATTGTGCAATATATATATAGGAACTTATGGACTTTATTAATATGAGAATAATTTAGTAGCTTTAAAGGGGACTGCATCGTGAGAGAAGCTTATCACTATGTGATAAGCTTCTCTCAGACTGTCGACAAACTCCTAATTCGGTAATTAGGAGTTTGTCTTAGTTTATACATATACATTCTTTTAAATAAGAGTTGATTTCCGTTGCAGGGGTTCGCTTTCCGTGGGGCTCGCGCTGAGCCGCTTCGGCCTAAAGGCCTGCAGGGTCTCAGACTGTCTCGCAGATCCCACAGGAGTCTCACCCCTTTCACTCCAATCAATGCATAATAATACCATTTGCATTTCCTAAATTCCTTTTGTCAACAAGCTTCTCTATTTTCTGCCTCTTATTCTACTATTAAATATTATTGAATATGACGATATACACCAATTACTTTTCCAAGAATACTTACATTTCGTAGGATAATCGGTTCCATGGTGCTATTCTCTGGCTGAAGGCGGATAAAATCGCGTTCTTTAAAGAATCTTTTAACAGTAGCTTCATCTTCCTCTGTCATTGCCACCACTATATCTCCATTATTTGCTGAATGCTGCTGTCTCACAATAACATAATCACCATCTAAGATCCCAGCTTCAATCATACTTTCTCCCATTACTTCAAGCATGAAAATTTGTTCATCACTTGGTGCTAGTCTTTCAGGCAGTGGAAAATATTCTTCTACATTTTCAATTGCCGTAATAGGCATACCCGCTGTTACCTTACCGACAACAGGCACATTAATAATATTATATTTTGGTATATTGCTTTCTTCTAAATCCAAAATTTCAATTGCTCTAGGTTTCGTTGGATCACGACGAATTAACCCTTTACTTTCTAACCTTGCCAAGTGGCCATGTACCGTAGAACTCGATGCAAGACCAACCGCTTCTGCAATTTCACGAACAGAAGGTGGATATCCTTTTAGCTTTACTTCTTCTTTTATGTATTCTAGTATGTCTAATTGCCTCTTTGAAAGCTTCTGCATTATATGCACCTCGTTATTTTATTCTTGCATTAATTATAGCATGTTTAAGAACAGGATACAAACATAAGTTCTATTTTATTGTTGACAGGAAACGTTTGTTCGTATTAAACTAAAAATATAAACGAACATACATTCTAAAAAAGGTGGAATTATAGATGTCTAAATTGTGGGAAAAATATTCATATACTATTATTCTTTTAATTTGTGGTTTTATAGCGTGTATAATAATTGTAGTTAATACAGGTGAAGCAGATTCTAGCAAATATTTATCGGTTACCGTGAAAAATGGGGAAACTGTCTGGGAAATATCTAATGAATATGCAGGCTCTTATAATATGTCAAAAAAGCAATTTATTAAATGGGTAGAACAACAAAATAATATCTCTGCAAATAATATTTCGGCAGGAAAAGAAATACTTATCCCAGTACGTGAAGAGGATCATCAACTAATGTTAGCATCAGAATAATAGAAAAGGAATTATAATAGTAATGAATAAGGAAAAGAATGCAATTATCTATTGTCGTGTAAGTACAGATAAAGAAGAACAGACCACATCCCTTGAAAGACAGGAAGAGGAATTATTACAATTGGCAAGTAAAATGGGCTTTGAAGTAAAAGAAATCATCTCCGAAAGAGCAAGTGGATATGATTTAGATAGAGAAGGATTACTGGAACTTTTATCAAGGATAAAGGAAAAGGATATATCGTCCATTCTTATCCAAGATGAGACAAGATTAGGCAGGGGAAATGCTAGAATAGCGATTTTACATTGTATATTAAAGGAAAATGTCAAAGTTTATAGTGTTTCTTCATCAGGAGAACTTACACTTTCTGAAGCAGATGAAATGGTATTAAAAATTGTAAGTATTGTAGAAGAATATCAGCGAAAGATACATAATTTAAAGATAAAAAGAGGCATGAGAAGAGCTGTAGAAAATGGATATCGCCCTGATAGAAACTTAAAAAACTTAGGAGATCATTCAGGAAGGCAGAAGATAGATGTTCCTATTGAAGAAGTGGTGAAATTAAAGCAAAATGGGTTAACTTTTGCCGAAATAACATCTACTTTAAAAGGATTAGGATACAGCTTTTCTAAAGCTACTATTCATAGGAGATATCAAGATTATATCGAGCAAATAAAAGAAAAGTAATGAGAAATCTTCATGTCAGTCTTTACAATAGGAAACTGCTTTTATTTATGTTATAATAGATTTCATCAAGCCAGTTACAAGTAAACTGGGCTTTTTTATTTTATTTTGCCAAAATAAAAATACACAGTTAGTGCATGATTGACAGATGATGAAACAAGTTATCTTATCGCACAACCATGAAAACTTTAATAAAAGGAGTATAATATGTATCCTAAAAATAAACTTGATCGTATAAATGAACTCGCAAAAAAGAAAAAGGAAACTGGCTTAACGCTAGAAGAAGCAAAAGAACAAACAAAATTACGCGCAGATTATTTAAAAAATTTCCGTTCAACTATGGTAAATACAATTGAAAATGTAAAAATTCTTGATCCAAATGGAACGGATGTAACACCTCAAAAGATTAAAGATATTCAAAATAAAAAGAAATTACACTGATTTTTTTCTTTAAATCTAACCTTAACATTTATATGTTAAGGTTTTTTATGTTTTCTAAAGGAAATTATGGGTAAAATACAAAATAAATGTCGAAATTATATAGTGGTGCTTCTTTCTAGTGTACATATATAGAAAAAGAATCATATTGGCTACTAAAATCAAGGAAATGAGAGGATGTTGAACATTGAATACAAAATTAGATCATTTATCTATTGCTTCAATTAGAACACTTTCTATTGACACAATCGAAAAAGCTAAATCAGGCCATCCAGGAATGCCGATGGGTGCTGCACCGATGGCCTATACGTTATGGACATCTTTTATGAATCATAACCCTAAAAATCCAGAGTGGTTTAATCGAGACCGCTTTGTTTTATCTGCAGGACATGGCTCTGCTTTACTATATAGCTTATTACATTTATCAGGCTATGATCTATCCCTTGATGATTTAAAAGGGTTTAGACAGTGGGGAAGCAAAACACCAGGACATCCAGAGTATGGACATACCGCAGGAGTGGATGCTACAACTGGACCTTTAGGACAAGGAATTGCGATGGCGGTTGGTATGGCACTTGCAGAAAAACATTTGGCAGGTGTATATAATAAAAATAATTATCCAATTGTCGATCACTTTACATACAGTATTTGTGGCGATGGGGACTTAATGGAAGGAGTATCTGCAGAAGCGGCTTCTCTAGCTGGACATTTACAGTTAGGGAAATTAGTTGTGCTATATGATTCCAACGATATTTCTTTAGATGGTGATTTGGATAAATCGTTTTCCGAAAGTGTAGAACAGCGATTTAAAGCATATGGATGGCAATATATCCGTGTCGATGATGGCAATGATACAGATCAAATTGCAAAAGCAATAGAAGAAGCAAAGAAAGATCAATCAAAGCCTACATTAATTGAAGTGAAAACGATTATTGGTTTTGGCGCACCAAATAAAGCTGGAAAATCATTAGTTCATGGAGCGCCACTTGGTGCAGATGAATTAAAATTAACGAAGGAAGCCTATAATTGGACGTTTGATGAAGATTTTTATGTTCCAGAAGAAGTTTATAATCATTTTAAAGAAAAAGTCTTTATGAATGGTGAGAAAAGAGAACAGGAATGGAAGGAACTTTTTGCAAATTACGAAAAGGAATTTCCGGAACTAGCTCAGCAATTAAAAACTGCTCTAGCAGATACATTACCACAAGGTTGGGATCATCAAATACCTGTATATGAGGAAGGCAGCAGTCTAGCAAGTCGTGCCTCTTCAGGGGAAGTTATTAATAGCATTTCAAGCGAGCTGCCATTTTTAGTTGGAGGATCTGCCGATTTAGCAGGAAGTAATAATACAATGATTAAAGGAGGAAAGGATTTTACTCCTGAAACGCCTGATGGAAGAAATATATGGTTTGGCGTTAGAGAATTTGCAATGGGTGCAGCTTTGAATGGAATTGCTCTTCATGGAGGATTAAAAATATTTGGGGGTACTTTCTTTGTATTCTCTGATTATTTAAGACCTGCGATCCGTCTCGCTGCTTTGATGGGATTACCTGTTACGTATGTTTTCACCCATGATAGTATTGCGGTAGGTGAAGACGGACCAACTCATGAACCAGTTGAGCAATTAGCTTCATTAAGAGCAATGCCTAATCTTTCTGTCATTCGTCCAGCGGATGGAAACGAAACAGCTGCTGCTTGGAAAATTGCACTTGAGTCTACAAATAAGCCAACTGCTTTAGTCTTAACTAGACAAAATTTACCGACTATTAAAGGGACAAAAGATAATGCATATGAAGGTGTATCGAAAGGTGGATATATTATATCTCCTTCTAAAACGGAAACCCCTGATGCATTATTAATAGCAGCAGGTTCAGAAGTCGGCTTAGCAGTCGATGCACAAAAAGAATTAGAAAAAGACGGAATCAATGTTTCAGTTGTCAGTTTACCAGCATGGGACCGTTTTGAACAGCAAACAAAAGAGTATAAAGAAACCGTTATTCCAAAAAACATAAAGAAGAGATTAGCAATCGAAATGGGAAGTTCTCTCGGCTGGCATAAATATGTTGGAGATGAAGGAGATGTTCTTTCAATTGAAACTTTTGGAGCATCTGCGCCAGGAAATAAAGTATTAGAGGAATATGGATTTACAGTGTCCAATGTGGTCAAACGGTTAAAATCATTACTAGAAAGTTAACTCATCAAGGATGGCTGGAAAAGAATTCTTCACCAACCAATGGGGGGATCGCATTTTCCATTCCATCCTATTTTCTTCGTTCGACAAAATAAGTCTGTTTTTTTAACACCTTGAGACACATCTTGGAGATATCCTTCTTTATAATAGAAGGAAAAGAAGTGGACAGGTTGGTGAAGATTCAGTATGAGAAGATATCAATTGTATTTAATTAAAGAAAAAATCGCTATTCACTATAATGGTAGAGAACGTTTGTTTTACAATTTATTTTCGGACCATACTAAAACAGACGATGGACCATTAAAGGAGATCCTGCAAAAACAAGTGGATTTTATTACGCTTCCTATTTCTAGATGGATGATCGAAAATCAACTATACTCCGCTTTACAAAGAAACAAGAGCTTCCGATATAAAGATGGTACTTTTTATATTGAAAACGGAAATTTAAGCAGTGCAACATTAACGATAAAAGATGATTCTTTATTTATAGAAGCAAAGGGTTACTATGATGCGGAATCCATTTTCTTTGAAATTATAAGGAAATATGAACCTTCTTTCTTAGCAATTGATGTGGAAAATGGCCGATTTGGCTGGTTAAAACCAATTAAGGAAAGAAATTTTGTCTAAAATGGAGAAATTCTGTAACAGATATTGTATAATATTATCTGGTCTAGTACACTAAAGTATAGACAACATGAAGGAGGAAAAAAGATATGCCTTGGTACGCATGGTTAAGTATTGTCGTAGCACTAATCGCCGGTATCGTTATCGGATTTTTTATTGCGCGTAAATACATGATGAACTACTTAAAGAAAAACCCACCAATTAATGAACAAATGTTAAAAATGATGATGATGCAAATGGGAATGAAACCTTCTCAAAAGAAAATCAATCAAATGATGACAGCAATGAACAAACAACAAGGGAAATAATAGGACAAGCATTCAGTAAAACCTATTTTTCTGTTTTGATAAGAGAGGATTCTGTCATTATTTATAAATAAATGGTAATTCTCATCAGAATTTCTAAACCACTTTTTTCTGATTAAATATGAAAAAAGTGGTTTATTTGTATTTTGATAATAATTTTCAATAAAAAGAAGACAAAATTTCAAGGCAGAGGGCGACAAGACATAATGGAAATCAACTCATCATTTCCCCGGAAACCGCAAGATATGACAAAAGGTTCAATAGATTCGTCAATCATGTGAAAGATACTTTATGAAGACAGCCTTGCTCTATAGCAGCTGGATATTACATTTTTTTAGTGACTAAAAAAGCCGAACAATCACAAAAATTTTGTCATTGTTCGACTTTATTTTTGTCAGAATTACATTTGTTTTAAAATAATACAACGACACTTCTGTTTTAGTTGACAGATAACTTATGACAATATTAAACTTAAGAGGTATACGAACGTACATTCGGTTATAAAGGAAGGAGGAGAATAATAAGACAAACAGCCATTCAAGCAAAAGAACAGTATTCGTTCTAGGAACCCTCTTTAATTATAGGAAGAAAAACTAATATTTCCACTCTATTAAATATTTTGAAAATATAATAAAATTTCTTTCCAGTTCCTAAATATTTTGCTAAACTAGTGAAGGGTATTTTTACATATTTAGTTGCCAACAGATAAGAGGTGTGTATGGGTTGAAAGTTTTTTTAAATTTAAAATGGTATTTTATCCAGGAGAAGAAAGCTTATCTTGGAGGGGTTTTTCTGTTGATTTTAGTTGCTATCCTTCAATTGATTCCTCCGAAAATAGTTGGTATAGTCGTTGATCATATTCAAGGAAAAACATTAAATTGGAGCAATTTATTACAGTGGACAGGCGTTTTAGTTGTTTCGGCATTAGCAATGTATGTACTTCGTTATTATTGGCGAGTACTGATATTCGGGTCCGCTGTAAAGTTAGGTAGATTATTGAGAAATCAGCTGTATAGTCATTTTACAAAAATGTCTCAGTCCTTCTATCAGCGAAATCGTACTGGAGATTTAATGGCACATGCAACAAATGATATACAGGCGATTCAACAGACAGCAGGGCAAGGGGTGCTCACTTTAGTAGATTCTTTAGCAACAGGTGGCTTTGTTATTATTGCAATGGCTACAACAATTAGCTGGAAGCTTACCCTTATTTGTTTATTGCCAATGCCATTAATGGCGATATTAACAAGCTATTATGGTTCTTTAATACATAAGTACTTTCATCAAGCTCAGGCTGCTTTTTCATCGTTAAATGATAAAACGCAAGAAAGTATTTCTGGAATGAAAGTATTAAAAACATTTGGCCAAGAAAGAGAAGATGTTGAAGACTTTCGCAGATCATCTCTTGATGTAGTTGATAAAAATATTAAAGTAGCTCGTGTAGATGCTCTATATGACCCTACTATATCCATTATTGTCAGTATTTCTTTCTTTTTAGCAATTGTATTTGGGTCACGGTATGTTATTAATGGAGAACTTAGTTTAGGACAGCTCGTTTCTTTTACTACTTATTTAGGACTGTTAATTTGGCCAATGCTGGCATTTGGATGGCTCTTTAATATTATGGAGAGAGGGAGAGCTTCATATGACCGTGTTACGGCATTAATGGAAACTAAGGTAGATATTATCAATAAGCCCGCAGCTATTACAACACCGCCAGCGGGGGATATTGTGTATGATTTAAAATCTTTCTCTTATAACCATAAAATTGATGTTCTGAAAAATATTCACTTTTGTTTGAAAAGAGGGCAGACTCTAGGGATTGTCGGCAAAACAGGAGCTGGAAAAACGACGCTTTTAAAATTGTTATTTAGAGAATATGACCATTATGATGGAAAAATTATGATTAATGGAACAGAAATAAAGGAAATGGGTTTAGATGCATTGAGAGTATCCATTGGATATGTACCACAGGAACATTTTCTGTTTTCTGCCAGCATCCGAGATAATATTGCTTTTACTAATCCCAATACTTCAGAGGAAGAAATTCATAAGGCCGCTGTATTAGCAAATATTCATGATGATATTCTTGGATTCACAGATGGTTATAATACAGTAGTTGGCGAAAGAGGAGTATCTTTATCAGGGGGGCAGAAACAACGCATTTCAATCGCGAGAGCACTCCTGATGAATCCGGAAATACTTATCTTAGATGATTCTTTATCAGCAGTCGATGCAAAAACGGAAGAACGTATTCTGACAGCTCTAAAGGAAAATAGGGAAGGTAAAACAACGATTATCACTTCCCATCGATTAAGCGCTATTGAACATGCTGACCTTATTATCGTACTAGATGAAGGGGCAATTATTCAAAGTGGGAACCATCAACAGCTTGTGAAGGAAAGCGGCTGGTATAAAGAAATGTACCATCGCCAGGCTTTAGAAGTAATGGTAAGCATGGGGGATACAAATGGATAAAACTATTAAACTCACAAGTGAACAGCAAAGAAAAGTATTATTTCGATTACTAGGTTATATAAAACCACATAAAAAAGCGGTAATGATTGCATTCTGTCTCTTAATTTTATCGACATTGGGAGAATTAGCTGGACCATATTTAATTAAAGTCTTCATAGATGATTATTTAACACCAAGAAATTTAGCCGTTCAGCCATTAACTGTTTTGGGAATTACCTATATTTTCATTCAAATCATGAATGTAGTAATTATGTATTTTCAATTATATAAGTTTCAAGAAATTGCTTTATATATTATTCAGCAGCTTCGGGTTGATATATTTTCGAAGATTCATACACTTGGACTCCGCTATTTTGACAAAATACCCGCTGGAAGTATCGTTTCGAGAGTAACAAATGATACAGAAGCAATTAAAGATATGTTTGTCAGTGTCCTTGCAACCTTTATTCAAAGCGGATTTATGATTTTTGGTATTATCATTGCTATGTTTGTTTTGAATGTTAAGCTTGGGGCAATTTGTTTAATTTTACTGCCAATCTTAGGATTTATTATTTATACGTATCGGAAATATAGCTCAAGCTTCTACCAAGATATAAGAGAACGATTAAGCCAATTAAATGCAAAACTTAGTGAATCTTTACAAGGAATGAATATAATCCAAGTATTTAGACAAGAAAGAAGATTGAAAAATGAGTTCGATGATATTAATACTAAGCACTATCAAGCAGGAATGCGTAATATTAAGTTAGAAGGGTTACTCCTCAGACCTGCCATTGACCTTGTTTACGTACTTGGGCTTATTCTTGTTTTAAGCTATTTTGGGATATCTTCTTTTAACAATCCGATTGAAATTGGGGTATTATATGCCTTTGTAAGTTATTTAGATCGTTTTTTTGAGCCAGTCAATAATATGATGATGCGCCTATCACTTTATCAACAAGCAATTGTATCTGCCTTTCGCGTATTTACCGTATTAGATGAAGAAGGTATAGAGCCATCTTTAGTTGCTGATAGCAAAAGTAAAATTGAGAATGGTGTGATTGAATTTAAGGATGTCACTTTTTCATATGATGGGAAACAAGATGTGTTGAAAAACATCTCATTTACGGCTAAAGAAGGGGAAACTGTTGCATTAGTAGGACATACAGGAAGTGGAAAAAGTTCTATTGTCAATCTACTTATGCGGTTTTACGATTTTGGAAAAGGGGAAATTCTGATTGACGGCAAATCATTAAAGTCTTTCAGTAAAAGAGAACTTCGGGAAAAAATGGGGTTAGTACTTCAAGATCCATTCCTATTTTATGGAACAGTAACAGATAATATTCGTTTATATAATAAGGAAGTAACGGAGAAAGAAGTTATCGAAGCAGCTAAGTTTGTGCAAGCTAATCAATTCATTGAAAAGCTAGAAGATCAATATAATCATAAAGTGGTAGAAAGAGGTTCTGCTTTTTCAAGTGGACAGCGCCAGCTTATTGCATTTGCGAGAACCATTTTGACAAATCCGAAAGTACTAATATTGGATGAAGCAACAGCCAATATTGATACAGAAACGGAAGAAGCTATTCAACTTGCATTATCGAAAATGCGTAAAGGCAGAACAACCATCGCCATCGCTCATCGTCTTTCTACCATCCAAGATGCAGATTTAATCTTAGTGCTTCACAAAGGAAACATTGTGGAAAAGGGTAACCATCAACAACTTCTGCAACAAAAAGGATTGTATTATAAAATGTATCTACTACAAAATGGAGCTGCCGATTCTATTGAAGAGACAGTAGAGCATAAAGTGGAACTCACATAGAAAGGTGATTTAACTTTAGAATGATAAAATTAAACCGAAGTTCGCTAATCTAGCAGTGAACTTCGGTTTTTTTGCTTTTTCTCTTTTTAGATATTCCATTGTTTTTTGATTTTGGGAAAGCAGGAAACTTATTTTTTAAATTTATTTCATTATATTTATTTAGTAATACATCTAATTCTTGACTGCATATAATGGCTGAGGAAGATGAAAAACCATGTTTCATAGCAATTTCAATAAGCTCTGTACGCTTTAATTCAATTTGAGTAAGCAATTGCTTTTTTAGCATGGTTAATTTTCCTTTCCGTCTAAATTCTGTTATTTAATAAATGTTAAAGTGGAAATTAATTTACTTAATTATATCTATTTTTGGAAGTAAATGCAAAAATATCGCAAAGATACATATATAGGCTGTACAAGCATATAGTTATAAGAAATGGAGAAAGGAGAGATAGATAGTGGTAGATATAAATTTTTTTCTTGCATTAGGGGCAGGTTTTTTGAGTTTTATTTCTCCATGCTGTTTACCATTATATCCTGCTTATTTATCCTATATAACTGGAATGTCTAGCGGACAGTTAAAAGAAGAGAAACTACTTAATAATGCTAGTTTAATTCATACAATTCTATTTCTTTTTGGATTTTCGATTATTTTTATTGCCCTTGGTTTTGGTTCTTCCTTGATAGGAGAATATTTTAAAGTCTATCAAGAAGAAATAAGAAAGATTGGTTCGCTTATCATCATATTTTTTGGTCTAACTATCATTGGCTTAATAAAGCCTCAATGGTTAATGAAAGAATATCGGTTTTCTTTTAAGACCAGACCAACTGGTTATCTGGGATCCATTTTGATTGGATTAAGTTTTGCGGCAGGATGGACTCCCTGCAACGGTCCGATTCTAGCAGCGGTTCTATCTTTAGCAAGCCTGCATCCAGAAACAAGCTTACTATATTTAGGAGCATATATTATCGGATTTGCACTTCCGTTTATTTTTTTATCCTTTTTTATTTCTCATTGGAACAAACTTAAAAAGTATAGTGTACAGTGGACGAAATTTGGCGGATTCTTTATGATTGTGATGGGAATTTTATTGTATGTAGATGGGATGAAATGGTTAACACGTGTTATATCACCAATTTTTGGTGATTTTCAAGGTTTTTAATCATTACTCCATGCTATAATATTTAACAAGCACAATGGCAAGAGATTTAAAATAGGATGAATTACATAATTTTATACCATGATTTGTCAACTTTGATGCCGAAATACATTGAAATTATGATAAAGATTCGCTATATTGGATTAGTAATAGTAATAGTAATAGTAATAGTAATAGTATTAGTATTTTATTTACCTATTAGATATTGTGTTTTCGGTTGTTGAGGAGGAAGTAAGATGGCGCGAATATTGATTGTGGATGACGCAAAGTTTATGAGACTAACACTCTCAAATATTTTAACTAGATCGAATCATGAAGTTATCGGAGAAGGGGAAAACGGGAAGGAAGCAATAAGATTATATCGCGAACTGGATCCAGATTTGGTCACAATGGATATTACAATGCCAGAGATGAACGGATTAGACGCAGTTAAAGAAATTAAGAAAGAATTTCCCCAAGCAAAAATTATTATGTGTTCAGCAATGGGCCAGCAAAAAATGGTAGTGGAAGCAATTGAAGCTGGTGCGAAGGATTTTATCGTAAAGCCTTTTGATGATACGCGAGTATTAGATGCAATAAATCGAGTTTTAAAATAACAAATATAGTAGATGCTTTTATAGGATATGATATAATCATATCCTATCTTTTCTTTGTGTCTATTTATATAAATAGACAGTGTGCTGATCTTAGTGGTAAGATTAAAAGTATTCTTAAGGCAATGATAAAAGGTTAGTAAAGGGGTTTTTCTATGACTTCTGTCATAATTTCAACATGTATTGCAGTGTTTATGGGCGTCTCCGTTATGGTTATGAGAATGAAAGCGGCTAAGAAGCCAGTTTCACCAAAGAAAATTATATTGCCGCCTTTTTTTATGAGTACTGGAGCTTTAATGTTTATTTTTCCATACTTTCGTATTAGCGGACAAGAAATTTTAGAAGCAGCTATTGCTGGAATCTTGTTTTCATTTTTATTAATTAAAACAACAAAATTTGAAATAAAAGATAATGATATATATTTAATTAATTCAAAGGCATTTATCTATATATTATTTGGACTCTTAGCAATTAGAATTGTGGCAAAGTTTATTCTAAGTAGTTCCATCGATGTTGGCCCATTAGGCGGTATGTTTTGGATGCTTGCTTTCTGTATGATTGTTCCTTGGAGAATTGCCATGTTTATAAACTATAAAAAATTAACAAAGAATTTAAGTACAACTAACTAACAGGATATACAGAAAAATTAGCTGGATGAGTAGAGTAGTCATCCAGCTAGTTTTTTAGCTAGAAGAGATGAAGAAAGTGGTCAACATATGCACAAAGATTAGAAATAATAAATAAAGGCGATAAATAATTAGACAGCAGCAAGTTTCTTATATTTGATTTTGTTTTTGACTAAACGAAAGCAGACGATAATAGAAGATCTCTTCATAATCTACCTGTACTTAAAGCTCTTATAGTTTCCATAGCCGTTCATAAATTACTTTATTACCAACATTTTTTAAAAGGTATATATCAGGATTACTAAGATTTTGCCAATCATCAAACCCGAAATTTTTATTATAAAAATTTAAAAGTAATGACATTAGATTCCCATGTGTAACAATGATTGTATTTTCATGTTCATTATTAAAAACGTCTTCAATAATTTTTACTATTCGTTTCATCGCTTCCTGACTTGACTCTCCACCTTCAAATGTTAATTCGAAATCTTCAAAAGTTGCTTTTAGTTTATCCAACCAGTCAGAAAGACTTTCTGTGCTTAATACACGTTCTATTAATTTTCTATTAATCTCTATCTCTAAATTTAATCGCGTTGCAAGTGGCTCGATCGATTGAATAGCACGCTTATAAGGACTCGAAATAATACGGTCAATTTTAATTCCGGCAAAAAATTTAGATATTTCTATTGCTTGTTTAAAACCTTTATCAGTAAGTTGCGCTTCCGATGGTTGGCCTTTAGCCTCGCAATGTCTTATAATATAAACTTTTTTCAACAAGATCACTCCAATTATATGTAAATTTTCATAATATTTTAATGACACAATAAGTGAATTCACTAATTCAAATGATAGAGTCGATTATTCTTTTTGCAACAACAAAAGGAAAATCGACTCTATTTAGGTGATTGATCCTTCATTAAGTTATTCTGCTTTAATCTGTCATTATTGTCATTTAGATTTATCCTTAAATATAGTCTGCTTTGCAAGCTGGTGTCCAAATACAGATACGCCTGTTGCGATAATTCCATTTGTGATAGCTTCAAATGTCATTCCATAAGCAAAAGCTGCTAAAGAAATGGAGGTTAGAAGAAGAATCCAAATGATCAACCAATCAGAGATAATGGGTGTTTGTTTAAGTGCATAACCAATAATCCATAGGACCGGTACTAATATATAATAATGTTCCAGTAGAAAACTCTGTAACCATTCCAAAGTATCTTCCCTCCTTTATTTTATATGATTATCGTATGCACAGATGAGAAAATCGGATTGTTTACATAACCATTGTCATCTGCAGAAAGTACTATTTTCATGCTTCTAAAAAAACAACTGTCCTTTTTGACTTTTTCTCTCTATTTAAAAGTTGAAAGGAGGTGAGAGTTGATGGCCCAAGCGCTTTGGAATGAAGCAAGTTTAAAGTTGGCTTTTCTAAATGGAATGAAAGAAAATGGAGAGCCGAATCTTGTAACAAAGACGTTTAGAAATTTAAATGAAATGGCAACTCCAGAACAAATTTTTGCAGCTGCACAAGGGATGGCATCATTAGTGACCTATTCTTTGTACTCGGTTGAACGAAATGACACTTCTGAAATAGTAGAAGCATAGTGATTTTCACAGCAATAGTAAAAAAATAGAAAGGAGAAATTATAATGGCAAAAACATTAGAGATCACATTTGAAACGAGTAATGGAAAAACTTCAAAATTATCCCTTGAAAGCCCGATTGAACCAGTTAATTCTGAAGAAGTATTAACTGTCATGCAAAGTATTATTGCATCCAAGGTTTTTACTTCAAATAATGGTGATTTAATGGCGGTAAAAGGAATTCGATTAGTGGAAAGAATGGTAACAGATTATAAAATCTAACGCATAAATAGCAAGTTAAACAGCTTACCTATTGCGTCTGGGAATAATTAATCCGCCTGAAACGTAATAGGTAAACTTTATTGGGAGGCGTACAGAGTGGATGAGGTTATATCATTTATAAGCCAAGTAGGGTTTCCGATAGTTGTCAGCTTTTATCTGCTGAATCGTATCGAAACAAAGCTAGATATAATGATAAAATCTATTCAGAGTTTACCAGAATTAATCAAAAAGTAGTATATCGCTAAAAAAATAACCGAAATTTATAATTATCCGAAAAATGAAAGGGTTTTCTATTGACAATAATAGTTAAAACTGTTAAATTTACATTAACCGTTATTGACGTATTTAGTATGTTATTTATTCAATCAACAACTTAAAATGATAGATTAATAGCCAAATGCTTATGCGTGAAAATGGTAATTAAAAGATGAAGCTAGCAAGCTTTTTTAGGAGGATTTTTTTACATGAAAAACGGTAAAGTAAAATGGTTTAATGCAGAAAAAGGGTTTGGATTCATTGAAGCTGAAGATGGTAATGACGTATTTGTACACTACTCAGCGATTCAAGTTGAAGGCTTTAAATCTCTAGAAGAAGGCCAAGACGTTTCATTTGAAGTTGTTGAAGGTGCACGTGGACCACAAGCTGCTAACGTTACTAAAATATAAGGATAGCTACTCTTCATATATAAAAGGTCAGACCAAAAAATGGTCTGGCCTTTTTCTTTTGGTAATCTGTCAAATGAATAATGTCTTCTTTTATAGAAATAATTGGTTTACTCCTTCTCTGATATCCTCATCTTTTCATAGTTTGTTATAATAATAGAATATATTCTTTTATTTATAATTAATATACTAAAAAAGCGTAAGTTTTTTTCATAAACATAGAGGTGAAAGTAATGAAATTTATTCATACAGCCGATTGGCATTTAGGAAAATTAGTGCATGGTTTGTATATGACAGAAGATCAACGATTTATGCTGAAACAATTTATGGACCTAGTGGAGAAAGAAAAACCAGATGCAGTTATTATAGCCGGTGATTTATATGATCGCTCGATCCCTCCGACTGATGCCGTGAATTTATTGGATGAAGTATTATATTTTATTAATGTCGAGTTAAATACTCCGATTCTTGCGATCTCCGGAAATCATGATAGTGCCGAAAGATTATCTTTTGGAAGCTCTTGGTATCAGAAGAATCGTTTTTATTTAAACGGTAAAATAGAAAATAGCTTTACTCCGATTTCATTTTCTGGTGTGAATTTTTATTTAGTGCCATACTGTGAGCCGGTAGTGGTAAGAAAATTATTAGCGGATGATACTATTCTTAATCATCATGATGCAATGAAAGCAATTATTAGCAAGATCGAAAGTAATTTAAATATAAATGAGCCAAATGTATTCATCGGACATAGCTTTGTACTTGGCGGAAAAACAACAGATTCTGAGAGAATATTATCTGTTGGCGGATCTGGCTGTGTCGGTGCAGAATTATTTGCGCCCTTCTCTTATACAGCTTTAGGACATTTGCACAGTCCAGATGCTATACATCATCCAACTGTAAAGTATTCGGGATCATTGATGAAATATTCTTTTTCTGAAGCAAAACAGAAGAAATCAGTATCTATCATTGAAATAGATGAAAAAGGGAATTTCACGCAAAGCTATCAAACATTAATGCCGAAAAGAGATATGCGAGAAATGGAAGGATACTTAGAAGAATTGCTAGACGTTTCCTATTATCAGCAGCAAAAAGTAGATGATTATTTAAAAATTACATTACTTGATGAAGGGGCAATTCTTGATCCGATTCAAAAATTAAGACAAGTCTATCCCAATGTTCTTCATTTAGAAAGAAAAATAGAAAATAAAGACCGGAAAGAAAAGAGTATTTTACAAGTTCAAAAAGAAGTTCAAAAAAATGAATTAGAGTTATTCGCTTCTTTTTATGAAGAAATGACAACAGCCGATTTTACGCAAGAAAAACAGGAATGGATGACAACGGTCATTAACCAGGTTCTAAGAGAGGAGGGAGCGAAATGAGACCATTAAAGCTAACGATGCAAGCATTTGGCCCATATGCACGAAAAGAAGTCATTGATTTTACTGTTTTAGGAAATCGTACTATGTTTGTTATTTCAGGAAAAACGGGATCTGGGAAAACAACGATTTTTGACGGAATTAGTTATGCGATATACGGGAAAGCAAGTGGAGAAGACCGCAATGGTCCAGAATTAAGAAGCCAGTTCGCTGAAGACTCCTTATTAACAGAAGTCAGTTTTGAGTTTAAGTTAAAAGAAAACCGATATTTAATTACAAGAGCACCTCAGCAAGAGAAGAAAAAGGAAAGAGGAGATGGATATACAACTATCGGTGCTAAGGCAGAATTATATACGTTTGATGCAGATGGAAATGAACAACTTGTTGCCTCCTCTATCCGTGATGTCGATGAAAAAGTAAAAGAAATCATGCAAATAGATAGCAATCAGTTTCGGCAAATTCTAATGATCCCTCAAGGAGAATTTCGTAGATTGCTTACATCCGATAGTAAAGAAAAAGAAAATATCCTACAGCGATTATTTCATACGGAAATGTATAAGCGGATTGAAGAGAAGTTAAAGGAACAAGCACAAGCACTAAAAAAAGAAGTAGAACAAAAAGTGCTGTTACGTACCAATGCCTTATCGAAAATAACGGCAGTTTATCATCAGGATCTCATCACTCAATTGGAATCAGATCGTGATAATGATGTGGCGATTCTTCCTCTATTAAAAGAAGAAATTGTATTAATGGGAGAAGAGATAGAAAAGCTACAGAAAAAATTGGATCGGAAAAACACAGATCGAGATAGTTTGAAGCAACATTTATATGAAGCAGAATCTATATTAAAACAAATAAAGCTTAAAGAAGAGCTTTCTACCCGTTTAAAAGAACTAAATAATCAACAGAAGGAATATGCAGAAACAGAAAATAAAATTAATATGGCGCAAAAAGCAGCGCTTCTTGCCCAACAGGAAGAAATTTGCCATCATTTAAAAAAACAAATCGATGAAAGAAATTTAGAAGAGAAAATGATTCAATTCAAGTTAGAAAAGCTTAATAGTCAATTAAAAGAGGCAGAAAAACAACTAAATCAAGAGGTAGAAAAAGAAGTAGAACGAAAACAGTTGTCTGATTATCTTGTCGATTTAAAAAATATGGAGAAGGATGTCTTTCGTTTTGCGGAAGTAGAAGGAAAACTAAGCATTATAAAAAAAGATTTAGATAGTCTAGGGGCTAAGGAAGCGTTACTTCAAAATCAACGAAAAGAGAAAGAAGTAATGATACAAAATGTGAAAGAACGTTTAAAGCAGTTAGACGGAATAAAGGAAATGCTGCTAGAAAACAAAGACAAGCTCCGGAATTTACAATCTATCTTAGAGAAAATGAATGATTATTTAGAAGTACTAAATCGCACGATGAGACAAAAAGTAGATGCGGAATCAAAGGAAAAAATGCTAGACAATACACTAAGAAGAGTGGAAGATGCAAAAAAACTAGTAGAAGAACTGGAAAATAAATGGCTTATCAATCAATCATATATTTTAGCGAGCAGCTTAAAGCCAGACGAGGCTTGTCCAGTTTGTGGAAGTGTACATCACCCTGATCCGGCAACAAATAGAAATCATGAAGACAATGCAACGGAAGAAGACCGTAAGAATGCGAAAAAAGATTTTGAAGCAATAGAGAAGGAAAAGGCAAAAGCAGAAGCGGCTTGGCTTGAAGCAAATACACAGTGGAAATTATTAGAGGAAGATGCTCAAAATAAGCTAATGAAAGTGAAAGATATTTATCCGGATTTTACTAATGAAGAAAGTACGATAGCAGTAAATACGATTAAAAGCGAACTTCACAGAATTAATACCGAACAGAAGAGACTTGAGGAACAATTGACAGAAAGAGATAAGATGGAACAATCTCTTGTTAGTGCTGAGCGCCGCTATCATGAATTGCAATCTGAGCTTGAAAAAATAGCAGTGGTGATGCGAGAGACTACTATCCAATACACAGAACATAATACCACATGGAAAAATATGAAAGATGCTATTCCAGCTGAACTGCGTGATCTATCTCGGTATAAAACAGTGTGGAAGGAAAGTTCGCTTCAGTTAGAGAAGTTAGAAGCTCAATTAAAGTTAGCGCAAGAAAAAGTGCAGATGACGAAAGAAAATTGGCAAAAAGAATCCGTCCGTTTCGAAAGTGTACAAAAACAAATTAAACAGCTCACTGATAGCTTGCAGACAGAAAGAGAGATTTTTTTAGAAAGCATGACAAAGCAAGGTTTTCCAACCTATCGCTCTTATTCAGATAGTAAATTGTTGGAAAAGGAAGTAGAGAAGCTCAAAGAGTCAGTACAAGCTTACCGAGAAGAATGTCGGTCTGTTTCCGATCGATTAAAGGATTTAGAAAATACGCTTAAAGATATTACCATTCCGAGCATGGAAGATCTTCAAAATAAGCTTAAGACTATTATCGAAGAAGCAAATAAATTGCAGGAAGAACATACAAATATGTTAATAAAGCAAAAAGAAAATAAAGAAATATATAATCAGGTGATTTCAATAAATCGACAAGTAAAGGATCTGGAAAATCAGTATAAACTTGTCGGTCACTTATATGATATTTCCAGAGGACAAAATGCTCAACGAATTACTTTTGAACGCTATGTATTGGCTTCTTTCCTGGATGAAATATTGCTTCAAGCCAATAGCAGATTAAATAAAATGACAAGCGGACGATATCAGCTTGTCCGCAAGAGTGACCGATCAAAAGGAAATGTCCAAAGTGGTTTAGAGTTACTCGTATTTGACCAGTATACAGGCCAAGAAAGGCATGTGAAAACACTGTCAGGAGGAGAAAGCTTTAAAGCTTCACTTGCCCTAGCGTTAGGATTGTGTGATGTTGTGCAAAACTTTGCTGGTGGTATTTCCCTTGAAACGATGTTTATTGACGAAGGTTTCGGTACATTAGACCCAGAATCATTGGATCAAGCAATTGAAACATTGATGGACATCCAAAATTCAGGTCGATTAGTTGGGGTGATTTCCCATGTTCCAGAATTGAAAGATCGAATGGAAATTAGACTCGAGGTAATCGCTGGGCAAACGGGAAGTACTACGCGATTTGAATATTTACGATAACGAAATGAAAGAATCATTTTGGAGGAAAACCTAATAATAACTTTAGAAGCTGGGAGCGGTATTTTGCGAAAAAAAAGAAAGAAGCATGGAAGAAGCCTATTAATTATATTGATTTTTTTCTTTATTCTTCTATTATATTGGAAATTAAACCAGCCTGATTATAGGGATGTTCCAATGCCTGTTGAATTAAACCCGGTTGTAAATGAAAAGAAGGATATTCTTGTTAAAAAAGCTGGTGATATTGGAATTCGGGTAGTTATCACAGAGGACTTCAGGAGTGTAGAGGAACAGAATCGCTTATATGAACAAGGAAGAACGAGAGAAGGTTCCATTGTCACAAATGCAAAAGGAGGCCAGTCGTATCATAATTATGGACTAGCGATTGATTTTGCTCTTATGGATATTAATGGAGTCGTTATTTGGGATATGAAATATGATGGTAATGGGAATGGCAAAAGCGATTGGTCAGAAGTGGTTGAAATAGCGAAATCTTTAGGTTTTCAATGGGGTGGCGATTGGGCAAACTTTAAAGATTATCCCCATTTTCAAATGGATTTTGGTTTAACAATTGAGGAATTGCAAAAAGGGAAAAGGCCTGAATAACAAAAAAGAGGGTGACTCATAATAAAAGATGTCATCCTCTTTTTTCTATTAAGAAACCACCATCTATCTATCCGGACGCATTACAATTACATTATGTGAACGTCTTAAAGCTCATTGGTAGTTGGCTAGAAATTAGACTAAATCACTTAACAGGTAATGATAAATCAATTGACCAGTTGCCTCAATAGACGAAAAGTGGGTGCGTTCGTATGCATGAGAGGAATCGATACCTGGTCCGATTAATGCATGTTTAATATCATGACCAGATCGTATTGCGGCAGATGCATCCGATCCATAATATGGATAAATGTCTAATTGATAGGGAATTTCGTGTTTTTCAGCTAATTGAACAAGATTTTTTCGTAAGGCATAATGGTATGGTCCACTACCATCTTTCACACAGATGGAGACAGTATACTCGTCTGTGGATTGTCCGTCTCCCATTGCCCCCATATCAACAGCCATATATTCGATTGTTTCGATTGGAATATTTGAATTGCCGCCATAGCCAATTTCCTCGTTATTGGAAAGAAGAAAATTAGTTGTATACGGAAGCTCAATATTATTTTCCGTTATTTTTTTCATTAATAATAACAGAATGGCCACACTAGCTTTATCATCTAAATGCCTAGATTTAATGAATCCAGATGGGGTAATCTCCACCCGCGGATAAAAAGAAACAAAATCACCAACAGAAATGCCTAGTTTTTTAACATCTTCTTGGTTTTTTACGATTTCATCAATTCTAACTTCCATATTAGCTTGATTGCGCTCAGCAGTTCTTGCTTCCTTATATACATGAACTGATGCTTGATGAAGGAGAATTGTCCCTGTATATGTCTTGCCAGAAGAAGTTTCAATTATACAATTTTCTCCTTCAATGCTGTTATACGTAAATCCGCCAATTAAATCTAAGCGGAGGCGACCATTTGCTTTGATTTCTTTCACCATAGCACCAAGTGTATCAACGTGCGCAGTCAACATCCGCTGCTTTTCTGAGATTTTGCCTGGAATAGTTGCAATTAATCCCCCTTTATTATTTCGATATGTTGAAATATTTGCGCTATGTAAGTATTTTTCCATTAATTGAATAATGGTTTCTGTGTTTCCTGAAGGACTTGTAACATTCAATATTTGTTCTAATAAATCGAAATATTCTTTTTGATCAATTTGTACCAAGTAGAATTCCTCCTTTTAATATCCTAATCATTATACTATTAATAATGGAAAGATTAAATATGCTTATCCGCTGTTTAACTTACTTATTCCTAGGGTAGTAAGAAAGAACTGTGAGTATTTACCATTTTCCTTTTGCGAAAAAAATGTTAGTATAAATTCTTGTCGAAAAAACACAAAACATGTGCTTTTCTTTCTTTTTTTCGTATAAATATAGATATTGCTGGTAATATTCATTAATTTAATGTAAGATGTGGTTAATTTGAAATCTTCTTAATGTAAATTTACATTAATAGGAAGGAAAAGAAATGACCATTTTGAAAATGATGTGTTATAATGGATTACGTCATTTCATCATCTGCTACTTCTGAAAGAAGATGAACAAAAAGAAGGGCAGTAACATATGTAGATAAGGTAGCACTAATTAAGGGAAAATAAACATTATATTAAGAGGTATTAATTATTTGAATTGAGGTGAACGGGATTGAAAGGTACGGTAGAATTATTTCGCAAATTTTTAACAAAACATTCTTCTTTCTTTTTAATCGCCATATTTTTATTTTGGATGAAAACGTATATTGGATATAAAGTAGAGTTCAGCATTGGCGTACAGGGACCTATGCAGGAATTTCTACTATTTATTAATCCATTGAGCTCAGCGCTGCTCTTTATTGGACTTGCTTTATTTGTTAAAGGGAAAGCACAGCCTATCTATATTACGATTATTACGGCATTAATGTCAGCATTATTATATGCAAATATAGTGTATTATCGCTTCTTTACGGACTTTATAACAGTTCCGGTAATAACGCAGGTTAAGGTAAATGGTGGACAATTAAGTGATAGTATTCTATCGTTACTTAAACCTTATGATATACTTTATTTCCTAGATGTAATTATTTTAATCGTATTACTTGCAACTAAAGCGTATAAACCTACGGTACAAAAAAATAGAAGAGCAGCAAAATCCGTTTTTGCACTAGCTATTTTAACATTTGTTATTAATTTAGGTTTAGCGGAGGCAGATCGCCCGCAATTATTAAGTCGTTCATTTGATAGAAACTATCTAGTGAAATATTTAGGTGCATATAACTTCACAATTTATGATATCGTCCAAAATGCGCGTTCAGAAAGTCAAAGAGCATTGGCGGACAGCAGCGATATTACGGAAGTACAAAACTTTATTAGTGCTAATTATGCAGAGCCAAATGACAAATACTTCGGAGCTGCAAAGGGTAAAAACGTTATTTATGTTTCATTAGAGTCTTTACAAAGCTTTATTATTAATTACAAATTAAATGGAGAAGAAGTAACACCATTTTTAAATTCACTTATCAAAGATGACAATACGTTCTATTTTGATAATTTCTTCCATCAAACAGGACAAGGAAAAACATCTGACGCAGAATTTATGATGGAAAATTCTCTATATGGAATGTCCCAAGGAGCTGTTTTTGTAAACAAAGCGCAAAATACACTGCAATCAGCACCAGCTATTTTAAAAGGGGAAGGATATACCTCCGCTGCATTCCATGGAAATTATAAAACTTTCTGGAATCGTAATGAAATGTATAAAACGATTGGATATGATTATTTCTTTGACGCAGAGTATTATGATATGTCAGAAGAAAATACAAAAAACTATGGTATGAAGGATATACCGTTCTTCGAACAGAGTATGCCTCTGCTTGAAGGGTTAAAGCAGCCATTCTATACAAAGTTTATTACACTATCTAATCACCATCCATTTGAAATGGATGAGGGGGATACTGACTTCCCAGCAGGTGACTTTGGTGACAATGCTGTAAACCATTATTTCCAATCTGCTCATTATTTAGATGAATCAATCCGTTTATTCTTTAAAGAACTTAAAGAATCTGGTTTATATGATAATTCAGTGATTGTTATGTATGGTGACCATTATGGAATTTCTGAAAATCATAATAAAGCAATGGCAAAAGTACTTGGTGAAGAGGAAATCACACCATTTATGAACACGCAGTTACAACGTGTACCATTATTTATTCATGTACCAGGTGTAGAAGGAAATGTCGTAAGTAAATACGGTGGCGAAGTAGATGTAATGCCAACGTTAATGCATCTTCTCGGTATTGATACAAAGGACTATTTACAAGTTGGTTCTGATTTGCTTTCTAAGCAGCATCGTGAAACTGTTCCATTTAGAAATGGTGACTTTGTTTCTCCTACACTAACGAAGATAGGCGATAACTATTATGATGCTAATGGCGAGTTAGTGGATGAAGAAAAAGGAAAAGAACAAGCGGAAGCAGCAGCTGCTGAATTACAAGCATCTGATAGCATCGTGACGAAGGATTTATTGCGATTCCATAAACCAGATGGATTTAAACCAATAAATCGTGAGGATTATAATTATATAAAAGGTAATACTAGCAAGGCTGATTCAGAGGAATCAGCGGAAGAATAAGCAAAAAAAGTCTCTTTCCAGTGAGTGGAAAGAGATTTTTTTGCTAATAAACATAAAAATATTTTATAATCATTTTTGCTATATCTGGTTATCAGACAGGAGAGGTTGAAATATTTTCTTTAGGTTGCAGGCTATTTATCATTATTTCGGCTTATGGATCTATCAAGATTTTATGAACGTGTAGGAGTCCATTTTTGTCTTTCTGCTTAAAAATGAGCGAAGGAGTTAGGTTTAATCAAACGGAACATGGCAAAAATATAACTAAACACATAATAAATCCCATATCCGTAAAGGATATGGGATGTCTTTTATTATAATAATGGTAATTTGTTGATAGATATGTTAAAATAAATGAATCTGTTAGTGAATTCATTTTTAGAAAAGAATATATTATTTCTATAATAATGATATCACAAAATGATTCTGCTTGTCAAGATAATTTATTAGGGGTGGAGACACTATGAACAATAAGGAACAACTAGAAAAAGACCAGGAACAAAAACGAATAGATTTCGTTCGTAAACAAATTGAAGAGAAGCTAACAGTATTAGAAACTGATATTAACCATATTGGCGGTGATGTAAGTCAGCTGCGTTCTAGTTTCTGGGAAGATGTTACTGTAAATTTAGATGAACCAGATGATGTCATTGAAACATTTACAAGTATTAAGCAGCAAGCAGAACTACTTGGTGAGCGGGAGCGAACATATGGACAGATTCATAAACAACAAAAGATTCTTCATAAATTAAAGGATTCTCCTTACTTTGGAAGGATTGATTTTAAGGAGGAGGGGGAGGAAACTGAACCAGTTTATATTGGCATACGTTCATTTATGGATAAAAAGAATGAAGAGTTTTACATATATGATTGGAGGGCACCGATTTCTAGTGTTTATTATGATTATTCACCAGGACCAGCGTCTTATCAAACACCAGGTGGTAAAATTAATGGGGAATTATTGTTAAAAAGACAATTCATTATCCGTGATGGAAAGCTAATCAGCTTATTTGATACTGGTGTTACTATTGGAGATGAATTATTACTAGAAGTGCTTGGTAATAATGCCAACTCCATGATGAAATCAATTGTTGCTACTATTCAAAAGGAGCAAAATCAAATTATTCGAAATGATAAAAGTAAATATTTGCTTGTACAAGGAGTTGCTGGAAGTGGGAAAACTTCCGCGGCTTTGCAACGAGTTGCCTATTTACTATATAAACATCGAGATACATTAAAATCGGATAATATTATGCTATTTTCGCCAAACCCATTATTTAATAGTTATGTTTCCACTGTCCTGCCAGAGCTGGGAGAAGAGAATATGCGTCAGTCTACCTTTTATGAGTATTTGCAATCAAGGATTGGCAAATCTTATCAAGTGGAAGACTCCTTTTCTCAATTAGAGTATTTGTTAACAGAAACAAACAAGGCAAAAAAAGCGCAAAGATTAATAAGTATTCAATATAAAAGTAGTGCTGCATTTAAAGAGCTAATCGATGAATATCTTCAACATCTGCAGAATGATGGGATTGTATTTAAGGATATTATGTTTCGGAAAAAAGTATTTATCTCTAGCGAAGAACTGACGCGAAAATTTTACGAAATGGATAGCACTATTACGATTCCCAATCGAATGCAATTATTAATTGAATGGGCGCAAAAGGAAATGAAAAAACATGCTAAAGCAGAAAGAAATCAACCTTGGGTGGATGAAGAAATTCAGCTGTTAGATAAAGAGGAATATTTAGAAGCATTCCATGCATCTGAAACGAAAAATGGAAAAGAGCAAGAATTTGCGTATTTTGAGGAAGAGGAAAAATTTTTACGCAAGATTATTGTAAACCGACATTTTAAATCTATTTATGCAGCCGTAAAAAAAATGAGGTTTATTGATTTTGCTGCTATATACAAAAATATTTTTCATTTAGCATGTCCTAAAGAGTTATCAAAGGAAGAGTGGCAAACGATAGGAATACAAACGATTGCTAATCTTAATCAAAGCTTCCTTGCGTATGAGGATGGAACTCCTTTTGCTTACTTAAAAGATAAACTAGAAGGCAAAAAATCAACGTCTGGTATTCGCCAAGTATTTATTGATGAAGCACAAGACTATTCTGATTTCCAAATTAACTATTTGAAGGAACTTTTTCCCTATAGTAAAATGACGCTTTTGGGCGATATTAACCAAGCTATCTATGCACACCATCACAATGAGATTGTTGGAAATGAAGAGAGTGAAGAAGTTGAACGAATAGAGTTAATGAAAAGTTATCGTTCAACAAAGGAAATAATTGAGTTTACAAGAGGCTTGACTGTAAATGGAGACTTAATTGAACCATTTAATCGCCATGGTGAAAAACCTGCAGTCGTAAATGCGGCAAATAGTGAAAAGAAAATAAAGAACATCCAAAAGAAAATAGAAGAGTGGATGGAAAAAGGCCATAAAACAATTGCGATCATTTGCAAAACAATTGAAGAAAGTAAGGAAGTATATAAGCGACTTAAAGCAAAATTGGATGTTCGTTTGATTCAAAAAGGAACGACTTCTTATGAAAAAGGTATATCTGTGATACCAGCCTATTTAGCAAAAGGAATAGAGTTTGATGGAGTTATCCTTTATAATGCTTCCAGCTATGAAGGCGAATTAGAGAAAGAATTATTTTACACAGCTTGTACAAGAGCAATGCATGAACTGACTATGTATATAGAAAACGGAAAACAAAATGAGTATTTTGAAAAAATAGATCATACAACCTATGTCTATGAAGAATTGGAAATTAATTAGCTAAATTTGTAGTTTAAAATACAGCTCCCTTTATCTATGCTAATGGCGGATTATCCTTCAAAGGAGCAGGGAGACGGGAGCTGATTTGATATTTAGTGTTAGTTCGCGCTATTTTTACCAAACCTCTGCCAGATCGAACCAGTAATGACAGATGGTTTCTAAGCCTTTGTCATAGTTTTCGAGATGAAAATGTTCATTTGGAGCATGGAAGTTTTCATCTGGTAAGCCGAATCCCATTAAGACAACTGGTAATTGCAAAATTTGATCAAAAGCGGCTACGATAGGAATAGAACCTCCACCGCGTGTATAGGAAGTAGGTACTTGATATACTTTTTCATACGCTCTTCCAGCTGCTTGAATAGCTTTATGATCAAAGGGAGTAACATAGGGATTGCCTTTATCAAATAATTGAACCGTTACATCCACTCCTTTTGGCTTATGCTTTTCAATATGCTTCTTCAATAAAGCAACAATTTCATCTGGATCTTGCACTGGAACTAGTCTACATGTTATTTTTGCTCTCGCTTCAGAAGGGATAACTGTTTTGACGCCCGTTCCTTGAAATCCACCTTTAACTCCATTTATCTCAAGGGTTGGGCGTACCCAAAGTCTTTCTAAAGTAGTGAACTCTTTTTCTCCAAACAGGGAAGGAGAGCCGGTTTGTTCGATAATTGATTCATCTGTGATATCCAATGCTGTAAAAGCAGCTTTTTCCTGCTTTGTTAAAGGAGTTACCCGATCATAAAAGCCTTCGACAGAAATGACTCCATTCTCGTCATGAAAACTTGCTAATAGGTGGCTTAAAGCTGTAATAGGATTTTGAATTGCTCCTCCAAATAACCCAGAATGCAGATCACTTTTTGGACCTTTTACATAGATTTCCATCCCACATAATCCTCTTAAGCCATAGCAAATCGTTGGTTTCCCTTTTTCCATCATCCCTGTATCTGAAATAACGATGACATCGGCACTTAATAAATCTTTATTTGCTTCTACAAAAGACGGTAAGGCTGGACTGCCGATTTCCTCTTCTCCTTCGATGCAGAATTTAATATTTACTGGTATTGAACCTGTCGTTTTAAGAATTGCTTCGATTGCTTTAATATGCATAAAAACTTGGCCTTTATCATCACTGGCTCCTCTAGCATAAAGCTTTTCGTTACGAATTTCGGGTGTGAAGGGAGGAGATTCCCATAATTCGAGGGGATCAACTGGCTGAACATCATAATGTCCATACACCAATACGGTCGGCTTCCCTTCCTCATGTAGCCAATCTGCATAAACGACAGGATTGCCGCTTGTTTGATGAATGGCAGCATTCTCTAATCCAGCTTTTGTTAAAGCGTGCACTAACCATTCTGCGGTTCTTTCAATATCTGTTTGATGTTCAGGAAGGGCACTAATACTTTCTAATGATAAAAAGGAGAATAATTCCTCTAAGTGCTCTTTTCTTTTTTCTTTTAAATATTGTTGAATAACATCCATTCTATCCATTCCTCCAATTATTTCGATATGGAAAATAAATTCGCTTATATAAGAAGAATATCCTCTTTTTTTGAAAATAAAATATATTGAAAAATAAATAACTTTATTGTAAAATTACACCATTAGTTTAAATGGTATGAAATGCATGTGATTATAGAAAGGATGCATAAAATGCAAAAAAATATGGTTATTTTTTTTAATCGGATGGTAGAATCATTGTATTCGAAGGAATATATAACAGAAACGAGTTATACCGATATTAAGTCTGGTTTCCAAAAGTATTTAGAGGACGAGGCGATAAAAGAAAATGGAGAAATAGAAGAAAAAGTAAAAGTAAAAGTAATGGAGAAACAAGAAAAGAAAAAGCAGCCTTCCATACAAAAGAAACAACATACTCCTGAACAGCTGCGCGAACGAAATATAGGGGTGTTGCTTTATTTAGGAGTTTTTCTATTATTAATAGGTGGATTAGTGGTTGCAACTAGTAATTGGGACTCTATGCCCGGTTGGTTGAAGGCAGTATCTATTTTCTTTGTTTCGATCTTATTTTTTGGTTTTGCCATGTTATCGAAAAAAATAATAAAGATCGACCATACAGCCTTTGCTTTCTTTCTTCTGGGGAGTCTTTTTCTTCCAATAGGATTTTTGTCAATAAGCTTTTTTCAGTTAGCAGGTGACTATCTTTCTATATATGGCGAGGGACGTTTCTTATTAGGAGTAATCGCTGGTTTGGTACTATTCCCTATATATGCAGCTTTAGCGATTTATTTAAAGTCCCGTCTCTATAAAATACTAACGATTGGGACTATCACTGGAACGATTGCCTTTCTGCTTGCTTTTTTACCATTAGCACTAGATGGATTCTTCTTCTTTATGATCATTTATCAATTTATAACCATCTATGTTTTATTAAGGTATCAGCACTTGAAATGGATTAATTATTTTCAGAAGGAACTCACACCCATTGTTCAAGTGCAATTAATCTTAACTGCTTTATTTATGACTTTTCTGTTTGAGAGCAGTGTGATAAATGGCTTTTACTATTTGATAATCAGCAGTCTATTTATTATGACCGTAGCATTAACGAAACGAAAGCATGATCATTTTTACATAACTACTGCTATAGCCTTTGGGCTTTATCGAATTTTTACCTATCCAATTCTAGAAGACTTATTGCCAATAGCCTTTGCTTGCTTTAGTATTTTCCTTCTTTCTTTTGTCTTTATCTTAAAAGGAAAGATAGAGTGGGGGAAAGTTTGGGAGTTTACAAGCTTTGTCATTGCTCTGGCAACATTTTTCGTAACCATTCTTTTTTATTGGGAACTTTTTCTCGCTGGAAGTTTGTATTTAGTGTTTGCCTATCTCTTACTGGCTGTAGAATTCATCCTTTTAGCAAAAAGGCTAACATATGTAATTATTCGTTATTTGCCGGTTCTCTTTATCAACCTAGCTTTATGGAATCTTGCTCTGTTAATTCCATTAATAAAAGATCTCGACAGTTTTTTCCTTGTCAGCTACGGGATTAATATCGGGCTTTTATTTTTGCTAGGGATTTTTAATAATTGGTATCCATTACAGGATATTAGAAAACCTTCTGCCATTTATAATATTGCCTGGATGGTACTAATAGCCTTTTTATCAACAGCAATCTTTTTAGGGAAATGGTATATACCTTTTATGATAGCAGGAATTGCCCTAAGTCTATATAGCGGCAGTCGTTTCATAAAAAATAAAAGGCAGCAGCAACTTCTTGCCTATATAATTCCGTTTACTGTTTTTTGTGTTTATTTTACAACAGCAGAATCCATTAGCTTAATCCAGAAGCAAGGACTTCCATTGTCAATAGCATTAGGAAGTTTAGTTACCATCTTAACGGGAAGTATATATGAAAAAATCGATAAGCAGATGGGGAGAAACGGCTATTTCATTGGACAAATCATGTACGGATTTGGATTGCTGTTAATTTTGGAATATTTCATACTAAACAAATGGGTGGCTACAGGAATATATTTAGCGTCAATTTTTATTTTTTATGATTTGTACCGAAAAATAAAAAACATCCTTATAGCCTGGTTAATCGGAATCGTTAGTTTGATTAGCTATTTCAGTCTTGTAGGTTCTATTTGGAACACAGATACAATTGTTTTTGAACTACTTATGAAGTATGGCTGGATTGGTCTGTTTATGCTGTCTTTAGGATTAAAAAACACATCATTCAAGCTACCGTTTCTCACACTTTCCCATATTTATATTATCGGAAGTATTATCATTGATCGATTAATAATAGAAAATAATTCCTTCCTGCCGTTTATCTATTTATTCATTGCTTATAGTATAAGTGTCTATTTAGTAGCGAATAAATATGTAAAAATGACATTTCGATATGGTAGCTATCTATCTAGTTATTTCTTTATAGCAGCGGCTTTTCCTTTTGGCTTTGCAGGAGGGAATGCTTATAACATCGCATTTACGGTAATGTCAATGGCGTTATTTGGGATTTATTATCTGAAAAAAGAAAAGAAAGAGCTTGTTTTCTTTTTCTTACCATTTAGTTCAGTTGGGATAATATATTGGATGTTTGCATCACCTTTTACTATCATAACTTACACCATCATCCTTGTTTATATTGCACTCCTGCTACTTATTATCCATCTAGAAAAATTATATCTTGTTTCGTTTATTGGAATAGTTTTCCTATTTATGAATAATGAAGTATTCATGCATGATTTTCTGCCAATCGATCGGTATCTGTTTACGCTGGTTTGGGGAGTTATATTTATGCTTATTAGCACTATTGTATATCCATTCATTACAAAGTGGCAGGAAGAAGGAGAAAAGTGGATTGATTTTTATTTCCTAGCAAGTTTTCTTACCATTTTCTCTTTATACGTAATAGAAACAAATTTAAAGTGGGATAATGTTATTCCGGGAGTGTTACTCGCATTGCTAGTATTTATCCAAAAAAATAGGGTGGGGAAAGAAATTAAATGGGTACCTCAACTTATTGGGTTGGTTACACTCCTGTTGCCATATTACTCTATGTTATCAATTATTTCTATCCAGGAATATATCGAGACAGAGCTAAAAGTATTACCAGTACTTGTCGTCATGGTTGCCGCAAAGAAGATCGTCAAGCATGCGTCCGGACTACTAACGAAGATCGAATGGGGCGTTGTAACCATTTCGGCCTTGCTCTTAGCAATGGATGGCTATCTCTCTCATACAATCTATGATGCCATCATTTTGGGTGGGCTTGCGGTAATATCCATTTTATCAGGATTTTATTTCCGCTATAAATCTTATTTCTTTGTGGGAATTGGTGTATTAATATTAAATGTATTATTGCAAACTAGACCATATTGGGGTAATTTTCCTTGGTGGGTATATTTATTAATCGCTGGAACTATTCTAATTACCATTGCAAGTATGTATGAAATGCAAAAGCAAGGAAAACAACCAAAAATATTCACAAAAATACTTTTGTGGAAAAATAGAATAAGGAAGTTTTTAAAAACTTGGAAATAGCCTAAGTTTATGAAATTCCGCCATAGCACACGAAGGTACAACTTTAACCTTCGTGTGTTTGTTTGGGATTTAATTGGCTGTGGTACGTGCATATGTAAAAATCATTCTAACTAGTTAGGGGATTATTCTGATCGATTATTTTTTCCGAATTCCTCTGAATGTGTTAACGTAGCTGTTACTACATATCTTTTTGGTGCATGTCCTATAAAGGAGAAAGGATAACAGGTAGTTAGTGTTAGGACAGGTCTTGATTTAGGAGTAAGAATGGTTCGGTCATTAGGCGAGACAATAGAGAATTTCGTAATTTTATATTCATATTCTTTTTCCATTGTTTGAATTATAAGAGAATCATTCTTTTTTAAATCTCTCAAGAATCGGAAAAAGGTGTCACGATGTCCTGACAATACAACATTGTTGTTTTCGCCAGGTAAAGCACTTTTGGGGTAATGACCTGCTCCCTTAGTTAAAATCCCCGTACTTATCCCCTCATAAATAGGAATCGTTTTCTCTGATTTCGGCACGAGGATGACTCCCATTTTTTCTCCTTCTTTTAAAAATACTGATGGAGAGAAAACTACTTGACTATCTTTAGGAAGGAATGGTTGTTTTGTAATAGTTTCCACTTTCATATAACAAGACAAAGTATAGAAAATCATTCCTAATCCTATCAAAATAGAGAGTATCCCCATTTTCTTTCTAATTTTCATAGGGAACTTTCCTGAAGGTTACAAACAACCCTAGTAATACTAGCATATACCCTATGCAAAGCATAATGGGAAGAGAAGATGCCGTATTAGGAAGCTGAGCAGCATATAAATTAGCTAAACCTTCTGTCACTTCCGTCAATTCAACTACTTTGTCGATAGCATCTACAGAAGATACCATATCAGATGTCACAATTGCATCTCCAATTAAAAATTGATCATGATCGTATAATTCAATCGCAACTGTCGTATCCATCTGTTTATGTTTTAGATCATTCAAGGAAAGTTCGTTTCTTTTTCCATTATCATCGATACTAATGATGACTGGCTTTAAAGCAGTTGCTGTAAAAAAATCTTTCCAGAAATCAGTTAATGCATGGTTTCCTTCCTTGCTTATTCCGCCTTCTTGATCCATAGCTTGAAATGTTGATAATTTTACTTTCCAATCCTCCACTTTTGCAGCTAAGAAAGCAGGGTCCAATTTATTCAGATGGCCATAAAATTGTTGCTTCTCCTTATCATCAAAACCAATATTCTCAAGAAATTTTTCTAATTGCAGCATCTTATCTTCATGGTTTTTATAAAAATCAATCGCTACTTCTAAATCTTCTAAAAACCAGAAATCATCTACACTTTCATGAAATCCAGCCAATAAAATATCTAATTCTTCCTGTGTCATCGAATTTTGTACAAGCAATTTATCGAGATTAGCTGGCGTGATTGGAGTTCCAAGTTGTTTTTTCAAAACACGAATATTATCAAAATCACTTATTTTTAATCCTTTAAAGGATAAATACTCTTCTAAGTCTTCTGTGCTCCATCCTAAGTTATTGGCTAAGCTCTCAATCTCTTTCTCACTTGGAGAGGCGGCAACTGAAGAAGCTTGAAGAGATAAACCCCAAAAAAGAAGAAAAGAAAAAAGAACTTTTTTCATTAGACAAACCCTCCATCATCTTTGTATTGGTAGTGTTTGTTAATTTATGAAAATAATACGTGCATATTAGAAGAGATTTTGGAAATAGGGACGATTTTTTTAGGTGGTGAAAGATTATTGGCGAAAGTCGAGAGGATTTCTAGACTAAAGCGGAAAATATCAGCCAAAATGGGGAGGGAATCAGCCAAAGGAGAGAAAGAATCAGCCAAAGTGGGGAGGAAATCAGCCAAAGGAGAGAAAGAATCAGCCAAAGCACAAAAATATCAGCCAAAGCATAACAAATACAAAACCCGTAAAGCGGGTTTTGTATATAAAAAATTATTTAAACTAGAGTAAACATAAAATCGATTAATTATTCAAATCTAATTCATAATGAAAAAATTGCGTATCCTTTTTATAGCCATTCTTCTCATATAATCTTTGGGCAGTTAAATTATCTACAGCTGTACTAAGACTTAGACTATTGGCTCCGTTATTCTTTGCGTATTCTTTTGCTTGTTGTAATAACATTTTTCCGATACCTTTTTTCCTTGCTCTTTTTTGAACATATAAATCATTTAATATCCATGTTTTTTTCATCGATAAAGAGGAATAGGTAGGATAAAGTTGAGTAAAGCCTATGTAATCATCACCGTCTTGAACAACGAAGATTACAGATTCGCTGTTTTCGATTCGTTCTTTTATATAACTTGCTGCACTCACGATATCATCTTCTCGTTTATAAAACATGCGATATTCATTAAATAAGCGAGCTACTCCTTCGATGTCTTTCTTTGTTGCTTGCGATATGTTCATTTTACGCTTACCTCCACCAAAAATAATTTGTCACACATTAAAATCATTTCCTTCTATTTCTTGTCCCTTTATTTTAAAATGAAATGAGTATATTACATAGGTACAGTTAGGAGATATTTTAAGGGTACAAAACCGAGAGAAAAAGGAGAGGGAGAGCATGAATATGGCTATTCATTTGCATAAAGACAGCACGGAGCCAGTATATATGCAATTATATAATTATTTTAAAGCAGAGATTTTAACAGGGAAGATAGAAGCGGGCACAAAACTACCATCCATTCGATATTTAGCAAATTATATGCAGATTAGTAAAAATACTGTTATTGATGCATACCAGCAATTATGGATGGAAGGGTATGTAGAAAGTAAAGAAAAAAGTGGGTATACGGTTGTTTCCTTACCTAGTTATGAGTATAAAGATGGACAAAATCAGTCAGAGCATAAAAATAATGAGAAGCAAATGGAGCCGTATTCCGTTAATTTTCATTATGGAGATATTGATCAAACTAATTTTCCAACAAATGCTTGGAAAAAGACCCTTAAAGAAATAATGGAGGACAAGCATAATAGGTGGATGAATTATGGAGATAAGCAGGGAGAATTAAAATTAAGAGAAGAAGTGGCTGGATACTTATATAGGTCACGTGGAATTCAGACGACAGCCGATCAGCTTGTTATTACAGCGGGGACAGAGCAGCTAATCCGAGTTGTATTATCACTTTTAAATGATTGCCCATTACATATAGGGATGGAGGAGCCAGGTTATAATGACGTGCGCAATGTATTCCAGGAAAAAGGGCTTGCCATATCTTCTATTCCAGTATTAGAAACAGAAGGACATGACTTATCTTCCTTATTAAATAGTTCTTGTAATTTGGTCTATATTACCCCTTCCCATCAGTTTCCTACAGGAAAGATTATGCCTATTTCAAAGCGGATTGAGCTATTAGAGTGGGCAGAAAGGGAGAACGGTTATATAGTAGAAGATGATTATGACAGCGAATTTCGTTTTCAAGGTTCGCCAATCCCAAGTATGAAAGCAATTGACCAGCATGATCGAGTTATATATATGGGGACTTTTTCTAAATCATTCTTACCAACATTAAGAATAAGCTATATGGTATTACCTAATGTTTTACTGGAAAAATGGAAAACGAAAAGGTATAACGAGACTCAATCGAGCTCCCCGCTATTACAGCTAGCTTTAGGGAAATTTATCCAAAAAGGAGGATTTGAACGGCATATTAAGCGTATGCGAAAAGTATATGAAAGAAAATATACTTTTTTGATCCAATGCATCAAGCAGTATATGGGAGATAAGGTAGAAATAATTGGTGAAAAAGCAGGTTTACATTTGCTTATTCGTATAGCTTTTAAAAATGAAGCCATTCTGCTATCAGAAGCAGAAAAAATAGGGATTAAGGTTTATTCTACAAAACCATATTTTGCTGAGGAAAGAGAGTGTTATCCTCTGTTATTAGGGTTTGGAGGATTAGAAGAAAAGGAAATAGAAGAAGGAATTATAAGCCTAGCAGACGCATGGTTTATGTAGAGGAGGAATATTTTTGGTATCTTTTGGCACATTTATAATCGGAGTAGCTGTAGCAATTATTACTTTTTTTGTACTCGACAATTTTACACCTCCTCTATTTCTAAATATTTTTATATGTTATGTACTTGTATTTGTTACGATGTTAATGACAACCTGGTATCGTATTCATACAACTAGAAATATTGAGAAATTGGAAAAACTTTTTAGAAAGAATAAAAAGCATCCCTATTATAGCTTTGTTTATGCTTTAAGTTTGAAAGAGGATAAAAGGGTAATTATAAGCTACCGGAAACTAATGAAACGAAAAAAATATCAAGCTCATTATCCGTTATTTACGATTTTATTTTCTCTTTATTTTGGAAAAACTCTAGGCCTTAGAGAAGAAGCTGAGAAAATAAAAGATTCGGAAATGAAGTCCTATTATTTAGCTTTAATAAATATTGAAGAGCGGCAATTTAATGCTGCCTGGCAATGGATAGAAAGGGTAAATAAGAAATGGATGAAAGAAGCACTATTAGCGGAAATTGCATTAAAAAAAGAAGAAAAGGATGTAGCGAAAAAGCATGCTAAAAGTGCTTTAAAGCATACGAAAGGAATCCAATATTATATCTTAAAAAAGACATATGAAAGAGAATTCGCCTTATAAAAATTGAATGTCAATAATAGATGTTAGTTTCTTGTTTTGCTGTTGTTCCTTCTGAATAAAAATTTCAAGAATTTCATTTGCGAATACAGCATGAATGGGATTTTGATCAATTGAAACTGGAAATTCAATTGATCTTTGTTTTTCTTCAAAAAGATTAGAATCATGAATCATTGCCTTAATAGTAAGCACATTTTTATTTACAGAAAGATAGATGCTGCTCTTCTGGCAATTCGTTAATAATGCTTCCACAATAAATTCTTTATCCGTTTCGTACACATCAATTCGAAACTCAGTTTCATCTAATACCGAAGTCAACGGATCAAGAAAATGGTTTTTCAGCCATTCATCCATTAAACTTAACCTGTTATCATCATTCATATATAATCCTCCTTAGTATATTTAACATATTCTGATAAGGAGGAAAGCGTGATGAAAAATGTAAAAAGGTTGTCTAAAGGCATTACACCTTATTAAGACAACCCTTTTTTTACTCATCATTTTCCACATAAGGCTCATGCTCGTATGCAGGCAAGTCACCGAACGTTGTCATAATGCCTTCTTCATCCAAGCTTTCTTCATAGCGTTTATGCTGTTCATTTGGATAAACCGTTATATTTTTCCCTTCTATATCCACACCGACAAAGTTTTCGTAATCTTCCACATAGCCAATGTTCTCATCACTTTCTGTGTAGACGTCATTATAATGGTCATAAACAGGATGTGCAAAATCAGATGGCGTTTCCGATGTTCCCCAGCTAGATACTTCCTGCCAAGAATCCTCTGCATCATATACGACAGATTCATCTTTATTATCCATATCGAATTTTCCGAAAGGAGGCATTAATATTTCTTCTTCCACAGGTCGCTTCTCAGAAATTTTCTGATCAGGAGAATGCTCCTTACAATAAAGTGTTGTAGGGATAACTTCCAATCTTTCTATTGGTATATCTTGAGAGCATTCCGCACATTTTCCGTATGTTCCTTCATCTATTGCCTTTAAAGCATTTAACACACCCATATATTCATGATGGTAATGTTCAGCAAGGGCAATATCCTTTTCGCGTTCATAAAGCTCCGTTCCTTCATCTCCTGGATGATTATCATAACTGGATAGCTCTCCAAGAGACTCATGGTAATGTCCATCTTTCAAATCTAAGTTATCATTATGTTCAAATCTCACTTCTAAATCACGTTTTTGTTCCGTTAATACTTTTTGAAAATGGGACATTTGTTGTTTATTTAGCATAATAACCTAATCCTTTCAAGAAGTCGTTTGCTTTATTAGTATGAGCAAAAGAAACGATAACATTAAAGGAAATATGTACATAATTCAATTTCTACGAAAATAAAGATGTTTTTTATTCCAAAAAAAATCGTTAAATATTGCTAGCGAATTGAGAAAAAAAGTAGGGGAAAATAGCATAGTATTTCTTATTTGAATAGGAGGTAATTGATCATGGAAAGGAAAAGCTTTGCTCCACACGAATCATTAGATTTACATGAAGTAATAAATTTTAAAACACTCTGTGTAGCAAAATCCAAGTTAATGCAAGGGCTTGTGTTTGATGAAGATTTAAAAAAATTAATGCAAAAAGATGTAGAACAGTCTATTCAAGCACTTAGCGAGTTACAAGAAGCATATAAGGATGTGCCATTCGCAGCAGAAATTCCTCAAATGCGTCCAACGCCAATTATAGGTGGAGAGGAGGGTGTTATCCATTGAATAATGACTACTTAGATCCCATTAATGCGTTAAATATGCCAGAGCTTGCTGATATGACATTTGCGGTTGATTTTCTTATTCGCGCAAAAGAAGGAGTGAGAAATATAGCAACAGCGTTAACTGAAACAGCTTCACCAGACTTAAGAGTACTTTTACGAAAACAGCTTAACCAAGCAATCCAGATGCACCAAGAAATAACAGATTTAATGGTAGAAAAAAAATGGTTCCATCCCCATGATCTGAGTCAACAATATAAGTTAGATCAACTTTCGGCAAAGAATACTATTATGATTGGAAATATGCATTTGTTTACTGGTGAAACGAATCGAAAAGGAATGTTTGATCGGACGCCTGATCAGCATTAAATAAGGAGGTTAGATAGAATGAAAGCAGTAACGTACCAAGGGATTAAAAATGTAGAAGTAAAAGAAGTGGAAGATCCGAAGATTTTAAAACCTGATGATATGATCATTAAAGTGACAAGTACTGCAATATGCGGATCTGATTTACATTTAATTCATGGAATGATGCCAAACTTACAAGAAAATTATGTGATTGGCCATGAACCGATGGGAATAGTTGAAGAGGTTGGACCAGAAGTGACAAAAGTTAAAAAGGGTGACCGGGTTATTATTCCTTTCAATATTGCCTGTGGGGAATGCCAGTACTGCAAAAGTAATTTAGAAAGTCAATGTGACAATTCCAATGATAATGGAGATGTTGGTGCTTATTTTGGCTATTCAGGCAATGCTGGTGATTATCCAGGCGGACAAGCAGAGTATTTAAGGGTTCCTTTCGCAAATTTCACTCACTTTAAGATTCCAGAAACTTGTGAAGAACCGGATGAAAAATTGACGGTTATTGCCGATGCAATGACAACTGGATATTGGAGTGTAGATAATGCAGGTGTGAAAGATGGAGATACAGTCATAGTGTTTGGGTGTGGACCAGTTGGATTATTTGCGCAAAAATTCGCATGGCTGAAAGGGGCAAAACGCGTCATTGCTGTCGATTATGTTGATTATCGTCTACAGCATGCGAAACGTACAAATAAGGTAGAAATTGTTAATTTTGAACAGGTAGAAAATGTGGGTGCTTACTTAAAAGAACTCACAAAAGGCGGTGCCGATGTGGTGATTGATGCTGTTGGCATGGATGGAAAAATGAGTGATATGGAATTTCTAGCGAGCGGCATGAAGCTGCAAGGCGGTACAATGAGCGCTCTTGTGATGGCTGCCCAAGCGGTTCGGAAATGTGGAACCATTCAAATTACTGGCGTTTATGGCGGCAGATATAATGCTTTTCCATTAGGAGATATCATGCAGCGCAATGTCAATATTCGTACTGGACAAGCACCTGTTATTCATTACATGCCATATATGTTTGAATTAGTTTCTACTGGAAAAATTGATCCGAGTGATGTCGTAAGTCACGTATTACCATTGAGTGAAGCAAAACGAGGCTATGAAATTTTTGATACGAAAATGGATAATTGTATAAAAGTTGTCTTAAAACCATAAGAAAGGCAGGAGTATGAAATGGATTATGTACTACATGAAGTATTAGAAGTTCAAGAACTAGCTACATTCAAAACGATTTGCATAACAAAAGCTAAAACGATGCGCGCACTTGTTTCCGATCCACAATTAAAAGAATTAATGCTGCAAGATGTGGATATATCAACAAGGCAGCTACAGGAATTTTCATCTATTTTATCGAAGGCGCAAGAAATGCCAGGAATTGGGGGAGAGAACGGATGAATTCCATTATTGAATATTTTACAGGTATGGATGCATTAACAGATCAAATGATTGCAACAGATCTATTAATTTCTGCCAAGAGCGGAATTAGAAATTATTCTATGGCCATCACAGAAACGGGACATCCGGAGATAAAAGAAATCCTTGTCCGCCATCTAAATGAAGCACTTGACTTACATGAACAACTATCCAGTTATATGGCTGAAAAAGGGTGGTACCATGCATGGGATCCAAAGGAACAAGTGAACTTTAATTTGCAAAACATTCATACTGCTTTAAACTTACCGATACTTTAAGATATAGAAGGAACTCGTTTGTTTGAACAGTTCCTTTTTTCTTTTGGGAAAAGTTGTAACTATAAAACAAAGTAATTAGGGAGAATAGTTAAAATATTTACTTGTAATGTAGTATAAAAGCTGATTAGTAAAGTAACTTTTTGAAAAGTGAGAATAATTATTGAAACCCCTTACAATTAATGTTAATATGCCTATATACCAGCTGTGATTATTAGTCAGATAGAAAACTTTATTACATAAACAATTCGCTGAAGGAAGAACTGTAAGATTCAACATGCTGAAAGTTTGAACATAGCGAATCAGTCAAATGTTACTTACACAGGGAGCTGCGTTATTGGTTTTAAAGAATGGAGGAGCATAAAAAGCAGAAGCTTATATTCCTAAAGATAATCTGTCAGCAATTTAGGAAGAAAGAAAATTTATTTGATAGCATCTTTTATGAATGGACTGTGGCACAGGGATAGGAATGAATGCGAAAGGAATATCAGTAAACGGAAAAATCAAAGAATGCTGGGAGGAGAGGATTACTATGTCGAAAATTACATTTCTTGGTGCAGGAAGTACCGTATTTGCTAAAAATGTTCTTGGAGATTGTATGTTCGTTGATGCCTTAGAAGGATATGAGTTTGCGTTATATGATATTGATAAACAGCGTTTACAGGATTCGGAACAAATGCTTACTAATTTGCAGGAAAGTCTAGGAAAAAACATTATCGTAAAAGCGTATACGGATCGAAAAGAGTCTTTGAGAGGAGCTAAGTATGTAATCAATGCGATTCAGGTAGGCGGCTATAAACCAAGTACGGTAATTGATTTTGAAATCCCCAAAAAATATGGCTTACGACAAACGATTGCCGATACAGTCGGTATTGGGGGATATTTAGAAATTTACGAACTATTCCCGTTATGCTTGATTTTGCAAAAGACATGGAAGAAGTTTGTCCAGATGCCTTATTCTTAAATTACACAAACCCTATGGCTGTGCTAACCGGAGTTATGAATCGTTTCACGCCGATTAAAACAATTGGACTGTGTCATAGTGTGCAAATTTGTATAAAAGAATTATTTGAAGCAGTAGGGATGGACCGAACAGGAGTGAAAGAGAAAATTGCCGGTATAAATCATATGGCATGGCTTCTTGAAGTAAGCAAGGATGGAGTTGATTTATATCCAGAAATTAAGCGGAGAGCTCGTGAATTGCAAAATACAAAGCATGGCGATATGGTTCGATTTGAATTGATGGATAAGTTTGGTTATTATGTAACAGAGTCATCTGAACATAATGCGGAATATCATCCGTATTTTATTAAATCTCGTTATCCTGAGTTAATTGACCGTTTCAATATTCCATTAGATGAATATCCTCGTCGCTGTGAAAAGCAAATTAATGATTGGGTTGCAATGAGAGAGGATCTAGTTAACAATAAAGCCTTGGAACATGTTCGTTCCCGTGAATATGGATCACGCATTATCGAAGCGATTGAAACAGATATCCCCTTTAAATTTGGTGGCAATGTGCTTAATACAGGAAGATTGATCAGCAATCTGCCGGAAAAAGCATGTGTAGAGGTTCCTTGTATTGCGGATCGAAGCGGGATTACTCCAACCTATGTAGGAGATCTCCCTGAACAGCTTGCAGCTTTAAACCGGACAAATATTAACACACAATTGCTGACAATTGAAGCAGCAATGACATTGAAAAAGGAATATATTTACCAGGCGGCAATGCTTGATCCACATACAGCTTCTGAGTTATCGATGGACGATATCATCTCCTTATGTGACGAGTTAATAGAAGCACATGGTGACTGGCTGCCGAATTTTACAACGGAAACTAGTGTTGGGTTAGCTAAATAGTACTCTCAAATATAGAGTGATCGTTTCCTTAAGGATTCGGTCTCTTTTTTCTTAAGATGCTCATTCATCATACATAAAAGGATTGTAAATTTGTATTTGTATTCTTATTATTAGTATAAAAACTATTTCATGGATTAATTACTGAAAAACAGTCAATTTAAAATGATGGAGAGGAAGGGTGTGCATTTTTATCCTTATTGACTGATGTTGGTTAGGCTATTTAATTAAAAAGGCCAAATGAGTGGCCGCATATTGACCACACATTTGACCACACATATGCATTAATTAGGGTAAATACTTGAAAAACATTTTAATATAAGCTGCTTTGTTAACTAGAATGTTGTAGAGTGAATTAGTGTACTTTTCTTACATATCGTGATGATTATTATGTTTTTGTCTAGAATGGTTACGGTTCTTCACCTTTTTGCTCCCGCTAAGTGGCTCTGGCTGACCAGATTGATTTCCTTTAGGAGCATTTCTGTGCATATCTTTGCTATCATTTTTGTTCACTTTTTTCTCTCCTTTCTATTATCATGAAGAGGTAATGCAATACTATCCTTTATAGAATGGTTTTTTATACACTGATTTATACCGCATATTTTCACGATTCTCTGCACAACTTATTGGTAAGCACCATGAATATAACTAGCAGGAGGATAAGAATATGCCTTATCATAGTAATAAACAAGAAGCTTTTCAAGATGCTCAACGGAATTTATTTGAAACACAAAATCTTTATCAAGATATCGTAAAAGATTCTGCAAACTATGGACATCAACTAAAGCATTTAAAACAAGAAATTAATGAGACCTATCAACAAATTGAGAATGCTCTGGAAGTAGCATCTGAGCATCAAAGACAGCAATTAGAAAGCTTTCAAAGAGACTTAAAAAGCATTGTGGATGAAGTAAATGAAATTTAAAGAAGTAGACCATCAGAAAGTTTGCAGCTTTTTCGATGGTCTACTTTTTGCTTTGAAAAGAAATGCCATAAGATAAACTTATCGTATTTGATAACTTTCTTATTATTTACTTATCACATTCCTTGTATTAAAATTATAAATGGTAAATAGATAATAGAGATCAAATTGTTCGACTATTTTTCTATTGTTGGTATATGATTACAATGAGGGGGTAATACATATGGCAAAAGATTTTTATAATGCCCGCCAAACGTTTGAAGTGGGTGGGAAGCGTTATCACTACTATCAATTAGCAGCTTTAGAAAAAGCAGGAATCGGTAAAGTATCGAAATTACCGTATTCTATCAAGGTATTACTAGAATCAGTTTTACGACAAATGGATGATTTTGTTATTAAACAAGAGCATGTAGAAAATCTCGCAAAATGGGGAACAGATGAGGTAAAGGAAATTGATGTTCCTTTCAAACCTTCGAGGGTAATCCTCCAGGATTTCACAGGTGTTCCAGCAGTGGTTGACCTTGCATCTTTACGTAAAGCAATGGCTGACCTAGGGGGAGATCCTAGCAAAATTAATCCGGAGAAACCAGTTGATTTAGTTATCGACCATAGTGTTCAGGTTGATAAATATGGAACACCGGATGCATTAAAAGCAAATATGGAATTAGAATTTGAAAGAAATGCAGAAAGATATCAATTTTTAAGCTGGGCGCAAAAGGCATTTGATAACTATCGTGCTGTACCACCAGCAACTGGTATCGTTCACCAAGTGAATTTAGAATATTTAGCAAATGTAGTACATGTAAATGAAACAGCTGAAGGCGAGTATGAAACATTCCCTGATACGTTAGTAGGTACTGATTCTCATACAACGATGATTAATGGTATTGGTGTTCTTGGCTGGGGTGTTGGTGGTATCGAAGCGGAAGCAGGTATGTTAGGACAACCTTCTTATTTTCCAGTTCCGGAAGTTGTAGGGGTAAAACTTGTTGGCGAAATGCCAAATGGCTCTACTGCAACAGACTTAGCCTTAAAGGTAACGCAAGTACTTCGTGCAAAAGGAGTAGTTGGAAAGTTTGTTGAATTCTACGGACCTGGTGTGCCGCAATTACCACTTGCTGATCGGGCAACTATTGCGAATATGGCACCAGAATATGGAGCAACATGCGGTTTCTTCCCAGTTGATAAAGAATCTTTAGCTTATATGAGACTAACTGGTCGTTCTGAAGAGCAAATCAATGTGGTTGAAGCTTACTGTAAGGAAAACGGTTTATTCTTCGATCCAAACTTAGAACCGGTTTATACAGATATTGTAGAAATTGACTTAGCAGAAATTGAGCCAAATCTTTCTGGTCCAAAGCGTCCTCAAGATTTAATTCCACTTTCTAAATTGAAAGAGGTATTCAATGAGTCTGTAACAGCTCCAGAAGGAAACCAAGGGTTTGGCTTAAAAGCAGACGAATTTGATAAAGAAGTAGTAGTGAACTTTGCAAATGGGGATTCTACTACAATGAAGACAGGTTCTGTTGCTATCGCCGCAATTACAAGCTGTACAAATACATCGAATCCATATGTATTAGTTGGTGCAGGCTTAGTTGCGAAAAAAGCAGTCGAAAAAGGAATGGAAGTACCTAAATTTGTAAAAACTTCTTTAGCACCAGGTTCAAAGGTTGTTACTGGTTATTTAAGAGATTCTGGCCTTCTTCCTTATTTAGAACAAATTGGATTCAACCTTGTAGGATATGGATGTACTACATGTATCGGTAACTCTGGTCCGCTTCGCGAGGAAATCGAGAAGGCTATCGCGGATTCTGATTTACTTGTAACAAGTGTGCTATCTGGTAATCGTAACTTTGAAGGACGTATCCACCCACTAGTTAAAGCAAACTATTTAGCTTCACCGCCATTAGTAGTTGCATATGCTCTTGCTGGTACTGTTGATATTGACTTGCAAAAAGAACCAATTGGAAAAGATAAGGATGGGAATGATGTATTCTTCAAGGATATTTGGCCATCTACAGAAGAAGTAAATGAAGTAGTACATCGTACAGTTACACCTGAACTATTTAATAAAGAATATGAAAGAGTATTTGATGATAACGAACGCTGGAATGAAATTCAAACTAGCAGTGATTCTTTATATAGCTTTGATGATACGTCTACTTATATTCAAAACCCGCCATTCTTTGAAGGCTTAAAACCTGATCCAGAGCAAGTATTACCATTAAAAGGCTTAAGAGTTGTAGGGAAATTCGGTGATTCTGTAACGACTGACCATATTTCTCCAGCTGGTGCCATTGGTGTAAATACTCCTGCAGGTAAGTACTTAAAAGATAATGGTGTACAGCCACGTGATTTCAACTCATATGGCTCTCGTCGTGGTAACCACGAAGTAATGATGAGAGGGACATTTGCGAATATCCGTATTCGTAACCAAATTGCTCCAGGTACAGAGGGTGGTTTCACTACGCACTGGCCAACTGGGGAAGTTACCTCCATTTATGATGCATGTATGAAGTATAAAGACGAAGGAACTGGCTTAATGGTTATTGCAGGGAAAGATTACGGAATGGGATCATCTCGTGACTGGGCTGCAAAAGGAACAAATCTGTTAGGCATTAAGACGGTTATCGCAGAAAGCTTCGAAAGAATTCATCGTTCTAACTTAGTGTTAATGGGAGTACTTCCACTACAGTTTAAAGAAGGCGAGAATGCGGAAAGCTTGGGATTAACTGGAAAAGAAACATTCAATGTTTATGTAGATGAAACAGTTAAACCACGTGATTTTTTAGAAGTTACAGCTACTACGGAAGATGGTAAGAAAATCACTTTTGAAGCATTAGTACGTTTCGATTCAGAAGTAGAGATTGATTACTATCGCCATGGTGGTATTTTACCAATGGTATTACGTGATAAATTAAAAAATTAATAGATTAAGAGAAAAACTCTCTCTATTTAAAGTTGACTTTATTTTCTAATCTTTGGGTGAAATTCTTTGCTCACAAGTTAGTAAAAAGTCTCTCTATAGAGAGAGTTTTGTCATTCTAACTAAAAGTCTATTTTACTTAATAGAAACTATAACTTAAGGAGAAAGCTATTTTATGAAAATAATTCCTGTACGTTATGATGTGAATAAGCTTCCTTATATAATAAGAAGTGCGGAGGAAAGCGATGCAGAACAGCTTGCTAGTGTTAGGTTACAGATCGATGGAGAAACAACTTTTCTAGATCGCGAACCTGGAGAGGGCTTACTTACTGAAAAAGAATTTAAACACTTAATCCGCTCAGATAGCGAAGCGCCAAATCATTTGTTTTTACTTGCAGAGAGAGAAGATGGGCAAATTATTGGCTTTTCTCGTTGTGAGGGTTCTAGTTTGCGACGTCTTAAGCATAAAGTCGAGTTCGGTATTGCTGTCTTAGAAGAATATTGGGGATATCAAATAGGTACCCATTTATTAGAAGAATCCATAAATTGGGGAGCGGAAAATGATATTACAAAAATGACATTATCGGTTATAGAGTTAAATGAAAAAGCGATTAAACTATATAAACGATTTGGCTTTGAAATAGAAGGAGTCTTAAAAAAAGATAAACGATTAACTAACGGGAAATATTATTCTACCATTTTAATGTCTCGATTTTTCTCCTAATGGTATGGAAAACGATTCATTAGTAATTTAGAATAAACTTTGTTACTATGTATATGTTAGATAATAAAGGAGTGATGAAGATATGGCATTAACTTTTGGAAAATTGGTAGAAGAGGCTAGAAAAAATGTTCCTGGTATTTCTTCTGTTGAGGCAAAAAAGAAAATTGAAGAAAACCCAAATACTTACATAATTGATGTTCAAGATGCTGCAGATGCTGGTGCTTGTGGTTTAATTCCTAGTTCTGTTAATATCTCTTTAGGAATGCTTCCAATTCGCGCAGATTTGGAATTACCTGAAGAATTAAGAGATCCAGAATTAGCGGATCGTAACCGTCCAGTTATTGTTACATGTGGTCTTGGTGGACAAGCGTCACTTGGTGCCTACCTATTAAAGCAAATGGGCTTCACAGATGTAGCCTTCATTGAGGGTGGAACTACCGCGTGGAAAAAAGAGGGTTTTGAAACAGTTTAATTAAGATATGTTATTAAATCTGCCGGTAAACAAATGTTTATCGGCAGTAATAGTCTTTTCCTTATGTTATTAATACCCCAATTGTTTATCTACGAGGTTCAAAAGTTCCTTGCCTTCTTTAAAGCGCTCGATATTTTCTAAGAATACATCCATGTAACGCTCAAGAGTATTGGGAGAAAAATATGCATTATGTGGGGAAATAATCAGATTTTCCAATTGCCAAATAGGATGTTGTGGTGGTAATGGCTCTGTTTCAAAGACATCAAGAGCTGCTCCTGCAATTTTCTTTTCTTTTAAGTGATTAATGAGCTCTTCTTCCACAATTGTATTTCCTCTTCCGATATTAATTAAAAAACTAGTTTTTTTCATGCTTTCTAATTTTTCTTTATTAATAAGATGGTACGTTTCTGGCGTTGAAGGTAAGGCTAGGATCAAAAAATCAGTTTCTGCCATCACTGATTCTAGCTGTTCAAGCCCGACAATTTTGTCGGCAGGATCGTCAGTTGCACGTATGGACGGTCTTTTTTTGCAGCCAATCACAAACATATCAAGTGCTTTAGCACGTTTCGCGATTTGCTTGCCAATCTCCCCATAACCAATAATCGCAACGGTTGCCCCTGAAAGATCGGTTATAGGGGTAGATGTCCAACTTCGATTTAGCTGATTCCGAATCATATAAGAAATTCCCCTCGCTAAACCTGTCATCATTGCAATTGTATGCTCTGCTATAGGTACAGAAGTGCATCCTTTTGTATTTGTAATGATGATATCATTCTTTTTCATTTTCTCTGTCAAAAGTGCATCTAAGCCAACACTTAAAGATTGAACCCATTTAATATAGGGCGCTTGTTCAGTGATGGCTAATGAATCTGTTAATCCCAAAGTCAAGACTATGTTGCAATCACTAATATCTTGCTTTATTGGCGGTTCGGGCTCCCCGAATTGCCATGGATCTACTATATATTCCGCGCCTGAAGATTTTATTTTATCTAAATACTTTTGTGGAATAGTTCTTCTGATATATATTTTAGGAATTGTTTTCCTGTTTATCATTAATTTACTCCCTTAATCATTTGTTTGCTATTTACATACTCATAATAAGTATTTGCGAGTCGTTTAATGGCTTCTTCAATGATATCCTCCTGACAGAAAGTAAAGCATAATCGCATATGATTATATCCTTCGTCTTTTAAGAAGAAATGCTTACCAGCGATATAGGAAACTCCGGCTGATGCTGCAGCATCTATAAATTCACTTGTGTCAATATGGCAAGGAAAGGTAATCCAAAGAAAAAATCCGCCATTTGCTTCATGAAAGGTAACATCATTACCAAAATATTGCTTTATGGCGGAAACCATGGCGTTTTTACGCGATAAATAAAGAGAATTTAAATAGCAAATATGTTCATCCATACCGATTTGATCAAGTAAATTTTTTGTAACCTCTTGAACATAGACGCTTGTTAACCCATCTATTTTTAAAATTCTCATTTTTTCGATAATTTCTGTTAAGCCAATAGCCCAGCCGAGTCGTAAACCTGGGGCGATAATTTTGGAAAAAGTACTTAAGTAAACGACTCGTTCAGGTCCGTACGAATAGATAGCAGGATTATATATTCCGTCAAAAGAAAGCTCGACATAAGCATCATCTTCGATAATAAAGAAATTATACTCATAGGCTAATTCAGCAAGTCGTTTTCTTCTGTCTACTGATAGATTAACCCCACCAGGATTTTGATAATTCGGTATTACATACATTAATTTGGGGAGCGGTAAATTGTTTTTTACTCTTTCGCTTAATTCTTGTTCCACTAAATCGACTCTTAAGCCATTTTCATCAATAGGAAAAGAAGCTAATTTTGTTTCTGCTAATTGAAATGTTTTCAATGCGCCGAAGAATGTAGGGGCTTCTACCCATACTTCATCGCCAGGGTCGGTTAAGGTTCTTGTAACTAAATCTATTGCTTGTGAACTGCCTGCAGTTATAAGTATTTCATTCTCTGTGGCTTTTATCTCACGTAACTTTGATCTTTCTTTAATCCAGTTAATAACAGCGTTTACTCCTGTTCCGCCACTATAAGCTAATGCATGTCTTCCTTGTGTTTGCATGGCAGCTTCTGTAGCGGCGGTCATTTTATCAACCGGAAGTGATTCGGGTGCTGGAAAACCAAATGATAAGGGAATCAGATTTTCTTGATTTTGAGCGAAGGCGGAACCGATTACCTCGATGTCAGGAAATCTTCTACTATAGGAAAAAGGTTTTAATAATTGCATGCGTATCACCGTCCAAAGATTATTTAAAAGCTTTATAAAGATAGATTTTAATAAATATAAGCTATTTATTTCGTGATGGGAAATATTAAAAATGCCTAAAAATGAGAGAAAACAAGAGATAGCTCGATAAAAACACAGTTAAATAACGAATATTCGGAATTTTGTTATTTTTATAATAAATATTTGTTATTGCTATCCATATAGGTAAATATCTGTTTCGGTCAATAATCTTACATATGACCATCTTTCGACAAAAATTGCAAAAACTATCTAACAGGATATAGGTGGAAAAACGGACAATACGGTAAGAAATAAATGTAAACGCTACCTAATAAAATTTTTAAAAAATTAAAAAAAAACATTGTTTTAACAGAATTTTTTTCTTATAATGAAATCAAGTTAGATAATAGAACATGAATTGTGAGGTAAGTTAACATGAGTGAAATTACATTAGAGAAAATTGAAAGTATTGTAAAAGAAAAAAATGTAGAATTATTACATCTACAATTTGTGGATATTGAAGGAATTTTAAAAAATATTACAATTACTGCTCAACAATTAGATGATGCTGTTGAAGGAAAAATCATGATTGACGGTTCATCCATTAAAGGATTTTCTCCTATTAACAAATCAGATTCTTATTTATTACCAGACTTAAACACATTCGCAGTTTTACCTTGGACTGAAACAGAAGGATATTCAGAAGCGCGGTTCCTTTGTTCTGTAACAAATCCTGATGGATCTTTATTTGAAGGTGATACTCGTAATGTTCTCAAGAAAACAGTCGAGCGCGCTGCTGAAAATGGATATAGTATTTCTGTCGGACCAGAGTTAGAATTCTTCCTATTTGCAACCGACGAAAATGGATATCCAACTACAGAATTAGGAGATAGAGGCGGCTATTTTGAACCATCACCAAAGGATTTGGGAGAAAAAGTCCGCGTTGAAATTTTCAAAACATTAAGAGCAATGGGCTTCACTATCGAAGCACTTCACCATGAAGTAGCAGAAGGTCAACATGAGATTAACTTCAAATATGCAGATGCATTAACTGCAGCTGACTTGGCTACAACATATAAATGGGTTGTGAAAACAATCGCTTCTCAATATGGTTTACACGCAACATTTATGCCAAAACCAGTATTCGGAATTAATGGTTCAGGAATGCATGTTAATATGTCATTCTTTAAAGATGGAGAAAATTGCTTCTATGATGCGGACGATGATTTAGAATTATCTGAAACAGCCTATTCGTTTATAGCGGGTGTTTTAGAAAATGTTAAGAGTTTCGTAGCTGTTACAAATCCTCTAGTAAACTCTTATAAGCGTTTAGTACCAGGATATGAAGCACCTTGCTACTTAGCATGGTCTGCATCCAATCGTTCTGCTTTAATCCGTATTCCTGCCAAACGCGGAATGGCTACTCGTGTGGAGCTTCGTTGTCCAGACCCATCATCTAATCCATATTTAACATTTGCTGTTATCGCTGCAGCAGGTTTAGATGGAGTGGAAAAAGGCTTAAGAGCACCAGCACCAATTAACGAAGATATCTTCCATATGACAGATGATCGTCGTGAAGAACTTGGAATTGACAGCTTACCTGGTGGTTTAGAAGCTGCTATTGCTGAACTAGAAGCAGGAGAAATTGGTCTTAAAACACTTGGAGAGCATGTATTCACTGAGTATGTTGCTGCGAAGAAAGAAGAGTGGGATAGCTACCGTACAACAATCCATACTTGGGAAATTGAAAACTATCAATATAAATTCTAATTTATAAGTTAATAGATTCCATAAACTGCAAATAACCACCTTTTCGGGTTGCTGATTTGCAGTTTTTCTTTTTATTCAAGCAATAAGCGTAATATTCACTATGCCTCTAGGGGAATTCCTTCTCTTTTTTATGTTCTTTTCTTTAATTTCCGGTAAGTTATGATAAAATAAAGAAGGATGTATGAAATAGAATGGATACGTCATCAGATTATTGTAATAAGGAGATTTGCTAAATGGAAAAAGTATTGATATTTGGTCATAAAAATCCGGATACGGATACTATTTGTTCTGCGATTGCGTATGCAGAATTAAAAAAGGCACTTGGAGTAGAAGCAGAGGCTGTTCGTCTTGGTGACGTTAGTGGAGAAACAAAATTCGCATTAGATTATTTTAAAACAGAGGCTCCTCGTTTTATTGAAAAGGCAGCTACAGAAGCTAATTCAGTTATCTTGGTAGATCACAATGAATTCCAACAAAGTGTGGAAGACATTAAAGATGTTACAATTTTAGAGGTTATTGATCACCATCGTATCGCTAATTTCGAGACAAGTGATCCTTTATACTACCGTGCTGAACCAGTAGGTTGTACGGCAACTATATTAAATAAAATGTATAAAGAAAATAATGTAGAAATTAAGAAAGAAGTTGCTGGATTAATGCTTTCAGCTATTATTTCTGATTCCTTATTATTTAAGTCACCAACTTGCACAGAACAAGATGTACAAGCTGCCAAGGAATTAGCGGAAATTGCTGGTGTAAATGCAGAACAGTATGGATTAGACATGCTGAAAGCTGGTGCTGATTTAAGTGATAAAACAGTTGATCAATTACTAAGTATTGATGCAAAAGAATTTACAATGGGTACATATAAAGTAGAAATTGCGCAAGTGAATGCAGTTGATACAAATGATGTCATTTCCAAACAAGCTGAATTAGAAACGTCTATTCAAGCAATTATCGACAAAAAAGGATTAGATTTATTCTTGCTTGTCGTAACGGATATTTTAAATAACGATTCTGTTGCTGTTGCTTTAGGCAATAAAGCAGAAACAGTAGAGAAGGCATTTAATGTATTATTAGAAAATAATAGTGCCTTATTAAAAGGTGTCGTATCTCGTAAAAAACAAATCGTACCAGTTTTAACAGAGACTTTTGAAGCGCTATAATCACTTGTTCAAATGGTCTTTTAATAAATGGTGCTGATTGGGAAAGCAAACAAGTGAATTAGAGCATAAGAGGCAGGTCTGTTCGCATTGTGAACGGTTCTGCCTTTTTTATTGGTCTAAGTGTAATTGGTTGAAATACTGCTGTCCTATTAGTTATGTAATTAATTGGTGAATTTTTGTTGGGATATATGATACGTTTAAAGTAAATGAAGAGGGCGTGATATGAAAGTAATATTCAAATTGTTTATAGGGATATTTATTGTTTTTACATTAACAGGGTGCTGTGGTGAAGATACATGTGAACTGCACTCCATTTTTTGTACACTAAAATAATCGGGATGCAGTGCAACGTTGAAGTTGTTGTGGCTTAATCTATGGAAAGCGAAGTGATTCTGTCGACGTTTTTTCTATAATATGTAAGTTGAATTATATATATTTCATTTCCAAAGAACTACTTATACTTTTAATGGGAGTCAAAAAAGCCGTCATTGTAACTAGAATGCAAATTATCTTCCTGTTAAAAATTCAACAAATTTTACGCACTCAATTTAATAATTATAAATTAATTGGTTAATCTATAAGAAGGTTAACAGTAGAACTTAGAAAAATACTTTACCAAATAAGAGGAGGAGGGCATATGTCACTAAAAAAAACAATATTTATCTTTCTGTTTTTTTCTAGCTTTTTCCTTATTATGTCCACTAATGTAGAAGCAAAAACAGGTTTAAATATTGGTGAGGAAGCGCCAGATTTTAAACTGAACGATTTAAATGGAAAGACAGTGCGGTTGTCTGATTATAGAGGAAAATCTGTCATGATAAATTTTTGGGCAACTTGGTGTCCACCTTGTAAAAAAGAGATGCTTGATATAGAAACTTTTTCTAAAAAAATGCAAGATCATTGGGTTGTTCTCGCGGTTAATGTGGATGGTGGAAATGAAAGAGGAGTTAGACAGTTTGTAAAGGAAAGAAATTTAACATTCCCTGTCTTAATAGATAATAACGATATGGTTTCAAATCAATATCACATTCTTAGTATTCCCACAACGTTTTTTCTTAATGAAGAGGGAATCATTATTAATAAGGGTTTCAGTATGTTAACACTTCAACAAATGATGAAAATGACACAAGATTAACAGAGTAAAGTTCACAAAAAATTAACAATGTAAGCGGTTTACAAAGGGAGCAACCTATACTATAATTACAAATGTAGCAAAGGAGTGCACACCTTGTTTATTTTCTGAAAAAACAAACTTTTCAAATAGATTTAAAGATTATTTCTTTTTATTGTAATAATTATCTAACTTTTTGGGAAATATGTGAATACAAAATACTTATTAAAGGAGAATGAAGATGAGAAAACCTCGTAAACGTTCATTTCAAGAACTCGTATTAGAAAATAAAATGCAGTTATTAAAGGATCGAGAAGCGATTGAAAAAATAGAAGAACGGTTAGAAAGAAAACATTTGAAAAAAGCACGTTAATGAAGAAATTACCATCAATTCTGCTTGTTCTTTTGTACAAACTATAGTTGAAGGAGTTGATTTGATGAGTGATCCTAAAAAAGACAGCAAACACTTTGTTCCAAGTCATATCGGAACTAAATCTAGAAGCTTTGGTGGGAACAAAGGAAAGCAAATGCAGGACAAATCAGGACAACATGCTCAAGTAATACAAACAAAGGGCGAATAATCCTTCCTATCGAATAAAGGAAGATGAATAAAAAGCAATGGCTTCTTTTCTAATTGAGGCTATTGCTTTTTTTGCCTTCTATGATTGAGTTACACATTTTTCAAGGATAGCAATTTGCATCCTGCATATATTATGGTTATCAGATATTCACAGTGTGAAAAGTACATAATCATTAACGAAAAAGAAGGAATATGTTAGTATTAATAAGGAATTAAATTTATTAAGAGATGTGAATATATTGAATAACGAGAAAATAATTACAAATAGAAAATATCCAGAAATTTTTCTGATAGAAAAGGAATTTGAAGAACATGGATTTGTGCAAGATGAAAAGAAGATTTTAGATGAAATACAAAAATTAACTGAGGGTGAGAATGGAAAAGAAATCTCTCAGTTATTAACGATTGCTGCTTTATCAAGAATGTACACCGATAAAGAAGATACGATAGCGGTTGCCTGGTTGAATAAAGCGATTGAGCTGGATGAAGAGAATAAAACAGCTCTAAAATACCTTTCCCAATTCGATTGGAAAAATTTCAGCGGCTTACTGGATTCACTGGTTTTTCCTAATATTCGCGAAACGGATAATCGGACCGCCAAACGAAAAATTGCTGAGCAATATATTAATAATTGCCGCTCGTTTTTAGAACAGATGGATGAGGAAGCTACCCATCTGCAAAATCAGAAGAAAAATGCATCCCTATATGAAAATAGGGATGCTGTTGCAAAATATGAAGCAATTGAAGAATTATTACAAAAGGTAATGGAGAAAACGTCTCAGTTATTAAAATCAGCAGAAGAATATGAAGAGTCTATTAGCGGCGTGTTTCACACATCGATTTATTATGAGAGTGTAAAAGAATTAATTGAAGAATTGACTGAATTAAAGGATGAATGGACAAGCCTTTTTGTAGAAGATGTAGAGGAAGATAATAAGTCTCTTTCCTCTTTAGAGGAACTAGAGCAAATGGTAGGATTGGATGCTGTAAAAAAAAGAGTTTATGATTTTTATCAATTTTTACATTATCAAAAGTCTCGGAAAAAGCTAGGCTATAATATTCAAGATGAATTAAGCTTAAATATGATATTTACAGGAAATCCAGGTACTGGGAAAACTACTTTGGCAAGATTGATGGCAAAGATTTATCATGAATTGGGCGTATTGCCAAGCGCTGAAGTTGTGGAGACAGATCGGTCTCAATTAATCGGCGGCTTTATGGGACAAACAGAGGAAAATGTCCGTTCTGTGGTAAAACAAGCGGTTGGCGGTGTCTTATTTATCGATGAAGCCTATAGCCTAAAAAGAGAAGGACAGTCTGGAAATGATTATGGTCAAACGGCAATAGATACTCTTGTATCTTTAATGACAGGTTCAGAATTTGGTGGTAAATTTGCTGTCATTTTAGCAGGATATCCTGAAGAAATGCGTCAATTTTTAGACGGAAACCATGGTTTAAGAAGTCGCTTTCCTGCTTCTAATATGATTCATTTGCCAGATTATACACCAACGGAATTATTGGTGATAGGAGAAAGAATTGCTTCAGCGAATGACTATGTCATGACTGAGGACGGAAAAAAAGCATTGCTAAAAAGGCTTGAGAGAGAACAGGTAGATGAGAGCTTCGGAAATGCTCGAGCTGTTCGCAATATTGTGCTGGATGCAATATTTAGCAAAGGTTCTCGCAAAGCAAACGAACAAGAAATATTTAAATATACTCTATTGCAAGAGGCTGATTTTGTTTGTGAAGAAGATGACAAACAACTTGATCCTGCAAAAGAGCTTAATAAATTGATTGGATTAGCAAAAGTAAAAGATGAAATAAAAAAAATTATTGCGCTTGTTAAGGTGCAGCAATTGAGACAGACTAAAGCCAAAAAGAATCTGCCTATTCAACTGCATGCTGTCTTTACGGGAAATCCAGGTACCGGAAAAACTACGGTAGCTAAACTATACGCCCAGTTTCTTAAGGATTGCGGAATATTAAAAAGAGGTCACTTAGTTGTTACAAGCAGGGCAGATTTTGTCGCCGGCTATGTTGGCCAATCAGCTATTAAGACAAGAAAAAAAATAAGAGAAGCCCTTGGCGGGGTGCTATTTATCGATGAAGCTTATTCATTGTTAGGAAATAGTGGTCAGGATTTTGGGAAAGAGGTTGTTGATACATTAGTCATGGAAATGACAAAGCATAATGAGAATTTAGTTGTTATTCTTGCAGGATATCCGAATGAAACCAATACTCTATTACAAAGCAACCCAGGATTAACTTCAAGGTTTAAAAAATTTATCCATTTTGAAGATTATTCTGCAGCAGAATTGGTTGAAATCATGAAGTTATATGCAGATAAATACGATTATTTATTATCAACAGATGCAATCCAATTACTGCAAAATATGCTGCCGACAGTATCTACGGATGGAAATGGACGATTTGCAACTAATTTAATCGATGAAGCAGTTCAATTACAGGCTTTACGACTATCTGAGCAATTAGAACAAGGAATAGATGCAGATGTTTCTACGATAACTGCTGAGGATATTGAAAGTGTACTAAAAGAGAAAAGGAGAATCGACGAATAGGCTGGTGACGAATACAGATGGACAATTACTTTCTCTCAATAAGGGATATTGAAATGGATTATGTTGATATCGATATGATAGGGTGCTCGTTAAACAATTGCTAAAAAAGTCAAGCTTCAAATGTTGAATTAGAGCATAAACCTTGATATATAGGGATTTATTGGAGTTTTTTATTTGTTTTTTAACTTGCTGATTTTTCCTAACTTATCCTGAATTATTCTTGTAATTAACAAATTGCGGTGATTATAGTCAATCCAAGATAATCACCGTGACAACAAGTTGGTAAAAAATATACATCATTTGTTTAATGATGGAATTTTAGTTGCCAGAAGAGACCTAGTTGTAAGTGTAGGAGGGAGAGGTTAGAAGGGGGGGATTTTTGAAAGTGAATAAAGAAAAATAAACGATATACTAAACATTAGAAATCGTGCGCAAGAATTTGTTGCCTATAAGTATAAAAAAAAACTGAGGCTGAAAGAGAAAAAATAAATAACTTATATTAGCACTTGCATTATTAGGAAATAAACATAAGGAATCCTCATCCTAACCCTAGAACTCCTTAGCCATAGACTTAAAAGAAACAGAATTAAAATCGAACTTGATGAGTTTAAAGGTATATAATAGCTCCATAATACGACATTTGCTAAATTTTATTATATGTTGGTACTTTTTATAGAATTTACAACAAAAAGTAAAACAAATACAAATCTACAGAGCCTGCAAGAAAATTATGGATATAGTACGATAGAAACAGAGTGAAAATGAAGTGTAAAACTAAAAGAAGTATGGTTTAGGGAATATTTTCAATTGGAGTGATTAAATGGTTATAAATGATGTTTACCTAAGAAGAAAAAACAAATTACTATTGAATAAAGGTAATGAAAAAACTCCACAGAAAAAATACATTGCGACAATATTATTAAACATTGATAATTTGGGATTTACATTATCAAATGATATTATTGAAATCCTATATACATATTCCATAAGTCAATTAAATAGTTTCTACATTGCTTTAGTTAAAAATTTAAAAGAGTTAGTAGGAGCAAACAAACAATACAATCCAATGTATCCTAATTTTCCCCACCAAGTAATGGATGCAGATGCCTCAGAATTATTCATTAATGCTATTTTTCATTACTGGTCTTTTGGATCATTACTTCCTAATTATAACAAAGAAGAGAGATTACCATTATATGATATAACAACCAAGAAAGTAATAGAGACGGGTACCGAGGAAGAATTTGAAAGTATTTTTATAAATCTATTATCTTCTAAAACTTCTATTTCTGAAACTGATAAAGAGGATTTAAGTTGGTTTTTCAATGAATATCCTGACAAAGTTAACAATATCTTACCTAAAGAAATACCTTCAAAAGAAAATGTAGCTTTGTTATCTATATTGTTACTGCATAATAACATAAATACTTCTGTATTATTTGATTATGTAAAGACAGCTACTGATGTATTAAGAATTGCCGTTGCTATGTCAGAAGGCGATATTAGTTTAGCAACTAATACAAAGTTTAAAAGTTTCAAACGTAAGCAAAGACGTTTATTAATGTCCTTATTAGAAAATTGTTCTAATATTGAAGAGGATATGAAACGATATAAGAATAGATGGATTAGATTAGGTGAAAGATTACATCCTACAGAATTTAAAAAATATGAAAAAGTAAAAGAGGCTTTTACTAAGCTGAGAAATAATCAACCAATTCAAACTTTTAATGGTGTGTTAACTAATGCGCTAGAAAATAATAGAATGGATCAAGCATTATCTTTATTAGTGAAAAGACCAGGGGAATTCGCACGTAAATTAGATCATTTAATAAGATTGCATACTAACCCAAATGTAATACTAAATGAATTTAAAATTGTGGCGGATAGTGTTGAAACTACAGTGCTATTGCAAGTTAGGGAGCACTTTAAAAATAGAAATAATCAAAAAGAGAAAAGAACATTTTTCCCTAAAGGTAATGTTGCTAAATTATTTGTCATTGATAATAACCTTCCTGAGATTGAGGAGAATATATGCAATAGCATAGTACAAATCTGCGAAAATAGTTTAGTAAATGAATATAAGAAAAGGGACTATCTTGGTAAGGTTTATCTAGATGAATCATTAAAAAATTATCTTGTGCCTTTTTCGCAACGTTCAGCAAGTAAGTCACTTAAATCAGTAGTAAGAGGTTCAAAATTAGATATAAGCGATTCAACCAGTACTATTCGCTCCTTTATTTATTGGAAAGAAAATAATTTGGATAGAGCCGATATAGATTTGTCTGCAGTAATGTATGATGATAATTGGGATTACTTAGAGCATGTGTCCTATACAAATCTGAGATCATCAAAGTATAAAGCTTTTCATAGTGGTGATATTACTTCAGCTTCTCATGGAGCAAGTGAATTTATCGATTTAGAAATTGAATCTGTTAGAAAATTTGGAGGAAGATATATAGTGCTTTCAATCCAATCCTTTACAGGTCAAACTTTTAGTGAGTTACCCGAATGTTTTATGGGATGGATGAGCAGGGAAAATCCCAATTCTGGAGAAATTTACGAACCTAAAACAGTGGAGAACAGAATGGATGTAACTTCTGAAGCTAGAGTAAGTATACCTATGATAATCGATCTTCATGAAAACAAAGTGATATGGACAGATATAGCACTTAGAAACAATCCTGATTATTACAATAATGTGGAAGGTAATAAAATAGGTATGGTATTAATGGGTAAAGCAATGACTACTTTAATTAAACCTAATCTTTATGAGTTAATAGAATTGAATATTAAGGCAAGAGGGGAAAAATGTGATAATATAGAAGAGGCAGATATTGTATTTTCTATAAATCAAGGTGTTACTCCTTTTGACCAGGATGTAATTGTGTCACAATATTTATAAGTTAAAATTGGGCTATTGCTTGTCTTCCTTCTATATCCATCTTCCTGAATTAGATGAGCAAATTCCCCGATTGTTTAATTAAGGCTATGTTATATCTTCCTTCAAACTACAATCTGTGTGAATGAATTAGATATGACAATTTCCTTTATAAAGGTTAGGGTGATAATAGCCCTGACCTTTTATTTACTATATTGCGATTGGATTTATTTAAAAGATGTAGTATTATGGATAATATTCATTGGTCTTTTCTGTTTTGAAGCAGTAATAACCAGGGAATTGGACTACTTAAGATGCTTTCTAATGAAAAATTAAATTCTAGTTGATACCATATTTACATACATAAAATGAGTAATATTATGACTGTATTAAAAGAATTTGTTGAATAAATAAAAAAGAGAAAGTGTAAGTCTCTATTATAAGTAATTTAGTTGATGAATTTATGAGACTAGGTGAAAGAGTTATTAAATTAAACAGCTTATATATAATGTTGGACAATAAAAATCTTTTTAAGAACCTATGGTCATATAATGCATCAATTGCCATATCTGATGCAGTTAAGAAATTTAACGTTATCACAGAGTGATAAAAATGGTGATTATTTTATAAAAAGTTGAGAAAAAGGAAGTGCTAGAAACCGTGGTATATGTGAGTTCTAGGGATATTGAATTGTATTATGCTGATACCGATATGATGGGGGTTATTTATCATGCGAATTATCTTAAATTTTTTGAACGAGGAAGAACTGGTTTAATTGAAGATCTTGGGTATAGCTATTTAGAAATGGAGAACAAGGGGTATTTTGCACCTGTTTATGATGTGTATGCCCAATATAAAAAGCCATTACGCTATGGAGATCAGGCAAAGGTGAAAACCTGGGTAGAAACAAACGATGGCATAAAAACAGTTTATGGATATCAGATAATTAATCAGGACGAAGAAGTTTGCGTAGAGGGAACTACTACGCATATTATCGTTTCAAAAGAAACATTTCGTCCTAAATCGTTTAAAAAGATGTTTCCAGAATGGTTTAATAAATATGAAGAAATTAAAAAGCAACCTTCTGACAAGTAAGGATAGCAAAAGGGAGTTGCCGATATGGCCTTTGGTTTGAAGAAAAGCGAACTAAGAGAATGGAAAAGAAAAATTGATAATGGAGAAATTGCTTTTTTAACTCATTATTGGCTGGATGATCGTTTTCCAGGCTGTAAGACTGTTACGAAAGTTGGCTGTGCGGATCTAGAGAAATTAAAAACCTGGGGAAAGAAATATGGCTTAAAAGAGGAATGGATACATTATCGTCATGACGGCTATTCCCATTTTGACCTATTAGGCGATACTCAAAAGAAGATTTTAAAAGAGGAAGGGATTGACCAACCTTTACGATAGAGATTAGGTATTGGAAGGTAACTTTTTTTACACTTGATCGAGATAAAGCTAGAAAAAATGTTATTATAAAAAAACAGTGAGACACTAGATGTATCTCACTGTTTTTTAACATTCGTACCACTAAACAATAATAGTGCTTAATGAGCATGACGGTATTCTGGTTCATTTGCAACTTCATTGAAATCTGCAAATAGATCATGATCATCAAAATACCATAAATCCTTTTCTTCGATATAGTAATGGATACCATCTTTTTCTGTTTCTACTCCAATGTTAACCGGCTGCTCATTAGAGATTCCTAATGAAAATCCTTGCTGAACAGTACTGCATCCACCATAACGTGCAAAGAAGCGTACATAGTCACCGTCTTTTAACATCATTTCATCTTTATACCATTCAGCTGCTTTATCACTAATTACAATTTTCATATTAACACCTCTTATGAATTTTGCTTCGACCATTGGAAGCATTTTAATTCTATTCTAATTATATGTTCATTATAAAGGAATGGACGAGAATTATCTAATATTTGAATTTAAGATTATTTTAAAATGTTTGTAAAGAGCTGCAAGTTTTATTTTAGTCTGCCTGTCCCTCTTTTTGCATATGCTCCATGATTTCTTTATAAATAGAAGGACTGTATTTATTGATTGCATGCTGTGAATCTTGCAATGGATACATTTTATAATCTTTTTCAGCCTTACTAGAAACAAAAGTGGGATAGAAAGAAGGTGCTTCCATCGTAATAGATGTCTGCTTTCCTAATTGCTTTTTCTTGACTGTAACAGTTACCATTCCACCAATATCCCGATACTCTTCGTCCTGACCAGATAAAAAGTTTCCTAATGAATAGACTACTAATCCTTTATGTCCATTATGACCTTTTACCCACTCGATTGGCTGCAAAACATGTGGATGACTGCCGAATATAATATGCACACCTTCATCTACAAAAAATTGTGCCAATTCTTTTTGCTCATTAGATGGGAACCGTTGATATTCGTTTCCCAAATGAATCATCATCACGACAACATCTGCTTCTTTTTTTGCTTTTTGGATTTCATTGCTCATTCTTTTTTTATCCAAGATATTTACAATATACTCTTTTCCTTCAGGAATAGGGATTCCATTTAACCCATAAGTATAGGCTAAATAAGCAACTTTAATGCCCTTTTTCTCTAAGACAACGACTTTATCTTGATCATCCTTAGACAAGTAAGTTCCAACATGAGGGAGACCAATTTGATTTAAATAATCAAGGGAGAGCTTTTGTGCATCAACTCCTCGATCGAGGGCATGATTATTAGCCGTTGTGACAATATCGATGCCTGCTTTTTTTAAACTATCGGCAATTTCATGAGGGCTATTGAAAGCAGGATATCCGGATAAACCAATCGATTCTCCGGCAACAATTGTTTCTTGATTTGCTATTAGCAAATCAGGTTTTTTTAATTCACTTGCTATATTATCTAGCATTTTATCAAAATTAAACCGATTTCCTTCTCGTGCGTCATTGTAGACACGATCATGGATTAAAATATCGCCGATAGCAGCTAATGTTATTTCGCTGGATTCTTCTTTTGCTAAATTTCCTTTGTCTCTCCCTGAATTAGAACGTACTTCTTTATAGGTAGAAGAGGAGTTGTCGATTGTATTTATAAGTATTATGCCGATTATACCAAAAAGAAGAAGGATGAAAACGAATAGTAGATATGTTTTTTTCTGCATAACTAGCCTCTTTACTAATCTAAATTTTATTTGTTTCTTTACAATTAATAGCATACCAAAAAAATACTAGTTTGTAAGGAAAATAGGGGATTTTTACATAAAATAGGCTAACAGTAACTTTTTTGTTTCATATTTTCTTTAAGAAATATACAACGGAAAACAGATACTCATAGTTGTACCTTTGTCCTGTAAACTCCAGACTTTCATCTTTCCATCATATTTCTCAATTAGTTGTTTACATACATATAGTCCCATGCCTGTTCCGTTTTTTTTAGTTGTTTGCAGTGGTGTAAATAAGTTGTTTAATTGTGCTTTCGGTATTCCGCAGCCATTGTCTTTAATCTCAATAACTAATTGATTTTTTTGTTTTCTTGTGACAATTGCTACTTCTTTTGGAACAGATGAAAGATTTGCTTCTGTAGCTTCAAAAGCATTTTTCACTATATTAACAAACACCTGTGTGAAATGGTGTTTAGTGCCTTTACATAAAAGTTCATCTCTAGAAAATTTCGTTATTAGATTTATGTCTTTTAAATTAGCTTCACATTTAAAAATAGGTATTAAATTTAGGAGTAATTCGTTTATAGATAATGGAGTAATATCGTCTCCTTGTGTTTTCGAAAGTGTTAAAAAGTTTGTGATTAGCTCATTTGCTCGTGCTAATTCTCCCAGAGCGATAGCAGTGTACTGGTGAATAAGTTCGACATTATTTGTTTGCTTTATTAATTGAAGGAAGCCACTTACAGTAGTTAATGGATTACGCACTTCATGTGTAATACTAGTAACCATTTTAGCGATATTTTCACTGTAAGTGGTGGAAAGGGACAGTGATTGCAAACTATCAGTTAGTGCTTCCATGGTTGCTGATTGTTCTTGCAGCTTTGCCTCCACACGCTTCCATTTATTGATAAAACATTGAAAAGTTGCCTCGGGTTCATGAAAAGATGTAGTTGGTAAGGTCATTTCGCATTCGCTCCTTTAACAATTATAGTAAAAGGTATGACGAAATAAATCATTTTATGTCAAATAAATATTCGACCAAGAAAAAAAGACCATAATCGGTCTTTTTTTCTTATAACCAGTTTACTTTTGGCTCTGTTTTATTAATAATTCTTTTAATATTCGCTCGATGTCTATAGACAACAAAAATAGTAAGAATCGCCAAGATGATAATGAGTAATTTATCTTCCCATAGAATAAAGGAATATATTAAACCTGCCAAACCAGCAACCATAGAGGACAGCGAAACATATTTTGATAAATAGAGGGAAATAAAAAAGACCGCAACAATAATCAGGAATAAGATAGGTTCGTGTCCAAGAAGAATTCCTGCTGAAGTAGCAACTGCTTTTCCTCCCTTAAAACCTGCGAAAATGGGATACATATGGCCAATAACAGCAAATACTCCAATTATAAGTGGATTTATATCCATTTCCACATTCCAAATAAGTGTGACCAACAGTGGAAGGACTGTTGCAATCGTTCCTTTCAGTATATCGGAGATTGTAACAGCAAAGCCTGCTTTTTTTCCAAGAACGCGAAATGTATTTGTACCACCTAAATTTCCACTGCCATGTTCTCGTATATCTATATTGTAAAAGGATTTGCCTATTATTAGTCCAGAAGGAATAGATCCAATTAAATAAGCGAGTATAATTAAAAGTCCAATAATCAATTTCGTATTCTCCTTCACGTATGTATACTATTTGCCTTTATATTGTACCATGTAATTGCTAAAACTCATCATTTTTTCAAAAAAATAATCTATATATCTTGCCATTAAAGGTAAAAACTAAAGGAATACAAGCTGAAATTTGGTGAGAAGAGGGGAAGAGATGAAACGAATATTCTTTCTTCTATTTATTATTTTTATCATGTTTTATAGTGGTACCATTTATCATCATTTGAAAAAGCCACTGCCTAAAGGGTTGTCTATAGAAGGTGTTATTCATCAGGTAAAGGATGTTGAACTATTAATAGATATAACCTACAAAAACAATAAAAAAAACAGAATGGTTCAACATGAAATAATTAATTCTATGTTAAAGGAAGTAGAGAAGGCAAATGAATTTATCATAATTGATATGTTTTTATTTAATAATGATACAAATGAAGACCAACAATATCCAAAGATAGTAGAAAAATTTACAGAAGCGTTAATTAAGAAAAAGCAAGAAAACCCAATGATAAATATTATTTTTATAACGGATAAAATTAATACTGTGTACGATTCGTATCCGTCAGAAGAATTTAAACAATTAAAAGAAAACGGAGTGAAAGTGATTGAAACTGAGCTGAACGATTTGCGAGATTCTAATCCACTTTACTCTGGCTTTTGGCGTATGTTTGGACAGTGGGTAAAAACAAGAGGAAATGGACATCTGCCAAATTTTCTTGCAAAAAGCGCTCCAAAAGTTTCAGCTATATCCTATTTAGAGTTACTAAACATAAAAGCAAATCATCGTAAAGTTATGATTACTGAAAATACAGCAATTATCTCGAGTGGTAATATTCATAATGCAAGCGGTTATCATTCAAATGTTGCCTTTAAATTGCATGGGAATATCCTTAACGAATTGCTGAAAAGTGAGGAGAGTGCAGCAAGATTAAGTGAACCGATTGATTTGCCGAGAATAAAAGAACAAGCTGAAACAAAAAATACTAATGTGAAAATTCAATTATTAACAGAAGGAAAAATTGGTAAGCATATACTACAAGAAATTAAAAATACCCAAAAAAGTGAAGTTATTTGGATTGGCATGCTCTATTTAGCAGATCAAAAAGTAATCAAGGAAATAAAGGCAGCTGCCAAAAGAGATGTAAAGATATATATAATATTAGACCCAAATCAAAATGCATTTGGCAATAAAAAAACAGGCTTACCCAATATCCCCGTTGTAGCTGAACTAAGAAAAGCAAAAGCCGCAAACAACATTCACATTAAATGGTATAACGCAGGAAAAGAGCAATTTCACCCGAAACTCTTATATATAGAAAGATTGAAAGCTAGAGAAAGCACCATTATAAGCGGCTCAGCCAATCTTACGCAAAGAAATCTTTATGACTTTAATTTGGAGACAGATATAAAAATTATCGCGAGACAAAAAGAAAAAATTATGAGAGATACAAAGAGGTATTTCCAAAAATTATGGGAAAATGAGCAGGCTGATTTTACAAAAGAAGTTGATAGGCAAAAAAACTTCCCCATTTTTCGCTATATTATTTATCGTTTGCAAAGGATGCTAGGCTTTACGACTTATTAAATTAATTAATAATTTCTGATCCTTTTCAAATACTAATATTACGGAAACGGAGGGAAAGATAATGAATAAAAAAGATATATTAACCTCATCAGAGCTTGCAACATTATGGATGACTTATCAAGAAAAAACAATGTTTCTTCGATTTGTTGAATATTTCCATGCTGTTAATGAAGACAAGAAAGAGAAGAACTTCTATGAAAGTCATCTCACCAAGTTAGCAAAAGAAATAAAGAAAATTGAAGCAATATTGACAGCGGAAGGAGCTATTATTCCGCATGGGTTTTCTGACCAAGATGTGAATAAACAAGCACCGCCTTTATTTCAGCCAACTTTCGCCTTGCAAATCGTAAGAATGCTCGCAGAAATAGGCATGGGACTACACGCTTTACATTTAGCAAGATCTTATCGAAAGGATATAATTCGTTTATACCAAGATTTATCTGTTACAACCCAGCATTGTTATGAAGAATGTACTGAACTGCTAATAGATAAAGGAGCCTTAAGCCGCCCGCCTCAAGTCGCAATGCCTGAACAAGTAGAAGTGGTTGTTAGTACGGAATATTTGAAAGGTACAAACATATTAGGTGATAAAAGAGTTTTAAATACGGTAGAGGTTTCTTTTCTCTATCAATCAATTGAAAGCAATAGTATTGGGCAACAATTAATAACTGGATTCGCTCAAGTAACAAAAGATCCTGAGTTAAAAAAATTCTTTACACAAGGTAAAGAACTTTCCAAAAAAATAATTGCGAAACTTTCAAAGAAATTAACGGATGATGATATACAAGTTCCATTAGGGTGGGTTGGTAGTCCAACGCTTTCTACGATTGCTCCATTTTCCGATAAATTAATGCTTTATTGTATAAGTTTATTTTGTAGTTTTGGACTTGGCAGCAATGCCATTGGTACGACCTTTAGCTTGCGCAAAGATTTGTCAGCAACCTTTATTCCTCTTATTGCGAAGATTTATGATTATGGAGTACAAGGGGCGGAGTTAATGGCTGAAAAAGGATATACAGAAGAGCCGCCAGCAATGGAGAATCGTCAAAATTTAATAAACAGAAAATAGTTCTTTCCTATTTAAAGGGAATGGCATTTTACTTATCAGTATATAGAAATAGTGCTATGATATACCATATAGATGATCTTGTTAAAGGGAGATGGCGCTATAGTGACTGGATTTTTCAGTTTGGAAAAAGATTTAGCACAAAAAATAAATAAACTTAAGGAAATGAGCAGGGGATTCTCAGAAAGAGCAAAGGAAATAGATGAAAGTGCATCTTTTCCTTTTGATAATGTTAAAGAATTACAGGAATCAGGTTACACAAGTTTAACCATACCAAAAGAGTTTGGCGGTCAAGAAATTTCTTTATATGAAATGGTAAGACTACAAGAAGTGATTGCCCAAGGTGATGGGTCTACTGCTTTATCCATCGGTTGGCACATGGGAATCGTAAGAAATATCCAAGAAGCAAATTGGAATAAAGATACATTAAGAGAGATATATGAGAAATTATTAACTGGCTCCTTAATAAATGGAGCTGCGACAGAACCGCAAACTGGTAGTCCCACTAGAGGTGGAAAACCTCATACAACCGCTGAAAAAAAGGGCGAGGATTGGGTTATAAATGGTCATAAAACCTTTACAACAATGTCTCCTGTTTTAGATTATTTTCTTGTAACAGCATCCATAAAAGATACAGATAATGTAGGGAATTTCTTAATACCTAAAGAGTGCAGAGGCATTCGTATTGAAAACACATGGGATAGCATTGCTTTAAGAGGAACAGGAAGCAATGATGTTTATTTTGAAAATGTGGAAATTCCAGCTCGTTATTTTGTTGAAAAATTAGATAGTCGAAAAAAAATCAATCCATGGCTTCTGCATATTCCGGCATGTTATTTAGGAATCGCCGGTGCTGCACAAAAAGAAGCAGTTACTTTTGCGAAAAACTATTCTCCAAATAGTATTAAAGGAACAATCAGCGATATTCCGAGTGTAAGATCTAAAATAGGAGACATAGAGTTAAAAATGCAAACGGCTAAACACTTTCTATATTCTGTAAGTAAAAAATGGGATGAAGCAAATAAAGAGCAACAATCCCATATGCAGCCAGAATTAAGTGCTGTTAAGTTAGTAGCCACGAATACTGCCATTGAAGTGGTAGATATGGCAATGCGCATCGTCGGCGCCCGCAGTCTTTCTGCAAAAAGTCCGCTTCAACGCTATTACCGAGATGTACGCGCAGGCTTACATAACCCACCAATGGATGATATGACACTTGATCAGCTGGCGCAAAAGTCTATTAATGAATATTAAATAATATTTCAAAAGGAATTTTTGAAAAAAACTTATCTATCATCGGAGTCGAGCGTATTAGGAAACAACGGATGTTTGTTTTGGAAATAGATGGTGGCTGGAATACTACTATCCCAGCCACCACAAACATATGTTTAGCTAACTTTTTTCCTGTCAACCTTTATTCTATACGTCTGATAAAGGCGTAGAAAATAATTTTCTATTTTAAACGCACCATTTATGTATCTTTTTAATCCAATCACTACCAATTCCTCTATCAAAATTAAACCAAGGAATGCAAAAATGAAAATACTCAATAAAAATCCCTCCTTCAGCAAGCTTATAACTTCTATTTCTATTCCTTTTTTTTCGAAAATCAAAACAATGGACTATCATAAAATAATATGAACATCTATCTTTTTAAGAACATAAATATAAATAGTAAATTCCAATAAAAAAGTAGTGCGAAACCATTGAAAAATATAGAAGAATAACGCATAATCATATCTTGAATAATCGTTTTTAAGAATTTTAAACACATTTATAAAAAAGTGCTTTACCTATATAAGGATATAAAATAAACATATAAAGGGAGATGGAAGATGAAAATAAGAGTTTCTGCCGTACAATACAAATTAGAAAACATTAAGTCATTTGAAGAATTTGCTAAACAATGTGAGCATTATGTTCGAACAGCACTTGAATTTGGTGCAGAATTTGTGTTATTTCCTGAATTTTTTACAACACAGCTTTTATCCATGGGAGATGAAAATAACGCTTTAACAATTAATGAGCTTCCAGGATTTACGGAGCAATATCAGGAATTATTCAGATCATTTGCTGTGCAAACGGGAATGCATATTATCGGTGGAACTCATGTCATTCGCAAAGAAGATAAATTATATAATGTAGCGCATTTGTTTTATCCAGATGGAAGAATAGAAGAACAAGCAAAGCTTCATATCACACCTACAGAGGAATATGAATGGAATATGGAAAAAGGAGACTCCTTCCGTATTTTTGATACAGAGAAAGGAAAAATTGCCATTCTAACTTGTTATGATATTGAATTTCCAGAAATTGTCCGTATGGCAAAAGCAGCAGGAGCAGATGTGATTTTTTGTCCTTCTTGTACAGATGATCGTCATGGTTTTCATCGTGTTCGCTATACTTGTCATGCAAGAGCCATTGAAAATCAAGTATATGTAGTTGTAACAGGAACAATTGGAAGCTTAACGAATGTGGATTTTATGCGAGCCAACTTTGGGCAGGCAGCAGTCATTACTCCTAATGATATCCCATTCCCCCCACAAGGAATTCTCGTTGAAGGGGAATTAAATAATGATATGATTGTAACAGCAGATTTAGATCTTTCCTTATTATATGAAGTAAGAGAAAAAGGTTCTGTCACAACATGGAGAGATAGAAGAACAGATCTTTATCCAGACTGGAATTCGACTGTGGAAGGATGATTACTGCATGATCTTTAGTGAGTTTTTTCTTTATGATGAGGAAAAACCGATTCGATGTACGGTCCGAAATTATCAAGAAAAGGATTTTAACGAACTAATGGCTATTCAAGCAGAATGTTTTCCTGCCCCGTTTCCAGAAGATCTCTGGTGGAACGATGAACAATTAGCAAATCATCTTGCTTATTTCCCACAAGGGGCAATCTGTGTGGAAGTGGAGGGAGAACTTGCTGGATCATTAACAAGTCTCCGTACAATTTATGATCCTGAACATTCCCAGCACACATGGGGGAAAATAACCGATAATGGCTATATTACCACACATGATGAGAATGGAAATGCCTTATATGTAGTCGATATTAGTATCCGGCCAAAATATCGTAAGCTCGGTTTAGGTAAAGTGCTAATACAAAGTGCCTATTATTTAGTTATACACTTAGGCATAGAGCGATTGCTTGGTGGTGGAAGAATGCCAGGTTACAGAAAAGTGGCCGACAAACTTTCTCCCGCAAAATATTTAGACTATGTGATGGCAGGTAAATTGCAAGACCCTGTTCTAACGTTTTTACTGCGATGCGGAAGAACGCCAGTAACGATATTGTCTAACTACTTGGACGATGAAGATTCTTTAAATTATGCCGTATTAATGGAATGGAAAAATCCCTTTCAAAACATATAAAACAGCGAATGTCTTATTTGATCTTCGAGGAGTGAATAGATTACTCCTCTTAAGATCGAGTGAGACATTTTTTATTATTTAAGGTATTCGGATTATGGTTGAGATTTCCTACTTAAAAGAAAACACCTAACATTAATCGGATAATAGTCACAATTTCCCCATTCATATAGAAAATCTCATAAAAAATATCCTCTAACTATTGACACTTACGTTGCGTAATTCTTTACAGTAGCAGTTGAAGGAGGTACAAAAAGATGGATAGGAGAGTAAAAGGAGTAGCTGAAGCGGGATATAATTTTCAATAAACTTGCACCCTTTGTGATCTATCTCCCGAATCTAAAAAAATATAAGTAAAATTAAAGAATGGTATGACTTTTTTAATGAAAAACTTGCCAAATACTATCCTGTTCCCTTTATGGATAGACAATCCATATTAACGATTTACCGAAAAACTTTGATAAATATGGTATTCAGATAAGCAAAAAAGGTGGTAGCAATGAAAATAGTAATCGAAAATACAACCGAGCAATATGAAAAGTTGTTCTCTATGGAGGATGAAAAAGAAAACTACTTTCGGTATTCCATGATGAAACCTTTTGAAAAAATGTGGAATACTATTAATGTTCCTTTAAAAGCTAATCAATCTAATGGATATGACGTAATATTGGCTACAAAAATGCTTGGGTATCTTGATGTTACGAAAACCGAAATCGGAAAGATAGCGTTAGAGAATCTAAAGAAGATTCAAGCACTTCAAACGGCATATGATACCTTAAATCACTGTGTTGATTTTATACAAGAGAACAACTTAAAATTAAATACTGATGAATTGAAATTTGGAATGTATATAGCTGATCCTAAAAAGCTAGAATTACAAAAAGGTTATTGTGGCTTTGGGGGAATTCCTGGGTTTATTCAAGTGGCAATTTTCCCCAACTCTTATAATATACCTAAAATCCCTGCTGTCATTGCACATGAATTTCATCATAATCTCCGTTTCTCTTATTTTGATTGGGATCATGGTAATGTTACGGTTGGAGATTACCTAATAATAGAAGGTTTAGCAGAGTCATTTGCAAAAGAGTTATACGGAGAAAAACATTTAGGTCCTTGGGTTACTTCTTTTCATAAAGAGGATTTAGAATACTCAATCGAAGTAATAAAAGATGCATTAAATGTTAAGGGATTTGCGGAGGTTAGCAGTTATATGTTTGGTGACACCATTGCAATAGAACAGGGATATCAACCTGTTGGCCTATCACCGTTTGCGGGATATGCAGTTGGGTATCATGCAGTACAGTCCTTCATAAAAACCAATAATGTGGGGATAGGAGAAGCAACCTTACTTAGTGCAGAGGAAATACTAAACAATTGTGAAATGTTTTCTTAAATCGTTTTTTTTATATGAGGGGCTGGGACAAAACTAAAAAGGCTATGCTTAAAGCTGAATAATCATTTGGTTACTGGAGCGCAATGGAACGAACTTGTTTTTTAGCTATAAAAAGGATAAATCAATGAAAAAATCGAACTATTACAATGTTTTATTGTATTATAGTTCGGTTTTTCTTTGTGTAAAATCCTTTTGCCCCACCCTCTTTTCTTGTTTAAGCAATTCATAAATGATTTTTATTGAATATAACCAATACAATAAAGGAAATGAAATAATGATCACCAATATGCTCTAAGATTCTTGATAGGAAGGAGAGTAAATCTGATTATAAATATCTGAGGAGAGAATACTTTATTATCCTCTCCTCATTACCAATAATAAGGTACAAGTGCTAATTACAAAGCCTTTACCGATTCTTTGAATCGTTTAATCAAGACGTTGTTCGAGATTACACATTTGAAGCCATTAGATTTAACCCTCTTTTTATATTCTTTTCCGATTACCATAATAGAGTTTAATTTCTATAATTTAAAAGCTTCTTGTACGAAAAAAGCAGCATAAACTGGGATAAAGTCTTTTTTTATATAATGAGGAAAAAACAATAAAACAAAAATAATTGACATGTAATTAATTAAGTTATATATTATTAAATGGTTAATAATTAAGAAGTTAAACATTTATTTATTAAGTAATTTTAGAAAGGACGGGGGATAGGTGCATAATGGCGAAGAGCTTTTTGAAGTTGCAGCGATGTTTGGCAACTTTATTAAAAATATAACTAGTGATTTTAATAAAAATAGCAGTAATTTAAATATTACTCAATATAAACTGCTTTTTCATTTAGATAAGGAAGGATCCCTAAATGTTTCAGATCTTGCTAAAAGCGTACACATTACAAATGCTGCTGTAACAACTATAACCGATCAGCTATTGGCGGAAGACTATATTACAAAAGATCGATCAAAAACTGATCGAAGAGTGGTCAATATTACCATTACCGATAAAGGAAGAAGTATCGTTAATAATATGAAAAAAGAGCAGCAGAATAAAATGAAGGAACACTTTCATAAGCTAACAGAGGAAGATATTCAACATTTAAAACGTATCTTTAAATTATTAAACGAAAATTTCTAAAATTTTATAAGAAAAGAGAGAATGCAATGGAACATTTAACACACAAGAAAAAACTGTCAATTATGATAGCTATCATGGCAGCTATGTTTTTTGCAGCGATTAACCAAACAATCGTTAGTACTGCAATGCCGAAAATTATTTCTATCCTAGATGGGATGGACTATTATACATGGACCATTAATATTTATATGCTTACATCCACAATTGCCACAGTTCTTGTAGGCAAGCTATCCGATATGTATGGACGTAAGCCGTTTTTATTAATCGGGATATTATTATTTATGGTTGGTGCTTTCTTAACAGGTACTTCCAATGACGTATTTCAATTTATTGCCTACCGTGGTATCCAAGGGATAGGTGCTGGTATTATTCAATCTTCCGCTTTTACAGCAGTTGGTGACTTATTCCCGCCTCGTGAACGTGGAAAATGGATGGGATTATTAACAGCTGTATTTGGTTTCTCCAGTGTTCTAGGACCTCTATTAGGAGGCTACTTAGTTGATCATTTAGATTGGCACTGGTTATTCTGGATTTTCTTACCAATTGGTATTATTGCTTTCGGTATGATTATGGCACTATTCCCTAAAGTTGAAGGAAACGGAAAACAAAGTATTGATTATATTGGATCTTTATTTATGACTGTTGCTATTGTTCCATTATTATTGGCCTTTTCATGGGCAGGAACAGAGTATGCATGGGGATCTGTACAAATTCTCGGATTGATTGCAGCTAGTATTGTTTTTGCTATTGTGTTTGTATTGGTGGAAAAGAAAGCAAAAAATCCAATTTTACCATTACATCTATTCAAAAATAATATTGTGACTGTTTCTAATATAATTGGTTTTATTATGAACTTTGGAATGATGGGTGCCATGATTTATCTATCTTTCTTTGTTCAAGGGGTATTAGGGATTTCTCCTACTTATGCTGGTTATGTAACAATGCCGATGTCTATTGTTATGGTTATCTCCAGTACCATTATCGGTCAGTTAATTTCAAAAACAGGGAAATATAAACGTTTTGCATTAATCGGAGTTCCAACAATGATCGCTGGTATGGCCATTATGATCTTTATGAATAGTGTACCAATGGCGATTTTAAGTATGATTGTGTTTGGTTTGGGATTAGGTATTGGTATGCCGGTATTTTCAATTGCTACCCAAAATGCCGTTTCCCATAAAGAATTGGGAGTAGTAACTGCTTCCACTCAATTATTCCGTAATCTAGGTGGTACAATTGGTATTGCTGTCATGGGTACCGTTATGGCAAATAATCTAAAGACAAACTTGCAAGATACGATGCAAAACTCGCCAGTAGTGAAAGATTTAGCAACATTAGATCCGAAAGTAACAGAGCAAATGGTTGGTTTCGCCAATCCACAAGCATTGATGAATAAACCATTACTTGAACAGACAGAAGCAAATTTACCCGCAGATGTACAACCGATATTTGCACAAATGATTCAAGGAATCAGAGATGCATTAGGAGATACATTATCAACGGTATTCTTAACTGGAACCATCGTATTAGTTGTTGCCTTTTTATTAGTATTCTTCTTAAAAGAAATTCCTTTAAGAACATCTAATCAAGCAGCTCCTGAAGAAAAGAAGGAAGAAAATATCGTTTTAGATAGACAAAAATCTTAATACGAATGCGATTTGGCTGTCTCCAAATTTTTGGAGACAGCCTTTTGTTTGCTTATTTCATGACAAGAACACAAATTGCAACCTATTTTTGGAAAAAGCTGAAATTTTCTCGCACAACCTTTTTTCTGTTATAATAAGTTATAGTAATAGAATGAAAAAAGTAGGGATGTTAAATGAAAATTATCTGTTTTGGAGATAGCCTAACTAGAGGTGTCTCATTTGTAAAAGGTAGGATAAGAATTATTAAAGATAATTATCCCGCTTTGCTTGGAAAATTATTTGCCTTAAATAATTCGGATGATACGATTGTCTTAAATAAAGGTGTATTTAATGACAATTCTGATTTATTACTGAAGCGACTAGAGAAGGATGTTCTTTCTGAGGAGCCGAATTATGTTTTATTAAACGTTGGTGGGAATGATTGCAATTTTCAATGGCAAGAAGTAGCCGAAGATCCTGATAGTAATCATGAGCCGATTGTTCCGATAAATCAATATATCGAAAACATTGCTCAAATGGTCACAAAAATGAAGCAATCTAATATCACGCCAATATTGTTAACTTTGCCACCACTTGATCCAGTAAGATATTATAAATCAATTGCAGAAAGATATGGGACAACTATTAGTCATTGGATTAGCTGCTGTGGTGGGATAGAGCATTGGCATGGTTTATATAATTTTCATTTAAACAAATTAATTGAGCAATTAAATCTTCCAAGTATTGATGTTCGCTCAGCTCTTAAAAAGGCTGGGAATATTGCTGATTTTATCAGTGATGATGGAATTCATTTAAATGCTGAAGGTTACAAGAAAATGAGTTATTTCATTTTTGAGGAGATGAATCGATTAACCGGCAGACAACACGAACAATTATCGTAACTTATCTTTTTTTGTAAGAAAATAGTGGAAATAGTTTTTATACACACTAGGTATGGAATATTTTTGGAATTTGCGATAAGATAATGGGACAAGCAGTCATCAATAGGTAGATTTAAATAGTGGAGGAAATTCAGATGAGCACATTGTACGAAAAAATAATTGATGTTTTGCAACAAAAAGGACCGACAACCCTTTCCGCTATTTTTAATGAATTAAATAGTTATTTAGGAGAGGAAGAAACACCTATTTCTATGTCCTCCATAAAGTCTGTACTTTCTCGAAAAAAAGACTTGTTTGAGGTTTACGATGATATAGTATCCATTCACCCAGAAAAAGAAATTACAAAACTAATTGTTGAATATAAAGTAAATCAAGAACATTCTTTCAGTATTCATATCGATTTTGATCTTCGCAACTACTTAATTCAAGAATGGAGTCAGTTTCCAATTGTGATTCCTCCGGTTTTTAATAAAATTGAACCGGAAGAGTTTGATGCTTTAAGGATGGAATTATATCGCTTGAAAATGTGGGATTGGGAAGAAGAAATGCTAGGAATTGAAACAGTTAAATGTACTGCCCGATTGGTTACTGTAACCTCGACTTATACGGTCGATTTAGTGAATATGCAATCAAAGGAATGGAGACAACTGCAGAAAATGATTTCTCTTTTTACTGATTTAGAATTATTGCTTAAATAAGTTAATCGATTGGGAAGTATGAGTGATAAATAGACGCAGTTATTGTCCCTTGATAAGGTAAAGAGGCTAGCTGCAACCATTCATTTATAATAGGGATAACAAAGCCAAACAATTATACACAACTTCGTATAATTGTTTGGCTTTTTATTTTGTTTCATATTAGAAATAGTTCGTTTTCTAGATTATTTCATACGTGTTAGGTGGAAAATATCTTAGGAATCATTTGGGAAATATCGGAAGGATTTAGCGATACATAGTCCATAATCCAATATCTTCAAAGCCGATTTTTTTATAAATTTTACCAGCGTCAGGATTATCGTAAAATAAGCAGACAAACTGTTTGTCGTCTAATATATCATTAACAAGAGCCGTCATTAGCTTACTTGCCAATCCTTTATTTCTGTAGCCTTTATGTGTACAGACGCCGACAATCATTGCTGAATGGGAATTTTCGGCCGTAGTGGAGACCGTTGATATAATTTCTCCTTTATCGTTTTCCAGAAAATATGTCCGCCCAGTTTGAGACTCGATCGCTTTCTTGAGCATATTTTTCGAATCTTCTGTAGTAGTAAATTCAGCAATAGAATTCCGTAATGTGACAATGCGATCAATATCATCAAGGGTAGCCTTTTTGATCATATCTATTTGTTTGATCTCTCGCTTTTTGCCGCATTGAGCAAAATAAGTCACTTTTTTCTTTCCTAAATTTAAAGAGGGAAGCTTTTCAAATTTGTCTACTAAATCAGCTCTTCCTGATAAGGTTACTGGATTCGTATTGGTTTCCATTATAGCTGCAAAAGCTTGGACATCAAAATGATCTTTATCGACAGCGTAAAATATATAGCTTTCAAAATATTTGAGAAGTACTGCTTTTATCTCTCCACTATGGAATTCTCCCCAAAGTTTTTGAAATGCAGAATGATACCCGAATGCCTCAATATCGCCAATAATAAAAAGATTCATTGAAGGGTCTTGAAGCAAAAATCTCATTACCTCAGCATGATCTTGCTCTGTAAGTTCTCGAATCATTGTATAACCTTCTTTCTGCTTTCTGAAAATAGTTAATTGTAAGTTTATCATAATATTAAGAATGTATATAGAACTAAAAGGATAAAAATAGGATAATTATAAATAGTATTTTACAGTTAAAAAATGAACACAGACAGAGGAAAGAAAAATCCAATCCAGCTTTGCTATCAGCTGGATTGGATTTTTGAAGTTAGTAAACATCTTACTAGAGAATAATATTAATAGGAATTGCTGGATAAGACGTTAAAGTAACGTGCATCTGGATGGGCAAATACCATTGCTGAAACAGATGCCTCTGGCTCCATCATACATTCTTCTGACAAGGTTATGCCAATATCTTCGGGTGACAATAAGCTGAACAATTTTTTCTGGTCTTCCAATTCAGGACAAGCTGGATATCCAAATGAAAATCTTTGTCCTTGATATTTTGCTGTAAAGCGATCCTTCATTGTAAAAGTTGCCGGGTCAGGGAATCCCCATCTATCTCTAATTTGACGATGAATTAATTCTGCTAACCCCTCAGCTGTTTCTAGTGCAAGGGATTGAAGGGCATGGGATTCAAGAAATCTTCCATCTCGTTTTAGCTGTTCTCCTGCTTCCCGTATACCAGTACCAGCTGTTACAGCAAAAAAAGCAACATAGTCCATCACTCCACTATCCACTGATTTTAGATAGTCTGCTAAGCATAAAAATGGTTCTCTTTCTTGTCTTGGAAAATCAAAGGTTTCGATTATTTTCGTTTTGTCTTTTGAATCATAGATATAGATCTTGTTGCCATCTGATTGAGCAGGGAAGAAGCGATAAACCGCTTTTGGCAGTATCCAATTATTTTGTTCAGCCTCATTTAACAGTTGTTCAATCATATTATTTAATTGGACAGCTTTATCGTCTTTCTTTTCTAGCAAAACATCAATTTTTCCTTTAACTCCTAAATGGTGACCTAAGAGCATTTGTTTATTAATATATGGTTTAATATGACTAGTCGTATAAGTCGTTAATATATGTCTTTTGATATCTTGCGGGACAAAGACGGGAGCCTCTGTGTTAACAGTTTTTCTTTTAATACCAGTGATAACAGGTTTTGTATATTCTTTTACAGGACTAGCTGAAAGTAATTGCTTTTTCTTTTCATGTTCCTGTTTAAGCAAATCGAATTCGTCTTTATTAGTCAGCTGATTTGCAAGAGATAAGCCATTCATAGCATCTTTTGCATATAACACTAATCCATCATATTCACGTGAAATTTTTGTGTCGGTAAATTTTCTTGATAATGCTGCTCCGCCTACTAAGATAGGAACTTCTATGCCAGCTTGTTTCATGTCTGCAGCTGTTAGTACCATCTGTTGTGCCGATTTGACAAGTAAGCCAGACAAGCCAACAATATTTGGTTGTTCCTTTTTAATAGCAGAAACTAAATCTGCTGGGGGAACTTTGATGCCGAGATCAATCACTTCATATCCGTTATTAGAGAGAATGATATCAACGAGATTTTTGCCGATATCATGAACATCTCCTTTAACAGTTGCTAAAATAACTTTCCCTTTAGTAGAGGTAGAAACATTTTTGTCCATATATCCTTCTAAAAAGGAAACAGCCGTTTTCATTACTTCTGCGCTTTGCAGCACTTCTGCGACAATTAGCTGATTATCATTAAATAAGCGGCCAACTTCCTTCATTCCATCCATAAGAGGACCATTAATAATATCTAGTGGGGCACTATATGTAGTAAGTGCAATGGCTAAATCAGCTATTAATCCTTCTTTAGTTCCTTCAACAACATAATAAGCTAACCGTTCATCTAATGTTAAATTTTCAAGTGAATTGATCTTTTCTTTTTTCTTATCTCGATAAAAGTCCGTAAAAATAGCCAACGTTTCATCTGTTGTTTCAAATAATAGCTTTTCAGCTAATTCAATTTCTTCTTTACTAATGGACGCAAATCTTTCCAATTTTTCTGTATTAACGATTGCGTAGTCAAGGCCTGCTTGTGTGCAGTGATAAAGAAAGACACTATTTAATATTTCTCGACCGACAGGAGGGAGACCAAAGGAAACATTGCTTATGCCAAGAATAGTTTGGACGTCCGGGCATGCTTGCTTTATTTCCTTAATTCCTTCAACTGTCGCTAATGCTGAGCCGATGTACTGTTCATCTCCCGTTCCTACAGGAAAGACAAGGGGATCAAATATTATGTCTTGACCATTAATTTGATATTTTTTCGTTAACAAATCATATGATCGCTTTGCTATTTGTAGTTTTTTCTCTACAGTAACTCCCATGCCATCTTCATCAATAGTTCCAACAACAACAGCGGCTCCATACTTATGGATGAGAGGGGCGATAGCTTGAAATCTTTCTTCGCCATCCTCCAGGTTAATACTATTAATGATTGCTTTTCCTTGTGAGTAGGAGAGTGCCTTTTCTATTACTTGTTCATCAGTTGAATCAATAACAAGTGGTACCTTGACTTTTTTTACAACTTCTTTCATGAAAAGCTCCATGTCTTGCATTTCATCTCTATCGGGATCTGCTAAGCAAATATCAATAACATGGGCTCCGCCTTTGACTTGAGCTCTGGCAATTTCTGATGCTTCTTCGTATTTTCCTTCTTTTATCAACCTTTTAAATTTTCTAGAACCAATAACATTTGTCCGTTCTCCAACCATAATTGGTCTTAATGTAGGATCATCATAAATAAAGGGCTCAATTCCAGAAACCATGTGAAAATTAGTTTCTGCAACTTTTCGCGGGGAGATTTCTTTCATTTTTTCGGCAATTACACGAATATGCTCAGGTGTAGTACCACAGCAGCCTCCAACAATATTTAGCCAGCCTTCTTCTGCGAATCCAACGAGTTTATTGGCTAGAGAGGAGGCAGTTTCGTGATAGTTTCCTTCTTCATCAGGCAAGCCAGCATTAGGATAACAGCTAACAGCAAACTTAGACAGACTTGAAAGTGAGCGAATATGATCCTGCATAAACTCTGGGCCTGTTGCACAGTTTAAGCCAATAGCGATAGGATGCATATGTTCAACGGAAATGTAAAATGCTTCGATCGACTGTCCGGCAAGAGTAGTCCCCATTGGTTCAATCGTGCCAGAAATCATTAGCGGAAGTTCTTTCCCAGTTTTTGTAAATGCTTGTTTAATACCTAAAAATCCAGCTTTAACATTCAGCATATCCTGACTTGTTTCTAGAAGGAGAAGATCAACACCGCCGTCGATTAATCCTAATGCTTGCTCTTCGTAAGAAGAAATGAGTTCTTCGAATGTAGTGCCGCCAGTGACACTTAATGTTTTCGTTGTTGGGCCCATTGCACCAGCAATAAATCTTGGCCAATCAGGTGTAGAATATTTCCTGACTGCTTCTTTGGCAAGTTTTGCTGCTTTAACATTTAGCTGGTAAGCAATGTGTCCTAGATGATATTCATCTAGGACAATTTTAGTTGCACCAAATGTATTGGTTTCAATAATATCTGCTCCGGCATGGAGATAGGATTCATGAATTTTCGTGATAATATCTGGTCTTGTTAGATTAAGATTTTCATTGCATCCTTCTAATTCTTCTCCACCAAAATCGTCTGCCGTTAAGTTCTCTCGCTGGAGCATTGTTCCCATTGCGCCATCCATAATGATAATTTTTCGTTTAAGCTGTTCAGCTAATGAAGTTTGTTGCATCAGTTGTCCTCCTAAGTGCAGCAGTTCGTAATTTCGTATAGCGAGCTAATTCTACAGAAAGCTCATACCGCAAAAACGGTGTTATTAAGTAAATACCGTTAAAATAATTGGCTGCAGTGTCGATTAAAGATTTGGTGATTTTGAGACCTTGCTGTGCTGCTTGTACTGGGTTGTCTTTAAATTGTGCCATGGTGCGCCGAATGGAGTCATCTATTTTTATGCCAGGAACCTCGTTGTGTAAAAACTCCGCATTGTTACTGCTTGTTAATGGCATTAAACCAATATAGATAGGTGTGTCAATGTGTTTTGTCGCTTCATATAATTCGATTATTTTTTGTTCGGAGTAAACAGGCTGGGTTATAATGTAATCAGCACCGCATTCTATTTTTTTCTCTAACCGTTTTACCGCTTTTTCTACCTGACGTACATTTGGATTAAATGCAGCTGAAACAGAAAATGTCGTTTTTTGTCCTAGATTTTTCCCAGAGAAAGAGAGACCTTCATTTAATTGCTTAATCATCGAAATTAAGTCAAATGAAGTCATATCATAGACAGAAGAAGCACCAGGAAAATCCCCAACTCGAGCTGGATCTCCTGTAATAGCTAGGACATCATGAATTCCTAATGTATGTAGTCCCATTAAGTGAGACTGTAAACCAATTATATTACGATCCCGACAAGCAATATGAACGAGAGGGCGAAGCCCAATGTTTTGCTTTACTAATGTAGCAATTGCTGTATTGGAAATCCGTGCAGAGGCTAAACTGTTGTCTGCAAGTGTTAATGCATCTATACCTTCTTCTTTAAGTTTTTTTGCACCTTCAAAGAAGCGCGTCGTATCTAGTTTTCTTGGAGGATCTAATTCCACAATAACAGAAGCTCTGGTTTTTACAATTTCCTCCAAAGGGGTGTAATCCCTAGGGGGAGGGGAATGCTCCAATATAGAATCAACAACAGCCTTATTAGTTTCAATTGTTTTTTCTGTAATAGGAGAGGCATCCTTCAACACTTTTGCGAAATTTCTGATATGTTCAGGTGTTGTTCCACAGCAGCCTCCTAAAAGTCGAACGCCTTGCTTTCTAAATTCTTCTGCTGATCTTTGGAAATATTCCGCATTGTCTTTATATTCGAATTTTCCGTCAATATAACTTGGTAAACTAGCATTTGGAAAGGCAGATAAGTATGCATTCCTCGGTAATGGTATTTGTTCAAGTGAAGCAATCATATGGTGTGGTCCCAATCTGCAATTCAACCCAATAATATCAGCACCTAAATTCTCTAATCTATCGAAAGCAGAAGCAAGGGATATTTGGTTTTGTAAAATCCCTATTTCGTGTATGGAAAGCTGGGCTAGGACTGGAATATCTGTTTCTTTTTTCGTAATTTCCAGGACTGTTTCGAGTTCCTCCAAATCATAAAATGTTTCCAAAAGAATGCCGTCGACATCTTCTAATAACAAGCAGTAAAGCTGTTCACGGAAACTGCGCTTCAACTCTTCTAAACTAATAGCTTGAGGCTTCATTCCTCTATTTCCACCAATTGTACCAAGTACATTTACATTTTTATTTTCCACGGCTTTTTTGGCAATTTTTACGGCTGCGCTGTTTATTTCCTTCACGTTATCTTCTAATCCGTATCTTTGTAATTTTAAATAGTTGGCAGCATATGTATTGGTTTGGATAATATCTGCGCCGGCATGGATATATGCTTGATGAACCTGCTCAATCTGTTCAGGGTGAGAAAGGTTTAAAGATTCAAAGCATGTATCTTTTCCATAAGAATAGAGGAGGGTGCCCATAGCACCATCACCAATTAAGATTTCATTTTTTAGCCTATCGAGAAAGTTCATTGTAAGCCTCCAGTTAAATAAAATGTAACTCTGCTGTCTTCTTAAGAGCTATATCAAAGTCATTGATTAAATCTAGTGGATTTTCTAATCCAACGGATAAACGTAGAAGGGAATCTGTAATTCCCCGTTCTGCTCTAGCTAAAGGATTCATCGCAGCATGAGACATTTTTGCTGGATAGGATAGAATCGATTCAACCGCACCAAGACTAACGGCGAATACAGGCAGTTTTACATTCTCTACAAAAGTACGCATTGCTTCTTCTGAATATAACTCAAAGGAGAAAACCGCGCCTGGATTTAGCGCTTGTTTTCTTTGGATCGCATATTGAGGGTGGTCTTCGAATCCTGGATAATGCACTTTTTTTATTAATGGGTGGTTTTGCAAATGCTCTGCGATCACTCTTGCCCCTTCACTTGAATGCTTCATCCGAACATGCAAGGTCTTTATTCCTCTAAGGAGTAGCCAGCAATCCTGAACACCAAGAACTGCGCCAAACGAATTTTGTAAATAACCAATTTGCTTTGCGAGCTCTGCATCTTTAACTACTGCTACTCCAGCGATTACATCGCTATGACCAGATAAGAACTTAGTAGCACTATGAAGTACAACATCCGCACCTAGCGTTAATGGTTTTTGTAAGGCTGGTGTTAAAAACGTATTATCCACGAAAGTAAGTGCACTGTATTTTTTGGCAAGTAAGCTAATTGTTTCAATATCTGTTACTTTTAATAAAGGATTGGAAGGAGTTTCTACATAAAGCACTTTTGTGTTTGGTAAAATAGCTGCTTCAACTTCTTCTAGATTCGTCATATCTACAAAGGTATGATCGATTCCAAATCGGTTCAATACGGTCGTCACCATACGATATGTTCCACCATATACATCTTCAGAAATAACGACATGATCACCTTGTGATAATAATAGAAAAGCAGTTGAAATTGCAGCCATTCCAGAAGAGAAGGCAAAGCCATGCGTTCCTTCTTCTAATTCTGCCACCACTTCTTCTAGTGCTTCTCTTGTCGGATTTAAGCTTCTGCTATAATCATATTTTCCAAATTCATCAATATCCTTTTGGTGAAAGGTGGAAGCGTGCTGAATTGGCACGCTGACAGCTCCAGTGTCTGGATCGAATTTATGTTTATTATGAAGCAATTTTGTTTCAAATGTATATGATGTTGTCATATTGTTACCTCCTGTGCAATTCCCTTTGCAATAGAGAAAGCTTTATCTAGATCTTTGATTAAATCATTTGCATTTTCAATACCAACTGAAAAACGTAATAGTCGATTATCGACACCAGTTTCTAATCTGACTTCTAATGGAATATCTGCATGAGTTTGAGTGGCAGGATATGTAATAAAACTTTCCACCCCTCCAAGACTTTCGGCAAATGAGATTAACGTTAAGCTTTGCAAAAATGGATTTACCCAAGATTCACTTTGGATTCTAAACGAGATCATTCCGCCACGACCAGGGTAGAGGACATCTACAACAGCCTCATGTTTTTGCAGAAAAGTAGACAGTATTTTCGCATTCTCTTCATGTTTTTCCATTCTTAACGCCAGTGTTTTCATTCCTCTCATCAATAACCAAGAATCAAAGGGACTTAAAACAGCTCCAGCAGAATTATGGTGTAAGGCGAGCTCATTACAAAGCTCTTCTCCTTTTGCAACAATAAGACCAGCAAGAACGTCATTATGCCCACCTAAATATTTTGTTGCACTGTGGATAACGATATCAGCACCTAAACGGATCGGCTGTTGGATAATAGGAGTATAAAATGTATTGTCAACAATAAGCAGAATATTGTGTTCTTTTGCGATGGAAGCAATCACAGAAATATCCGTTTGTTCCATTAAAGGATTCGTAGGAGTTTCAAGGAAGATTGCTTTTGTTTTTGAGGAGATGGCCGCACGCACAGCATCTGTATCTGAAGTATTAACGTACGTACATCGAAGGCCCCATTTTTTATAACCTTGTTCTAATAGACGGTATGTGCCGCCATATAAATCTTTAGAAATAATCCATTCATCACCGCTTTGAAAAAGGGAAAGGATTGTTTGAATTGCTGCCATTCCTGAACTACACGCAAAGCCGCGGTCGCCTTCTTCTAATTCGGCAATTGCATTTTCTAATATTTCTCGTGTAGGATTTCCTGTCCGTGTATAATCATAGCCAGTCGACTCTCCAATACCTGTGTGACGATAGGCAGTGGAAAAATAAACGGGCGGATTAACTGCACCAGTAGTTGTTTCACTTCTATTACCAATTTGCGCTAACTTTGTTTCTAAACTATACATTCTATAACTCTCCTATTCTCATATTTGGAATTTTTATGTAATCAAAACAAATCAAGAAGTGGTCAAGAAAAATGACATGAAAAAAGTCTTCTTCGTTATAAGAAGAAGACTTTGATTATTAATGGTCATTCTTCTTATCTTTCAAGCTTAAATGCTTGATGGAATTAGCACCTTTTCAGTATGTAAAAATACTGAAGGTTGCTGAGGTTTCGCTGGGCCATTCCCTCTACCTCTCTTGATAAGAATTACTTATGTAATTGACTATTAATTTACTATATATTTCGTTTGTTGGCAAGAAATATTTTGTTATTTCTGAAAAGAAACTATATTCTACCTATTGTAATAAAGGTGAATATATCATCACATTTCTTCGATAAGCTGGTACACATCAACATCTAACTCGTAATCTGGATTTGTTTTCGTATAGATAGTTGCTTTTTTTGTTTTTTCATTTACATTCTGGATAATGATCTTTTCTCCTTGATAACTAACATCTACCATATCTGCAGCATTCATAATTTCAATCGCACGTCCAATATTCATTGATCGACCTCCTAAACTTACCAAAAACTCTCTATTTAATGAAAAGTAATTAACGATTGTTCATATAGATAATTATATCTTCATGATCACTTCGATTCTTTCGTATGAATGTACTAAATCTGTTGTCAGGGCTGATAGTTATCCGAAAGGTTTCTAACATTATAATGGCTCATTCCATCAATTATATGCCTTATTTTTTTCTTCTCATCAAATTTTAATGTTACTTTCATGCTTTTTTACAAAAAGAGGTATACCATAAGTTTTATTCACTTAAGCACATTAGAAAAGTTTTTTAACTTATAAAGTTAACAGAAAAAGTGCTTACTATATGTATTAATGGGGAATGGAATAATAATTCTCCATACTTTAATGCAAAAGTTCAATTCAAAGGAGAGATGAAACATGCATTTTCTTCGCATTGCGATGATTGTTTTTAGTTCCATAACTGCAGCGTCTTTATTCGGATTTCAATTTGTAGAAATGGCACATGCTATTATGGATTCAATGTTTTCGAAGCAAAATTAAAGATTACGGGGTAAATTTTGTATATCAAGCTTCTAACATGATAAAATAATCATATCTTTAGGCAGGTTAAAGCAGTTTTGTTGAAATTTCCTTTCATTATAAATCAAATTTCAACATTCCGCTTGTAACATTGCTTATGTAAAATAGAGAGCGTGGTATAATGAAAAAAATTTTGATTATAGAAGACGAAAAAAATTTATCGAGATTTATCGAGTTAGAATTAACATATGAAGGATATAAAACAGAGGTTTGCTCAGATGGTAGAAGCGGTCTTCAAAAGGCACTAGAGGAAGATTGGGATATTATCTTATTAGATTTAATGCTACCTGAATTAAATGGCATTGAAGTATGTAGAAGACTCCGTCAAACAAAAAACACCCCAATATTAATGATAACTGCACGGGATAGCGTTTTAGATCGAGTTTCTGGATTAGATAGTGGCGCAGACGATTATTTGGTTAAGCCATTTGCGATTGAAGAACTGCTTGCTAGATTACGTGCATTATTTCGCCGTATAGAGCCACAAACAAATACTTCCAATCAAATTATGACAAAGTTGACTTATAAAGATATTACACTGGAGGTGGAATCACATATCGCCAAAAAAGGAGAAGAGATTCTGTCCTTAACCAAAAGAGAGTATGATTTGCTTTATATGTTCATGACCAATATTAATATTGTCTTATCAAGAGATATATTATTAGAAAAAATCTGGGGCTATGAATCAGAAGTAGAAACAAACGTAATCGATGTATATGTTAGGTATTTAAGGAATAAGCTTGATCCATCTGGACAAGAAGTATATATCGAAACGGTCAGAGGGATAGGATATGTGATGAGATGAAATGGATAAAAAAAATATCTCTTTTACCTTGGAAATGGAAATTAACGCTTGGATTATCATTTAGTATTTTTTTAACTTATTCTATTTTTTCCTTTTTTGAATTTCACACTGTTTCTTCTTGGTTATTAAATCAGGAAGAAACAGATGTAAAACAAACAATGAATCAAGTTGTTAAACAATTGAACCTGCAAGAAAAGCATCCTACAGACGAAGAAATCACTGCAAATGTCACTTTATTAGAAAAACTCAATAACGATAACCAGCTTATTCGTATTTTAGATAAAAATGGACAAGCCATCCTTGCAGATATGAATGGAGATTTCCCAATTATTGAGCCAAATCAAATATATAATGATGAACAGTTTCATTATATTTCAATTGGAGATCATAATTCATTAGTTTATAGTAAGGAAATTAAGACAAAAGCATTTAATGGCAGAGTAGAAATTATTCGTTCCCTGGAATCCTTAGATAAAGTGAGAGAACACTTATGGTTTGCCATGACAATGTTTGCAATTGCTGCACTAATTATCAGTGCCCTTATTGGTTATTTTATTTCCTATTTATTATTACGACCAATTAATTCGATGACAAAAACAATGAAAAAAATTAAAAACAGTGGTTTTAAGGAAAGGATGCCAGTCTATCCTCAAAAGGACGAAATCGCTGATTTATCTCATATTTTCAATGAGATGATGGATGTGATTGAACAATCCTTTCAGCAGCAAAAACAATTTATTGAAGACGCTTCCCATGAATTGAGAACACCGGTTTCTGTCTTAGAGGGTCATCTTTCCATGCTGAATAGATGGGGGAAGAATAATCAAGATATATTAGAAGAGTCACTCCAAACATCAACTGAAGAAGTTGCTCGACTAAAAAAACTAATTATCAGTTTATTAGACTTATCCAAATTAGAGCAAAATAGAATGGAGTCAGATTTAACGCCAGAGAGGGTAAAGTGGATTTTTGAGCATACTATTCGTGATTTTGTAATGCTTCATGATGATTTTACTTTCGAGGTAAAGCTTGACTCTCTCCATCTTTATGAGGTATCTGAACAACATTTGCAGCAAATAACTACTATATTACTTGATAATGCGGTGAAATATTCTGTACATGAAAAAAATATTTTTCTGCATACGTATGAAACAGGCAACCATTTTATCCTAGAAATTACCGATCATGGAATTGGAATACCGAAAGAACATCTTGAAAAAGTATTTGATCGGTTTTATCGAGTAGATAAAGCTAGGAGTAGAGAACAAGGTGGAACAGGACTTGGATTAGCCATCGCAAAGCAAATTGTAAGCTTATATAATGGGTCAATTGAAATTAAAAGTAAGGTTGGTCAAGGAACAAAAGTAATTGTTCGCTTTAATATATAGTTACTACTAAAGAAAAAGGGGGAAGATGAGCAGGGCGCCGAATATAGCCTGAGCGAAGCGCCTGCAATTTCTTTTGAAGTATTCATATTAAGAGCAACTAACTAAGCCAGACAAACAGATGAAACAATGTTTGTCTGGCTTTTTTATCCAAGTTAATTATATTTCACATTCTTTTCCTTTGTCATGTAAAATTTTATGCTGCATAAGATTACTAGTAAGATTGTTTTTTTTCTGAAGATAAGGCCGATAAAAAATATTTTTAATTTTTTTACCATAAAAATGTGTAAAACTTTTGAAGCTGTAATTAAACCATGATAGAATAGAAATGTAAACGTTTTAAAAAAGTTTTTTCACTACAAGGTGTAAAGCGCAATAACAAAGGGAAGATAAAAATGATAATTAAAGTGGTGGAGGGAAATTTTCATGGAGAAGCCATCTGATGGTACAGTCTCATACCAACCAAGATTTTATGGGCCGAATTTAGGGCTTGTAATGGAGCTTTATGAGAAATACGTTCAAGATCCAAATTCAGTTGATGAAGAAATGAAAAGGCATTTTGATCAATGGGGACCCCCGATTGATAATCAAGAGAAAACTAACACGAATCATTTATCTCTACAATCCGAAGTTCAAGTTGAAAAAATTATTGCAGCAGTAACATTAGTGAATAAGATAAGAGCCTATGGACATTTGGCGGCTGATATTTATCCATTAAAGGATCATAAGAGAGAGTATGAGTTATTTGATTTAGCTCGTTTTGATTTAACGAAAGAAGATTTAGAAAAGATTCCAGCCCGTTTAATTTGTCCAGATGCTCCTAACCATATATCAAATGGCTATGAAGCGGTTCAATATTTAAAAGAAATTTATACAAAGACCATTGCATTTGAATACTATCATGTTAATGATATTAAAGAAAAAAACTGGCTGCAGTCTAAAGTAGAATCAGGGAGCTTAAAACCAGCATGTCATAGAGAGTTAAAAAGAAAGCTTCTAAAAAGGGTAATAGAAGTAGAAGAATTTGAAAGTTTTTTACATAGAACATATGTCGGTCAAAAGAGATTTTCGATTGAAGGTCTTGATACAATGGTCCCGATGATAGATAAGATTATATCTGAATCAGTAGTAAATGGTGCTCAAAATATTAATATAGGAATGGCGCATAGAGGGCGATTAAATGTGTTAGCACATGTATTAGAAAAGCCTTATGAAATGATATTTGCAGAATTTCAGCATGCTCCTAATAAACAGTTGGTACCATCTGAAGGGTCCATAGGTATTAGCTTTGGCTGGACTGGGGATGTAAAATACCATTTAGGCTTAGATCGACAAATTAAATCAAATAATGTTTCAAATGTTCGGCTGACTCTTGCAAATAATCCAAGTCATCTTGAGTTTGTAGGTGCAGTAGTAGAAGGATTTACTAGAGCGTCACAGGATGACAGAACAAAACCTGGGTTTCCAGAGGAAGATTCTACTAAATCACTAGCTATTCTAATCCACGGAGATGCTGCTTTTCCTGGGCAAGGAATTGTTTCGGAGACTTTAAATTTAACAGGATTAAAGGGTTATCGAACAGGTGGAACGATCCATATTATTGCTAACAATACAATTGGATTTACAACAGAATCTAGTGATTCGAGATCTACTAGATATGCTAGTGATCTTGCAAAAGGATTTGAGATTCCAATAATCCATGTTAATGCAGATGATCCAGAAGCATGTATAAAAGCTGCAAAACTAGCTATCGAATACAGAGAGAAGTTTAAGAAGGACTTTTTAATCGATTTAATTGGCTATAGAAGATATGGTCATAATGAAATGGATGAACCAATGACGACAAATCCATTAATGTACAAGTTAATTCACGAACATCCAACCATTACTAAGCTGTACGGGGAAAAGCTAGTTGCGGAGGATGTGATAAAAGAAGAAGAAATCCAAGCTTTGAAAGAAGAAGTTACAAGAAAACTTAAAGAAGCACATGATAGAGTACCGAAGAAAAATGAAGATCCGGTTATTACTAATCCGCCTAATTCTGTGGAGCGACAATTGCCGAATGTTAATACGGCTGTTCCGATTGATCAATTAAAACATATAAATAATGAGTTGCTTTCCTATCCATCTCAATTTCAAGTTTTTGATAAATTAGGAAAAGTTTTAAAGCGGAGAAATGCTGCATTGGAAGGGGAAGGTAAAATCGATTGGTCTTTAGCGGAAACATTGGCTTTTGCAACGATTTTAGAAGACGGAACACCAATCCGACTTTCTGGGCAGGATTCGGAACGTGGTACGTTTGCTCATCGTAATATTATTTTACATGACTATGTAACTGGCAACCAGTATTCACCTTTACATACCTTATCTAAAGCGAAAGCATCATTTGCTGTTCATAACAGTCCGTTGTCTGAAGGTTCTGTATTAGGATTTGAGTACGGTTACAATGTTCATGCTCCCGAAACACTTGTGTTATGGGAAGCGCAATTTGGTGATTTTGCTAATGCAGCACAAGTAATGTTTGACCAATTTATTGCAGCTGGCAGAGCGAAATGGGGACAAAAATCTGGTTTAGTTATGCTTTTGCCACATGGTTATGAAGGACAGGGACCAGAGCATTCAAGTGCAAGATTGGAGCGATTCTTAATTTTAGCAGCTGAAAATAACTGGACTGTTGCAAACTTATCATCATCTGCTCAGTACTTTCATATTTTAAGAAGACAGGCAGCAATTTTAAACAAAGAAGAAGTACGACCTTTAGTTATTATGACACCAAAAAGCTTACTGCGTAATGCTGATGTTGCTTCTAATGGATTAGAATTCAGTGAAGGTGCTTTTCATTCTGTTTTGGAAGTAGATAATACTGGTGAAAATGACAATGTTGTTACACGCATAGTTCTATCTACAGGTAAAATTTCGATTGACTTATATCAAGCACACAAAAAGCTTGAAAATGGAGAAGCAATCCATCTTGCAAGAGTTGAAGAAATTTATCCTTTCCCAGAAGAGAGGCTAACAGAAATTATTCAACGCTATCCAAATTTAAAAGAGGTAGTATGGGTGCAAGAAGAACCAAAGAATATGGGAGCATGGAGCTTTATGGAACCAAGAATTAGAAAGCTAATTTCCAATTCTATTTCCTTACAATATGTTGGTAGAAGAAGAAGATCTAGTCCTGCTGAAGGGGATCCAATTGTTCATCGTAAAGATCAAGCAAGAATCATAAATGAAGCATTGACTATGGAATGAATTGAGGGGGAAAATTAAAATGGCAGAGATTAAGGTACCAGAATTAGCTGAATCAATCACCGAAGGAACTGTAGCGCAATGGTTAAAGAAAACAGGGGAATATGTGGAAAAGGGCGACTATATTGTTGAATTGGAAACAGATAAAGTAAATGTGGAAATTATATCAGAAGAAAGTGGAATCATTCAAGAATTAAAAGCAAATGAAGGAGATACTGTTCAAGTTGGTGAAACAATTGCGATAGTAAATGCAGAAGGAGCTGCTGAAGAACCACAGACAGCAGAAGAAAAAAAAGTTGAAAAGGTTGAACCAGAAACTCCAAGTGCAGAAGAGCCAAAAGAACAAAAAGAAGAACTAGTTAATAAACAACATCCAATTGCTTCACCTGCTGCTCGCAAGCTGGCAAGAGAGCGAGGAATCGATTTAACAGCAGTCCAAACGAATGATCCATTAGGAAGAGTAAGAGCCCAAGATGTTGCAGCACATGATCAAAAGGCGGCTTCATCAGTTTCACCACAGTCAGCCCAAACGCCGAAAGTGGAAAAGGAAGCACCTGCTGTAGAATCAGATAATCGAGTGGAAAGAGTGAGAATGACAAGAAGAAGACAAACGATCGCTAATCGATTATTAGAGGTTAAACAAAATACGGCAATGCTAACTACTTTTAATGAAGTTGATATGACTAATATTATGGCATTAAGAAATCGTAGAAAAGATGCATTTCAAAAAGAGAATGATGTGAAGCTGGGCTTTATGTCTTTCTTTACAAAAGCTGTCGTAGCAGCTCTAAAGAAAGCACCATTATTAAATGCTGAAATCCAAGGTGACCAAATTGTCTTAAAAAAATATTATGATATTGGTATTGCTGTATCAACAGATGAAGGGCTTGTGGTACCAGTCTTAAGAGATGCTGACCGTAAAAACTTCGCTGAAATAGAAAGTGAAATATTAGACTTTGCAAGTAAAGCAAGAAGTAACAAACTATCTTTAAGCGATTTACAGGGTGGGACATTTACTATTACAAACGGCGGTGTTTTTGGCTCCTTGTTATCTACTCCAATTCTTAATGGACCGCAGGTCGGTATACTTGGAATGCATAAAATCCAGCTGCGACCTGTAGCGATCGATGCAGAGAAAATGGAAAATCGACCAATGATGTATTTGGCTCTTTCTTATGATCACCGTATCATTGATGGGAAAGAAGCAGTTACATTCCTAGCAAGAATAAAAGATCTACTAGAAGATCCTGAGTCCCTATTGTTTGAAGCTTAATTACTTTGCTAAATATAGATACAGGGAGTTTCTACTACCGGAAACTCCCTGTATCTTTTTATAATAGAATAGTATTTGAAATCGCACAAAAAGTGTTGATTCGAACCAATAGCTAAGGAGTTTTCTGGATGAGAAACATGTCTAGGAGGCTTTGCTAAAAGAAGAAATAAATCATTATATGGTAGAAAATTTCCCGTGTCTGACAGAAGAAGCTTGGTACATGGAAAATTATACGATGGAAACATTGATTATCCATTTTTAATATTAGCTGATCATAAAAAGTGTATGGAGAACTATATGCTGTACCATTTGCGGATTTGTTGATTTTAGATGGATTTGCTGACCATTACCAAAACGGCATTGATAATTTATATGTTCGAAAGATCGTTACTGTTCATCAAAAAGAAATTACTGGGGAGGTATTTACTTATGTTTGCAATAAACCAGAAATGCTCAAAAAGGAAATTACAGGAGGCAGATGAAGAGCATATCGAAACAAAAATTAAATATAATGTTACACTAATATAATATTTTTTGGGGTTTAAGGGACAGTTTAGCTGTGGTATAGAATAGTAACTACATCTTAGAAAGAAGGTCATAAAATGTATATTCAAGAACATAAAAACTTTTATGTCATCAAATATAATCATACATCGTATTATGCATTGGATTTCAAACGCTTGGATTGGATTAATGGCAAATGCTACATGACTTTTTTACAAGTAGATACAGGAAAATGGTTTACATTTGAAAGAAATAAGATAATGTGGATGGAAAAGGAACTACAGAATTTAGTTTCATAATGAGAATCTATTGCACTATGTATCGGTTTCCCTTTATACTAGGATAGTACTAGAATGAAAGGAGCAATAAAATGATACATGAAAACTGGGAAAAGAAACCATCTGTTAAAAAAGTAAAATGTATACATACCGATGCAAACAAATACATTGTTAATAGAGTGTTAACAGTAGGGAAAGAGTATGAAGTAAAGAACGAGACAGAGGAATTTTACTTTGTTGTAGATAACTCTGGTAAAATTGGCGGTTTTTACAAAGACTATTTTCAAACAATATAAGAATATAAGATGTCTTTTATGATAGAAAAGTTATGGATCTTTAGTGGATGAATGGATTAATAGAAATCCTTTGATGATCATAACGATTCTTTTCATTAGACATCTTTTTTTATTATAATTATAATTCTGATTTGATATTATTGAATTGTTAAGGGAATGAATAATAATGAACTATATATTTGTTGGGATTGGCGGTGTGATTGGGAGCATTTTGCGGTATATTGTAGGACAAATTCCTTTTGTCTATGATTTTCCCTTGCAAACATTGGGAATAAATATTGCTGGTTCCTTTATGCTAGGATGGTTTACAAGTGCCATTATAAAAAGACAAAAGCTAAAATCAGAGTATGCCGCAGCCATTGGAACAGGCATGATTGGTTCTTTTACTACCTTATCAACTTTCAGTATGGATACAGTCCATTTGTTAATTGATGGTAGTGATCTGCTCGCTATTTGTTACGTTGTTGGTAGTGCTGTTTTCGGAATTAGCTTTGCGTATGTAGGAATGAAAATTGGAGAAAGAAAGTGGAGCAAATCAAATGGTTAGTAATCTTTTATTGATTGGAGTTGGCGGTTTTATTGGCGCTATTTCTCGTTACTTTTTTATAAATGAACTAAAAAAAATAATGGAAGCTTCTATCCCAATCCCGACTATGATTGTCAATATAGGCGGGTCGTTTCTACTTGGATTAATCGTTGGAATGGATGTGACCGCCAGTGTTTATTTTATTTTAGCAATTGGCTTTTTAGGAGCATTTACAACCTTCTCTACTTTTGCTGTTGAGGCAGTAACATTATATCGAGAAAAGAGAAGAATGGGGTTATATATATATATATTAGGGACATTCTTAGGGGGAATTTTATTCTGTTTTGCAGGGTGGAACGTTGGTCTCCATTTATAAAAGAAACATTTATTATCTAAAAAAAGGACAAATTTCACGCGTGGCTTAATGCTTTATCACGTAAAATTTGTCCTTTATTACTTATTTGTCTGTAGCTACCTTTGTATTACTAGGTTGAGGTGGATATAGTTTTCTTCCGATTAAAGACTGGAAGATAAGGAAAGTTCCACCGACTGTCCAATATAGTGGTAGAGCTGCTGGAGCATTTAAAGACACTATTACAATCATAATAGGAGAAATCAATCCTATTTTACTCATTTGCTTTTGTTGTTCTTGTGTCATGGTACTTTGCGATACTCTAAATTGTAAATAATAAACAATACCTGCTAACGCGGTTAGAATTAAATCTGACTGTCCTAAATTAAACCATAAAAAGGAGTGGCTAGCTATTTCTTGAGAACCACGTATTGCATAATAGAATCCCATTAAAATCGGCATTTGAATCAGCATTGGTAAACATCCAATATTAAGTGGGTTAATATTATTTTTTTTGTAAAGATCCATCATTTCCATTTGCAGTTTTTGCTGTTCTTTTTGATCTTTAGTGGCCTTAATCTTTTTCTGAATTGCTTCCATTTCAGGTTTAATTGTATCCATTTTTGATTTCATTAATTGTTGTTTTTTATATTGCTTCAGCATTAAAGGCATTAAGACAAGTCGAATTACTAAAGTGATCAGAATAATCGCAAGGCCGTAGCTTCCAGCAAATACATCTGCTGTTCCGTGAATAATTGCCGTGAATGGTTCAACAAATATTTTATGGAAAAACCCATCATTATTTCCACTTGCTGATGAGGAACAAGCACTCAGTAGAATAGTTGATAAACCTAATAGCATGATTAGTAATGTATTTTTTGATAATTTTTTCATTGTAATTCCTCCAAATTGTTAATTAAATACTAGCTAACAAAGGAGGTAATTGGTTTCTCTGGATCATCATGTGAACTCTCTATTCTTTTACGGATATTTTTAACAATCCAGTGCAAAATAGGAGTATTATATTTTTGAACATTCATATTTATCGTTGTAATGGAAACATCTAATGACAACCTTTGATCTGTTGCAAAGAATTCTTGCTGAACCGTTGTCTTAATGTTCCAATCCCATAAATATTTCAGTACTAGACCTACTAAAAATGTATAGTAAACCGTTTGATAACTAGGAAAAAACGTTAAGTCTAATAATAAATCAATCATTTATACACCTCATTATTAGTGAACAAATAAAATTATATCGAAACTAGGGCTGAAAAGCAATTAACAACTAGAGATAAAGGTCAAGATTACAAATATTAAGTATATTTTATGACATTTTTTAATGCTGAATGATAAAAGATATTACCCTTCAAGAGGTACTATTTGCATAAAATCAGGAATAATTAAGTATTTACAATAGGAAAAAATAAAATGAATGGTATAATAAATGATAGTTTTAATATAATCAAGGTGTTTTCTTATAGGATGTTTTTAATAAGTTCTGTAAAAATTAAGGGGGGATTTAATGAAAGCTCTAATTAATATTGATTACACTTTTGACTTCGTAGAAGGCAATCTACCATGTGGTGAACCAGGCATTGCAATTGAGAATGAAATAGTAAAAATTACGAAGAATTTTATCGATAATGATGATTTAACTGTATTTGCAATTGATTTGCATACATTAAATGATCCATATCATCCAGAATCAAGGCTATTTCCACCTCATAATATTGCTGAATCAAGAGGAAGAGATTTATATGGAACACTTCAAAAGACTTATGAAGATCACAAAGATTTAACCAATGTGTATTGGATGGATAAAACTAGATACAGTGCTTTTGCAGGCACCGATTTACATATAAAATTGCAAGAGAGATCCATCAAAGATATTTATCTAGTTGGCGTTTGTACAGATATATGTGTGCTACATACTGCTGTAGATGCTTATAATCTTGGTTATAATATTCATATATATGAAAATGCCGTTGCTTCATTTAATGAAATTGGCCATCAATGGGCATTGGAACATTTTAAAAATGTACTAGGGGCTACTATCCTTTAGTCGTTTAGGGGTTGCAGGAGGACTATAATGAGTTTTAATTTTAAAGATGACAGTTTAATGTTACATACGGACTTATATCAAATTAATATGGCTGAAACTTACTGGGAGGATGGCATTGCTGAAAAGAATGCTGTTTTTGAAGTGTATTTTAGAAAATTACCTTTTAATAATGGCTATGCTGTTTTCGCTGGTTTAGAGCGAGTGATTCAATATCTAGAGAATCTGCAATTTTCTGAAGGGGATATTGAGTATTTAAGACAAGAAGGCTTTAAAGAAGACTTCCTAGCTTATTTGAAAGATCTGCATTTTACTGGAAGTCTACGGTCAGCAGCAGAAGGAGAAGTGGTTTTCGCAAATGAACCATTAATGAGAATTGAAGCACCACTTGCGCAAGCACAAATTGTCGAAACGGCCATCTTAAACATTGTGAATTACCAAACATTAATTGCAACGAAAGCTTCCAGAATTAAAAATGTTATTGGTGATGGAATCGTAATGGAGTTTGGAAGTAGACGTGCACATGAACTAGATGCAGCACTATGGGGAACAAGAGCTGCTTTTATCGGTGGTTTTAATTCCACCTCAAATGTCAGAGCGGGTAAATTATTCGGTATTCCGATTTCTGGAACGCATGCTCATTCTATGATTCAAGCCTATCATGATGAGTATATAGCTTTTCATAAATATGCGCGAAGACATAAGGAGTGCGTTTTTTTGGTAGACACATATGATACTTTGCGATCAGGCGTCCCTAATGCTATTCGTGTTGCAAAGGAATTAGGCGATAGCATAAACTTTCGAGGGATTCGCTTGGATAGCGGTGATTTAGCTTATTTATCAAAAGAAGCAAGAAAAATGCTAGATGAAGCAGGTTTCTATGATACAAAAATAGTTGCAAGTAATGATCTAGATGAATACACGATAATTAACTTAAAAGCACAAGGGGCAAAAATAGATATTTGGGGAATAGGAACCAAATTAATTACAGCATATGATCAGCCAGCACTTGGGGGCGTATATAAGCTTGTATCTATTGAAGATGAAGAAGGCAACATGCAAGATACGATTAAAATTAGCGGGAATCCAGAAAAAGTGACTACACCTGGGTTAAAAAGGGTATATCGAATTATAAATGATATAAATGGTAAATCAGAAGGGGATTATATTTGTTTAGAATCCGAACATCCTGAAAACGAAGAACGCTTAAAGATGTTTCATCCAACCCATACGTATATAAGCAAATTTGTGACTAATTTTACTGCAGTAGATATCCATCAAGATATTTTTAAGGATGGTAAGTTAATATATGCAACCCCTGATATCATGAGCATTCAAAAGTACTCAGAGCAAAGCTTAGAAATACTTTGGGATGAATATAAGCGTTCCTTAAATCCTGAGGAATATCCTGTAGATTTAAGCCCATTATGCTGGGAAAATAAAATGAGTCATATAGAAAAGGTCAAAGTATCTATTCAAAATCGCAAATGAGGAGGAAATAGCATGCGAGATTTACAAGAAAGAATTATGAAGGATTTAAATGTACAACCTGAAATTAATCCAAAACAAGAAATTGAAAAAAGAGTTCAATTTTTAAAGGATTACGCTAAAAAAGCGAAAGCAAAAGGATTTGTTTTGGGAATTAGTGGTGGCCAAGATTCATCTTTAGCAGGAAGACTGGCACAATTAGCAGTAGAAGAATTACGTGCAGAAGGCTATAATGCAACTTTTGTAGCTGTAAGATTGCCATATGGAGTTCAAGCAGATGAAGTAGATGCAAAACGTGCATTGGAATTTATAAAAGCGGATAAGGAATATGTATTTAATATTAAAAATCCTGTTGACGACGTGAAAACTGTTTATGATGACATGAGTGACACGCCATTAGCTGATTATCATAAGGGAAATGTAAAAGCTAGAATGCGAATGATTGCACAATATGCAATTGGCGGACAAGAAAATTTACTAGTGATAGGTACTGATCATGCTGCCGAAGCTGTTACAGGATTCTTTACAAAGTATGGAGATGGCGGTGCGGATGTTCTACCATTAACAGGATTATCAAAAAGACAAGGAAAACAATTATTAAAAGAGTTGAATGCAGAAGAGGCTCTTTATTTGAAAGTGCCAACTGCCGATTTATTAGATAATAAACCAGGGCAAGCAGATGAAACCGAACTTGGTATTACTTATGACCAATTAGATGATTATTTAGAAGGAAAAGAAGTTACACAAGATGTGGCAGAGAAGATTGAAGCTCGGTACTTATTGACAGAGCATAAGAGACAAGTACCTGCATCAATGTTTGATGAATGGTGGAAAGAATAGTAGAAAAGAAAAAGAGACCGATAAATTAATTGTCGGTCTCTTTTTCTTGGCAATTTTCTCTCTTAAATTAATGACACAGCACAAACATGTACCAATAATTAACATACTCTATAATGTAAGTACAAAATATGTAAATGTTGTTTAACAATATTTTGTACGAAAAAAATTATAGGAGGGAAATAAATGATTAAAATTCTAGGTTTAGACGTAGAAGTTACACTCTTAAATATCCCTATATCCTTTGAATCTGAATTATCTGTAGGCTGCAAGAAGAAGTCATGTTGTCCACACAAACCACCAAAACCACCAAAACCGCCATATCCGCCATACCCCCCATACGCTAATCGTGATGCTTAAATAGGAGAATAGCTAGTAAGAGGCATTGATATCACATTGTGAATTAATGCCTCTTATCTATGTTTTTAAATCTTTACATCATTCTATTTAAAATAGCAGTCGCAAAATCAACTGATTCTTGTGTAGGTGGTTCGATGTCTTTTAAAGGATATTCTAATCCGAGCGTCTCCCATTTATATACACCTAACTTATGATAGGGGAGTATATCAATTTTTTCTACATTTTCAAGTTTTGCAATGAAATCACTTAGTCTCGTTAAATCTTCTTCTGTATCATTAATTGTAGGTACTAAAACATGTCTTACCCAAATAGGGATTTTCTTATTTGATAAATAGGTTGCAAAATCTAAAATATGATCATTTCCCATACCAGTTAATTTAATATGTTTTTTACGGTCGATATGTTTTAAATCAAGCAAGACTAAATCAGTATATTGCATTAATTCATCTAATTGTGCTTGGAAAGAAGGGGCTTTTGAGTAACAACCACCAGAAGAGTCAATCGTTGTATGAATACCAAGTTTTTTACACTCTTTAAATAATTCTATTAAAAATGGTATTTGTAATAAAGGTTCCCCGCCACTTACAGTAATACCACCACCAGATGGTTCGATAAAAGGAAGGTATGTTTTTAAATCATTGATAATGTCCATAACAGACATTTGCTTTCCTGTACCAATTTCCCAAGTGTCTGCATTATGACAAAATTGGCAGCGAAGTAAGCAGCCTTGGGTAAACACTACATAGCGAATGCCTGGGCCATCTACTGTTCCAAATGTTTCTATTGAATGTATATTGCCGTTCATGATTATTTTCCTCCTTATAATAAACCCGCAATCCAGTATAGTAGTAGCACTGTAAGAAGAGGGGGAGAGGGAATAAGAAAATCCCTCAGCCCAGTCTTTAAGAATTACATGGATTCATGGAAAGTACGACTAATAACGTCTTGTTGTTGCTCACGAGTTAATTTGATAAAGTTAACTGCATATCCAGATACACGAATAGTTAATTGCGGGTATAATTCTGGATGTTCCATAGCATCTAATAATGTTTCTCTATTAAATACGTTAACATTTAAGTGGTGCCCAGCTTTTGTTGCATAGCCATCTAAAATTGATACTAAGTTATTTGCACGAATATCTTCTTCTTTACCTAAAGCTTTTGGCACAATGGAGAAGGTATTCGAAATACCATCTAATGAATAATCGTAAGGTAACTTAGCAACAGAAGATAGAGATGCTAAAGTTCCTTTTGTATCACGGCCATGCATAGGGTTAGCTCCTGGAGCAAAAGGTTCCCCTGCACGACGGCCGTCTGGAGTATTACCTGTTTTCTTACCATATACAACGTTAGAAGTGATGGTTAAGATAGACATAGTATGCATAGAATTGCGATATGTTTGATGTTTACGTAGTTTTTTCATAAAGCTTTCAACTATCTCAACTGCAATACTATCCACTGCATCATCGTTGTTACCGTATTTAGGGAAATCTCCTTCCATTTCGAAATCTACAGCAAGACCGTTTTCGTCTCTAATAACTTTAACTTTTCCATGTTTTATGGCACTTAATGAGTCTGTAACTACGCTTAATCCTGCAATACCTGTAGCCATTGTCCGAAGAATCTCTGTGTCATGAAGAGCCATTTCAATTCTTTCATAGCTGTATTTGTCATGCATATAATGGATAACATTTAATGTGTTGATATAGAGGCCAGCTAACCATTCCATCATATTATCAAATTTTTCGGTAACCTCTTTATAGTCTAGGTATTCAGAAGTGATTGGTTCAAATTTAGGTCCAACCTGGATTTTTAATTTCTCATCTTTACCACCATTAATTGCATATAATAAACATTTAGCAAGGTTGGCACGAGCTCCAAAGAACTGCATTTGTTTACCAATTTCCATTGCTGATACACAACATGCGATTCCGTAATCATCGCCCCATTGAGGTTTCATAATATCATCATTTTCATATTGGATTGCACTTGTTTGAATCGACATTTGCGCACAGAATTTTTTAAAGTTGTCTGGTAACTGTGTAGACCATAGAACAGTTAAGTTTGGCTCCGGTGCAGGTCCTAAGTTATCTAAAGTATGAAGGAAACGGAAAGAGTTCTTTGTTACTAAAGGTCTACCGTCATTAGCCATACCGCCAATTGATTCGGTTACCCAAGTAGGGTCGCCGCTGAATAATTCATTATAGTCAGGTGTACGAGCAAATTTTACCAGGCGTAACTTCATAATAAAGTGATCCACTATTTCTTGTACTTCTTTTTCTGTTAATGTGCCATTTTCTAAGTCTCTTTCTACATAAATATCTAAGAAGGTAGATACACGCCCTAAGCTCATTGCAGCACCGTTTTGTTCTTTTATTGCTGCAAGGTAGGCAAGATAAACCCATTGGAATGCTTCTTGGGCATTTGCTGCTGGTCGTGATAAATCAAAGCCATAGCTTGCACCTAATTCTTTTAATTCATGTAGAGCACGAATTTGTTCAGAAAGTTCTTCTCTTAATCGGATTGTTTCTTCTGTCATAACAGAACTTGTTGCTTTTTTGTCTTTTTGTTTTTCATTAATTAAGAAATCGACACCATAAAGTGCAACGCGACGATAGTCACCAATAATTCTTCCACGACCATATGCATCAGGAAGACCTGTAATGATTGCAGCTTTTCTAGCTAATCTCATTTCATCTGTATAAGCATCAAAAACTCCTGCGTTATGGGTTTTACGATGTTCAGTAAAGAATTTCACTAATTCTTCATCCGCTTTATAGCCGTATGATTCACAAGCTTGAACAGCCATTCTAATACCGCCGTTAGGTTGGAAAGAGCGTTTGAAAGGTTCATCTGTTTGTACACCGACGATTTTTTCTTTTGTTTTATCTAAATAGCCAGGGCCGTGAGAGGTAATGGTTGATACGATATCAGTATCTAAATCATAAACACCGCCTCGTTCTCTTTCTAGTTTACTTAATTCCATTACTTGTTCCCATAATTGTGTAGTTTCTAATGTAGGACCTGATAAGAAAGCAGAATCTCCATAATATGGTTTAAAGTTTTTCAGGATGAAATCACGAACATTTACTTCTTTCTGCCAAGATCCATTTTTAAAGCCTTCCCAATAATTAGTTGTTTCAACTTTTTCCATTATAATCACCTCATGATTTAATAAAATATATAACAGAAAGCTTTTTTCTTTCTGTTTTAACTATAACAGATAATATGTGAGAACAATCACAATAATTGTGTACATCTTGCGAATTTTCTGTGTCGTATATGTGAACTCTAATAATACCAAGGGTTTATAGAGGTGGTTTTAAAAGGGTAAAAGAAGAAGGTTGGAAAATATCTTTTATATCTGTTATATAAATTTATGATTTTTTCTCTATTCTGTTATACAATAGGGTAAGTATTCATCGTGGAGGAAAGAGAAAGGAAGTGGAGATGTTTTCCTTGTAATAGAATATTGCTATTCATTTTGTCCATACTATTGGAAAGTAATAAAGCTATTTACATAAAAATTTTTGAAAAAAGTTCCGTTTCTTTTCTTCCATATATAAGGTAAGATTAATTTTAGGTCTCTAATACTAGAATTAACATAAGCGAAATGTATGAGGTGTAAATATGTCAATCAGAAAAAAAGAAATCTTGATTAATATAGCGAAGATACTACTGCCGATTGTTATATTTATCATCGTTTTAAGAGAAATTAAAAACATGATTGTATCAGCGGATATAAACCAATTATATGAATATTTACAGACTATCCCATTTCATAGTTTGTTTTACATTGCAATAGGCGGATTCATGGCGACTCTTCCCATGTTTTTTTATGATTTTTTTCTTGTAAGGCATTTAAAGAAGCGTGTTCCAATTGTAGAAGTAGGTAAATATTCATTTATTAGTAATTCTTTTTCAAATTTAATTGGTTTTGGTGGTTTAATTGGTATTGCCTTACGAAATTTCTTTTATAAAAGATATGAAAAAGACCGAAAAAAACTATTTAAAGGGATTGCGGTAGTAACGATATTTTATTTATCTGGTATTAGCTTATTGTCTTGGATTGCTATTCTTTATAGTAGAAGACTGAATTTAATGGAAGATCATTTTTGGATATTTGCAGCCATTATTATAGTAGGATTAATATTTCCAGTGCTCCTCGTAAGTTATCAGAAAGCCAAGCAGCATAACTTTGTCTTTGACCAAAATCAGATAGTTGGTTTGATAATTGTTTCTCTGTTGGAATGGATATTTTTATTTGCATATTTATATTCTATCGCTAGAATAATAGTATTGCCAGTTTCTATTGGGGATTTTTTCTTGCTTTTCTTAGTTGCTGCTTGTACTGGAATAATCAGTATGATACCTGGTGGGATGGGTTCTTTTGAATTAGTATTTTTATGGGGGATTGAATCTTTAGGGATTGAATCAGAACAAATGTTGATAGTCCTATTTTTATATCGGATTGGATATTATCTTCTACCATTTTTATTGGCAGCTTTTTTATTTATAATAGAAATTGGAAAAAACATTAAGAAAAATGCGGCAGCCTATTTAAAGGCTTTTTCAAGTGAATAATCTATATGTTTAGCAATAAAAGTATACTTGAATAATGATAAAAAAATACAGAAGCGTTTCATTTTTGTGACAAAATCCCGATTGACCTTTATTATTCTCAATTATTTGGTACAATAGTCATGGTATTTAAAACATAGAAAATAATAGGTGGGGGAAAATGAAGGAAACGACCATTGTATTTTGTTTCGTATTATTATTATTTTGCTTTCCTGCTATAAGTAATGCTAAAGATAATAAGGAACCTGAACTAATAAGTGAGGCAGCTTTCTTATTAGATAGTGATACTGGAGCGGTATTATATGAAAAGAATGGGTATAAAAAAATGTATCCGGCAAGTTTAACAAAAATAGCGACTGCCATTTATGCGATTGAGCATGGAAAATTAGATGATATTGTTACAGTAAGTGAGAACGCGTATTCAGCGGAAGGGACAAGAGTTTATTTAGAGAAAGGCGAGCAAGTAACACTGAGACATTTACTTGATGGAATGCTAATTAACTCTGGTAATGATGCAGCGATAGCTATTGCTGAATACCTAGATGGTTCTATTAGTAATTTTGAGACAAATATTAACAAGTACTTAAAGGAAAAAGTCAATGTTCATTCCACGCATTTCAAAAATCCAAATGGTTTATTTGATAAAGATCATTACACAACTGCAAACGATTTAGCATTAATCACCCAGTACGCCATGAAAAATGAAACATTTAGAGAAATATTCGGCACAGATGAATTAAAGTGGGATGGTCTGTCTTGGGATACTACATTAGTAAGCCATCATCAAATGGTAAACGGTAGTCGCCCATACGACAAAGTGACTGGCGGGAAAACTGGTTTTGTAGACGAATCAAAACAGACTTTGGCTACTACCGCTGAGAATGGGGAGCTAAGTTTGATTGCTATTATTTTAAAAGGGACATATAAGCAGGATGTATATAATGATACGGAAGAACTAATGGATTATGGCTTTAGTCAATATATGCATAAATTAGTTCCAGGAGGAAAATCATTTTTTGCTAAGGGGACAACTTATGAAACTTCAGATGAAGTTAACATAACGGTTCCACGCACAAAAGGAAAAGAAGAGGTTAGCTCTTCCGGTGTTTTAATGATTAAAAATGAGAACGATGATATTATTCAATCGGTACAATTAGCAAATGCTGAGCCAGCAGAGGAAACGTTTAAAAAGAATATTTCGGATGAAGCAGGAAGAGACGAGAAGAAATCTTCGTTTCCAGGAATAGTTTTCCTTATTCCGTTCGCCATTTATTTCATCTATGTGATAAGAAAAAAGGCAATTAAACGTTAAAAAAACGGGGAATCCCGGTTTTTAGTGGAAGGGGTGAGACTCCGCTGGGATCTGCGAAGACAGTCTGAGATCCTGTAGACCTTTAGGTCGAAGCGGCTCAGCGCGAGCCCCACGGAAAGCGAACCCCTGCAACGGAAATCAACTCTTATTTAAAAAATGTATATTTAATAAACTAAGACAAACTCCTAATTACTGAATTAGGAGTTTGTCGACAGTCTGAAAAACGGGGAATCCCAGTTTTTTTATTTATACATATTTGCAATATTTTTTTGTAATGCTTCATCTTCTAAATATTCATCGTAATTCATTTGCTTATCAACAAGTCCTTGTGGGGTAATCTCAAGAATGCGATTTGCAATTGTTGATACAAACTGATGGTCATGAGAAGTGAAAATTAATGAACCTTTAAAGTTGATTAATCCATTATTTAAAGCTGTGATGGATTCTAAATCTAAATGGTTAGTAGGTTCATCTAGAAGTAGAACATTTGCGCCACTCAGCATCATTTTAGATAACATACAACGAACTTTTTCTCCACCTGATAAAACGCTAGGTTTTTTCAATACTTCTTCTCCAGAAAATAACATGCGGCCTAAAAATCCTCTTAAAAAGCTTTCTGTTTGATCATTGGGAGAATATTGGCGAAGCCAGTCTACTAGAGTTTCGTCATCGTTATTAAAATACTCCGAGTTTTCAGCTGGAAAATAACTTTGAGAAGTAGTAACTCCCCATTTATAAGTGCCACTATCTGGCTCCATTTCGCCCGCTAAAATACGGAATAGAGTAGTCTTAGCAATTTCATTTGGACCAACTAGGGCAATCTTATCATCTTTATTCATAATAAAGCTTACATTATCAAGAACTTTAACCCCGTCAATGATTTTTGTTAGGTTTTCAACTCTTAATAAGTCATTACCAATTTCACGCTCAGGAGTAAATGCAACATATGGATATTTTCGTGATGAAGGTTTAATGTCATCTAACGAAATTTTATCAAGTAATTTTTTTCGAGAAGTAGCCTGTTTCGACTTAGAAGCATTTGCACTAAATCGAGCAATAAAGTTTTGAAGTTCTTTAATTTTTTCTTCTTTCTTTTTGTTTGCATCGTTTGCCATTCTAGAAGCTAATTGACTTGATTCATACCAAAAATCATAGTTACCCACATAAATTTGGATTCTACTATAGTCTAAGTCTGCAATATGTGTACAAACCTTGTTTAAGAAATGTCTGTCATGGGACACAACAATTACAGTATTGTCAAAGTTAATTAAAAATTCCTCTAACCACTTAATTGCATTAATATCCAAATGGTTAGTAGGCTCATCTAGTAAAAGAACATCAGGTTCACCGAAAAGTGCTTGCGCTAATAACACTTTCACTTTATCGGAACCGTTTAATTCCGCCATTGTCTTATAATGAAGCTCCTCACCAATGCCTAATCCTTTTAAAAGAATCGCAGCTTCAGATTCTGCTTCCCATCCGTTTAATTCGGCGAATTCTCCTTCAAGCTCTGCGGCTTTCATGCCATCTTCATCTGTGAAATTTTCTTTCATGTAAATCGCATCTTTCTCTTGCATTACTTCATATAATCTTGCATGCCCCATTATTACCACTTTTAATACTTCATGTTCTTCATATTCAAAGTGATTCTGCTTTAAAACAGCAAGTCTTTCTCCAGGTCCTAAAGAAACATTCCCTGATTGAGCTTCTATTTCACCAGATAGTATTTTTAGGAAAGTAGATTTTCCTGCACCGTTTGCTCCGATTAAACCGTAGCAATTACCTGGTGTAAATTTAATATTAACATCTTCAAATAATTTGCGATCGCCGTATCGAAGACCTACATTCGTAACTGTTATCATTTAAAAATCCTCCAAACTCCAATATCCTTAAAATTATATCATTTTTCCTATCAGAGCGCGAATTATTTTAAATAAATCTTTCTTTAGATGAATTTTTCAGATGAAAGTTATCCGCATTCCAAAATAAATAATTTGCTTTAGCAAGATAAGAATCTAGTATTTATGGATTCATTTATGCTTAAAAAACCAAAAATATGAAAAATGCCCGATAGAAAAATGAAAAAATGTTTACGATAATAGAACCAAAGGGTAAAAAAATATCATAAAATAAAGGGTTTTCTTCTAATAAAGAGAATTTATTAAGAAGAGATGATAGTGTTTTAATATGTCTCTAAACTAATAAACGATTGTCTAAAATTATTTATGATTTGTTCATAATTTTTTCATAAATTTCTAGTACACTAAAACTATTAAGAAAAAAGGAGTCGTATATGATGGCTAAAAAACAGCTAGTTGATTTAGTTAATAAAATGAAAAAATCTGGTATAAAAATTAGCTTTACAAAGCCAAGATCGCAGTTTTCGGTAGCAATTCAACAGAATAGTAAATTATCGACTACGACACAGTGAGTTTATAAGCTTATTTCTATTTGAATAGTACATAATATATATTTGTTTTTGTAAATGAGATGTTTTTTTCTATAAACCAAATTGTTAAAAATTGTTCATTTTTTCACAAGGTAATTCGCTTTTCCTTTTGTATAATAATGTTATACAGAAAGGAAGGTATTGCAATGGAAATTCATCCAGTTGATAAGGCTATTAATTATGCATTGAAAAAGAAAGAAACAATCGACGATTCTTTCTTTCGTTATTTTGTAAAAGCCATTTTAGCAGGAATCTACATTGGTTTTGCTTTAATGCTGTGTTATCGTTTAGCACAACCATTTTTCGATATTCATTCGCCTGCCACCTATATGATGACTAGTTTATTTTTCGGGTTGGCGCTAGTCCTTATTTCGTATGGTGGTGGGGAGTTATTTACAGGAAACACAATGGCATTTGCTATGAGTACTTTGTCAGGAGCAACTAGTTGGAAAGATACTATTTATAATTGGGTTAGTACATATTTTGGCAACTTGGTTGGAGCGTTATTTTTTGCTTTACTAATCTATTACTCAGGCTTATTTAGCTTAGTTCCTAAAACAACTTGGCTTATGGATGTTGCTAATTCTAAAATGAGTGCTACAACAGTTGAATTATTTGTTCGAGGCATCCTTTGTAACTGGTTGGTTTGTTTGGCTATTTGGATACCGATGAATGTGAAGGGGGATGTCGGAAAAATAATTGCCACATTATTAATTGTCTTTGCCTTTATGATTTCTGGTTATGAGCATAGTGTCGCTAATATGGCGCTTTTCTCTATTGCCCTCATCGTACCACATCCAGAGACAATTACATTGGCAAATGCTTTACATAACTTAATACCTGTTACAATCGGTAATATCGTTGGCGGAGCATTCTTTGTTGGCGCATTAAACCTCTATATTTTTCCTAAGAAAAAAAGAAAAACGAATGAATCCTCTTTACGTGTTACTACACCTAAATCATTAGCAAAGTAACAGCCATTTTTTATTGACCAGAAAACTGTCGAAATCTTATTTCGACAGTTTCAGTTTCTATCCTAGATGACTCATGCTTAGAGAGAAGATTAATCCCATACATGCAACAAATCCAACTGTTGGTCCTCCTTGCTCAAAAGCTTCGGGAAGCATAGTGGAGCAAACCATTGCAATTAATCCACCGGCACCAAATGACTGAATTCCAGAAAGCATTACTGCTGATGCGTTCTCTAAAAATAAATATCCCACTGAGCTGCTTATCGCGGAAATAAGGATGACACTGCTCCATAAAAATAAAATTTTCTTGTTTGAATAGTTGTCTTTTTTTAGACCCACCGTTGAAGAAAGGGATTCAGGAAAATTACTGATGAAAATGGCGATCAAAAAGAGCATGTCCACCTTCTGTGTTATTAATAGACTTAATCCTATAATCATTGATTCTGGTATCGCGTCCATCAGAGTGCCAATATAAATAGCTAGTCCGGAATGACCTTCTGGATTTTTATGTGATCGTTTCCGATTGGATCCGCCCTTTTTATAGAGAAATATTTCAATTAAAGTAAATAAACCTGCACCAGTTAAAAAAGTAATAGCTGTTGTAATGATTCCACTTTTATGTACAGATTTAATTAAAAGCTCAAAAGAAGAGGCCCCTATTAAAATACCAGTACCCAAAGCCATAAAATAAGCAATAATCCTTTTGGGTATCATTAAAAACAAACCAGCGATAGATCCCACGAGTAAGGAAAGGCTTGCTATTGCCCCCCACATTGCTGCAACTAACATATGAAATCTCCTTTTTTCTTATTCCTACCCAACTATTTTGAAATTTACACATTTAGAAGCTACTTTAAATTGGGTATTCCTATTTTGGAATATGCAATTTTTCATTCTGTTCACCTCAAGCTGATTGTAATTGAAGGGAAATTTTTCAGATTTAATTTTATGAAATGATCAGTCAAAATATCCGCTCTCCTTTTATGATAGTTGTCCATTCTTTTTTTAGACTTGTACATAGGATAATAGGGATGAATGGTTGGAGGTGTGATAAATGTCTGCTAAGAATTTTTATAATCAGTGTTCAAACGGTGTTGGAAGATGTGTAAGAATCCGTACCCATAGTGGTGAGGTTCATACCGGAATCATCGAAAGAGTCACTCCTAATAAAGTGTATATTCGACCAATAGGTGGAAATCGTCGGAGCCATGGTGGATTCGGATATGGTTATAGACGTGGTAATAGACCCGGCTGGGGCTGGGGTTGGGGCTGGGGATTTGGTGCAGCCGCTGTAGGAGTATCTTTAGGGTTAATCGCTGCATTGGCCTTTATTCCTTTCTTTTAAACGATTATTAAAGACAGATTTCTTTCTGAAAGGAATCTGTCTACATACTATAATATATTTTCAGCTTTTTCTTCAAACGCCCAAACAGGACAAACTCTAGACTCATATGATGCTTATGTGTATGAGGGAGGTGGAATAAATGAGTGGTGGCCATACAGCTGGTTTTGGTGGAGGTTTTGCTCTACTAGTAGTGCTATTCATTTTATTAATAATTGTAGGTTCTTGCTACGTCGGTTTCTGATAGGAATAAAGATAGAAAAAGGGAGTGTTTCATAAAATGGGTTGCGGAGGATTTGGATTCGGAAATGGTTTTGTTTTAATCGTAGTACTGTTCATTTTGTTAATCATCGTTGGAGCTGCTTGGCTATAATTTTAAATTAAAGGCTGATCCTCTACTTTCGATTAATGCCGTTAGGAGAGGTGTAGCTTAGCATAATTGATAGCTTGCTAATTCATCTATATGGGAATTAGCAAGCTGCTTATTATTTTTTGTCGGAGTGCTATAACACTTCTATTTGGACAAGCACTTGTAGCGATAAAGCTTCATTCAAAATTCATCCAATTAATGTTACAATATTTTAAAGATATGTTCGGATAAAAGTGGGGAGATTTAGGTAATGATGGATAAAGCACGTAGTATTTTAAAAGAGTACTTTGGATATGACCATTTTAGAAAAGGACAAGAAGATATTATTCGCCTATTATTAAATGGTGAAAATGTTGCAGGAATTATGCCAACTGGCGGGGGGAAATCTATTTGTTATCAGGTGCCCGCGATGATTTTCCCTGGATTGACGATAGTTATATCCCCTTTAATTTCTTTAATGAAAGATCAAGTAGATGCACTAACAGAAGTTGGCATTCCAGCGACTTATATTAATAGTACGTTACATAATGAAGAAGTGCAGGAAAGGATATATGATATAAAAAACGGTCATTATAAATTACTTTATATTGCACCAGAACGACTAGAAGCAGATTATTTTACAGATTTATTAAAGGAAGTTTCCCTATCTTTTATTGCTGTAGATGAAGCTCATTGTATTTCACAATGGGGACATGATTTTCGTCCAAGCTACGCAAAGATTGGCTTTCTCATCAATAAATTAGTGGAAAGGCCACTTGTCGCTGCGTTAACAGCAACGGCAACACCTAAAGTTCATGAAGATATTTGTCAATTATTAAATATTCCTTGGGAAAATACAGTTAAGACAGGTTTTGCTCGTGATAATTTATCTTTTTCCATTATTAAAGGGCAAGATAAAGGGAAGTTTCTCGAATCCTTTTTAAAGAAAAATAAAGAGGAATCTGGGATCATTTATGCAGCGACTAGACAAGAGGTGGAAAAACTGTATGAAAGATTAGCAAAAAAAGGCTATTCAGTTGCAAAATATCATGGCGGTATGAACGATGGGCAAAGAGAGGCTGAACAGCAAGCGTTTATAAAAGATGATGTATCCATTATGATTGCCACAAATGCATTTGGTATGGGGATTGATAAAAGTAATATTCGGTATGTCATTCATTATCAGCTTCCAAAAAATATGGAGGGTTATTATCAAGAAGCGGGAAGGGCAGGACGTGACGGTCTACAGAGTAAGTGTATATTGTTATATTCAGCACAAGATATTCGGATTCAGCGTTTTCTAATTGATCAGACAATAAGCGATCCAGATAAACAGAAGCAAGATCTCGATAAATTACAATCCATGATAAATTTTTGTCATACAGAAGATTGTCTTCAAGAATATATCTTGCATTATTTTGGTGAAGAATATACAGAGAAATGCGGCCAATGTTCGAACTGTACAGATGAAAGGACGGTAATCGATGTTACAGTGGATGCCCAAAAAGTATTGTCGTGCATGATAAGAATGGGTGAAAGATTCGGAAAAACAATGATTGCACAAGTATTAACTGGTTCAAAAAATAAAAAATTAATGGATTTTCAATTAAATCAAATTAAAACATATGGCCTTATGAAAGAGCAATCAGCAAAAGAAATTAGTGATTTTATCGAGTTCCTTATTTCTGAACAATATATAGATGTAAGTACAGGTACGATGCCAATATTAAAAGTTTCCAATAAAGGAAAAGAAGTTCTTTTAGGAAAAATAAGGGTGGTCCGAAAAGAACAAATAGAGACAGTAAAAGTTAGTGAAAATAACGCATTATTTGATTACTTGAGAGGTGTTCGCAAACAATTGGCAGAGGAAGAAAACGTTCCTCCATTTGTGGTATTTTCCGATCAAACATTGCGAAATATCTCAGTGCTAATGCCAACATCGCATGAAGAATTTAGAGAGATAAAAGGGATAGGAGACCATAAGTTACAAAAATATGGAGATGTAATCATTGATCATATTTTAGCGTTTCAAAAAGAGGAGACTTATTCAGCTGACAGGGAAGATATTCATTCTTCCGAAGTAAGGACAAAAAAGACAAAAGAGCAAAAAAACAGGTGGAAAATTCCCATCTCCATACTTTTGAGTTATGGAAAAGCGGATTATCCATTAAGGAAATCGCAAAAGAAAGACAATTAAATGTTCAAACGGTAGAAAACCATCTGCTACGCTGCGGAGAAGAAGAAATAGAGATTGATTGGACAAAATTTCTAAAGCCAGAAAATAAAACGAAGATAGTGGAAGCAATTCAAAAAGTGGGCATGGATAAATTAAAGCCCATTAAAGAAGAACTTCCAGAAGAGATTAGTTATTTTATGATTAAAGTTGCGATAATGCTAGAAAAAAGAAACCAACAAATTCGAAATTAACAAAAACGACCTCTAGATCTTGGCAGAGCCGTTATCTCGAGGACGTTTTTAGTTTTTTATATACTCTCATCTAATCTTTGTCTTAGTTCCTTTAGGCAGGCATTTAATTGTAAAACGGAAGAGAACGTACCTTGTGCTTGCAGTACATTGCCACCACCTTTCCCTTCATATCCTTGGATTGTTTCCTTAAGAAACTTTCCACAATGAAGAGGATAATCACCATTCTGCTGTATTAGTATTTTTTTATCTGTTTCCGAACTCAGGAGAATAATGCTGCTAGATTGTTTTTGCAATAGATATTTGGCAAGAATAGATAAATCCTTGATTGTTTTGTCTGCAAATGAAAGGAAAATTACTTTTTCTGTATGTGTCGAAAGAATTTGTTCTGCTAAAAACGCTATATTTTCTCTTTTTAGTGTTTCTAATTCTTTAGTTAATGCCTTTTTCTCTAATTCCACTTTATTTACACGATCTTCAAGCTGCAGTTTATTTGTTTTAAAAAACGTTCCTAAGTTATCTAATATAGATTGTGCTGTTTGATAGTCACGAATGGCTCTCCACCCACTTAAAAAGAAAATCCTCGTTTGACCACGATGTTTTTCAGTTTTCAATATTTTAAAGACGCCTAATTCTCCAGTTCTGCCTACATGTGTTCCAGCACATGCAGAAAAATCCCAATTATCGATTTCCACGATTCTTATATCACCAGTTACTTTTGGCAGCTTTCTTAAAGGAAATTTACTCACTTGTTCATAGGTTGTAATATGCGTTTTGATTTCTAAGTTTTTCATAATATAGGAATTACAGGATTTTTCTAGTTGAGTCATTTGTTCCTTTGTTAGATCAGCTGTATCTATATCAATTGTTGTGTACTCTTTTCCTAAATGAAAGCTAACTGTTGGAATTTGATATAATTCTTCCAAAACAGCTGATAACATGTGCTGAGCAGTATGCTGCTGCATATGATCATATCGTCTATCCCAATCTAATTCACATGATACGAGTTTATTTTCTGGTTTTCTTTCCATAAGGTGATAAATTTGATTATCCTTCATCTGTACATCTACGACACGAATCCCGTCAATGAATCCAGTATCTGCTGGTTGACCTCCACCTTCTGGATAAAACGCTGTTTCTTTTAAAAGGACATAAATTTGATTTTTCGTTTCGATAACTTCCTTTATGGTGGTTGTCCATTTTGTTTCATATGGAGTTGAATAAAATAACTTTGTAGACATTATTAGCTCCTTCACGTTGAGTTTTCATCATATTACCATAACGATTACACTTAGTTACAGATTTTGAAAAATATTTGTTCATTTTTTCGCTTTAAAGAAAATGGATGGTAAATGGGTACTACCCATTATGATTGTAAGTAGTAATAGGTGGTTTATTTCTTTCAATGTTTTGGTTTACATACATAATTATTAGCAGTGCTGGCAATAATAGTTTAAAAAGGGGGCGTGCTCATATGTTTTTTAATCGGAAAGGTGTGGAAGAAAAACCGGAAGAAGTGTTAATGAGTATGGAAGTATATGCATGTAATTCCTGTAACGGGTGGATGAGAAAGGATTTTGCTACAGACGATCTTCTTTGTCCTTTATGCGGAGATCAGACAACAGCTGAAATGAGAGAGCTTCCTCAAATCAGTAATTAATTATTAATCGCGAAAACTTGATAAATATATTTATTTTTGTTGTGCCAAGTCGTCGAGATTTCCTAATCAATATCCTTATTTAGGAAACTCTTCGACTTTCTTCATAAAATATTCAAGTCCTTTCATATCCCACTATTAAATCTCTCCACAGACGAATGGTTATGTGGCTATTTTGTGAATCATTTATACAAAAATGCTTTCTTATCTGTTTTATTTGATTTACAATCAAATAGAATGCAAAAAATAGATTAGGAGGATTTTTGTTGTATAACTCCATATTAATTTTCATTAGTATCCTAATCGTATATATGGCATGCTATTCTTCGTTTGATTTATTTCAATTAGTAAAAAATGGAGAGAAAAATAGTAGATTTTTGTTTTTAGCAAGCACATTTACGATAGGTTTTGGATTTTGGATTTTAAGTTTTATTGATATGATGATTAAAAATGTGTATGCAACTGCTAACTATAATATCCCTATCACTATCTTATCAATGGTAGTAGGCATATGCTTTAGTGGTATGGCATTTTATGCGCTATTAGATAAGAAAAAAAAGAAGAGAAGGATTTATGTATCTGCTTTCTTTTTTAGTCTTTCTTTATTATCAGTATCCATTATTGGTTTTTATTCAATCGGCAGTATAGTATATTATCAAATTCCGCAATTATTTATCAGTTTTTTATTGTTATTTTTTGTATTTTTTATTTCGATATGGCTATCATTTTATCCTGTTAATATCTCTGCCGTTTTTAAAAAATGGATACGTCCTGTATGTAGTTTACTAATGACAGGAGTGTGTATGATCAGTCATTTCATTCTCTTAAGTGATGTAAGTGCACCAGAAGTTTCCGTTGTGAGGGATTCCTATCAAAGCAGCTTCATTATTTACATTGCATTATTTGTTTCTGTCTTAGTTTTAGGTGGGTTAATTGGAACAAGTACCTTAATTGGAGAACGAATGGATGTAGGAGCAATTAATGTGAGAGATATGCAGCATGCTTTGGATGAGTCTGCAATCGTTGCTTTTACTGATAATAATGGAATGATTACATATGTAAACGATAAATTTGTGGAAGTATCGAAGTATAGTCGTGAGGAATTGTTAGGACAAAATCATCGTATTTTGAATTCTGGCCATCATTCGCCTGAGTTTTTTCGACAATTATGGAATACGATTAAAAAAGGGGAGATATGGAAAGGGGAGATACTCAATAAAGCAAAGGATGGTACGCTATATTGGGTTGATACCGTAATAGTCCCTTTTTTAAATAAGGAGGGGGCACCTTATCAGTATGTAGCAATAAGACGTGACATTACAGAGCAAAAAATGGTTCAGCATCAACTGGAAGAGTCTGTACGTGAAGTAAGTGACATTACCTATGCATTAGAACAATCAAGTATTATTGCATTTACAGATAAAAGAGGAATTATTACAAATGTTAATTCTAAATTTTGTGAGATATCCGGATATAGTAGACAGGAATTAATCGGGAAGACCCATCGTATTGTAAATTCTGGCTATCATTCAAAAGATTTTTTCCGAAATGTTTGGCAAACAATTGGAAAAGGAGAAATTTGGAAGGGGGAAATCCGAAATAAAAGGAAAGATGGCTCCTATTATTGGGTGGACACAACTATAGTCCCTTTTTTAGATAAAAACAATAAGCCTTATCAATACTTAGCTATTAGAAATGATATTACAGAAAAGAAACGAACAGAAGAAGTTCTTCATCGACAAGATAAATTAGCCGCGATTGGTCAATTAGCAGCTGGTGTTGCTCATGAGATCCGCAACCCTCTAACTTCCATAAAAGGATATGCGGAATTTTTGAGTATGGATGAAACCGAGAAAGATCGACAGGAATACTTTGAGATTATTCTAGATGAAATTGAAAGAGTAAACTCTATTGTCGAGGAATTCATGCTTCTTTCTAAGCCGACTGTTTCTGTATTAGAGAAAAAACCGCTACTTCCTATTATAGATAATGTTCTTTCGATTTTAGATTACCAGCTGCGAAAAAATAAAATCCAATTGAATCGCTACTACGAAGATTCCAATCCTTTCGTAGAATGTGACGAGAATAAATTAAAACAGGTTTTCTTGAACTTTATAAAGAACGCGGTCGAAGCAATGCCTGATGGGGGATCTATTGATATAAATGTAAAAAAAGAAAAGGGGAATATTTCCATTTTAATCAAAGACAGCGGAATTGGCATGTCAAAAGAGCAACTAAAAAAAATAGGTGAGCCCTTCTTTACAACTAAAAAAGAAGGCAATGGACTTGGACTAATGGTCAGTTTCAAAATAATTGAGAATTTAAATGGAAAAGTATATGTTGACAGTGAATTAAATAAAGGAACAAGCTTCCATATAACCTTACCTTCCGTTCATTAAAAAATATGTTTAAAAAGAAAACAGGTGTAAGTTAGTTGATTATTCTGACGATTCGTATTGTGTTTGTTATTGGATTGTCATATACGTAATCGAATTAACAACTGCCTGTTCTTTTTTTTGACGTTTTTCATGTTAAGATTATACCTGTTAGCTCAACTGGAGCTATTTTAGGAGGTATAAAATGAAAAAAATCTTTTCTATTCTAACTTGTGCGTCAATACTAACTACAGCTGCTCCGTTTGTAGGTGCAGAAGAAATGAAAGTTGAAAAAGGAGATACCCTTTGGTCTATTTCACAAGAAAAAAAGGTAAGTGTTGATGATATAAAAAGATGGAATGATTTAGATAGTGATATCATTAAAGTGGATGATACACTTACTATTAAAGAGGTAAAGAAATACAAAGTAAAAGCGGGAGATAATCTATGGAAAATCTCTAAAAAATATAATACAACTGTAGATCAGTTGAAGGATTGGAATAAGCTGAATAGTGATACAATACATAAGGATGATGTATTGATTGTTTCCAAAGAAGGTTCTGAACAAAAAACGTCAGAATCAAAGCCAGTTAACAAGCCGGTTAAAGCAGATAATACAGTAAAGGCTGAAAGTACAAATTCAGCAGCAAAAGAAATCACAGTCACTGCAACAGCATATACAGCAAATTGTGAAGGCTGTTCTGGTGTTACAGCAACTGGAATTAATTTAAAGGATAATCCAGATAAAAAGGTTATCTCAGTTGATCCTAACGTAATTCCTCTTGGCTCTAAGGTCTATGTTGAAGGATATGGTACTGCAATTGCTGGTGATACAGGTGGAGCAATTAAAGGGAAGAAAATCGATGTTTTTGTTCCATCTCAAGCGAAAGCATTAGAGTGGGGAAGAAAACAAGTATCAGTAAAAATTCTTGATTAAGTAAATAGTGCTGGAAAGTATTCCAACAAAAAATAAACCTAGACGATTATACGAATGTTTTTATTAGCATCTTCGTATAATTGTTTAGGTTTTTTTATTTGGTTATAAACCAGTTACCATTTTATTTTTTTATCGTTTCATCCTTTTCAGAAGAAACGAAGAATCGCTGAATTGGCTGTGAGATGCTTTTGATATTGTTTTCTATTTTTTCCGCTAAATAGTGTATTCTTTCGAAGATAACTTCTTTTAGATAGTCGAGCTGTCGACTGATTTTATTGACGCTCCCAGTTGTTTCCTTCATGCTTTCTAATAAGGTTTGCTGAAATATTTCTTGTAAATCCAGCTTTTCTGCAATATGTTGATAGTTCGTTTCTGTTTCCGTGATTTTTGTTTTCACATCTGTAGCAAGCTGATTAAAGTCTTCCATTTTATTAGAAATCATCGCAATATCTTTCTCCTGAAAAGATAACTGGTCAAATAAAGCTGTTTGCCGCAGAGATTCTTCCTCTGTTAAATCTTTTTGCTCCTGCGCTAGTAAGATAATAGTGTCAAGTTGTTCTTCTATTTTGGATGTTTCATTATCCAAAGCAGTAAATTTAGTTAAAAGCTCCTTTGTAGCTGAATCATTAAGTTCTAATTTTGAATCGATTTCGTTAAATTGTTGAAGATGCTTCTTCTGTTTCTCAATCGAATCTTCCTGAAATTTATTCCATAATGTCATTAGTTGCTCATTTTGTTTGTGCTGTTTAAAAAGATATTCCTGTAAATAATTATGGTGGTAACGGGATTGATTATTTAAACTTTCTGCAGAAAGTTTGGGAAGATAAATTTTTGAAGAATTGCTGTGATGTTCATTAATAGGCATTTTTCCCCTCCTTTCTCCTTCTTTATCCTATTGGGAGAGAGAAAAAAGGGTGCAGGGAGGATAATTTTTAAATAGAAGAAAATAGAAAGTATCTACATAAAACACAACATGAGGGATCTGTATGTACTTGCTATTTTCTTCTAGAAATTACATAAACGGAGGAATTCCTTTACTAATTTCTGATATTATGGATGTAATGGAGGCGATATCTTGATCGTCAATGTTAAACGTTTGTCTAATCTTATTTTCTAAATCTTTACTAACTCTTCGCTTTCCGACTTCCACTAAAGCAATTAATGCAAAGCTGCAATTTAAAACACGGGCAAAATCTCTCTGTGTCATTTCGTAATTTTTCCTAATAAATTTAATAATTTCTTTATTCATAGTCCACCTCATTTAATTAAATAAAAGAATAAATAAGAAAGACGAAAAGAAGAATTTTTTAATCCAAGATATGAGAATTATAGTTGATAATCAAGGAAATGTAAATATATAAAGCTAGTAAAAAATGAATACAAATATTTTGAAACCTCAACAATTCTTTTGTAATTTTTAGATAATTTGTTCAATTTATCTAATTACCTCTTTGATTATTATTTAATTAGTCCAATGACATATAAAAGGGAAGGAATTAATATGATGTAATAACATCCAATGTAATAAAAGGTAACAATTATTTTCGATCCGACTAAAAATTTGATTGGAATGGAGGAGTTAGCATGTCTTCCGATCATTATGCTGTTATTGATGCGGTTATTGCAATGGAAAAAAACAATTATTTAGCGACAATTGTGAATGTGGAAGGAACAGCCTACCGAAAAGAAGGAACTTTGATGTACATCACAGAGACCGGTAAAGAAGAGGGATTACTAACAGGCGGATGTGTAGAACAGGATTTACTCGCACGAATCGAAATGCAGAAAGAAGCAAAAGCCTTTCTGATGGAATACGATCTGCGATCTGAAGATGACTTAACATGGGGCAAGGCGTTGGATGTGATGGGAAAATTTATATTATGGTTGAACCGATCACACCAGCAACAAGCGCTGTTTTTCAGCAATTAAAATCATATATGCAAAAAGGAGAAAGTGTCAAACTTATTAAGAGTTTCCATAAAATAAATAAATTCCTTGTTAATACGGTTATTCCACTAGGAAAAGAAGAAACAAATCCAGCATTAACTTCTTTTTTGGATACCGGAAATAATTATATATTTACACAAGTTCTCTCTCCTCAACCAAGATTAATTATCTATGGGGCAGGACCTGATGTTAGGCCAGTTGTTTATTTTGCAAGCAAAGCTGGGTTTTATGTCATTTTATCTGATTGGCGAGAAGCTAATTGTTCAGTAGATAATTTCCCTGATGCAAAAGAATACCAAATAGGTTCTCCGACTCAGGTACTAGACGCAATAAATCCCTCAGAAAATGATTATCTATTATTGATGACACACAACTTTAGTAAAGATCAGGAATTCGTACATTTACTTTTGGAACGAAGGGTGAAATTCTTAGGCTTATTAGGCTCCAAAAAGAGATCGGAAAAATTATTGGCAGAAAAAATAAAGCCAGATTGGGTCCACTATCCAGTGGGGATATCTATTCATTCAGAAAGCCCAGAAGAAATCGCCATTAGTATAACAGCACAATTAATTAAGATAAAAAATAGCAAGAATTCTGTTATGGGGAAAATTGGATGATTGCAGCTCTATATTTAGCAGCAGGGAATAGCAAGAGGATGGGTGAACATAAACTGTCCCTTCCTCTTCGGAATGAACCAGTAGGTAATCATGCATTATCCGTGTTGCTGACCTCGCCATTTGTTGATTTTGTAATTGTTATCACCCAACCAGACGATGACTTAAACTGGATAACTCCTGTCAATAAACTCTTATTAAATGGAAAAAAAGGGAAAGTGATTAATTGTGACGAATCGTCTCTAGGACAATCTTATTCCTTAAAAAAAGGGTTTAGAGCAGCTATCGAGCAACAAGCTGAAAAGATTCTTGTATGTTTAGCAGATCAACCTTTCATTACCCATGATATGATTGATAAAATCGTGACTACTCCATTACACCCTCCATATAAATATGTAGCAAGCATGCATAATGGAGTATACAAACCACCGATTTTGTTCCATCAGAGCGCATTATCAGATGTAAACCAGCTAGAAGGAGATAAAGGAGCTAGAAAATTATTAAAAGATGGTATATTGCAAGGAGAAAAGATTGAATTTTCTGAAGAAGAATATTTTATTGATATTGATACAAAAAATGATTATGAAAAAGTGCTGAAAAGGAGGGAATAACATGCATGTTTCAACACTCAATTATCCGACTACTGTGGAAATACCTACCACCTTAGCTGCTATTAATAAATGGAATGAATCAGATTATGCCTTCATTTCTGGCGGAACGATCCTTCAAGTAAATTGGGAAGCAGGTCATGACAAGCCAAACCATCTTATTAGTACAGAAAAATTAATAGAGTTAAAAGGAATCTCAGAAGTAGAGCGAAATGGTCAATATTTCTTGCAGATTGGTGCAGGCATGTCTATTTCTGATTGTTTAATCAACCCATTGGTACAAAAAAAGGCTCCGCTTATAGTAGCAGCATGTGAAAAGATAGCAGCTCCTGCTATCCGTAACAGAGGAACAATTGGCGGAAATATATGCAGCAAAATTGGTGATTGCATTCCTGCTTTATTAGTTTTGGAGGCACAATTAACATTTTTTAATGGCAAGGAGACCTACTTGGTCACATTAAAGGATTGGCTGGCATCACAAAAAAGCCACTCATCTGAATTGTTAACAAAAGTGCTCATACCAATAGCAGCACCGAAGACAGAAACATATTCTTTTTTTAAAAAGATTGGTAGACGGGCCAGTTTTACTGCCGCTATTATCTCGATTGCAGGGTATCTAGAGTTTGAAGAAAAAAATATAAGAATAATAAGAATTGCAATTGGCGGCGGCAGTCACATTCCGACTCGTCTTATAAGCACAGAAAGGGAGTTTACCCGCTCACATAGTGCTATTGATTGGTCCCGCATCTTTAAAGTAATTCAGGAAGATTTCTCTTCTTATACAGATCCCTTTATATCAGAAGCTTATCGCAAAAAAGTCGCAGCAAACGTAATTGTTGCTAATATGAAAGAATTACTCCAATAGAGAAGAAGGGAGTTGTTAAAATGGTTCTTGATATCGAAAGCGCTGGTAGTCGTTGGAAAATAAGAAGAGACGGCGAGCCTAAAGTGACCGGAAAACTTAAGTATTTAACAGACTTAACGTTTCCTAATATGCTCTATGGAACCGTTCTAAGAAGTGAATATCCTCATGCGGAAATTGAATCGATTGATACTAAAGAAGCAGAAGAGCTTGCTGGGGTTTTTGCTGTTATCACCTATAAGGATGTACCAGGCTTAAATGGCTTTGGGATTGTTATACAGGATCAACCTGTCTTTTGTGAAGAGAAAGTCAGATATGTAGGCGACGCAATTGCCGCTGTTGCGGCTAGAACAAAGGAAATAGCACAAAAAGCCATTTCCTTAATTAAAGTAAAGTATCAGCCGTTGCAGACAATAACAGATCCAGATGAAGCCTTAAAAGACACTGCAATCAGGCTGCATAAAGAAGGAAATCTCCTTCACCATGCTGCTTTTAAGAAGGGAAAAAGCAATATAGAGGAAGCTTTTAATAAGTGTGAATGGATCATAGAAGAAACGTATCAGACACCAAGACAAATGCATGCTTATATGGAAACGGAAGGTGGTGTGGCTGTACCAGATGAAGCAGGAGGCATTACCATTTATGCACCAACCCAGCATGGTTTTAAAGATCAGCTGCAGCTTTCTCGAATTTTAACACTCCCGCTGGAAAAAATCCGGATTATCTCTAGCCCGATTGGGGGCTCATTTGGAGGGAAGGACGAATTAAATGTTCAGCCCTATATCAGCTTGCTGGCATTAAAAACACAGCGACCGGTGAAAATCCATCAATCAAGAAGAATATCGATTAAGGCTGGTTTAAAAAGACATCCAATGAAAATCTATATGAAGACAGGTGCCGATGCATCTGGAAAAATAATTGCCCACCAAGTGAAGATTACGGCAGATACTGGTGCTTATGCGACTTTAGGACCGGCAGTACTTGACTTTGCTGTAGAGCATAGTACTGGTCCATATATAATCGAAAATGTAGATGTTAATGGCTATTCCGTTTATACGAATAACGGCGTTGCCGGTGAATTCAGAGGATTTGGCGGCAATCAAATCACCTTTGCATTAGAAACGCAAATTGAACGCTTAGCGGAAAAAGCAAAAATAGATTCAACTAAATTACGCTTCACTAATTTACGCAAGACAGAAGATTTTGGCCCGGTAGATCAGCCTATTGTTGCAACAACTGGTGCTTATGCTGTCCTTGCTGAAATTACCAAGTCAGCAATACTTCAAAAAAACTTGGACACCAATGCGATGGATGGAGATGGGAAAATAAAAGGAAGGGGATATAGTATTACCATGCATGGAGGGGGGTTGGGATATGGAAGAGCAGATGCTTCTGGTGCCCGATTGGCTTTAAACAGTGCAGGAAAAATAGAGGTGTCTTTTGGTTTCGAAGAATGTGGGCAAGGATTAATCTCAACCATTGAAATGATTATGACAGATACCTTTTTTTGCGTGTCTAGTGATATTGAAATTATTATTGGTGATACAGCTAAAGTTCCTCATTCTGGATCTTCTACTGCCTCACGAGCAACAAATATGGTGTGGCTAGGGATCAGTAAATTAAAAGCTCCATTTAGCGAAAAACTCCTTACATTAGCAGAAAAACAAACTAAATGCTCAAAAGAAAGCTTATACCTTGGTAAAAACGGCATTTGGAAAAAGGAAGAAGAAAACAAGGGACCAGCGCTTATTCTTTCCTATAAACAGTTAGCAGATTCATGTGAAGAGCTACCAACTGTTTCAGCAAGCTATCACTTTCCTACTACGCCAAACTCGATTGACGGCGGTCACTTCCTATATACTTTTGCTGGAGTAGCAGCAGAGGTCGAAATAGATATTTTAACCGGGATCGTTGCAGTAACTAGGATGGACCATGTTATTTCAGCTGGACCTGTAGTGAACCCAATGGGATATTTAGGGCAAATTGAAGGGGGAGCTAATATGGGGTTAGGATTTACGATTATGGAGGATGCAGTAATGGAAAATGGCCGATACATGAATGAAAATTTTGATACCTATCTTATTCCAACGATACTCGATATTCCGATAGAGACAACGGTAACAGCCATAGAAGAATTAGTCCCCGGAGATGACTATGGGCCAAGAGGTGTGGGGGAAATCGGCACAGTTGCTGTTGCTCCTGCTATCATTTCCGCCATTCATGACGCAACAGGCATATGGCTTAATCAACTACCAGTGCGTGCGGATATACTATTACAAGCATTGGAAAAACAACAAGGTTTACTAGATTAGGAGGGGGCAAATGGATACAAATGAAATCACGGAAACAACCACTTTTAAGGTGAATGGAGAATCTTTAACGCTAAGTCTTCCTCCAACATTTCGCCTTGTTGATATTCTTAGGGAGGTTTTAACTTTTACTGGGACGAAAATAGCTTGCGAAGCTGGTAGGTGTGGTGCTTGCTCAGTCATCATGAACGGAAAGCTGGTGAATTCCTGTTTAGTAATGGCATATCAATTAGAAAATGCAGAAATTTTAACGATTGAAAGCTTAGCAGAAAAAAATCTTCATCCCATCCAAGAAGCATTTTTACAGGCGGGCGCACTACAGTGTGGTTACTGTACTCCTGGGATGGTAATGGCATTAAAAAGTTTACTAGATGAAAACGAGCATCCCTCTAGAGCGGAAGTACTGACTGCTTTATCTGGAAACCTTTGTCGCTGTACAGGATATGAAGGAATTTTAAGAGCTGTTACGTTGTTAACTAATAAACGGGATGAAAAGGGATGAATATATGTATACGATAGCAGAAATTAATCAAATGAATCGACAGGAATTCATCGAAAAGATTGGCTGGGTGTTCGAGCATAGTCCGTGGATTGCCAATAAAACTTGGAATTATCGCCCCTTTCCAAGCTTAAATACACTCTATCAACTAATGGTACAGGCAGTAATGGAAGCGCCAATTGGAGATCAGCTTGATTTAATCCGGGCACATCCTGATTTAGGCGGGAAGTTAAAAATGACCTCCTCTTCTAGTAAGGAACAAAAAGGTGCTGGCTTGAATCAATTATCGGAGCAAGAATACATGCAATTTGCAGCCTTAAATAAGACCTATTCCGAGAAATTCGGCTTTCCGTTTATCTTAGCTGTCAAAGGTCATACCAAGGATTCCGTTTATCAGTCCATGAAAGAACGTGTAAACCACACAAAGGAAGAGGAATTTCAAACTGCATTAACCGAGATATTTTCTATATCGAAATTCCGATTAGAGGAAATAGTCAAACTAGAAACAGAAGGACAAGGTGCATAGATTATGAAAATGGGCATAACAACTCATGTATTAGATTTATCCAAGGGGAAACCAGGAAAAGGGATAAAAGTTGAGCTGTGGAGATTACTAGATTCTGAAAGAATTTTTTTAGCAAGCGGAATAACCAACCAAGACGGCAGAGTCGACACTATCCTATTAGAAAAAGTAGAGACTGGAGAATTCGAATTAGTATTTCATATACAAGAGTATTATCGTCATTTAGAAGAACAACACCCATTTTTCACCACGATTCCTATCCGTTTTTATACAGATGAAACCCAGCCGCATTATCATATTCCTTTATTATTATCTGGCTGGGGATATCAAACCTATCGGGGGAGCTGATGACTTGGTGGATTTAGATTTAATCATTCAAAATGGAATCCTTGTAAATGAGGAAACATTATATAAAGCTGATGTCGGAGTAAAGGGTGGGAAAATAGTCCTGGTTGGTTCGGAAATTAACGGAAATAACGCTACAAAAATCTTCAATGCGGATGGACTATATCTATTTCCCGGTGTTATTGATTCACATGTCCATTTTAACGAGCCAGGAAGAAGCGACTGGGAAGGGCTTGAATCAGGCAGCAAAAGCTTAGCTGCTGGTGGTGCAACATTATTTTTTGATATGCCTCTAAATAGTCATCCACCTACAACAACAGAATATGGTTTCCAGCAAAAAGAAAGGCTAGCAAAGGAAAAATCAATTATTGATTACCGTTTATGGGGCGGAATTGTTCCAGGAAATTATGATGAGATTGAAAAATTAGTAAAATGTGGTGTCATTGGTTTTAAAGCATTTATGTCGAATAGCGGGATAGAAGATTTCCAAAGCGCTGATGACCGCACTTTATATCAAGCGATGCAAAAAATCGCAGCCTTACATAGTATCTTGGCTGTACATGCAGAAAGTGATACGATTACAGAGTTTTTAAGCAAAGAAATCATCCATCAACAGACGAATCTTGGACTTGCTTTTTCCAATGCAAGACCGATATTTTCGGAAGTGGAGGCTGTTCAACGCATCATTGCTTATGCCGAATCCACAAAGTGTAAACTGCATATTGTTCACATTAGCAGTTCGAAAGTATTGGAACCAATAGTTTCCGCAAAGAAGCGAGGGCTGGACATAAGCGTCGAAACATGTCCTCATTATTTGTCATTAACAATCGATGACTTAGAAGAATTAGGAGCAGTCGCAAAATGTGCTCCACCCCTGCGTTCTGATAAGGAAGTAGATGACTTGTGGAAAGCAATCAAACGAGAGGAAATTGATATGATTGGATCTGATCATTCACCATCTCTGCCATCGATGAAAAATGGCAATTTATTAGAAGCGTGGGGTGGAATTGCCGGCTGTCAAACAACCCTGTCTGTTTTATTAGAAGAAGGCTATTGGAAACGAGGAATTTCTCTTCCGCTTATCGCAAAAATAACAAGTACGAACCCAGCTAAACGCTTCGGTCTCTATCCACAAAAAGGAAGTTTCGCAAATGGAAGTGATGCAGATATAGCTATTGTTGATTTAAATGAAACCTATACACTCCAAAAGGAAGATCTGTATTATAAGCATAAAATAAGCCCTTATATAGGCAAAACGTTTAGGGGTAAAGTGAAAGCAACTATTTGCAAAGGAGAAATAGTTTATTCAACTCTTAATGGATAGCAAGACTTTCACAATTTATTAATAAGGATACAGGAGTGTTTAGTGTCTGTAATTAACCATGATTGAGGAGGAAAAACCTCTAATCATGGATTGTTTTGTTTCCTCTTTTATAGAAAGTATTTATTTGGCCGATGAAAACCACTTACGCCATCTTTATCGCAAAAAGTGGTGTTCAACTGGAGAATGAAAACCACTTACGCTATCTTTTTCGCAAAAAGTGGCGTTCATTTGTTGAATGAAAACCACTTATGCCATCTTTTCCGCAAAAAGTGGTGTTCAACTGGAGAATGAAAACCACTTACGCTATCTTTTTCGCAAAAAGTGGCGTTCATTTGTTGAATGAAAACCACTTATGCCATCTTTTCCGCAAAAAGTGGCGTTCATCTGGAGAATGAAAACCACTTATATTATCTATTCCGCAAAAAATGGCGTTCATTTGTTGAATGAAAACCACTTATGCCATCTTTTCCGCAAAAAGTGGTGTTCAACTGGAGAATGAAAACCACTTACGCTATCTTTTTCGCAAAAAGTGGCGTTCATTTGTTGAATGAAAACCACTTACGCCATCTTTATCGCAAAAAGTGGCGTTCATCTGGAGAATGAAAACCACTTATATTATCTTTTCCGCAAAAAGTGGCGTTCATTTGTTGAATGAAAACCAATTATGCTATCTTTTTCGCAAAAAAAAGCGTTCATTTGTTGAATGAAATCCACTTACGCCATCCTTTCCACGAAAAGCAGCGTTCCTCTTCCCTAAATGCACTAACACTTATCAACAATTAATTTTTCCATCATTATAACAAAATACGAATTATTAATAACTAAATTATAAAAACGTTCGGAAATGGAGAAAAAAATACTTGAATAGAAGAGATTTTTACGATATTATGCAGAATAAAGGAATAATTAATTGTTTAGGGGGATTGGCAATCGTGTTAGGAGCACCAAATACTTCACAAGCAAGAAAGATTATGTTATTAGGTTCTGGAGAATTGGGTAAAGAGGTTATTATCGAAGCGCAGCGACTGGGACTAGAAACAATCGCAGTCGATCGTTATGAACAAGCACCAGCAAGTCATGTTGCCCACCGCGCATATACAGTAGATATGCTTGATGTTAACCAATTAAAAGCAATAATTGAAAAAGAAAAACCAGATTATATTGTTCCTGAAATTGAGGCGATTGCAACGAGTGCGCTTATGGAGCTAGAAGAAGAGGGGTATTCGGTAGTTCCAACTGCTAAAGCTACCTATTTAACGATGGATCGTGAAGGTATAAGAAGATTAGCAAGTGAAACGTTGAACATACCGACTGCAAAATATGCCTTTGCCAATAACATAACAGAATTGAAAGATGCCGTACATAATATAGGTTTTCCTTGTGTAATAAAGCCAGTCATGAGCTCTTCTGGAAAAGGGCAAAGTATTTGCCGGAGCATAGATGAAATTGAATTTTCCTGGAAAGAAGCTGTTGATGGCGGAAGAGGAAAGAAAACAAGAGTCATAGTGGAAGAGTTTATTGAATTTGAATCAGAGATTACGCTTTTAACCGTACGTTCAGTTAATGGCACTACCTTTTGTCCTCCAATTGGGCATACCCAAAAAGACGGAGATTATATAGAATCATGGCAGCCTCATTTCATGTCGGCTGAACAATTAGATGAGGCAGAAATGATTGCTAAGAAAATCACGGATAGTCTGGGTGGATATGGAATTTTTGGTGTGGAGTTATTTTTAACGGAAAATGATGTTTATTTTAGTGAAGTCTCACCACGTCCACATGATACTGGAATGGTAACAATGATTACTCAAGACCTTTCTGAGTTTGCGTTACATGTTAGAGCGATTTTAGGGTATCCAGTTTCAGGAGTGAAACTACATAGCCCAGGTGCTAGTAAAACATTAAAAGCAACTGAAGAAAGTAACAGCTATTTCATTCAGGGGATAGAAGAAACGCTATCATTTGAAAATACCCAAATACGCATTTTTGGAAAACCAAAGACCACAAAAGGGCGGAGAATGGCAGTAGTATTGCATACAAATGAAACGGTGGATTTAGCGTTAGAAGGGGTAAGGAAAGCTTCCGCGCCACTTTCCATCACCTATTCTAGCTGACTAGAAAATGTAATTTAAGATAATTTACAAATAAACACAATAGGGGTATTACAATGAAAACAAAAAATCGTTGGCTTATTGCTTTATCTGCAGTTGGTATTCATATTTCAATCGGATCTGTATACGCATGGAGTGTATTTACAAAGCCGCTTGAATCACAGTATAATTGGACATTAACGAGTATTTCCTGGACTTTTAGTATTGCGATCTTATTTTTAGGATTATCAGCGGCGTTTTTAGGACATTTTGTTGAAAAATACGGACCACGAACTTCCGGCATGTTGTCTGCTTGTATGTTCGGTTTAGGGATGGCTGGTGCTGGATTTGCTACAAGTATCGAATCTTTACCACTTCTCTACATTACTTATGGAATGTTTGGGGGGATTGGCTTAGGGGTTGGGTATATTACTCCTGTATCCACATTAGTTAAGTGGTTTCCGGACCGCAGAGGATTGGCAACTGGATTAGCTATTATGGGATTTGGTTTTGCTGCAATGATCAGTAGCCCAGTTATGAATCATTTAATTAATACAGTTGGTATATCTAATACTTTTTATATTCTTGCAGCTGTTTATTTTGTTATTATATTTGTTTCAGCACAATATTTAGAAGCACCTCCAAAAGGCTATTTGCCGAAAGGTTTTCAGCAATCAGTTGAAGCTGGTAATGTAATAGTAAAGGAAGATTTATCACAATTAACAGCAAATGAAGCAGTTAAAACAAAAAGATTTTGGGCGTTATGGATTATGCTATTTATCAACATCACATGTGGTATTGCTATTCTTGCCGTTGCTTCGCCCATGGGACAGGAATTGGCAGGCATGTCAGTTGCGGGTGCTGCGACCCTAGTTGGGATTATGGGTGTATTTAATGGAGTTGGAAGAATTGCATGGGCTACAATTTCTGACTATATCGGCAGACCCAATGTATATACTTTGTTTTTTGCTGTTCAAGTAGTTGCATTCTTTGCACTGCCACATTTACATCATTATATTGCCTTTTCCATCATTATTTTTATAATTATGTCTTGCTATGGTGGAGGTTTCGCGTCCATTCCAGCTTATATTGGTGATATTTTTGGCACAAAACAGCTAGGAGCTATTCATGGTTATATTCTTACAGCTTGGTCAGCTGCAGGTGTTGCTGGACCTAGCATTGTATCATGGATTCGTGACACAACAGGAAGCTATCAAGGAACATTACTTGTTTTCTCTTGTATGTTTATTGTATCTCTGGCTGTTTCTTTACTTATTCGTTTAGATATTCGCAGATTAAAAGAATTGAATAAATCAGTGACAGAAAGTAATAGCTTCTAATAGTATTTAAAAAAGACTTATCACGTTTGATGCATCTAAAATTTTCTCAAACGTAATAAGTCTTTTTCTATCTAAGTCTTTGCAAGTATACGGATTAGTAGTATAGTAGGTTCATTGGAAATTTGCAGCTTAGTTAGGGGAAATTAGAAAATGGAAAATTTTAATACGCAATTTTTGTATTCCGTGATTATTATTGGCATGGGGTATTTCTTTAAACAAAGAAATATTATTAAAGAAAAAGATGGAGAAGGGCTTGCAAGGATCATTTTCAATATTACTTTACCTTGTTTAATCATCACCACCTTACATAATGTCATAATTGAAAAATCTTTGTTAATATTGGTATTTCTTGGTTTATTCTATGGTGTTCTTATTTCCATAATTGGACTATTTCTGTTCCGAAATGAAGCGAATAAGCAAAAAGGGATGTTAGGTATGTTGATACCCGGATTTAACATTGGTATTTTTGCATATCCTTTGGTGCAGGGTATATGGGGGGCTGAAGGGATAAAATATTTTGGTATGTTCGATATTGGGAATGCCCTTGTCACTTTCGGAATTAGTTATTTAATTGGCAGCTATTATTCACAAGAAGGATCCGAACTTTCAGCGAAGCAAGTGGTAGGGAAGCTGGGACGATCGATCCCGCTGATGACCTATGTACTTATTTTCTTCATCAGTATTGTAGGTATCGAGATACCCCATCAGATAATTGATGTGACATCTACCATTTCGAAGGCTAATATGCCACTCTCTTTGCTGCTTCTCGGTATTTATTTGAACTTTTCTTTTGAAAAGAGTCACTGGAAAGGAATTGGAAGGGTACTAGGGATTCGGTACGGGACAGGGCTTTTTTTAGGCGTACTAGCATATTTTTTATGGCCAGCAGAAGATATGTTTCGTTATACCATTTTAATCTGCTTAATCTTGCCGATGGCATCAAGTGTTTTACCGTATAGTGTGGAGTTTAAATATAACCAACGATTTGTAGGAACTGCTGCTAATTTATCGATAGTCATTAGTTTTTTTTTAATTTGGATGATTGGTAATTTAATTGTATAAATAGAAAGTTTGTTAATCGTAAAAACGAGGCTGGAATCAATTTTCCAGCCTCGTTTTTTATTCTGTCAGGAAGTTTTCGGTATAATATGGTTGAGACTTATTGTTAAAGGCAACTCCTACGCCGAGAGAGGCGAAATCTTTTTGAAGAATATTTTCTCGATGGCCGCTCGAATTCATTAAGCCTTCGTGAGCAAATATACTGCTGTTTTGGCCATAAGCCAAATTTTCCCCTGCTATCGTGTAACGGATACCATCGTTAAGCATGCGATCAAATGGAGATTCACCCTCCAGATTAGTATGGCTGAAATAATTATTTTCTGCCATATCTAAACTATGTTTTTGAGCCGTATCACGAACTGCCTCATTCCAAGTCAGCGGCTTTAAATGGTTATTGACACGACTGGCATTAGTTAAATCAAATAATTGGTATTCAAAGCCTTCTTTTAATTTTTCATTTCCTTCCACATAAAAATCCTTGCGATTTTCTTCTAAGGAAGAGCTGATAATTTGCAGAGCAGTTACGGTGTTATTTTCATGCTTATCAAAGAATACCGTTACATATGAATCATCAAGTGCGAACACTTCGTAATCCCTGTCCTCTGCCATTTTATAAAAAACAAGTCCTTTTCTTATCTCTGTTAATGGTTTTCCTAATGTTTTTAAGACAACTTCTTTCTTTGTTCCTTTTTTTATCCCGTTTGTTGAAGCAATTAAATCTTGATTGGTATATAAAGCTTCTACTTGATTATGTTCATCATAGCCTACCATAACAAAATTGTGATAATTTTGATGATAGGCATACCAAGAGATGCCGTATTCATTAATTGTTTCACGCTTTGGTGATCCCAGTGACTTTTCAACCGACTTTTTATCATCGCCGAGAGATATATTATGAATCGAAAAAGGATGGTCTTGCGGTGTAACTAATTCTGGTTTATCAATTTCTTCTGTATCTTCAGTATTTTCTTCAAAATTCCAGTCTGGTAACATATCCTCTGCATCTTTAAAAAAGGATTTTATTTTTTCAAACTCATCAGTAAAAGATTGGAAAAAGGAAGTGATCGAATCTTGATTTATGCGATTTTCCATGGAACCAGAAGGTTTGCTTTCTTCAGCATTATGTCCATTGTCTTTAAGATAAAAATTATATGCCCCATATATAAGGAGAATGGTAATAACCCATTTTAATAGTCTAATCATTGATAGTAACCTCCAATAGTCTTCTAATTATAACCAAAAAAATTAGGTTTAAAACTATTTTATCTGGGTATATTGAGATAGATTGTTTTTCACTTTTTATCCTATTTAATTATTATACCATGTCATTACGTCCTAATTGGTTTGTCTAGACTGTGTAATCAATTTGTAAAGCATCTTTATTATATGTAAACAGTATAAACTGCTATAATGAATATAACCGTTCCCATTTGGGAAATTTTAGTTATAAGCACTCTAGACAGATTTAAGACGGTTTTAAAGGAGGCTACTATGCATTTAATTAGAACCGACATCGATGAGATTTTAACAAACACAGCCGATTTAGAGCAGGAAATATCCACATGGAATTTAATCGACATAGAAATTGATGAACTTTTAGAAGACACAAAGCATTGGAATTAATTGTTGCAACCAAATGTACAAATTTTGTAGATATTGGTTGCTTTTTTTGTGCTGTAAATAACTATTAGTAAAAATTTTTACATCTTTTTTTCGAAATTACTTTCACTACAGTAAGTTTGCGTTATAATAAATAGAAATAATATTTAAGATGAGGAGAATGGAAACGTGACAGATCAAACAATTACTGTGACTTTAGCAAAAGATAAAAAACCGAAACCAGATCCTTCTACATTAGTATTTGGTAAAGTATTTACAGACCATATGTTTATGATGGATTATACAGTAGACAAAGGTTGGCATGATGCTCAAATTTTGCCATATCAACCAATAACTTTAGATCCTGCTTCTGTTATTTTCCACTATGGCCAAGCAGTTTTTGAAGGCATGAAGGCATACTTAACGGAAGAAGGTAAAGTGCTATTATTCAGACCAAAGAAAAATATGGAGCGTTTAAATAAATCAAATGACAGACTTTGTATTCCAGAAATAGATGAAGAGTTTGCCCTAAATGCCTTAACACAATTAATTAATATTGATAGAGAGTGGATTCCGAAAGGGGAAGGTACTTCTTTATACATAAGACCATTTATCATTTCCACACAGCCGTTCTTAGGAGTTGCTGCATCAATTAGCTATAAATTTATGATCATTTTATCTCCTGTTGGTTCGTATTATAAAGAAGGAGTTAAACCGGTTAAAATTTTTGTGGAAAATGAATATGTTCGTGCAGTTGCTGGTGGTACAGGATCTGCTAAAACTGCTGGAAACTATGCAGCAAGCTTAAAAGCGCAGCAAATTGCAAATGAAAGAGGATATTCCCAAGTTCTTTGGCTAGATGGCGTAGAAAAGAAATATATTGAAGAAGTTGGAGCGATGAATGTTTTCTTTAAAATTAATGGGGAAGTATATACCCCTGAATTAAATGGAAGCATACTAGAAGGGGTAACCAGAAGCAGTGTTATGGAGTTGCTGAAATATTGGAATATTCCTGTAACAGAAAGAAAAATAACTATTGCTGAAATCTTTGAAGCACATAAAAATGGTCAATTAGAAGAAGCATTTGGTACAGGAACAGCTGCTGTTATCTCCCCGATTGGTGAGTTCTTCTGGAACGAGGAAAAAATCGTTTTAAATAATGGAGAAACAGGGGAGTTAGCATCCAAATTATATAATACAATTACAGATATTCAAAATGGAAGACAAGAAGATCCATTTGGATGGGCTGTTGAAGTGAAATAATTCCTTTTGCGAGGAAAATAAAGGAGTATCTTAATGGTGAATAAAAGCCACACGCTAAATTTTGGATGGAATTTAATAGCACATAAAGATTATAAACTTTTCTCTAATCAAAATGAATATGTTTTAATGGATTGGGATGGGGACGTTGTCTTATGTGTTTCTGTTCAAGACCATGAGATTGAAATCCTTCGTAGTAATTGGAATCTTCATTTTAAAGTAAATTTAGCTTTTAAAACAATCAAGGTGTTTAATGAGCCTGATGAAGAAGAATGAACCAGTAAATTTTTAAAAGAAGAATAACGGAAATCTTAAAAGAGATAAAGCTTCGATTTATAATCGAAGCTTTATCTCTTTTATATGCGAATAAAATAAATCATTAAACAGATTTCGTAACCAAGGGTTCTAAAATAAACATATCGATTACCTTTGCTATACCATCGTTGTTATTTGTATCAGTTACGTAATCTGCAAGCTGCTTTACATCATCTGGCGCATTGCCCATAGCAACTCCAAGGCCAGCAAATTCAATCATGGCAACATCGTTATAACTATCACCTATTGCAATCACTTCTTCTCTAGAGATACCAAGTTTTTCAATAAGTATCGCTAAGCTTGTCCCTTTAGTAACACCTAATTCAGTAAATTCAAGGAAGTATGGCTTAGAGCGCATGACACTTAAATCATTAGCCAATTCTTTTTGTAGTCTTGCTTCTACCTCTTTAAGATAATTTTCTTCTTTCACCATTAATACTTTTACAACAGGAGAAGAAACGGTCTGCTTAAAATCCGCAACTGTTTTTATCGGCAAGCCTGTAAGTTTTCCTTCGATTTCAGTAAAAGGATTATTTTCTTGCGTAATAATTTCGTCATTCATATAAGTATGAATCCAAATGTTTTCTCTCTGGCTCAAATCAAATAGCTGGTGAACAGTTTCGGGAGAAAGTGTACTGCTGAATAATTCTTCGTTTGTTTGACAGTTAGTTATTTTTGCTCCATTGAATGAAAGAATAAAACTGCCATATTCCGCAAGTCTTAATTCTTTTGCCGCGTCCAGCATTGCATATGTTGGTCTTCCAGAAGCGAGAACTACTTTTACACCTTTTTCTTGTGCAAGCATTAAAGCAGTTTTGGTTGCTTCTGAAATAATATGGTCATCTGTTAATAAAGTATCATCCATATCTAATACGATCATTTTATAGCTCATCTGTATTTCCCCTTTCATAACCTCTTTACAGAATACATGAAAATAGAGAAATAGCCAATATCAAATTGGTGATAAAAGAGCGAAACAAAACTTCGAATTTCACCATTTTATGTTTATAAATTTCTCTAGTGGGAAGTAATTAAATACAGTTACTAATTAGGAGTTAAATAAAAAAATAAAATGGAATAAATTACCTCAAAAAAGTATTTGAATTATCAGAATATTACTGCTATACTATAAAAAAGAACAAGGGGTTGATTCAAATGGAAAAATATTTATTAAATGCACCAAAACAGTCTGTAGGAAATGTTGTGGATTCTTTATTTGCAGAAATGGTATTGGAAAAGGCCCTTTATGACTTTCAAAAAGCTGCACTAAAAAAACAAATCGATGAAACATTAATTGCTGGTGACAAAGAATTATTTTATCGTTTAACAAAAGAATTAAATCAATTAACTGCAAAATAACTACCGTAAAATATATAATATACTCATATTCGCTATCCTTGAGGAGAAAAACCTCGCTATATTTCTGAGAAGAAATTCAAGCGAGGTTTTCGCCTGAAAAAGGATAGTTTTTTTATTCCATTACCTAATTTCAGAACAAATAAAAACTGCTGATAAACAATATGTTTATCAGCAGTTTAAGGGACACTTAAGTGTGTCCTACGTATTGAGGCAATAAACTACGCTCCACATAGCGCAATAACGTTCATTGACTTATTCAATATAGCTCATCGCTTGATAAATATATCACATATAAATGATGCTGACAAGCTTTTTAAAAGAATAGTAGTTTTATTGTCCAATTGAGCATACGGACTGCATTGTTTTCCGAAAAATTAGCATTGCTTTTGAACATGTTAAAAAACTGCCAATGGAGCTTATTAATTGTCACAAAACTAAATTAGATATTGATCGTCATTCCAAAATAGAAGAAAGAGTAGTATTAGTCTTTTCTGCTTTACATAAAAGCATTCTGCTATGTATCATTATTGCATATACATAAAATCTCTTCTATTTTAAACAAAATGATAAGACTTTTATAAATAAGGGTAAAATAGAAACAGAAAGAATGGGAGGAAGTTTATGCAAACATATAAAACAAGGGAAGAAGTTGCTGATTGTGAAAAATGGAATTTACGTGATATATACGAATCAGAGGCTGCGTGGGATAACGATTTAGAAGCGGTAAAAGAAAAAATAACGACTCTTTCAGGATTCAACGGAAAAATTACAAACGGAACAACCTTATTAGCATATCTAACATTATCAGAGAAAGTTAGTTATTTATATAGGAAAGTCTACGCATATGGCATGCTTCTTTTAGACCTAGATACACGGAATACACATGCTCAAAGTCTTATTGAAAAAGCTCGGTTAGTAGGCCAAAAATATAGTAGTGCCACTGCCTTTTTTATGCCATATTTATTATCCTTAGATGAGCAGGAATTGAATACTTACATACAAGAAGAAGAGGGCTTAGCGTATTTTGAAAAAGATCTCTTGGAATCTTTCCGCTATAAAAAACATGTATTAAGCAAAGAGAAAGAAGAGGTACTATCTGAACTTGGAGAATCGTTATCTGTTCCTAGTAATGTGTTCGGTATGATAAATAATGCAGATATAACCTTTGGGGAAGTAACAACTGATAATGGTGAAAAGATTGAATTAACAAGAGGAATGTATGCAAAAAGAATAGAAGATGAGGACCGAGATGTTAGAAAAGAAGCTTATTTGGCGTATTATAAGCCATATATTGGTCTTAAGAACACAATTGCTGCGACCTTTAGCGCCGCCGTTAAAAACAATGTAAAAACAGCAAAACTTCGAAATTATCCTTCTGCTTTAGAAAAAAGTTTATTTGGTGATCAAGTACCTGTTGAGGTTTACGATAATTTAATTAGTACGACGAGAAAAAATTTACCTTATATGGATGACTATATGAATTTTCGTAAGAAACGGCTGCAACTTGATGAACTTCATGCTTATGACTTAAGCGTTCCACTAGTTGGCGAGGCCGCTAAAGAAGAGATCAGCTATGATGATGCTTTTCAGATTATGCTGGAGGCGCTGAAGCCTCTTGGTGAAGAATATTTAAGTGTGTTAAAAACATTTAAAGAAAAACGATATATAGATGTACGTGAAACTCCTGGGAAACGTTCAGGTGCTTACAATTTAGGCTTATATGGCGTCCATCCGTATATTTTACTGAACCATCGAGATGATTTAGATAGCTTATTCACCTTAGCTCACGAATGCGGACATGGTATGCACTCTTATTTTAGTAGTAAGCATCAGCCGCAAATAAGTGCAGGATATAGTATTTTTGTTGCGGAAGTAGCATCTACTGTTAATGAAGTCTTATTAATTCGTCATTTGTTAAAAACAGAAGATGACGAAACAAAACGCGAGCATTTATTGCATCATTTTATTGATAGCTTTAAAGGAACCTTCTTTACACAAGTTATGTTTGGTGAGTTTGAAAAAGCGGTTCATGAACAAGCAGAAAAAGGGTTGCCACTGTCTTTGGATTTTTTCAATCAAACCTATGAAGAATTATTTAAAGCATACAATGGCAGTGCTTTAGTAATAGACGAACAAGTGAAATATGGATGGGCAAGAATTCCGCATTTCTATCGTCCATTTTATGTATATAAATATGCGACTGGCTTTGCTTCTGCGATTAATATTGCTGATAAACTTCTCGAAGGAAAGAAAGAAGATGTAGAGAACTATTTAGAGTTTTTAAAAAGCGGAAGTTCGGATTATCCTCTTGAACTTCTAAAGAAAACCGGTGTCGATTTGACCAGTCCTGAACCAATTAATCATGCATTAACAATTTTTCATTCTTTAGTGAAGGAAGTATTAAAAAAATAAAAAAGTTTTCACAAAAAAATAAGGGTCCATTGCCTTTTGCAAAGGTGTGGCCCTTATTGCTTCTTTGTTACTGATATTTTTCTAGAATCGTGAAAAAGTCGATGATAAATCGACGAAATGTTTGTACAGATGGTGGCAATTCTCGATTACTTGGTACGATGATACCAACTGTACGACTAATAATTGGATCCTCAATAGGAACCTTCACTGTAAATTTGGGAACAGTATCATAAAATGTACTCTCTGGAAGAAGAGTTACACCCATTCCTGCGGAAACTAACCCTTTGATTGCATCTAAATCCTCCCCCTCAGCATTAATATTAGGTAAAAATCCTTCTTGTTTACATGCATCAATCGCGATTTTTTGCAATATATATCCTTCGGGAAATAAAACAAATTCATCATTTCGCAGATCCCGTAAGCGTAGTGATTTTCTTTCACTCAAAATATGATTGCTTGGTAATAGTGCGAAGATTTTCTCTGTAAATAGAATATTTCCTGTTAATAAGAAGTCATCTGTTGGTACAGGTCCTAAAAATGCTAAATCTATATCTCTATTTTTTACACCTTCGGTTAAAAAGTGATAAGAGCCTTGCCTTAATTGAAACTTTACATGTGGATGCTTTTCTTTAAATGCTGATATGACAGTAGGCAGTAAGTGGCTTGCAAGACTAGTTGGAAAGCCAATTTTAATCGAACCTCTTTCTGGGTCCAGATAGGCATTAACTTGTTCTACAGCTCGATCAACTGATTTCAGGATTGATTGGGAGTGGGTTAAAAAAATTTTTCCAATTGGAGTTAATTTAACATTTCTTCCTTCTCGTTCAAATAATTGAACACCTAATTCATCCTCCAAATTTGCAATTTGACGACTAACAGCAGATTGAGCAACATGAAGATGCTCAGCAGCTTCTGAGACGTGCTCTCTTTCAGCTACTTCAATAAAGTATTTTAGTTGTCTAAGTTCCATTTTTACCGACCTTCTTTATAATAATCTCTTTTTTAGATTAGTTCTATCTAAATGATATATTGTACATATGAATTTGTATAGTATAATTAAATTATCTGAATAAAAAAATTTGTTAGAAAATCTGACAGGGGTGGTTGAAATGACGTACAACCAAATGGAAAAGGCACAGGGCTTATATAGACCGGAATTTGAACATGATGCATGTGGAATCGGACTGTACGCTCATATAAAAGGGGAAGCGACGCATGACATTGTGAAAAAAGGTTTAAGTATGCTTTGTAAATTGGATCATCGCGGCGGTCAAGGGAGCGATCCTTTAACAGGAGACGGAGCTGGATTAATGGTTCAAATACCTGATACCTTTTTTCGAAAAGAACTTAAGGAATTCAATCTTCCCGAAAGCGGAAAATACGCAGTAGGAATGATCTTTTTTTCTAAAGATGATCCTCACAGAGAAATAATCGAAGCAAAAATTAACGAATATATTAAAGAAATGGGTCAAGAACTTATTGGCTGGAGAACTGCACCAACAGATTTCAGAAAAATCGGAAAAGTCGCACAAGGAAGTTGTCCGATTGTCCGCCAAGTATTCATTCAATCAAGCATAGAAAACAAAGATAAATTAGCTTTTGAGCGAAAATTATATATTATCCGTAAACTTGCTGAAAATTGGGGAAGAGCAGAAGAAAAAGAATTTTATTTCGCAAGTTTGTCATCTAGCACCATTGTTTATAAAGGACTTCTCACATCAGACCAAGTCGAAAGCTTTTATTTAGATGTGCAGGATCCGGCTTTTGTATCCGCGTTTGCTATTGTTCATTCCCGCTTTAGCACAAATACTTTTCCTAGCTGGGAAAGAGCACATCCAAACCGTTACTTAATTCATAACGGAGAAATTAATACTTTACGAGGAAATTTCAACTGGATGAAAGCAAGAGAGCAGCAATTTGTATCAGAAGTTTTTGGAGAGGATTTGCAAAAGGTACTGCCGATATTAGATGCAAATGGTAGTGATTCTTCTGTATTCGATAATGCACTTGAATTCTTTATCCTCTCTGGACGCACACCTGCTCATGCAGCTATGATGATGATCCCAGAGCCTTGGACTGAGAATCCCCATATTTCAAAGGCGAAAAGAGATTTTTATGAATATCATAGTAGCTTAATGGAACCATGGGATGGCCCTATGGCAATCACTTTTACGGACGGTAAACAAATCGGTGCTATATTGGATCGTAATGGTTTGCGTCCAGCAAGATATTATGTAACGAAAGATAATTATATTGTTTTTTCTTCAGAAGTGGGAGTTGTTCCAGTCGAAGAAGAGAATATTCTTTATAAAGAGCGTTTAAGTCCTGGGAAAATGCTATTAATTGATCTTGAAGAAGGTCGTATTGTTTCAGACGAGGAATTAAAAAATACCATTGCTTCGGCACATCCTTATGATGAGTGGTTAGATGAAGTTATTCGACTAGAGGAGAATGTAGAAGAAAAAGCAGAAGACTTTACGGATTTACTTGCAAGGCAGAAAGCATTTGGCTATACGTATGAAGATGTCCAAAAAAATCTACTTCCAGTTGTTTTGGAGGGCAAAGACCCGATTGGATCGATGGGAAATGATACGCCGCTTGCTGTCTTGTCTAATAAGCCGCAATCTTTATTTAATTATTTTAAACAGCTATTTGCACAAGTAACTAATCCGCCAATTGATGCTATTCGGGAACATTTGGTTACATCTACTTTAACTTGGTTAGGTGCTGAAGGTGATTTGTTACATCCTGATGCAAGTAATTGTCATAGAATCCAATTGAAAACACCAATATTATCAAATAGTGATGTAGAACAATTACGATCTCATACATTTACTGAATTTACAGCCCGAACACTAGATAGTTTGTTTACAGATGATTTAGAAAGCAGTTTAAATCAGCTCATGCAAAAGGCAGAAGAAGCAATTGCACAAGGTGTGTCCTTGCTTATTCTTTCAGACCGTGCAATGAAACGAGAAGAAAAAGCGATTCCCGTTTTATTAGCTGTCAGTGCTTTACATCAGGATTTAATTAAAAAAGGTCTGCGGACGAAAGCAAGTATTATCGTAGAATCTGGTGAAGTAAGAGAGGTTCATCATTTTGCAAGTTTAATAGGCTTTGGAGCCGATGCAATTAATCCCTATTTAGTATACGCAACCTACAATCAAGCAATCAAAGATGGGATGCTGTCCCTTTCCTATGAAGAGGCGGTAACAAGATATAATACAGTCATTACAGAAGGTGTTGTAAAAGTAATGTCTAAAATGGGTATATCTACTGTCCAAAGCTACCGAGGAGCTCAAATTTTTGAAGCTGTCGGTATCGGCGAAGAAGTTATCGACCGTTATTTTACTGGTACTGTTTCACAGCTTGGCGGTATTGGATTAGATATAATTGCCGAAGAAGCAACGAAAAGACATGAATGGGGTTATCAAGATGGGATGGACGAAACATTAGATTCGGGGAGCGATTTTCAATGGAGAAAAGGCGGGGAACATCACGCTTTTAATCCGAAAACAATCCACACCTTACAATGGGCATGCCGCAAAGGAGATTATTCCTTATTTAAACAGTTTTCTGAGGCTGCAAATGAAGAAAGCATGAGTTTTTTACGAAATTTATTTGCGTTTGATTCAGCACGACAGCCTATCGATATGAAGGAAGTGGAATCAGTAGAATCTATCGTAAAACGATTTAAGACTGGTGCAATGTCCTTCGGTTCTTTAAGTAAAGAAGCACATGAAACATTAGCAATTGCCATGAATAGATTAGGTGCCAGCAGTAACAGTGGGGAAGGCGGAGAAGATCCTTCTCGATATATGATAGATGAAAATGGCGATAACAGAAGAAGTAATATTAAGCAGATAGCTTCTGGACGTTTTGGGGTTAAGAGCCATTATTTAATAAACGCAAAAGAATTGCAAATTAAAATGGCTCAAGGAGCAAAGCCCGGTGAAGGAGGTCAATTGCCAGGGAATAAAGTATATCCGTGGGTTGCTGAAGTTCGCGGTTCTACACCAGGCGTTGGATTAATTTCCCCACCCCCGCATCACGATATTTATTCTATCGAGGATTTAGCTCAGCTCATTCATGACCTGAAAAACGCCAATAGAGACGCACGTATTTCAGTAAAATTAGTTTCAAAAGGCGGAATTGGTACCATCGCTGCTGGTGTTGCAAAGGGTGCTGCCGATGTAATTGTTGTAAGTGGATACGATGGAGGTACAGGGGCTTCACCGAAAACAAGTATTAAACACACTGGGCTTCCGTGGGAATTAGGTTTAGCAGAAGCGCATCAAACGTTGATGCTAAATGGTTTACGAAATCGTGTTGTTTTAGAAACAGATGGTAAACTGATGACAGGAAAAGACGTAGTACTTGCAGCCCTTATGGGAGCCGAAGAATTCGGCTTTGCTACAGCACCACTTATTGTAATGGGATGTGTGATGATGCGAGCTTGTCATTTGGATACATGCCCAGTGGGGATCGCTACCCAAAATCCAGAATTACGCTATAAATTTGCTGGAGATCCAGATCATATTGTCCATTTCATGCGTTTTGTTGCAGAAGAAGTACGTGAACTAATGGCACAATTAGGATTCCGCACAATAGAAGAAATGGTTGGAAGAACAGATGTATTAAAGGTAAGTGAACAGGCGCAATCGCATTGGAAAGCAAAAGATTTAAACTTATCGAAACTATTGTATCAAGTCGATGGACCAAGAACATTCGAAACACCACAAAACCATAAAATTGATGAAAGTTTAGATATTCAAAAAATACTTCCAGCAGTTCAAAAAGCTATTGTCAATAAAGAAGCGCTCCACTTGCATTATACTATCCAAAATACTAATCGTGTAACAGGTACAATTGTTGGCAGTGAAGTATCAAAATTATATGGAGAGGAAGGACTTCCTGACAATACAATCAATTTACATTTCACAGGTTCAGCGGGTCAAAGCTTTGGTGCTTTTATTCCCAAAGGCATGAGCATGTACTTAACAGGTGATGCAAACGACTATATTGGCAAAGGGCTTTCTGGAGGAAGAATTGTGGCAAAGGCACCAGCAGACAATTCATTTATTGCGCAAGATAATGTTATTATCGGAAATGTTGCATTTTACGGTGCTACAAGTGGGGAAGCGTTTATTAACGGAAAAGCAGGAGAAAGATTTGCGGTTCGTAACAGTGGAGCGAGTGTTGTAGTAGAGGGTATCGGTGATCATGGCTTAGAATATATGACTGGCGGAGAAGTCATTATTTTAGGTGATGTCGGAAAAAACTTTGCTGCAGGTATGTCAGGTGGAGTTGCCTATGTTTTATCGAAAGACGCGGACAAATTTAAAGCAATGTGTAATAAAGAAATGATAATCTTTGAACAATTAGAAGAACAAGCAGAAATAGAGAGAATAAAAGGGCTTATTAAAAAGCACATTGAATTAACAGGTAGTTTAGCAGGTCAACAAGTACTTGCTAATTGGGATAAATACGTTCAACAGTTTGTCAAAGTTATTCCAAAAGATTACAAACGAATGATCGCCAACATTCAAAAGGGACTTGAAAATGGTTTATCGGAAGAAGATGCCGCAATGGAAGCTTTTGCGAATAATTCCAAACAAGACAAAAAAAAACAAGCAAATAAAATTAGCGTATTAGTGCAGTAGAAAGGAGAGAACAGAATGGGAAAAGCAACTGGATTTATCGAATATAATCGGGAGGAAGCGGAAGAAAGAAATCCGCTTTCCCGTCTAAAAGATTTCAAGAAATATTCTGCTCCTTTCTCTGATGATGTACTTCAAAGACAAGGGGCAAGATGTATGGACTGTGCAACACCATTCTGTCATATCGGGATGGAAATTGCGGGAAGTACATCCGGCTGTCCAATCCATAACTTAATCCCTGAATGGAACGATTTAGTTTATAGAGGAAGATGGAAAGAGGCATTAGATCGTTTATTGAAAACAAATAATTTCCCTGAATTCACTGGTAGTGCTTGTCCAGCTCCTTGTGAAGGTTCCTGTACTGTAGCGATTTCAGATCCTGCTGTGGCGATTAAAAATATCGAACGGACTATTATTGATAAAGGATTTGAACAGGGCTGGATCCAGCCGCGGATACCGGCAAAGAGAACAGGGAAAAAAGTAGCCGTTATTGGTTCAGGACCAGCAGGGCTAGCTAGTGCAGATCAGTTAAATCAAGCAGGGCATTCCGTAACTGTGTATGAACGTGCAGATAGACCAGGCGGATTATTAATGTATGGGATACCTAACATGAAAATTGAAAAAAAAGATGTGGAAAGAAGAGTGAAACTACTTACACAAGAAGGTATTGATTTTATTACTAATACAGAAGTAGGGAAAGATATAACAGCTTCAGAATTAAGAGAACAGTATGATGCTGTTATTCTATGTACTGGCGCGCAGAAACAAAGAGATTTAGTAATGGAAGGCAGAGATGCTGAAGGTGTGCATTTTGCCATAGACTATCTATCTGGTGTAACCAAAAGTTTACTAGATTCCAATTTTCAAGATAAAAACTTCATTGATGCTGCTGGAAAAGATGTGATCGTCATCGGTGGCGGCGATACAGGTGCAGATTGTGTAGCAACTGCATTACGTCAGAACTGTAAAAGTGTAGTTCAATTTGGGAAGCATCCAAAGCTTGGGATAATGCGTTCAAGTGAAAATATGTGGCCAGCAGCGCCTAATGTATTCACATTAGAATATGCTTACGAAGAAGCTGAACAAAAGTTTGGTGAAGATCCAAGACAATATGGTATTCAAACAAAAAGAATGGTAAAAGATAGCGACGGAAAGCTAAAAGAGCTTCATACTGTTTCGATGGAAAAAATAAAGCAAGCAGACGGAACGTTTATTTTCAGAGAAATTCCTGGTACGGAAAAAGTATGGCCAGCACAGTTAGTATTTATTGCAATCGGCTTTGAAGGTCCAGAACAACCAGTACTGAAACATTTTGGACTAGAAACAACAAGTCGTAAAGTTGCTGCGGTATATGGCGATTTCACAACGAATTTGGAAGGTGTATTTGCTGCTGGTGATGCACGCAGAGGGCAAAGCTTAATCGTATGGGCAATTAACGAAGGCAGAGAAGTTGCCAGAAAAGTTGATGAATACTTAATGGGAACCTCGATTTTACCCACTGTAAATGCATAAAACGAGAAAAAAGATGTGATTAATGAGATATCACATCTTTTTTCTATATCCGTTAATATCTAACCTATAAAATCTCTTTTACAAAGGAAGAAAATTTTACGCATTCAAAATATTAATAAAATTCCAAATAAACGCTTTCCTTAAAACAATTAATAATCAACTTATAATCTAAGCCATTTAGCTATTTCAAGTGTTTTTTATTATCATTTTACAAAAAATATAATATAATAGGAAAAATACTTTTTTAAACGGATTAATACGGGTAGGATAAAGCAAATAAAGTTTATCAGACACTCTCTCAATATCGAGTGTTATTGTATATAAAGAAAGGAAGTGTCGGAGATGAGAGACGTTAAACTTCTCGATATATATAATCATCATATTGCACAAAAATATATTACACGTTCAGGTTTAGCTCATGCTCTGGCAGTTGCTTATCATGCTTTTGAAATGGCAAAAGAATCAAATGTCGATGTCGATAATGCAGCTAAAGCCGGATTTTTACATGATATGGGACACTATACATGGTATAAAGATGGAAAATGGGATTATAAATTATATAGACAAAATGACATTCATCCAATAAAAGGGGCAGAAAGAGCACATAAATTATTAATCCGTTTAGGAGAAAATCCAATTAAAGCAAAAGAAATAGCTTTAGCCGTTCTTTTCCATACAGATAGTTTCATTCCTGGTGGTTCCGTGATTTTAACCCCCTTACAAAAAATTGTTAAACTAGCTGATGAAAAGGACGAGGAGCCTGGGGGACATCATCACTATCGTACGATAACAAAGGAACGGGCAATAAAGAGTTTAGAACGATTAGATGCAAAAATTGATGAATATATAGAACAACAAACGAAGAATAGCAAAGAACTAGAAGGATAGAACTGGATTTCCCTGTTTCTATTCTTCTTTTCTTTTAAATGCTATAATAGAAAAATCGACTTTTTTAGAAAAGGAATTAAAGGGGAAAATGACAAACATTATCACTACCATTAAACAATGGCAGCAAGCACTACAAATCGAGATCAATCATTTAAAAAAATACGGGCAATCGAAAGTTGCTTTATATAATGGAATTCTCCTAAACACAGAAAATGACTTTACGTATTATTTTGAAAGCATCAGCAATCTAAAGGTTCCAATTGGATCAAATGTAATGATCCACTGGGGAAGTCAGGCTGTAAGGGGGAGAGTATTGTCGGCAGATGGCAAGAGCCTTCTTATTATTTTGGAAAAGGAGATTGGGGAGGATGTCTCAGAAGCATATTTATCCCATGATCCTTGGGAGCTATTAGAACAGCTGCAAATCCGTTTTGATACTATTAAAAAAAATAAACGTAAGCTTAGTAGAATCGTTAAATTAATGCAACCTAGTGAAGAAACAAAGCACCCAAGTGAGCAACTGAAAAATCATGTTCATGAGCTCTCTTTAAGATGCAAATATAACCCCGTCTCCTTTGTGTGGGGGCCGCCTGGAACAGGCAAAACATATACATTAGCTAGAGTTGCTCTACAACGTTATTGGAAAGGTAAGAGGATTTTACTCTTAGCACAAAGTAACCAGGCTGTAGATGTTCTACTCACGGAAATAACGACAACGATTAAAGAAAAGGACCGATTTAAAATAGGGGATATCCTTCGCTATGGGGGAAATAGCAATAATGCATCACTTGAACAAGAAAAAATTACAACAAGTTCCTTATTAGATAAAAAGGATATGGATCTTGCCAAGCAAAAACAGTATTTTTTTGAAGAAAAACTAAAACTTAAACAAGACCTTTCTTATTCGTTTACAACAAGAGATTCTGCTCAGTTATTAGAGATGGAAGAGAAATTAGCAAATGTGATGGAAAAAATCAGAAAAAGGGAACTGCAATTTGTACAAAAAGCAAAAATTGTTGGCACGACAATAGTAAAAGCTGCCACAGATCCAGCCATCTATGAAGATGAATACGATTTAGTAATAGTAGATGAGGCGAGCATGGCATATATTCCACAAGTCGCTTTTTCTGCATCACTAGCAAAAAGAATCATTATTTGTGGAGATTTTAAACAGTTACCTCCTATCGCAACTAGCCGTCATGCTTTAGTAGATAAATGGTTAAGAGAAGACGTATTCCACGCGACAGGCGTTGCCAAAACGGTTCATAGTTCATCGCTTCATCCTCAGCTTTTGTTATTAAACGAACAAAGAAGGATGCATCCAAGCATCTCTCAATTTACCAATAAATATATCTATCATTCCCTTGTAGGAGATCATAAGAGGGTGGAAAGAAACAGAAAAGCAATCGCAGAAAAACTACCTTTCCAAGGAGATGCCAATATTTTATTAGATTCAAGTCAATTTGGCGCATATGCCACCTTTGAGAGAGCTTCGAAGTCCCGTATGAATTATATCCATCTATTATTAGCTCTGCAAGTTATAAATGAGGCTTTAAGTGAAAAAGGAACAACGAGTATCGGCTATGTTACTCCATATCGAGCGCAGGCAGAAATAATGGAAGCAATGGCAGCAGAATTTTTCCCGGAAGCCATCATGGAAAAACGACTAATTGTGGCTACAGTTCATCGTTTTCAAGGAAGCGAAAGAGATATAATCATCTTTGATAGTGTAGAAGGACAGGCATTTTTAAAGCCTGGAATGCTTTTAACTGGTAAAGAAAGCGGTCGGTTAATAAATGTGGCGATCAGCAGGGCAAAAGGAAAATTTATTCATATAGCAAACAGGAACTATATAAAAACAAAAATAGATAGGAAGAAAACGATCCGACAGCTTGTCAATCATCAAGAAAGTTTTAATAAAGTGGTAACCAACCAACAAATTGGCGAGTGGATTCAAAAGAAGAATCCTAAGCTATTTTGGACGCACGCACAAAGAGTAGAATTACTAGAAAAAGATATCAAACGATCCAACCATACAATAATAGCCTCTTTTCCAAAACAGAACGAGATATTAAAACAACAATGGAAACAGCTTCTTAATAGAGGGAGTATAGGTTCAGCTCCTGGTATACCGTTTCCTTTCATTATTATTGATGAAAAAGTTATTTGGTTTGGTTTGCCGTCGGAATTAGTGAATGGCAGTACTCCACCGTCACTAGCAGTGCGTATACATTCTCCTTATTTAGCTAGTTATCTATTAAAATATATATCATGAACAAAAAGCATTATCCGAAGATTTGGGATAATGCTCTTTCTTTAGCTATTATCAGTTATTCATTGTACAAATAAAAACGTTTTCGTTAAAATAGGAAAGAATCCATACAGAGGAGATGATGTTATTTGAGTAGAAAACAAAGAGGTGGTATAGTATTTTTCTTGAGTTTAGTCCTTCTTTTACTACTGTCAGGCTGTGGCACAACGAAAAGTGAGCCATCAAATGAAGAAAATACAACACAAGCAAAAGTGATTTCACCAGACGACTATCCTATTGTAACGATTACGATGGAAGATAATTCGACCATTACATTAGAACTTTATCCTGATAAAGCCCCTAATACAGTCAATAATTTCGTATCATTAGTGAATAAAGGTTTTTATGATGGATTAATTTTTCATCGGATTATTCCTGATTTTATGATCCAAGGCGGCGATCCCAATGGGAATGGAACAGGCGGGCCAGGCTATTCGATTAAAGGAGAATTTTCAGAGAATGGGTTTGAAAATGACTTAAAGCATGAAAGAGGCGTAATTAGCATGGCAAGGTCTCAACTGCCTGATTCTGCTGGGTCACAATTCTTCATTATGGTTGCAGACGCCCCTCATTTGGATGGAGAATACGCTCCGTTCGGGAAAGTGATAGAAGGCATGGATGTCGTCGATAAAATAGTCTCTTCAAAAAGAGATAAGAATGACAAACCAGTAGAAGAGATAAAAATGAAACAAGTTACTGTAGATACAAAAGGTATCGATTATGAAGAACCAAAGAAAATAAAAGAATAATGGATAAAAGGAACGTAATATTTTCTTTCTTTCCGAAAAGATGATATGATAAAAGCTGATTTTGAAATAAGGAGATGTTGATCATGGCAACTAAAGGATACATATTAATGCAAAATGGTGAAAAAATTGAATTCGAATTATATCCAAACGAAGCTCCTGGAACAGTAGCTAACTTTGTGGAACTTATTAAAAAAGGTTTCTATAATGGTTTAACATTCCACCGTGTAATTCCTGGTTTCGTCAGCCAAGGCGGCGACCCAAATGGAAATGGAACAGGAGGACCTGGATACACAATCAAATGTGAAACAGAAGGAAACCCTCACAAACATGTGGAAGGAGCTCTTTCTATGGCACACGCTGGCCGTGATACAGGCGGAAGCCAATTCTTTATCGTACATGAGCCACAACCGCATTTAGATGGTGTTCATACAGTATTTGGACAAGTTACGTCCGGTATTGCTGCTGTAAAAGCAATGAAAAATGGCGATGTTATGGAAAAAGTGGAAATCACTGAAGAATAAATACAACAAGGCAGGCTGAGAAATTGGCTTGCTTTTTTATATGAATGGTTGGTGATTAGAATGTACAAAGATAAAGTTGTCATTGTAACTGGGGCTAGTAATGGTATTGGCAAAGCAATTGCAAAAGCTTATTTGCAAGAAGATGCCTATGTTATCCTAGCTGATATAGATGAAGAGCAAGGAAAACATGTACTTGATTCTATAGAGCAAAAAGAGAGAGCAATTTTTATAAAAACCGATGTTCGAAACGAAGCAGATATCATTCAAATGGTTGAGACAACACAAGCGAAATTTGGAAAGATTGATATCTTAATTAATAACGCCGGTAAAGGCATTTTTAAATCATTTTACGATTTAACGATAGAAGAATGGGATGATGTGATAAATACGAATCTCCGCAGCGTGTTTCTTTGTTCAAGAGAAGTCGCAAAAATCATGCGAACTCAAGGCGCAAAAGGGTCGATTATTAACATGTCATCTAGCAGAGCCTATATGTCGGAACCTAATACAGAAAGCTATAGTGCTAGCAAAGGTGGAATTATGGCTATTACTCATGCTTTGGCAAATAGTTTAGCTGATGCACATATAACAGTTAACAGCATATCACCAGGCTGGATCGAAACGAAAGATTATGAAAATCTGCGAGAAAGCGATCATGAACAGCATCTATCACAAAGAGTAGGTAAACCTGAGGATATTGCGAGAGCATGTCTTTTCCTCACAAATCCGCAAAATGATTTTATTACAGGAACGAATCTTATGGTAGACGGTGGTATGACAGTAAAAATGATTTATGAAGAATAATAGAAGGTATTTTTTCTTCTTTCCTTTATTACAGTTGCTATCTGAAAATGATAGGAGTATAATAGCTTCCATATGATTACATATAATAATGGAGGCTCATTAAGTGGACGTTTTACATCAGATATTATCAACCTATGCTTCATTTTTTGATTGGAAGATGTGGGCAGAAGTATTAACAGATCCAGTATCATGGGGATTAATCGGATCGTTAGTCATTTTAGAAGGCTTATTATCAGCAGATAATGCGCTCGTATTAGCAGTAATGGTAAAACATTTACCGCCAGATAAACAAAAAAAAGCATTGACATATGGTTTATTCGGAGCCTATTTTTTCCGTTTCTTCTTTATTGGAATTGGTGTTTACTTAATCCATTTTACCTGGATAAAAGTAATTGGAGCAGCATACTTAGCATGGATTGTAATTAAGCATTTCTGGCTTGGTGAGGAAGATGAAGATGCCTCAGCGATGAAGAAAGACAGTTGGACAATAAGATTGTTCGGCGTATTCTGGGCAACTGTTATCTCCGTAGAATTAATGGATTTAGCCTTTTCGGTTGACAGCATATTAGCATCTTTGGCTGTTTCAAATGAAATCTGGATTCTACTGATTGGTGGAATGCTCGGTATTTTAATGATGAGAACTGTTGCCAAATTATTCTTAGTTCTCATTGAAAAAGTTCCAGAATTAGAGAATACCGCCTTTGTATTAATTGGGATAATCGCGGTAAAGATGTTTGCTAGCATTTTTGGATATGAATTAGATCACTATGTATTTTTTGGGATTCTAATTGCTGCGTTTATTATCACATTTATCATTCATTTTATTAACAAAAATAAAAAGGTTTCTGAAGAAGTTGCTTCTTCAAAAGAAAAATAAATGTATTTTGCCTGTTCCGTTTGTGGACAGGTTTTTTTTATTTAATTATTTCGTATACTTATTAGCATAGGATGAAGCAACAAATGAATCAGGCTTAATTTTTGGTTCGATACCTATTGACTCCATTCTTGCTACCATTTCATTGACAAATTCTCTTGTTTTATTTCTTCTGCCTGCTCCAATATCTATATGTCCCTCTATCGAGAAAGTTGCTCCTTGATAAACAAAGGGGAGGACAACATCAATTAGTTGGTTTTTCCTATCCTCTGTGAACAGACTAACTACCTCTTCTGTAAGTGTTGTCTCATAGGAGATTTTCTCATGAAGTCTTAGAATCTTCCTTGGTATGATCACTTTTCTAATACATGCCCAAGCACCTTTTCCTTTATTCATAATGACTATTCCTGTAATAAACTTCGTATGTTTGGAATGCACTTGTGAATCTGTACCAATCATTAATTGATAATTTCCCGAAGGACTTCTAGACATAAAAGCAAGGATACGCTGAAAAACGATATCAAAGGTCATATTTTTCTCTTGTAAGTTTTGAAAAGTCATTTCCATATGCCTGTCTAACTCCACAAAGAATCCCTCCGTATAAACGTTATTTCCACCACTTTTATAACATTGTATGATAATCAAATGGATTTATCCCTGTAACTAAATTTGTATTATCGTATACAAAGAATACTGAATTGGTGTAAAAAATGGTCTTTATTTAGATGAACATAATAATGAGTTTTATAATAAAAAATGGAATTAAACTGAAACTTAATTTCTTCTTATCCGTCTAATCATTAACAAAACGCAGGAGGAAAAAAATGAAAAAATTTCTAATTATATTTAATTGGTCGTTATTATTTCTATTATTATTAACTGGATGCTCACAAAATTCCGAAGATAAAGCAGCTGATAGCAGAGATTATGAAAAGGCTGATTCCAATGTCATCGATGCCCAGAATGAAATAGGAGAACTACCCGCAACAGATAGTAAAACGGTAAAAGAAAATAACGGTCAAGCAATTAGTAATAATGACCGATTAGTTATTTATAATGGGAATCTATCCTTAAAGGTGAAAGACTATCACAACGTAGAGAAGCATATCCAATCAAAAGCAGCAGAGCTAGGCGGGTATATAGTGGAATCATCCATTCATGATAGTGGTACTGATTATATAAACGGAACTATTATCGTAAAAATACCTCAAAAGCATTTCCAAACTTACCTAAACGATATCGAAAAGAAAAGTATAAAGGTTACAGAGAAGAGTATCACCGGCAACGATGTGACTGAAGAATATGTGGATTTGCAATCACGGCTAAAAGCTAAGGAAGCAGTGGAAAAAAGGCTACTAGCTTTAATGGAACAAGCAGAAAAAACAGAAGACCTTCTTAAAATTTCAAATGATCTTGCAACTGTGCAGGCAGAAAAAGAACAAATATTAGGTAGAATGAAATACTTAAAAAATAACGTAGACTATTCGACTGTCACGATCCAACTGGAAGAAGAGTTAGTAAAAGTGGGTTCTATTCAAGATAAAGAGTCTTTAAATACATGGGAAAAAGCAAAAAGTCAATTCGTGAGCACGATTAACGGGTTAATTTCCTTCCTTTCAAGTGTCATCGTGATGATTGTTGGATTATCACCAATTTTAATTCCTGTTGTAGTTATTGTAATAGCTTGGATTATATATAGAAAAAAGAAAAACAGGTCAGAGTAATTTTATCGTGGCTATGCTATAATGGAATTAAATTCCTCCAGTGGGAGTTTAATCTATTAATATCATCACATTCATATTTATTAAGGAGTGGCTAAAGAAATTGAAATCAGCTGATCAATATCTTATCCGCCATGCGAAACTAGAAGATGCAGAAGCAATTTTTGCTATTCAGCAATCTGTGATTGCCGAAGAAGATTATCTGATAACTACTATCGAAGAGTTTAATCAAACACTGGAAGATCAACAGGCATGGGTCGCTAAAATTTTGCATCATAATGAGAGAGAAACTATCCTAATTGCGGAAGAAACCAATAAAGTAATTGGCTTTATTGTCTTTCAAACAAAAAATAGACAAAGACTTAATCACACAGGATCACTTGGGATGATGATAAGTAAAAAGCATAGAAGTAAAGGAATAGGAAAATTACTTATAAAAGCACTACTAGCATGGGCCAAAGAAAACCCGCTGATTGAAAAAGTTAGCTTAGGTGTTTTCTCAACAAATACTAGGGCTATTTCTTTATATACTTGTATGGGATTTATAGAAGAAGGTCGTAAAATAAAAGAAATCAAACTGTCAGAAAATGAATATATAGATGATATTTTAATGTATAAAATGGTGATCTAAATAGAACCAACTAATTTTTAAAGAGAAAAGAGGGAAGCAATATTAATAAGAAATCAGCTTTTCAAAGAGAGCTAAAGTCGTGGATTATTGCACTTATTTGCGCATTACTATTTGTGTTTATTTGCCGTAACTTTATTTTTGCCCCTGTTAAGGTAATAGGACAATCCATGCAGCCAACATATGAAAATCAAGATAGAGTGATTGTCTCTAAAGTTGGCCAAATCAAGCATTTTGATACCATCGTCTTTCATTCACCAATAGAAAAAGAAGATTATATAAAAAGAGTAATCGGCTTACCTGATGATACGATTGAAATTTATGATGATACACTTTATATTAATGGCGAAAAATATGACGAACCATATCTTCAAGAGAAAAAGAAGCATTTACTTCCTAATCAGAGATTGACGGAAAATCTTAAAGTTACAGTACCTAAGGGGCATCTATTTGTATTAGGGGATAATAGGCAAAATAGTATGGATAGTAGACAGCTTGGTTGTATATCAGAGGATGCTGTTGTCGGGAAAGCTGTTTTTCGATTTTATCCTGTTATGGAAAATTATTAATTAATAAAAAAACAGTCTTGGATAGGAGCTCACGTCCAGAACTGTTTTTTTATTTAGAACGATTTACAAATTCACATACCATTGCTTATGTAACATTTTCTCTAATTGAATGACACCATGTCTTGCCAATTCGTTTATTCGCTCTGTAACTTCATTTATTTGTGTCTCTCCAGTTTTGCAAAGTATAATTGCCTCTTCAATAAGAGACTCGCGACTTTGGTCTAATTGTTTAAATTGATTCATGCGTGAATTTATTTTTTCCCCATTTAGTTCTTCCTGCATGTTTTGTATATTATTTTAGATACTAATGATAAAAATAGAAGAAACTGTTTGTTTACATAATATTATTATGATGAATTAAAAACTTGTCTAATTATGAGGGTTGACACAACTGTTATATCTGTATATACTGACTATATACAGATATAACAGTTGAAAGGTGTTTCTAATGAATATTTTTATCTCCAATTCCTCAGAGGAGCCTATTTATTTGCAAATAGTAAAGCAAATAAAAGAGCAAATAGTAGCAGGTGAACTAAAAGAAACACAATCTCTTCCTTCTATTAGAAGTCTTGCAAAAGAACTTAAAATTAGCGTTATTACAACTAAAAGAGCCTATGATGAACTTGAAAAAGACGGTTTTATTGTTACAGTCGCTGGAAAGGGCTCATATGTTGCAGCAATAAACAAAGAAATACTTCGTGAAAACAAATTGACAACAATCGAGGAACATTTAACAGAAGCCAGCAGTACAGCTAAGCTAATCGGGTTAACATTAGAAGAATTACAAGAAATATTAAAAATTATTTATAAAGGATGAGCACAGTGGAAAACACATTAGAACTTATCAATGTATCGAAGAGCCGACAAGGTTTTTCTTTAGACAAGATTAATATTACCTTAAAAAAAGGATTTATAATGGGCTTTATTGGTCCAAATGGAGCTGGAAAAAGCACAACAATCAAACTAATTATGAATTTAATCAAAAAAGATAGCGGCATGATTAAAGTCTTTGGATTAGATAATGAAAAGCATAGTATGAAAATTAAAGAGAGAATTGGCTTTGTTTATGATGATAATCACTTTTATGAAGAGTTAACAATAAAAGAAATGAAGAACATCATCCGCCCATTTTATTCACAATGGGAAGAAAGCACATTCCTTAAATATGTTAAGGATTTTTCTCTACCAATGGATAAAAAAATCAACGAGCTGTCAAAAGGGATGAAAATGAAATTCTCATTAGCTATCGCTCTTTCTCATCAAGCTGAACTCTTGATTATGGATGAACCAACTTCTGGTTTAGATCCACTGGTTCGGACTGAATTGCTAGATGTACTGCAAACATTAATACAAGACGAAAATAAGGCAATCTTTTTTTCGACTCATATAACCTCAGATTTAGATAAGATAGCCGATTATATTACTTTAATTAATAATGGACAAATCATTTTAAATAAAACGAAGGATGAGCTGTTAGAAGAATATACTATGGTTAAAGGCAAAGATAGCACACAGATTATCAATGATAAAAATTTAATCGGTTTAAAGAGTAATGATTTTGGTTTTGAAGCATTATGTAAAAACAAAGAAGAGGTAAGAAAGCAATTTGGAAATTCTTATTTCTATGAAAAGCCAACTTTAGAAGATATTATGGTGTTTTACACAAGAAGGAGTGGTGGTCATGTATCATCTAATTAAAAAAGACATTCTTATCCAAAAAAGATCAATAGCCTTATCACTATTGTTAATTTGTTTCTTCTCTGTTTCTCTTTCCAGTCTTGGAGAAGTTGGACTAATGGTTGGAATACTAGCAATTACTTATCAACTCCTTCTGGGAGCAAGTGCATTAGAAGATAAAAATAACAGTGATAAAGTTCTTATTAGTCTTCCGATAAAACTATCTACCATAGTATTATCAAAATATGTGTCCATCTATGTTTATGCAGCTTTTGCAGCAATTGGCTTTTATCTGATCCATGTTCTTGTGAAACTATTTCACATTCCGTTGGATGTTCCTTTTAGTTATATCATTCTCATAGGGGGAGCAATAATGGTAACAATATGTTTTTCTATTTCTTTACCTATGATTTTTAAATTTGGCTATTTAAAAGCCAAAATGGCTAACTTTATTCTTCTTTTCGTAATAGTGTTTGGAACAACTGGTATAATGAAGTATTTTGCAAAACTAGATAATCAATTTATCCAAGAAACGATGATTCGTTTATCGACATTATCAAAAGCAGAACTGGGATTAATCCTGATAATTCCACTTCTTCTTCTTCTTCTAGTATCCTATTTTATCTCACTGAGCTTTTATAGTAAGCGAGAATTTTAAATATAGTGAAAAGAAAGAACATGTACATTTAAAGGTACTGTTCTTTTTTTATTTGCCACTCCGCTATCTAAATGTATACCTGTCATTAAAGTTTTAAATCTCTTCTAATTAATTTCTCATCATTACCGCGCATAATATCTCTTATGTGCGGTTTTTTAAGAATTATTGTATACTAGAATTATTACTATATAGATTAGGTGGCAATACATATGATCACAAAAGAAACATTATTTTCTTGGTATGAAGAAGAGTTAACGCTCTTTCGAACAGAAATGGATAATAAGGACTACAGTATATTTACGATCGATAATTATTTACGGGACATCTATTTATTCCTCGAATTTATTACACGAAAAAAAGAAGTATATATGGACTTAAATTCAGTAAAAAAATTACAGGTTACCCTTTTTATGAACGAACTAAAAACTAAGCGCGCAAATTCTGCTAGTTCGAGAAATAGAAGATTGACAGCCATTCGATCCTTTTATAAATGTTTAGTGGATTATGAGCTTGTCCTAAAAAATCCCGCTATTGATTTGGAGAGCGCGAAAGAACAAAAAGGAAAACTACCAAGTTATTTGGAAAAAGACGAATTAAAATCTTTTTTTGAGATGATTGGCAAGGTATCCCAAAAGCAGCATCAAAGACGGAACAAAGTCATCCTTGGACTCATGGCATTTGCAGGATTACGGGTAATGGAAATACACTCTCTTAATCTGTCGTCCATTAATCAAAACAGGGGGATTCACGTACTGGGAAAGGGAAATAAAACTCGTTATATTCCGTTACCGAAAAAGTTGATGGAAGAATTACAATTATATATAGAAGAAAACAGGATTTTCCCCATGAAAGGACAGGAAGATGCACTCTTTATTTCAAGGAGAGGGAAGCGAATATCTAGAAGACGTATTCAAGAAATAACGGAGCGGATCATTGATCAAATGCGAAAAGAATATCCGGAGCTAAAATGGAAGGAAAAAGGGATTTCTAGTCATAAATTACGACATAGTTTTGCGACACATTTAGTTAGAGAAGGACGAGATATCCGAACAGTACAAGAGCTACTCGGTCATACTAATTTAAATACAACACAGAAATATACGCATGTATCTGATTTACAAAAAGAGCAAGCAATGGACTTGGAAATTTCAGAATACATATAAGTTTATCATAACTTTATTATGTAAACTAAATGACTTTCTTATTCATAATCGGACATTTGACAGCATATATATATCCATGATGTATGTTAAAAAGCAATCTCTTTTATTTGCTAGAACAGAAAAAGAATGACGATAAAAGTAAGATTAGTTTGTCAATGAAAGATAAGGGAAGTGTTTTGATGCCAAGTAAAAAGCATTCAATTATCGTCCATGCAAATGCAAAAAAGGTTTGGGATTTTGTTCGCTCTATGAACAACTGGGCACCATTAGTGCCAGGATATGTGAACCATGAAATCATCAACGACACAGTATCAACTTGGGAATTTAAAATTGATATGGGGCTTTTTAAGAAAAAAATAGAAATGAAGGTAACGATATTAGAGTGGAAAGAACCTACAAAGGTTACCTTTGACTTAGAAGGAATTAATGATCATTTTAAAGGAAATGGCTATTTTATGGTAGAGGTAAAGGATGCTAATTATACGAAAATGACAGGCTATTTAGAAATTAATTCAACTGGTACTTTTCCTACTATAACAAATAATCTTATGGAGCCCAAGCTAGAAGAAATCGCAGAAGAATTGACAATTGCAGTTAGTAAGGCTATTGAGGATTTGCAATAATATGATTATGTTAACTTAAAGCATTAAGTGATAAAGGAATATTCTTTTAATCATTTAATGCTTTTCTAAATTTTATGTAAATTTCCCTTTCCTATACTTGGTTAAATAGGCATTGTCCATTATGATAAAGATTACTAATTATTTTGGAGGTTTGTCATTGAAAAAAGGACAACAATTGAAGAATAGGACAAATTTTTTAGAAATTTTCCTTATTTCCACAAAGCTAGGATTGACATCATTTGGTGGCCCCGTTGCACATTTAGGCTATTTTTACGATGAGTACGTAAGTCGAAGGAAATGGCTGGATGAGAAAAGCTATGCTGATTTAGTTGCCCTTTGTCAATTCTTGCCTGGTCCAGCAAGCAGTCAGGTTGGGATAGGGATAGGAATTTTACGGGGAGGACTCCTCGGTGGGATTATTTCTTTTTTAGGATTTACATTTCCTTCTGTTATTGCTCTAATAATCTTTGCTAGGATGATAGATTTCTTAGACATAGGGAATGCGGGTTGGATACACGGTCTAAAAATAGTTGCGACAGCCATTGTTGCCCATGCGATATTTGGTATGGCAAAGAACTTAACACCAGACCTAAAAAGGAAGACCATTGCACTTTTTGCATTAATACTCACACTTTTATGGCAAAGTGTCTTTTCCCAGGTAGGAGTAATTATTTTATCAGCTATCATTGGTTATTTTCTTTATAAGCAGCAAGTGAGACAACAAAATCAGGTGGATATTTCTTTTCCAATTTCAAAACAAGTAGCAAGTGTTTCTTTAGTCTTATTTTTTTCCCTTCTGTTTCTTTTACCGATAATTCGCGAGGTATTTTCATACCAATGGATTGCTATGTTTGATAGTTTTTATCGTTCTGGGTCTTTAGTGTTTGGAGGAGGACATGTAGTATTGCCACTTTTAGAGCGCGAATTTGTCCCAGGTGGATGGTTGAGTGAAGCATCATTCCTAGCTGGATATGGTGCAACCCAGGCAGTTCCTGGTCCTTTGTTTACCTTTGCTGCCTATATTGGAACCGTCTTAAATGGATGGGGTGGGGGACTACTCGCGACATTCGCCATCTTTCTGCCAGCTTTTTTATTAATTGTGGGAACACTGCCATTCTGGAATTTTGTCAGAAAAAATCCAAAAATCCAAGGAGTCTTAATGGGTGTAAATGCTGCGGTTGTTGGTATTCTAGTCTCATCTTTTTACCAGCCTATTTGGACAAGCAGTATCTCAGATGCGAGTGATTTTGCTTTTGCAGCCATTTTATTTTCGATGTTAGTCTATTGGAAACTGTCGCCATGGATTGTTGTTATAACGGGTGCATTGGGCGGGATGCTGCTTCCTTATTTGTAGTTATAACTTTTCTAAAAAAACCTATAAACGAGAGAGCCTCGTTTATAGGTTTTTTGGTGTTTTAAGCTTGTGTTAATTGGTTATATAAATTTCCCATTTCAATGGCATTAACGGCAGCTTCCCAGCCTTTATTTCCAGCTTTTGTACCTGCTCGTTCAATTGCTTGCTCGATGTTTTCTGTTGTAAGAACTCCAAAGATAACAGGTATTTCTGTACTTAACGAAACGTTTGCTACGCCTTTTGCTACTTCATTGCTTACGTAGTCAAAATGAGGTGTTGCACCCCGAATAACAGTACCTAATGTAATAATAGCATCATAATTACCAGACGCGGCCATTTTTTTGGCTGCTAAGGGAATTTCATATACACCAGGCACCCACATAACAGAAATATTATCCTCGTTTACTCCATGTCGGTTTAATGCATCTTCTGCTCCAGATAAAAGCCTTGTTGTAATAAATTCATTAAAACGGGATACAACAATCCCGATTTTTAAATCAGTCCCAATTAAATTTCCTTCAAATACTTGTTTCATTCTTTATTCCACCTTTTGTAATAAATTTTGTCGGTATTGAATTAAATCTTGAATCGTAATCATTTTCAAAGCAAATTCTTCAGCGATTTGCTTTAAATCATCCACTCTTGCCATTGTTCCATCTTCCTTTAATACTTCCACGATCACTCCAACTGGATTAGCACCAGCTAGTATCGCTAAGTCAACAGCAGCTTCAGTATGTCCATTGCGATTTAGCACACCGCCATCCTTTGCAATGAGAGGAAAGATGTGACCAGGTCTTGTAAAGTCATCGGCTTTAGCGTCTGAATCAACCATTTTGCTTATAGTAAAAGCTCGTTCATATGCACTAATCCCTGTTGTTGTCTCTTTATGGTCGATACTAATTGTAAATGCAGTGCTTCTCGGATCTGTACTATTAGTAACCATTGCAGGAAGGTGTAGTTTTTCTGCTAAATTTTGTTGAATAGGGACACAGATTAGACCGCGACCCTCTTTTGCCATGAAATTGATCATTTCTGGTGTAACGTGATCTGCCAAGCCGATAAAATCTCCTTCATTTTCACGATCTTCGTCATCGCAAACAATTACCACTTTGCCATTTTTTAAATCGTTTAATGCATCTTCTATGGAATCAAACATCGTTTTCTTCCTTTCGTTTAATAAATTTATGATTAAAAACCATTTTCTCTTAAAAATGAAGCAGTTAATGTTGAATCTTTTTTTATAGCTGGATTTTTGTCTCTATTCATAAAGGAATAAAAGTACTTAGCTAAAAG